>NZ_JAMXOC010000009.1 GCF_024721265.1 Ohessyouella blattaphilus | reverse complement strand
TCATAAATGATCGCTAGATAACGTTCGCCACAATGAATCGTCCAGTTCGCCATGTTTTGTCTAGTAATAGGCAGACCGTAACGTTCGAACTCTTTCTCCATACGAGCAAAGGGTGCGCCGTTGACGTATTTGCCATTCATAATGGCTGCCTCAAGAGATGGCGAGACAAGGCTATTCCGCAAGAGATAGCCGGGATGATCCGCTTTGACCATCTTGTCCGTTTTCTTACTGGCATACACGGCCACATGATGCTCTTCTACCTCGACCTTTGCTGGAGTGAACTTATAGCGGCTATAGACTTCATCTGGAAGTTGTTTCCAGGAGTCTTCACCGAAGGCTTCTCTCAATTCTTCTTCCGTCATCTTGTGTTCAACTAAAACCTTGGGAAGATTTTTGAGATCTTCCGCTCGCTTACCAACACGTTTCTTTGATCTGGTTTTGGTAGCCGATTGTTCCTTAGCTTCTTCATCAGCGAGAACCTCCGCTTCATTGAAGAAAAGGACAATCTCACCATTGATTTCAGTGAATGATAGCTGATTCGAATCCGTCAACTTTTCGGACGAGGAGCCAAACTTTTTATTATTTAATACCGCCACCTGTTCAATCAAAATCTGTAGCTTATTGTCGATTTCTTTCAGTTGGTCTTGTTGGACGAGAAAGAGTTGAACAAGGGTTGCTTTATCGAAGTTATTTAGTTGTTCTTCTGTATAATTCATCGCCATAACAGACCGCCTTTCCTACTAATTATTATAGCAAGAATGAACAAGTTTGGCGAATTTAAAGCTAGCGAGAATTCGGCATAATGCCTATAAATACAAGGGTTTGTAGACTTGTTCACGGCTCTTAAAATAGAAACTAGAACTTTTATTAAATAAGATGTTTGAACGGGTATAGGCTGAATAACGCTTGCGATAGTCCGCCATTTATAGCTGTTTTTAGCATTTTTATAGGCAGAGAAAACCCACTGTATTTTCTCTGTTTTATACAAAGAATTTTACAAGATATACTCTGGCGGATCCACCCTTTGAATCATTTTCTTCGGTGTGATCGTAAGTCCGGCCATGAGCCATTCGAATTGTTGTTGAGAGAGTTGTTTTACTTCATCGGCATTACGAGGCCAGACAAACCTGCTACCAGCAAGTCGCTTAACCAAGAGTAGCCAACCATCACCTTCCCAGACAAGACCCTTAATTCTATCTGCTCTGCGGCCGCAGAAGAGATAAAGGACATCCGGTCTGAATAGTTCGTTGCCGCTTTTAGATTTGACTAGTGCAGCTAAATTTTCCATACCGTATCGAAGATCCGTTCTGCCGCAAACAATATAAATTTCTTTAAAGCAGGTAGCATTATTAAGCATTGGCAATCACCCTAAGAACTCTATCTAAAAGCTCCATAGAGGTAGAACCATTCACTTTCAGCGAAAAAGCGCCTACGGAAAGTTCAAGATTCTGACTTTCTACTGGTTCTGAATTATCATGTACTGTTGTGATTGCAGTTTTAGCAATCGGTACTTGCACAATAGATGTTTGCTCTTCGGCATCGATACCATTTGCCAGATAAGCTTGTCGTACTTTCTTTAGTCGATAGTAATAATTTGCCTTTGTAATTCCGTTAGCGTCGCACCAATCCTCAACGGTCACCTTATAAGGGCGATTGTTACAATCTTTAATCTGCTCGGCCCATTCCTGCAAACGGTATTGGCGAGCAATCATTGCTTCTGATTTTAACATAGACTGTTCTCCTTGTAGTCGGTCTAAAAAGTTAAGTTTCAACTATTTAGACTTAGTATTAAAAGTTCAGTCTATTGTCTCAAATATATACAAAACTGGCTAGGTACCGACTATGGAGCATTTACATTTAATCCGACTGTAAGGGCTGAAGAAGACGTTGCAATCGCGGACGAGAAGACGTGGATTACGTTAGAAGTAGAGGGCTCAAGCACAGGTGCTGTCATTGTTTATAGTGAGGAAAATGGAAACAACCAAGATTATGCGGGGCGAATTAGCTATGATAAAGAGACAGGGGTATTATCTATCTCGAATTATCAGGACGGAGGAATTTTAGGACTTCGTATGGGAAAGTCGGATAGACCGATGCGGGTTGAATTTTCAGGAGAGAACTCGTTCATGACGATTAATTGTATTGGCAACTGGCGCGATGTGGAAGATTATGCTTCTTACATTTTTAGTGGGGAAGGAAGCGTTAATTGTCACAATATTCAAATTGCCTACAAGACTTTTTTTGAAATTGAATCAGGAGTTTATAATATAGAAACAGATTCTTCTATACCCTCTCCGGCCTATATAGGAATAAGCACAGCGGCAGACACGAAATATTATCAGCGCGTCTGTATTCGAGGAGGTGAGGTAAATATAAAAAATACAGCGCCGATTGTTCCAGAATATGAAGCTGAGCACATCTATGTGGGAATAAATATTTGGAATGGAGATATTATCATTGATAATGCAACTATTAATATAGATCTTGGAAAGAACTCTAGGGCTTATGGAATTGTTGCCGGCGTTACGTGGGATTGGGGATTTGAGGAAACGAGTTGTGGCGGTGTGAGCATATATAATTCTGATCTGAATATTTCTATTCAGGGGGAAAATGCAGAGTATGCTCTTGTCTGCAAAGAACCCCAAGTAGCGGAGAACTTATTTTGCTATGTGGGAAATATAGAAGCGAATAAGAGGATCGTTGCAGATAAGCTTTTCGAAACGTATCCAAATACAAGTGCATGGAAAGGATGCTCCTATTCAAAGCTTGACATTAGAAAACTACCAAAAGATGGAGATATAGCTTTTGTTGATGTACGACCTGATGATTGGTATTATGGAGCAGTAAAAAATGTATATCAAAGAAGGGTTATGACAGGTCTTGATAATAATTATTTTGGTCCAACTGAAGACCTTGTTAGAGCCCAATTTGCGGCCCTTCTTTATAAGTTAGAAGGCAGTCCCAGCGTGGAGTATGATAACCGCTTTAGCGATGTAGCTGATGGGCAGTGGTATACAAAGCCGATTTTATGGGCGGCTCAGAATGGTATCGTTAATGGTTATCAAGATGGTAGGTTTGGCGTTGGTGATAGTATAAATAGAGAACAGATTGCGACAATGCTGTATAGCTATTCTAAGTTTAAAGGGTATGATTTAAGTCAAAGCGGAGACTTATCAGTATTCCCTGATAATAGTAAGGTTTCTGTATATGCGAAAAAGTCACTTCAATGGGCGGTGGGTGTTGGCTTTATTTCAGGAACGAATGGTAAGTTAGACCCGCAAGGTAGCGCTGTAAGGGCTCAATGTGCAGCTATTATGATGCGGTATTTAAATGCATATGAGTAAAAGAGGTGAAGAAGAAGTTTGTAGGATTATTACGAAGGTTCTTTTGTGTAATCTCACAAAACGGGGGGGGATCCCCAAAATGGCTAAAAGAAGCAAATAGTAAAAAAGTTATATTGATATCAAAATATCATATGGTAAAGTTTATCAAAATAATTATTAGAAAAGTAGGAGGACAATGGGTTGAAAGTGCATAAGAAAGTTTTTTCTGGAATGTCAGCAATTATTCTGATAACGATTCTACTAACTACATCTTTTTTATCGGTGTTAGCGGAGGAGACGCCTGAAGAGGGCGTAGAAGTTAACATAATCGATGAAACTGAATTAGAAGAAAATTTAGCATCAGGTGACACGTTGGCAAATGATGTGGACAGCGAATTAAGTAATGGTGGTGATGAAATAAGTACTGAGGAAGAGTTAGGTGATGCTGAAAATGAGTTAGATATTGTTGCGGATGAGAATACGCAAGAGCAAGAAGGGAATGCAGATGAAGCACAAATGGAGCAAGCGGAAAGGACACAAACTAAAATCGCGAATATGGTTTCGGAAATTAGATACATATACTTCGGCTCATGGCCACAAAAAATAGTTTCAGATGATGAGATTGAGAGAAGACTAGATTCAGCGGAGTTTGACGAAAATGGATTGACTATTCTAGATGGTGTTAAATATTGGGATAGTGGGAGGAGCTACTATAAATGTACGCCAATAAAGTGGAGAGTTTTACAAGAGAAGGAAGGCGCGTTCACTCTTTTGGCGGATAAAATTTTAGATACATGTGCGTATCATAAAGATGGACTTGTTGGAAAAAATACAAAATGGGAAAATTCAGATGTAAGAGCCCATTTGAACGGCCCATTTTATAACAAAGCATTTTCTGAAGATGAAAAAAATGATATTAAAATTTCGTATGTGTCTAATGCTCGTGTGTCAGACCATGGACTCAATGGAGGAGCCGACACAGAAGATAAGGTGTATTTATTGTCATGGGATGAACTAAAGAGCGTTGAATTGGGCTTCCCTGTAACCGAGGAAATCACGATAGATAGAGAGGCTAAATATTTACCATATTTAGGTTCAGGGTTTACGACTTCTTGGGTAGGAGACACTTCGCAAATTAATAGCGAGAAGGGCACAGCTTATTATTGGACCAGATCTCCGGAGGTATTAAGCTATGGTTACCTAGAACCAGGGTTTGTTTCAGCAAATGGGTCACTTTCACATGGCGGGAGTTTGATGAACGGAAGAGTATATTGTACTTGGAAGTTAGGATTAAGACCTGTGATTCAGTTGCCTATTGAGTCCGAATTATGGTCCGATACGGATCCAGAATTGAAGAAGGGTAAAATTCCGATTGTGGTTGTTCCGGGCGTTATGGGAAGTAACCTTTTTACTAAGAACGGTGATAAACTGTGGGACCCTAAGGGACTACAGCTTTTTTCGGCGGGAAAGCTTGATTTAAAGACCAATCCTATTCTCTATACTAGAGGTAATGCCAAAGATATGCTACTGACACCAGATGCAGATAGAGAATATGGTGCCCTAAATACTTACAAAGGTTTGATTGACGCACTTTGTAAAGAATTTCCGGATAGGAAAATTTATATATCTTCCTATGATTTTAGACAAAGTAATGAGGTTTCTGCAAACAACCTGGCTAGAGATATATCGCTTATACTAGAACAAAATAACGCTGATAAGGTTGATGTTGTGGCACATAGTATGGGAGGGCTAGTCACTTCTTCGTACGCTAAACAATACGGTTATGAAAAAGTAAGGAAAATTATTACTTGTGGAACTCCTTATGAAGGTTCACCTCTATTGTTAGACAGAGCATTAGGTGAACGTTTGACTGATTCGGAGGATATCGTGTACATGGGCGCTGAAAAAGGTATGTATTTTCTTGGTTTAAACACGGAAGTCAAAACAAAATTTCCTGCTTTAGCAGAACTAATTCCGACACGGCAATATTATGAAAAATATCCATGGTTCCAAGAAAAAAAAGACTTTAAAAAGACTACATATACAGAAATGAGCTATGAAGACTTCGATGCCACGTGCACAAAGATTTTTCTATCAAACATGGATGCAGCTGTTAAGTTCCATGAAGGATTAAAATCAAAAAATTATAATCATTTAGTTGATTATCCGGACTCATATTTTATAGTAGGATATGGTCAAGATACAATGACATATGCATCACTTGATGAAGCAGGAAAAGAGGTGGTGCAGCCAAGGCAAGAATCCAATACACTAGGCACTATTCCGGGTGATGGGACGGTCCCATTATATTCGGCAACAATGTGTGGGAAATTAAGAACTTTAAATTTTGAAAGTGACGTAAAAAGAGTTCATTTTATAAAAACTAATCATGGAGGAACTTGTGGTGGTGAAGGTCAGAAAAAGGGAGAAATTGAGGCGTTAAATACAATTTTCTCTATTTTAAAAGATGAAGAAGCTCAATCTGAGATTATTGAAGAGGTTTTAGATGAAAGAACAAATATATATATCGAATGTCCTGTAGAAGTAAGTGTATCTAAGGGGCAAGAAATTCTAGATTCAAGCCTGGACAATTTTTCGCAAGAGGCTTCTTTTGGGAGTTTGTTGATTTATGGCAGAGATGCAGATAAGAAGCTTTTATCGCTTAAAGATGAAGCATTCGATATTCAATTAGACGGGGCTGGTTACGGAACAATGGACTTAACGCTTGAGTGGTGGGATGCAAACAATAATCTTGTAGATACAAGAAAGTTTTTAGACGTACCAATAACAGAAAACACTAAGATGAATATTAATACGGAGAACTCACAAACGGTTGTTTTATATATTGATGACAATGGGGATGGCACAATAGACAAGGAATTGTCTCCGCTTTTATTTACGGATGTTTCTACTGAAGACTGGTTTTATTCTTCAGTAAAGTTTGTTAGCCAAAGAGGCATTATGACTGGTCTGAATCCAACATTTTTCGGAGCAACCGAGAACTTAGCTAGAGCCCAGTTTGCAGCCCTTCTTTATAAGTTAGAAGGCAGTCCCAGCGTGGAGTATGATAACCGCTTTAGCGATGTAGCTGATGGGCAGTGGTATACAAAGCCGATTTTATGGGCAGCTCAGAATGGTATCGTTAATGGTTATAAAGATGGTAGGTTTGGTGTTGGTGATAGTATAAATAGAGAACAGATTGCGACGATGCTGTATAGCTATTCTAAGTTTAAAGGGTATGATTTGAGTCAAAGCGGAGACTTATCAGTATTCCCTGATAATAGTAACGTTTCTGCATATGCAAAAAAGTCACTTCAATGGGCGGTGGGTGTTGGCTTTATTTCAGGAACGAATGGTAAGTTAGACCCGCAAGGTAGCGCTGTAAGGGCTCAATGTGCAGCGATAATGATGCGGTATTTAAATGTGTATGAATATTAATTAATTGATGAAGGAGACAGACGATAGTGTTTAAGAAAATAGTAGCGAGTTTAGTATGTTTGAGCATGTTGACTTTATGTGTGTATACAAGTTCTAAAGCACAAGATAATGCGAATTATTTAGATACGCAAACTGAAGTGAAGGAGTTAAAAACTGTAAATGAGGATGTGAGAGAGATTGTCGATAAGGCGCAGAATATAGTGGATATATCTGGGCAAGGTGATGTTGACTTGAGTGTTGAAGCTCTTGCAGAGTATTTCGTCAGTGAAGAAAGTTTTCAACAAAATGCTATTTTGGATGCGACGAGTCAATCGAGTTCAGCGGATTTTTTTCACAAGCTAAATCCAAAAGCATTCGGGGTTTTAACTCTAACAAATGCGTATCGTAGAATTTATGGGAATGGAGCGGATGCGTTAGGTACAAGTGAAGCACTTACCCGTGCGGCAGCTAAGAGAGCTGGTGAACTTAATGTTAAATTTGATCACGATAGACCAGACGGCACATCATGCTTTAGCGTTTTATCAGAGTTTGATATTAGTGCGAATTCGGCAGGTGAGAACATTGCTTGGGGGGCAAGCAATTCTACTGATGCGCTGGGGTTATGGATGAATAGTGAGGGACATAGGAATAATATCTTACAATCAGGTTTTTCGGCTTTGGGGGCGGGTGAAAATAATTATAGGTGGGTGCAGTTTTTTATCGGAACGGCAGCACCTAGTAGCATTTCTGTTAGTAATGATTACATATATGTTGTTAACAGAGGAAAAGGAGAAGTTATTGACCACTTAGGAATTGCATTAGAAACACAGGTGGGCAATGATACCTATTATGTTCCCGTAACAGAGTCTATGTGCAGCGGCTTTAATTATAACACAAAAGGATATCAGACGGTCACGGTCAATTATAAGGGGAAAGCGACTACGTTTACTCTCTTGGTCCATCCATTTGTCGATGTGGCAGAGAATGCTTGGTTTTTTGGATCTGTAATGAAAGTAAATGTGGCAGGAATTATGAATGGAATGAATGCAAATTCATTTGGCCCAAATGTTGGTTTGGCTAGAGCGCAATTAGCAGTGATGTTACATCGTTTAGAAGGTCAGCCGGCAGTGACATATACGAATCGTTTTAGTGATGTTGCAAAGGGACAGTGGTATACGAATGCGGTTTTGTGGGCGGCTCAAAATGGGGTTGTAAATGGGTATGAGGACGGACGTTTTGGTGTAGGTGATAATATTAATAGAGAGCAAATCGCAGCGATGCTTTATAATTATTCAAAATATAAAGGATACGATGTGAATTATACAGCGGATTTGCACCAGTTCCCTGATTGTGAAAGTGTCTCGGAATATGCAGTTAAAACAATGCAATGGGCTGTAGGAATGGGCATAATAAAAGGGGTGAATGGATATATACAACCGTCATCTCTAGCGGTTAGAGCACAAGCAGCAGCTATTATGGTTACGTATTTAGGGTTGTAGTTGTAGATGGGCAGTAAAAAAGAAAAGCGTCTTGGAGACTAATCCAAGCGCTTTTCGTATTCTGTCGTTAGTCGATATAATCTTGCACAATCTCATTAACAAGTTTGCCATCAGCTTTTCCCTTGACTTTTGGCATCAGGTTTTTCATGATGTTGCCCTTGTCTTTTCCAGTCGGGGCATCGATGCCAAGGTCAGTAAGGACTTCTTGCACAATGCTACGAATTTCGGCTTCAGTCATCATTTTAGGAGCATATCTTTCTAGGACAGCAATACGCTTTTTGCACTCGTCGATAATATCGGTGCGGTCAGCAGGAGTGGTATCGATGGTTTCTTTGGTTTGCTTTAGTTCTTTAAGAATCACTTGAGTCTCTTCTTCAGGAGTCAAGTCCTCTCTTTTATCAATGGCTTTGTTTTTTAATGCTGCGAGAAGCATTGAGAAGCTTTCTTTGGTATCTTTGTCGCCGGCTTTCATGGCGGCAATCATATCGCTTCTTACTTCATCTATTTTACTCATGAGAATCCTCCGTTTTTGATTTTTTTGACCATTTAATAATAGTATAAATTCTCTTTAAAAACAAGTATACGTATGTTATAATGTTTTAAGCATTAAGCCTAGGAGGTGTAAGGAAAAATGAAACATATCAAGACAGTTAATGCAGAGACTTTGAACAAGACAGTTAAGAAAGGCGGTTGCGGTGAGTGCCAGACTTCTTGCCAATCAGCTTGTAAGACTTCTTGTACTGTAGGTAATCAAGTTTGCGAACAAAAGAAATAAATAATTTCAAATTTGGGCAGCGACTCCCGAGTCGCTGTCTCTTTACGTGTCATCTTTTAGATGGCAAATAGGAGAAAAGATGGTTCATCAATATAAGAATAACGGTTTGAACATTGTATTAGATGTTAATAGCGGTGCTGTACATGAGTTTGATGAGAAAAGTTATGATGTACTAGCGTATGTAAAGACAAAGAATGAAGAGAATCACGATTTCACGGTAAGTGAATTAGAGGGTTTATATAAAGATAGCTTCTTTGAAGATTCGGAAAACAAAGAAATTTTAGATGAATTAGTGGAGCTGACAAAGACAGGGTTACTTTTTGCTCCTGATGTTCACAAAGGGCTCCTAGAGCAGGTGAAAGAACGAAAGACGATTGTTAAAGCACTATGCTTACATATCGCTCACGATTGCAATCTGGCATGTAAATATTGCTTTGCTGAAGAGGGTGAGTACCACGGTCGCCGAGCACTTATGAGCTTTGAGGTGGGAAAGAAGGCATTAGACTTTTTGGTAGCGAATTCGGGGACGAGAAGAAATTTAGAGGTAGACTTTTTTGGCGGAGAGCCGCTGATGAACTGGGATGTGGTTAAGCAGTTAGTTGCCTATGGACGCAGTTTGGAAGAACCGCATGATAAGCACTTTCGGTTCACTTTAACGACTAACGGGGTGCTTTTAAATGATGAAATAATGGAGTTTGTCAATCAGGAGATGGACAACGTTGTTTTATCTTTAGATGGTAGAAAAGAAGTGAACGATCAGATGCGTCCCTTTAGAAACGGTTCGGGAAGCTATGAATTGATTGTTCCTAAGTTTAAAAAGCTAGCGGATTCTAGAAATCAGGAGAAGTATTACATCAGAGGGACATTTACGCGAAATAATCTTGACTTTGGTGAAGACATCCTTCACTTTGCAGATCTAGGATTTAAGCAGATGTCGATGGAGCCGGTTGTGGGAGATGAAAGCGATCCTTATGCAATCAGAGAAGAGGACTTACCGGTTATTATGGAAGAGTATGACCGTCTCGCCAGATTAATGCTTGACCGAGAACGTGTGGGAGAGGACTTTAATTTCTTCCATTTTATGATAGATTTAGAAGGTGGTCCGTGTCTTTCAAAGCGACTATCAGGTTGCGGTTCCGGGACGGAATATTTGGCAGTAACGCCTTGGGGTGATTTTTATCCTTGTCATCAGTTCGTTGGTCAAGAAGAATTCTTAATGGGAAATGTAGATGCTGGAATTACGAGAACAGATATTGCTGACGAGTTTAGAGGGTGCAACGTTTATACAAAGACAGATTGTCAAAGTTGCTTTGCAAAATATTACTGTAGCGGTGGTTGTATGGCAAATGCATACAATTTCCAAAATGATTTAAACGGAACGTATAAAATTGGCTGTGAAATGCAGAGAAAACGTGTGGAATGCGCAATTATGATGAAGGTTGCGAAAAAAATATAAAAGGAAGGTAACAAAAGTGAACAAGAAAAGGGGAACCATAACATTAATATCAGCAGTAATCCTTCTCGGAGTGCTAGTTTTTACAACTGTACTTGGATGGGGAGCAACAGGCTCTGGCGCCATGAAGAATATCAAGCTAGGACTTGATCTAGCAGGTGGCGTGAGTGTTACCTACGAAGCGAATGAAAAAAAGCCATCTGCAGCGGACATGGCAGATACGATTTATAAGCTACAAAAGAGAGTTGAGAATTATAGTACGGAAGCCAGTGTATACCAAGAGGGTGATAACCGTATTAATATTGAAATTCCTGGTGTGACGGATGCTAACGCAATCTTAGAGGAACTAGGAAAGCCGGGAGCCCTTACCTTTGCCCTAGATGACGGGACAGAAGTTCTCACAGGTGCAGACATTGCGAATGCGCAGGCTAGCGCCGGTCAGGATGATTTAAACAATACCGAGTACTCTGTCCAGTTGGATTTGACAGATGAGGGTGCAGTTAAGTTTGAAGAAGCTACCACAGCAAATGTGGGAAAAGCAATTAACATTATTTACGATGGTGATGTTATTAGTTCGCCAGTGGTTAATCAGGCAATTACCGGTGGGCAAGCCTATATAACAGGTAACTTTACCCATGATGAAGCAGAAAACCTCGCTTCCACCATTCGTATCGGTGGGCTTAAGTTAGAATTGACAGAGTTGCGCTCAAACGTAGTAGGTGCTCAGCTAGGAGAAGATGCTATCAGAACCAGTATTATGGCCGGTATTATTGGCTTGATACTTGTAATCCTATTTATGATCTTTGTATATAAATTACCAGGTGCGGCTTCAGGAATCGCTCTGATGATTTATATATGCTTAGTGCTTGTTATTATTAATGCCTTTGATGTTACCCTTACCCTTCCAGGTATCGCCGGAATTATTTTAGGTATTGGTATGGCGGTAGATGCCAATGTTATCATCTTTGCAAGAGTAAAAGAAGAGATGTGTAAGGGCATGAGTGTTAGAGTAGCCTTAAAGGATGGCTTTAGCAAGGCGCTTTCTGCTATCGTGGATGGAAATGTGACGACTTTAATTGCAGCGGCAGTACTTTGGATGCTTGGTTCAGGTACAGTCAAAGGTTTTGCTCAGACTTTAGTTGTAAGTATTATCGTATCCATGTTTACTGCGCTGGTAGTGACTCGTTTAATCGTAAATGCTTTTTATGCAGTGGGAATTCAGAAACAATCCTTGTATTATCGTCCACTTAGAGAGAAGAAGCTTATCGACTTTGTGGGAAAGCGACCGGTATTCTTCCTAATCTCACTTATTGTAATGGTAGCCGGCTTTGCCTATATGGGCTTTAATGCTGGCTCAGGAAAAGGGGCTTTTGCCTATAGCTTAGAGTTTGAAGGTGGTACCGCGACAAAAGTTACTTTTGATAAAGAGTATTCGATTGATGAAATAGATAAAGAAGTTGTTCCAGTGGTTGAAGAAGTAACTGGCGATAATAATGTTCAGATTCAACGAGTAGCTGATAGTAATGAAGTGGTGATTAAGACGGTTACTTTAGATGTGGAAAAGAGAGAGGCGCTGAATACTGCGCTGGTAGATGAATTAAATGCAGAGGCAGAGTCAATTATGGCTGAGAATATCAGTTCAACGGTTAGTAACGAAATGAAACGTGATGCCGTGAATGCATTAGCGATTGCTTCTATTTGTATGCTTCTCTACATCTGGTTCCGATTCAAAGATATTCGCTTTGCTACGAGTGCGATTATTGCACTTCTACACGATGTTGCAATTGTAGTGTTATTTTATGCGATTTCTAGAATTACGGTTGGAAATACGTTTATCGCTGTTATCTTAACAATTGTAGGATATTCGATAAATGCAACAATTGTTATCTTTGATAGAATTCGCGAAGAACTTCGCTTGAAGGCTAAGAGAACAGACTATAAAGAGCTTGTAAATAAGAGTATTAATCAAACACTTACACGGAGTATCTATACAAACTTAACGACAATTATCATGGTTATTGTTCTTTATATTCTCGGTGTTAGTTCCATCAAAGAATTTGCCTTACCTTTAATTGCAGGTATTGCATGGGGAACGTATTCATCTGTATGCATTACTGGTTTACTGTGGTTTACAATGAAAAAGGGATGGAAGAAAAAATAAACTAAGAAAGAGCCGAAAGGCTCTTTTTTGGCAAAGAGGTCCTCACGGCAGTAAAGTTTCTAAGGCTCTGTTTGATATAAGTGTCAAAAAATGGTATAATACATTATTATTTTCTTATATATTTACTGGTATACAGATTGGAGAAACGATGAAAAGAATTGAAGATTACGTAATTAGTATTCCTGATTTTCCAGAACCAGGAGTTATCTTTCGGGATGTAACCGGAATACTAGAAGATGCAGATGGTTTACAACTAGCGGTTGATTTAATGCAAGAGCGAATTAAAGATGTAGATTTTGATATAATTGTGGGACCGGAATCAAGAGGGTTTATTTTTGGTGTACCTTTAGCTTATAATCTGCACAAGCCATTTATCCCCGTTAGAAAGGCAGGCAAGCTGCCACGGGAAACGGCAGCGGTGGAATACGCGTTAGAATACGGTACCGGAACCTTAGAGATTCATAAGGAGTCGATTAAGCCAGGACAGCGAGTGGTTATCATTGATGACTTAATTGCAACTGGGGGTACGAACAAAGGCATTATTAAGTTGGTAGAAGAACTTGGTGGTGTAGTGGTAAAGGCGGTCTTCTTAATGGAGCTAAAAGGCCTTAAGGGACGAGAAAAGCTCAAGGGATACGACGTAGAGTCAGTTATCCAGTATGAAGGTAACTAAAGGTTAAGACAAAGGGAAGGGAGGGATGTGCGTGACGATTAAATACGAATCTTCAGACGGAAAGGTGGCACCGGAATTTCTGGAAAAGGATGCTGCTGTAGGGCTAGAGATTGTGGATGGACATGCGGTAAAAGCACCTGGTGATTACGAAGAGCCAGATGTATTATTTGACATGTTGATTCGTCGCATCAAGAAATACCATCCCTCAGCTGATGTCTCCTTAATTGAAAAGGCGTATGGTATCGCCAAACAAGCTCATGGTGACCAGCGCCGTAAATCAGGGGAACCGTATATTATTCACCCACTGTGGGTAGCAATTATTCTCGCGGATTTGGAGATGGATAAAGAGACGATTGTGGCTGGTCTCTTACACGATGTGGTTGAAGACACCGTTATGAGTGAAGAAGAGGTGAAAGAAGAGTTTGGTGAAGAAGTGGAAATCCTAGTTGACGGGGTTACCAAACTTGGTCGACTCTCTTATAAGGCCGATAAATTAGACGAGCAGGCAGAGAACTTAAGGAAGATGTTCTTAGCCATGGCAAAGGATATCCGGGTTATTATTATAAAGCTTGCAGATAGACTGCATAATATGCGGACGCTAGAGTTTATGACACCTGCGAAGCAAAAAGAAAAAGCTTTAGAGACTTTAGATATTTATGCGCCGATCGCTCAGCGCCTTGGTATTTCGAAGATCAAGACGGAGCTAGATGATTTATCGCTTAAGTATTCAAAGGCGGATGTTTTTTATTCCTTAGTAAGACAATTAAATGACCGGAAGCTTGAGCGGGAAGAGTTTGTTGGACAGATAGTGGATGCGGTTGCTAAGACTATGAAGGAGTCGGGCATTGTGGCTGAAGTAAACGGCCGCGTAAAGCATATCTTTAGTATCTATAAGAAGATGATTAATCAGGATAAGTCTTTAGATCAAATTTATGATTTGTTTGCGGTCCGTATTATCGTTGACTCGGTAAAAGACTGCTATGCGGCGTTAGGGGTTATTCACGAGAAATATACACCGGTGCCGGGACGCTTTAAGGATTATATCGCGATGCCTAAGCCCAATATGTATCAGTCTCTTCATACGACGCTAATGAGTGGTAGTGGACAACCTTTTGAAATCCAGATTCGGACCAAGGAAATGCACAAGACTGCTGAGTATGGTATCGCGGCTCACTGGAAGTATAAAGAATCTGGTGATAATCAAGTTAATAAGGCGACCACAGCGGAAGAGAAGCTGACCTGGCTTCGCCAAATCCTTGAATGGCAGCAAGACATGTCTGATAATCAAGAATTCTTAAATCTTCTAAAGGGGGATTTGGATTTATTTGCAGAGGATGTGTACTGCTTTACGCCCCAAGGAGATGTGATTAACTTACCAAATGGCTCCAATCCGATAGACTTTGCCTACGCGATTCACAGTGCTGTGGGTAATAAGATGGTGGGAGCAAGGGTCAACGGTACGTTAGTTAATATCGATTATAAGCTGGGTAACGGGGATAGAGTTGAGGTAATCACTTCGCAAAATTCCAAGGGTCCAAGTAGAGATTGGCTGAATATTGTTAAAAGTACCCAAGCGAAAAATAAAATCAACCAATGGTTTAAGCAACAGAATAAAGAAAGCAATATTATAAAAGGCAAAGAATTACTGGCTACTTATGCGAAGCAGAAGTCGCTTAACTTAAGTGATCTTACCATCTCTAAATACCAAGAGATTATTCGGCAAAAATATGGCTTCCGTGACTGGAGCGCGGTACTAGCAGCGGTTGGACATGGTGGCCTTAAAGAAGGACAGGTGATAAACCGTCTAGTTGAAGAGTACGATAAGGATCACAAGAAGGTAGTTACGAATGAGGAAGTCTTAGAGAAGGTTGCCGACTCTAGTAAGAAAACACTGCATATTACAAAGTCGAAGAGCGGCATTGTGGTAAAAGGCATTGATGATATGGCGGTACGCTTTTCAAGATGTTGTTCACCGGTGCCGGGCGATGAAATCGTTGGTTTTGTAACGAGAGGACGGGGATTATCGATTCACCGCACCGATTGTGTCAATATGCTTCACCTTTCGAATACAGAGAGAGCACGCTTAATTGCCGCTGAGTGGGAGAGTGATGTTTTAGAAGAGGAAACCGGTTCTTATTTGGCAGAGATTAAGATGTATGCCAATGACCGGCAAGGACTGTTGATGCTAATCTCTAAAGAGTTTATAGAGGCGGAAGTCGATGTGAAGTCGATGAATGTACGCACCAGTAAGCAAGGGAAGGCGACCATTGAGATTGGGTTTATTGTAAATAGTAGAGAACAACTAGAAAAAGTTTGCAATAAGCTGCGAGGGATAGAGGGCATTATCGATATTGAAAGGACGACAGGATAGTGAAAATAGAATGTTTTGAGGTAGGAATTGCGGGAGCTAATTGTTATCTTGTAATTAATGAAGCGACCAAGGAATGTATTGCTGTTGACCCAGGCGGAACTTCGGCAGCTCTTAGAGATTACTTGAATGATCGGAATTTAAACGTAAAAGCAGTCATATTAACCCATGGTCACTTTGATCACATTATGGGGATTACCGATATGATTGGCACAGATTCGAAGGAGCCAGTATATGTATACGTCGATGACCAAGATTTTTTAAAAGATGAAAATCTAAATGCGTCTAAATCTTTCGTACAAAGCGGCTATGTGTATCCTGATGGCATAAGCGTTATTGATGGACAGGAGCTTGAACTAATAGGTTTTACTTTTCAAGTAATTCATACGCCTGGTCATACTCCGGGAAGTTGTTGTTATTACATGAAAGAGGAGAAGGTGTTGTTTTCCGGGGATACTCTTTTTAAGACATCTATTGGCAGAACCGACCTTGCCGGTGGAAGTGATGAGATCTATGCTTCCATCAAAGAGCGGCTCTTCACCTTACCAGAAGAGGTAGAGGTTTATCCTGGACATATGAGCAAGACTACCATTGGCTATGAGAAAAAGTACAATCCGTACGTAAGGTCGTAGAATGATTGAGATAACTATTAATAATGAGAAAAATGCATATAATGTTTATCATTTGGTAAAGGCTTTTTATCCCCAGGAGGAGATTCGTTCTGTTGTCGATGAAAAAGCCTCTCATTTTGTTAAGATTATCTCCCGAGATTTAGAACTGGTTTTTACGGAGATGCCGAGATCTACTCTAGATAAGGAATTGTACCTTGCCTTAGCCCAGCAGACGAAGCGGACATTGCCGTGGGGGCTCTTGCTAGGAATTCGTCCAACGAAGCTAGCGTATCAGCGCTTAAGTGCTGGAGATAGAGAAGAAAGGGTAATCAACTGGCTGGAGAAAGAGAAGTATGTAAGTGCGGATAAAGCCAAGCTCTGTGTAGGCATTGCTTTAAAGGAGCGTACACTACTTAGTAAGCTTGCCAAGGATAAAGGCTATAGTCTTTTTGTGAGCATTCCTATCTGTCCGACGATTTGTAATTACTGTTCCTTTAGTTCAGGCGATTTACGGAGATATGAAGACCGGTTAGACACCTATGTTAAGACGTTAATCAAAGAACTGCGGGCAGTATCTAGTAAAGTGAAAGACCAGCCGCTTAATACGATTTATATCGGCGGCGGGACGCCAACGGTGTTACCACCAAGGCTCCTTGAGCGGCTATTAGGAGAAATTCATGACCTTTTCCCTGCCCGCCAGGTTCTTGAATATACCGTTGAGGCAGGACGTCCCGATGCGATTGATGAAGAAAAGCTTCGACTCCTGAAAACCTATCAGGTGAATCGGATATCCATTAATCCTCAGTCAATGAACCAAGAGACCTTAAGATTAATTGGTAGAGCTCATACAGTCGAGCAAATTCGTGAGAGTTTTACCTTGGCAAGGTCGCTAGGGTTTGATAATATCAATATGGATATTATTGCTGGGTTTAGCAATGAAAAGTTAGCGGATTTTGATTACACGTTAGCAGAAATCAAAAAGCTACAGCCAAATAGTCTTACGGTTCACTCACTAGCCATTAAGCGAGCGGCCAGATTAAATGAAATTAAGATTAGTGCAGACGTGGTTCAGGAGATGGTAGATAGCGCAAGAGAAAAGGCTAGCGAGATGGAACTATTCCCGTATTATCTTTATCGACAGAAAAACAGTGCCGGGAATTTTGAGAATATTGGATATAGCCGTGAGGGCAAAGAAAGCCTTTATAATATTCTAATTATGGAAGAGCTACAGACGATAATCGGTTGTGGGGCAGGCGCAATTACCAAGCTTGTGGATAGAGAGGGCAAAGTAAGGCGAGTTGACAATGTAAAAGACATCGATACGTATATTGAGCGAATTGATGAAATGATAGATAAAAAAGGAGAACTTCAATGGTTTTAAAGAAAAAACCAGTTACCGGGATGAAGGATATCATGCCTAGGGAAATGGAAATTAGGGATTATTTAATTGGTGAAATTAAGGAAACGTATCGCAGCTACGGCTTTCTTTCTATGGAAACACCGTGTGTTGAGCACATTGAAAATTTGACCAGTAAGCAAGGTGGTGACAACGAAAAGCTGATCTTTAAAATTCTAAAAAGAGGAGAGAAGCTGAAATTAGACTCGGCAAAGTCAGAAGAGGATTTGGTCGACGGCGGTCTTCGTTATGACCTAACCCTTCCTTTGGCGCGCTACTTTGCGAACCACATGAATGACTTGCCTTCTCCTTTTAAGGCAATGCAGATAGGTAGCGTCTGGCGGGCAGATCGTCCACAAAAGGGACGTTTTCGCCAGTTTACCCAATGTGATATTGATATTCTCGGTGATGATAGCCCGTTATCAGAAATAGAATTGATTCTGGCGACCACAACGATGCTAGGGAAAATCGGCTTTAAAAATTTTACCGTTTGTATTAACGATCGTAACTTCCTAAAGGCGATGGCTTCCTACAGTGGTTTTAAAGACAAGGATTTTGATCAAGTATGTATTATCCTTGACAAGATTGAGAAAATCGGTGAGGAAAAAGTGGCTCTTGAACTTCAGGAACTGGGCTATACAAAAGAAAATACCGATACTTATCTGAGTCTTTTTGCGGAAGTGACGAAAGACGTAGATGGGATTCGTTTTCTAAAAGACAAGCTTTCTGGCCACTTAGATGGTAAAGTGGCGGATAACCTAGAGTTTGTTATCTCTTCTGTGATGGCAGCAAAAGAGGCAGATTTCCAGATTCGCTTCGACCCGAGCATGGTAAGAGGGCAATCCTATTATACCGGTACGATATTTGAAGTGCTTATGGAGGACTTCGGTGGGTCTGTAGCTGGTGGTGGTCGTTATGATAAGATGATAGGGAAATTCACCGGACAGGATACACCGGCCTGTGGGTTTTCCATTGGGTTTGAGCGCATCGTAATGATTCTTCTGGAGCAAGATTATCAGTTGCCGACGAAGAAGGAGAGCGTGGCTTATTTATTAGATAAGAACCTCCCGAAAGAAGGAATGCTCAAGGTTTTGGAAGTGGCGAAGAAAGAGCGAGAGTTAGGAAAAAGAGTACTGCTTTCAGCAATGAAAAAGAATAAGAAGTTTCAAAAGGAACAATTAGAGGCAGAAGGCTACGGACAGATTGTAGATTGCTACGAAGATACTGTTGAGAAATTATAATTAGGAGAAGATAGATGGCAGAGTCGATGAAAGGTTTAAAGAGAACCCATAGATGTGGAGAACTATCTCTTAGTAACGTTGGTGAAGGCGTTACTATTATGGGATGGGTGCAAAAGAATAGAAATAAAGGCGGTCTTGTCTTTGTAGATGTGAGAGACCGGTCAGGGATTATCCAGGTGGTCTTTGAAGAGGGCAGTATGGATAAAGAGATGGTAGAAAAAGCGGCATCTCTTCGCGGAGAGTACGTAGTGGCCGTGGTGGGAACCGTATCCAAAAGAGCGGGGGCGATTAATGAAAATTTAAGTACTGGCGCGATTGAAATAAGCCCAATTGAACTGCGAATTCTCTCAGAAGCAGAGACGCCACCGTTTCCCATTGAGGAAGCCTCAAAGACGAAGGAAGAACTGCGTCTTAAGTATCGTTACCTTGATCTTCGTAGACCGGATTTACAGCGTAATCTTATGATGCGTAGTGACGTGGCAACTCTTACTAGAAAATTTCTCGCAGATGAGGGCTTTCTGGAAATTGAAACTCCGATTCTTTGTAAGAGTACACCGGAAGGCGCTCGCGATTACCTTGTGCCCAGCCGTGTGCATCAAGGAGAGTTTTACGCCCTTCCCCAATCCCCTCAGCTTTTCAAACAGCTATTGATGTGCTCGGGATATGATCGCTATTTCCAAATCGCGAAATGCTTCCGAGATGAAGATTTGCGAGCGGATCGGCAACCGGAGTTTACCCAGGTGGATATGGAGTTGTCTTTTGTAGATGTAGATGATGTTATCGAAGTGAACGAAAGGTTACTGGCTCGCATCTTTAAAGAGATATTAGATGTGGAGATTGCAACACCGTTTAGACGAATTACTTGGCAAGAGGCCATGGATCGTTACGGTTCAGATAAGCCAGATACTCGCTTTGGAATGGAACTAATCGATGTCAGTGAAGTAGTAAAAGATTCTGGATTTGGGGTCTTTACCCAGGCACTAGAGCTTGGCGGCACTGTCCGGGCAATCAATGTGAAAGAAAAGGGAAGTCTCGGAAGAAAGCAAATCGATAAGCTGGTGGATTTTGTTAAGGATTATGGCGCGAAAGGTCTTGCTTATATCGCTCTTGGAGAAGATGAAAGTATGCGGTGTTCCTTCCAAAAGTTTATGACGGAAGCACAGTTAGAAGAACTTACGAAAGCTTGTAATGCAGAAGCGGGAGACTTATTACTCTTTGCTGCCGATAAGCACAAAGTGGTCTGGGATGTATTAGGGGCTCTTCGGCTTAAGGTGGCAAAGGAAATGGAGCTTATTGCTGATAACACCTTTGATTTCTTATGGGTTACGGAATTTCCATTACTGGAGTATAATGAAGAGCAAGAGCGCTTTGTAGCAATGCATCATCCTTTTACCATGCCAATGGAAGAAGATCTGGAGCTTATCGATAAAGACCCAGGGAAAGTACGAGCAAAAGCCTATGATATTGTGCTAAATGGCAATGAAATTGGTGGTGGTAGTGTACGTATCTTCCAAAATGATATTCAGGAAAAGATGTTTGAACTTCTAGGCTTTACTAAGGAACAGGCAGCGGAACAGTTTGGATTCCTACTAGATGCCTTTAAATTTGGAGTACCTCCTCATGCAGGTCTTGCTTATGGTCTTGATCGGATGGTTATGATAATGACAGGCGAGGATAGTATTAGAGATGTAATTGCGTTCCCGAAGATTAAGGATGCTTCGGATTTGATGACAGAGGCTCCTAGTGTTGTGGATGAAAAGCAGTTGGATGAACTGGGAATTAATCTGAACGCTAAGTAGATAGTATGGATGGGGTAATGATATGTGGCGTATTAATTCGGAATATTTAAGAGAAAAGAATCTGAAGAAAAAAATAAGAAATAAAAAGGTTTTTTTAAAACGTGTAATGGTCATTCTAATATTTGTACTCTCTTTTGTATTAATGCTTGGAACATTATCGTTGTTTTGGTTAAATCGAACTTGGCCTCATCTATCCATGAGTGAACTCGTGTATACAATTACAAATTCGATTAAAGGGACAGATTCTCAAATAATTAATGGATTTATTTTTACTGTACTTGTACCGACGCTTTTTCTGTTCGTTATTATGATTATTATTCCGGTTAGATATATTCGTACAACAAAAGTCGTGGGAGTTGTTGCTACTGTATTAATTATTTGTATCTTTTCTCAGAGCATCTCTTTAGCATACACATGGAAAAAACTTGATGTGTCAGGGTACATTAATGCTAAGAATAGTGACCAGTCATTTATAGATGAATATTATGTGGATCCGTTATCGGTTTCGGTTGAATTTCCAGAACAGAAAAGGAATTTAGTTTATATTTTCTTAGAATCTATGGAAGTAACATATTCTGAAAAGCAGAGTGGTGGCGCATATGAAGTGAACTACATTCCGGAGCTGACAGAGATTTCATTGAAGAATGATAATTTCTCAGAAGATGAGAATATTCTTAATGGGGCACATTCTTTGGAGGGAAGTACATGGACTGTAGGTGGTCTTTTCGCGCAGAGCGCTGGTTTGCCTTTGAATATTCCGATTGATAAGAACAGCATGGATACACAGGAGTCTTTTTTTAGTGGCGCAACACTTATTGGAGACATCTTAAAGAGAGAAAATTATAATCAGGCGTTTATGATAGGGTCAGAAGCGAGCTTTCAAGGCAGAGATTTAATGTATAAAGAGCATGGTGGTTATGAGATTTATGATTATGTTAAGGCGCAAGAAGAAGGGTGGATTCCCGAAGATTATCGTGTTTTTTGGGGATATGAAGATTCAAAGTTGTTTGAAAATGCCATGATGACGATTTCTGAACTGGCAGAAGAGCCAGAACCATTCAATTTTACAATGCTAACGGTTGACACGCATTTTGAGGATGGTTATGTTTGTGAAAAATGTGTCGACAAACACGGTGAAAGAAATCAGTACGGGAATGTAATAAGTTGTTCGGATCGTCAAGTGTCCGATTTTGTAAAGTGGATACAAAAACAAGACTTTTATGAAAACACTACAATCATTTTGTGTGGAGATCATCCAACAATGGATTCGGATTTTTGCAACGAAATCGGAAGTTATGATCGAAGAGTATATACGAGTATTATTAATTCTGCAAAGGAATCTGTTATTAAGACAACACGACAATATTCAACATTTGATATGTTTCCGACCACACTAAGCAGCTTAGGTGCGAATATAGAGGGCGGACGTTTGGCGTTAGGGACGGATTTATATTCAGATAGACAAACATGGGTTGAAGTTTTAGGGAAAGAGGAAATAAATCTTGGACTTCAAGCAAATTCAAAAATTCTTGATAACCTTTCGCAAATAAAAACAGATACGACGAAATTGTTCATACGTGATGGCGGGCAAAATGAAGTTGAAATATTCGTGGGTGCATACAAAGAAGAGACCGGCGAGGTACAGGTTACGTTAAGAAATATACCGACTGGGATTGTGGACTTGGATAAAATTGAAGCTATAATTTTAAGTCGAGATGGAGAACAAATAATAAAACGAGTGGAGATGGTACGGGGAGAGGACACGAATTATAATTGTACTCTTGAGCTGAGTGAATTGCCAGAATTAGAATTTGCTTTAGAAATCTTAATGTATGAACAAACGAAAGGGAGTTACCAGCTTTATTATGGCGTTCTTGAAAAAGGTTTAAATGATGAAAAAGAGGTTTCGGATGAAGATGTTCAATTTATGATAAGCGAAATGGAATAAAATCAGTAAAAATTAAAAAAATATCATTTTTTAATTGACAAAAACAATTGCATATAGTATTATTATCAATGTTCGGAAGAACGCTATATGCATTTGCGACAGTGGCTCAGTTGGTAGAGTACGACCTTGCCAAGGTCGGGGTCGCGGGTTCGAACCCCGTCTGTCGCTCTTAAAGAATCAGGATAAAACCTGGTTCTTTTTTTGCCTTTCTATGTTACAATAGGTAGTGGAAATTAGAGGTGGAAGATGGAAAAAAGTCATTTGGAAACAGAAAAGATTGGTAAGCTAATGCTTAAGTTTGCGATACCGGCAATTATTAGCATGTTAGTGGGTTCGCTTTATAATATCGTCGACCAGATATTTATTGGACAGGGCGTGGGTATTCTGGGAAATGCGTCCACTAATGTTGCCTTTCCTATCAGTATTATCTGTGTCGCGCTAGCTCTATTATTTGGCGTTGGTGGAGCTTCTAACTTTAATCTAGAGGCAGGGGCAGGTGATAAGGAGAAAGCCGTGCATTTGGCAGGGAACGCCCTTTTTATGCTAGCTTTTTCAGGCGTGGTAATCGGGGTAGTGGTATTGCTCTTTTTGGATCCGATTTTAGTCCTGTGTGGAACGACGGATAAGGTGATGACGTATGCTGCGGACTATACAGGGATTACAGCCTTTGGTATTCCCTTTTTAATCTTGTCAACAGGGTCTAGTCACTTGATTCGAGCGGATGGTAGCCCTGGGTATTCCATGGCCTGTAACTTGACTGGAGCCATTATTAATACGATTTTAGACCCCTTGTTTATCTTTGGCTTTGACTGGGGAATTAAGGGAGCCGCTTTGGCGACAGTGATCGGACAAGTGATTTCAGGGCTAATGGTGGTGTTTTATTTCTTTAAACTTGCGGATATGCGCTTACATAAAGGCTTGTTTAAGCCGGAAGCAGGCATTATTAGAGCAATCGTAGGTCTAGGCTTTGCTTCTTGTATCAACCAGGTATCGATGGCCTTTGTTCAAGTGATTATGAACAATACCCTACGTCATTACGGTGCTCAGTCGGTGTACGGACCGGAGATTCCTTTAGCGGTCGTCGGGGTGGTCTCAAAAGTAAATATGATCTTTATTAGTATCTGCGTAGGTATTAGCCAGGGGTGTCAGCCGATATGGGGTTATAACTATGGGGCAAAGAATTATAAGCGAGTAGAAGTGACGTATAAAAGAGCGGCGACGATTTGCCTAGCGGCAGGAATCACCTTTTTTATTCTCTTCCAGTTGATGCCGCGAGGAATAGTCAGCATTTTCGGCAATGGTACAGAAGAGTATTTCCATTTTGCGGAACGATACTTTAGAATCTTTATGTTCTTTACTTTTATAAATGCAATTCAGCCCATGAGCTCTGGGTTCTTCACTTCCATTGGTAAGGCCTTCTTAGGAGCGACAGTGTCGCTTACGAGGCAAGTATTGTTCTTAGTGCCGCTGATATTAATCTTCCCACTTTTTATGGGAATAGACGGAGTGATGTATGCAGGACCGATTGCTGATTTGGCAGCGGCAATAGTAGTAATCACCTTTGTGACGCGCGAGATAAGGAGGATGAGAAAAGAGGATGGCAACCCTAAAGCAGGAACTCCCCTTGGGAATCTTAATTAAACGAATCAACAATGTATATGAAAAAGAATTTAATATTCTGCTTAAAAATATTGGGATTACTTCATCTCAGTGTGCAGTGCTAGATTTCCTTTTTTACACGGAGTTAGAGGAAGTGAATCAAAAGGATGTGGAGGAAGCGCTTAGTTTGCAGAATCCGACGGTTACGGGCTTATTAAAGCGCCTTGACGCAAAAGGATATATTATCATCGTGCCTAGCAATGTGGATCGGCGCTGTAAAAGTATCCATCTCACCGAGAAAGCATATGATATTAGGAGAGTAGTGGAAAGTAGCCGCAAAGAAATCGATAAGAAGCTGACGGGAAAGCTGACAAAGAAAGAGAAAGAAGCGGTAAAGAAAGATTTAAAGAAAATGTTATATAGTATTTCCTAGATAGTAATGGAGAGGCTCTGCAGTTTTTGAAAAAAATTGCGGGGCCTCTCTTGCATTTCGGGAAGTATTATGCTAAATTATAAATGATAATGAATATCAAAATCACAAAGGAGATGTGCGATGTCACCTAAATCAATCTGCACGATGCTGGCAACAGGAAGCGAAAGCCAGAAAGTAGCCGCCAAGGTTATCTTACAGTGTGCCCCTTTTCTGAAGGGGATTAAAGTGTCTAGTATCTTAAATATCGAGGCAGGTAGTTGCCGTGAGCTTAAGGAAGTCTTAACGAATACGGATATAAAGATGAAATGCCTAGCATCGAGAAAAGGAAAGTGTCTAGTCTTTCTTTATCGTCAGGAAAGTTTCCGTAATCATATGAAAAGAGCGGATATTCGTAAGTTCTTAAAAGGATTTGGCTATCGTGAATTTGGAGAAAGGGAAGTATTGGCGCATTTACAGAGTCGGGTGGAAGCTTTCTCTGATGAGAACATTGGCTTTCCTCATGAAATCGGTATCTTTCTTGATTATCCTTTGGCGGATGTTAAAGGCTATATTGAGAATCTGGGGCAAAATAGTCTGTACGCCGGTTACTGGAAAGTCTATCACGACTTAGAGAAAGCAAAGGCGACGTTTACCTCTTATCAAGAAGCACGAGAAGAGGCTGTAAGAGAGTATTTATTAGGCAGAACCGTAGTCGATATCGCACGACAAGCACAATAGGAGGATGATGAAATGGCAGTATCAGTAGTTTATTGGAGTATGACAGGTAATACAGAGGCAATGGCTCAGGCCGTTGCTGAAGGCATTAAAGAAGCTGGCAAGGAAGCGAGTGTCTTAACGGTGGATCAAGTAAATCCTACGGAACTTGCTACGAGCGAAGCCTTTGCTCTAGGGTGTCCGGCGATGGGCGATGAAGTTCTGGAAGAGGGTGAGTTTGAACCTTTTATGGAAGCTCTTGAAGGAAAGATTATGGGAAAGAAGATTCTGCTATTTGGCTCCTACGACTGGGGTGATGGAGAATGGATGCGTCAGTGGGTAGAACGAGTGACGGGAGCGGGTGCAACGGTCATTGGCGGCGAAGGGATTATTGCGAATAACGCTCCTGATGATGCAGCAAAAGCAGCTTGTAGGAATGGAGGAAAGGAACTGGCGAGTGTATGAGCGTAGTTATTATCGGTGGCAACGAGCGGATGGAGCACCAGTATATTAGTATCTGCAAGAAGCACAAATACAAAGCCAAGGTCTTTACCCGTATGGCAGGAAATCTAAAGACGCAAATCGGTCAACCGGATTTAATTATTCTCTTTACAGGGACGGTTGCCCATAAGATGGTCCACTGTGCTCTTAAAGAGGCAGAACGCTTTAACATACCGGTAGAGCGTACCCACAGTGCTAGTGTGAATGCGTTGGAAACAATACTATATAAGCGTAAAATGTAATATGTTCATGTAATAAAAACCTGAAGTTCGAAATAGAACTTTAGGTTTTTTTAGAGAACACAGGCTTTAAGGAAAGAAAATTGTGTGGTATACTAGAGATTGTGAAATTTATTTTTTGAAATGGGGGTAAGTGACTATGAAACGTCGAGTGTATGCATTATTATTAAGTTGTACGTTGCTTGCTAGCTTATTGACACCAGTAGCAAATACAAAAGCAACAACTATTTATCCTGAAGATATAGAAGGTATCGCTGTTGATGCATCTGCAATACAGAACAGTTATACTTCGGAGGATTCAATTTGCGAGTTGAGATTAGTGGGAAAAGGTATCCCGGAGACATTAAAAGAGGAATCATGGACGAATGATGATGTGAAATCTATTACAGAGCTAACTTTATTTTCGGATATGTATCAATTAACAGTTCTTGATTATGAATACTTAGAGAAGAATTTTACGAATTTGCAAATATTAAGACTAGAAGAGTGTCAATTAGAGCTAGATACTTATTCATTATTCTTTAATCAAAATAAGTGGCAATGCACGTTTTCAGACGAGATTGAAGATGCTCAAGGCATAATTGAGGAGCTAGCAGAACCTGAAATGGAAACGCGTGCTTATGAAGAAAATACGAGTTATTCGTTTGTGTTTAAGGGCTTTACTTGGCTTTATGATCAATATGCTATTAAGGTCGGAACTGCGTACGAAACAAAAGATACCAATGTTTCTTTTGTTTTTAAAGCGTATAATTTGTCTACAAAGCAGTGGAAGACTATTAGAGAAGCAAATCCTTCAAATTGGACAGAATGGCAACCTAAAAGAGGGGATTATTGGTTACATGTAGAGGCGAATTTATCAAATGGCAAAAAAGTTACTCAAACAATAAATTTTTCTGTAAATCGGGATTATCCGTACCAACTGAATATAGATGGATTGACATGGCAGCATCGTGATACAGAAATCGCAGTGGGAGCAGCTTATACTTCCGATGATCCTGCAGGGGTGGATTTTAAATTTGAAGCATATAATACACAGACGGGAAAATGGTCAACAATAAGAAACTTTGCTTCGGGGAATTGGGCTAGTTGGCAACCAAAAGAGGGAGTTTATTGGTTGCATGTAACTGCTAAGTCTGCATCCGGCGCAACAAAAACAAGAACGATTCCATTTGCCGTTGACAGAGATTATCCGAATTTTGTTAATATAAAAGGGCTGACATGGCAATATGTAGATACAGCGATAAATGTGGGAGTTGCAGTTGAAGCTAACACGAAGGAACTTGAGTTTAAGGTGGAAGTATACGACTTAAGTACAAAGAAATGGGAAGTTGTTAGGGATTATGCTAAAGGGAACTGGATTAGTTGGCAACCTAAAAGAGGGAATTATTGGTTGCATGTATCAGCACGAGTGAAAGGTATGAGCTCGATTCAAACAATGACAAGAAGTTTTTCGGTTGCTAGGGATTATCCTTACTATTCAAACATAAATGGAATGACCTATATAAAACAAGGAAACAACTTTAAATTGGGATTTGCTTACTCGAGCAATGTGCCGGATAAAGAAAAATTATCTTTTCGCTGGATATATTATAATCCGACTGTCTCGAGTTGGCAGGAAATCTCGAGTTGGTCAAAGAGTAACTGGGCAGAATGGCGAGATGCCCCTCGAGGTTCCTATATGTTGGCAGCGCAAATTGAGTATCAAGGAAGGATAACACAAAAGGTTTTTGGGTTTACAACATATAGCGAGGGCGAGGCGAAAGTAGACAGTTATACAGATGCAATTATTGCTCAAACTGGTGGTGATTTGTATGCAATTTACAACTGGGCGGTAGGACTCAGATATCAAACCATGCCAGTTCCGGTGAATCCGCCGTCAGGATACACAAGGCAACAATACTACTTTACCTATGCGTATGAGACGAGGAGAGGAAATTGTTTTTGCTACGCATCGGTGTTTTACTGGTGTGCAAAGAAATTGGGTTATTCCGTGCGTCTTATAGAAGGAAGAGTTGCAACTAGAAGTGGCTCTAACCCTCATGGCTGGGTTGAAATAGATATTAATGGGACAACCTATATTGTGGATCCAGAGTCGAGAGCTTCGCTAGGATTAAACGTATATATGTCTACATATGCTAATGCACCTCTAATTTATTACCCGTATATGCCAGCGTACTAGAGGAAAAGGAATGAGTTATGGTATTTAGTTCACTAACTTTTTTATGCGTATTTCTGCCAATTTCTTTTTTGATATATTATATATTGCCAAGTATAAAAATAAAAAATTATTTTCTATGTCTTGTAAGTTTAGTCTTTTATGCGTATGGTGAGCCTGTTTATGTATTATTAATGGCGTTCTCGGTAGTAATGAATTTTTCTTTTGGCCGTATGTTGAGCCGAGAAAAAAATAGAAAATCGAAGATTATCGTAACAACTGCAGTGCTCATGAATCTGGGTGGATTGGCATTCTTTAAATATATGCCTTGGTTAATAGGGAACTTTAATGAGATAACAAGTTGGAAAATTCCAATTCCACAAATCGTTATGCCTATTGGCATTTCCTTTTATACCTTCCAAGCATTATCA
This sequence comes from Ohessyouella blattaphilus, assembly GCF_024721265.1. GTDB lineage: Bacteria > Bacillota > Clostridia > Lachnospirales > Lachnospiraceae > Aequitasia > Aequitasia blattaphilus_A. The sequence continues at coordinate 71,477 of NZ_JAMXOC010000009.1, read as the reverse complement.
TATGTTATCGATGTGTATCGTGGGACTGTAAAAGCACAAAGAAAATTATTATATGTAATGCTTTATGTGTCTTTTTTTCCACAACTTATTGCAGGCCCGATTGTTCGTTACCATGATATTGAAAGTCAGATTTCCTGTCGCGAACACAATCTGCATAATGTTGCGTCAGGATTGTGTCGTTTTATTTGTGGACTTGCAAAAAAAATATTAATTGCAAACCAGATGGCAAATGTTGTTGACTATTTGTTTGGTATTCCGACGGATAATTTAAATATTTTGTCATCATGGTTGGCGGCTATAGCCTATATGCTACAAATATATTTTGATTTTAGTGGGTACAGTGATATGGCAATTGGTCTTGGTCGTGTGTTTGGATTTGAATTTCTAGAGAATTTCAGATATCCATACATTGCCCAAAGCATACAAGAGTTTTGGCGTCGATGGCATATTTCGCTTTCTACATGGTTTAAGGAATATCTTTATATTCCTTTGGGCGGAAATCGCAAGGGAAGAATACGAACGAACATTAACCGAATGATAGTTTTTCTTTGCACAGGCCTTTGGCATGGGGCGAACTGGACATTTTTGTTTTGGGGGGCATATCATGGGTTGCTATTGTCAATGGAGAATATTGTATCAATCAAGCGGTTTCCGAAGATTTTACGTCATTTTTATGTATTACTTACAGTGTGTTTGGGGTTTGTGATATTTAGAGCAGAGACTTTAAAACAGGGGTTAACATTTATTAGAACAATGTTTGTGGGAGTTGACTTCAATTATCATAAAATGCAGATTTTTGTGAGCCAGTTAGGTCCTCGCTTTTTAACTGCGTTGTTGATGGGTATCATTTTATCTGTACCGATAAAGGAAGTGCTAGCAAAAAGATTAAAGCCACATACGTATGAGCTGTTCGGGTTAGCAGGAAGTACTTTGTTGCTAGTTTTATCCATATTAACCTTATCAAGTGGAGGTCACAATCCCTTTATCTACTTTAGATTTTGAATTTGGAAAGAGTGATAAAAATGAAGATTATATATCGAATATATATTTTCTTTGTGGTGTGCATATTGTTTATACCACTTTTAGGTATGCCTTTATATAAGCAAAAGGGTGTGCCAGAGACAGAAGAAAAAGCCAAAGAACCCCACGTGTTAGATAAGGGAAAGGTTAATTTGAAATATTTGCCAGAATTGGGAATGTATTTCGAAGATAACTATGCTTTTCGTGATGAGCTAATCACAATTAATGGCAAGTTAAATACCATGCTTCTTAGGGAATCACCGCTCCATCAGGTTATTCAGGGAAAGGAGGGGTGGCTGTTTTATCGTGAGACTGTAAAGGATTTCACCGGCGAGAACAAATTATCAAATGAAAGTCTTGCATATATCACACATAATTTGGAACTGATGAATAGGTATTCTATTGCAAATAATGCTGAATTGATTTTTGTGATTGCACCAAATAAAAATAGTATTTATTCTGAAAAAATGCCATTTTATTTTCTCGAAGATAAAGGAACTAGTAATGCGGAAGAGTTAATGGTTAAATTGGGCGAAAAAGGAATCAATTATGTAGACTGCTTTACGGAATTTATAAAAAGTAATGAACAGCTATACTATAAAGAGGATACCCATTGGAATAGTAAGGGAGCTGCCATTGTTTATCAAGAAATCATGAAGAAAACGCAGCAACTAAACTTCCAGACATTTGATGGTATTTCCTTTGATGAGATGAAAAATCATTCGGGTGATTTGGCGGAAATGCTATATCCAACGATGGTAAAATTAGAAACAGACTTTGAGCCTGTGAAAAAACCAGAGTTTGTATATACGAGCAATGATACAGAGCCGATGAGCGAATGGATTACAACGGAAAACCTCCAGAAAAAAAGAAAATTACTCTTTTATAGGGATTCTTTTGGTTCGGCTTTGTATCCCTATTTGGCAGGAGAGTTTGAGCAGTCGACGATATCAAGACTTATTCCGTATGATTTTGGAAACATCTCGAAAACATCAGCAGATGTTGTAGTTGTTGAAATTGCAGAACGCAATCTTGAGAAGTTAATTATGGAACCAGCAATTTTACCAGCGGCGATGAAACAGCCTTTAGAGTATAATAATGTTATGCTTGATTCGAATATTGAGATTGCAGTTAGAGACGATGGCGGCTATACTATAATCGAAGCGTATTCAAATGGAATGATAAGTGAAGAGGAGTCAATTTATTTAAAAATCATTTTTTCGGAGGGAACAGAAATAATGTTAGATCCCTTGTATTTATCAAAAGATAAAAAAAACAGCACGTTCAGGGGATATTTGAATATGGAGTTGTTTACGGAACAGATTATGCAAATTGAAGTAATTAAGACTACAGGTGATGAAGTATCGTTAATTGGATGTACTGAAGAATAGGAGCAAATGATGAGAAAACTAGCGTTGTTATTTTTGGTTTGTATTGTTAGTTTTGCAGGTTGTCAACAAAAAGAGCAAAACAATGAAACGAATGAGAAAAAAGAGGAAGTAGAAAAGAAAGAAGATAATTTGGTGATTGGAGAAAAGATTGATGGTGCCGTAAAAATTCAAATGATAAATAGCACGGACAAGATAATTACAGAATTATATTTGACAAATTCGGAAAATGATTTTGACAAGAATTTAATGAAAACGAAAGAAAAATTCGAAAAGAAAAAGACGGCGGATATTTATTATGTAGTTGAAAAAGCTTCAAGCAAAAAAGACACAGATCGAATCATTGTAGACAGCTATAAAGCCTTGATTCGTTTTGAAGATGGGAAGGAGATAGAACTATCAAACTTCCCTGTGAATGATATAAAAGTGTGTGAACTGAAAATCCAGAGCGATTATGGGTATTTAGAATACGAAAGCATTTCAACAAAAGAGGTGGTTAACACTTTAGAGAGTGAAAAAGCGCATCGAGAAATGGTCGCGGCACAGGCAGCGGAAGCACAAGCGGCGGCAGAGGCACAAGCAGCAGCGGAAGCACAGGCAGCGGCGGAAGCGCAAGCGGCCTATGAGGCACAAGCAGCAGCGGAAGCACAGGCAGCGGCGGCACAGGCTAACGCGATGACTCAACAAGAAGAGTATTACGCACCACCAGCTGAAAGTGGTAGCCAAGGTAGTGACAGTTGTCTAAATCCAGATGATGTAGTGATACGATAATGCTGAGAAGGAAGTGGAATGAATAAGAAGATATTAGTTACAAAGGCTATGTTACCTCCGTTTGAAGAATACATTGCTGAAATAGAAGATTTATGGGATAGTCATTTTTTAACTAATATGGGAGAAAAGCATCAGAAGTTAGAAGTGGCGTTAAAAGAATATTTAGATATTGATGAGCTGTCGTTAATGGTTAATGGGCATATGGCCTTAGAATTAACACTTCAAGCGTTAAAGTTAAAGGGAGAAGTTATTACAACTCCCTTTACTTTTGTATCTACAACTCATGCGATAGTGCGCAATGGTTTGACACCTATATTCTGTGATATAAATGCTGAGGATTATACAATTGACACGAACTTAATTGAATCGCTTATTACGGAAAGGACATGTGCAATCGTACCAGTACATGTATATGGACATGTCTGTAATGTTGAAGAAATCGAGCGAATTGCCCGAAAACATAACTTGAAAGTTATTTACGATGCTGCCCATGCATTTGGAGAAAGCTATAAAGGCGTTGGTATAGGCAATTTTGGTGATGCCTCAATGTTTAGTTTTCATGCGACTAAGGTTTATAATACGATTGAAGGGGGAGCGGTTTCGTACAGAGATAAGGACTTGGGTATAAACTTATATCGTTTAAAAAATTTCGGAATACGTGGACTTGAAACGGTTGATCATGTTGGTAGTAATGCGAAGATGAATGAATTTCAGGCGGCAATGGGGCTATGCAATTTAAGACACATTAAAGAGGTGATTGGGGCTAGAAAACAAGTTATTAATGAGTATAAAAAATATCTTATCGACATACCAGGGTTGATATTTTCCAAAGAACAAACAGATGTTGTATCTAATGCAGCATACTTGCCTATTCGTGTGAAAAAGGAAAAATATGGATACTCAAGAGATGAAGTGTATGAAAAATTAAAGAGGGAGAATGTATTTGCAAGAAAATATTTTTATCCTTTGACTACTGCGTTTAATTGTTATGAAAAAAAGTATGATGTTAATCAAACGCCCATAGCAAAAAGAATTTCAGAGGAGATAATTACATTGCCATTGTCTGCGGATTTGAAGTGCAATGAAGTGAAAGAAATATGTATGTTACTAAAAAAATAGAGCAAGGGGAAAGCGATGAAAAAAGAAAGAGTTTTTTACTTAGATTTTATTCGTGCAGTAGCGGCAATATCGATTATTATTACACATTATAATGCGCGTTTTTTATATATGGATCCAGTACCTTATAAAAAGATGATCATTACCTCGGAAATAGGCGGTGTATATATTGGCGCATGGGGAGTGTCACTTTTTTTTATTATTTCAGGGGCAGCATTAATGTATGTATATCAGGATGCGATTGATTTAAAGGTATTTTATAAAAAGAGGTTTTTAAATATTTATCCTATGTTTTGGCTAGCTTATTTTGTGGCATTGTTACTACTTTTTGTATTGAACAGAGGTATTGTGTTTCCAGATGTCCCTAAATATCGCTTCTTGTTTACACTAATAGGCATTGACGGCTGGTTATCTCAGATTATGGGAACATTTTATATTTTAGGTGAGTGGTTTTTAGGTGTGATAATTATGCTTTATATTTTTTTCCCACTTCTGCGTAAAGGCCTTATTAAGGCTCCGAAGGTGACAGCTTTATTTGCATTTACATTGTATATAGGGTTGATTTTCTTTTTTGGAAATGGGATAAAAGGGATTGCGTTGGATACAATAATACTTAGTCGAGTGCCAGAGATATTATTTGGAATGTGGTTTATAAAGGAAAGGCGTAAAGTAAGTATATCGGCTGCTTTAATCGGCCTAGCAATAGTAGTTGCAAATTCGTTTTTAAAACCATCTACCATACCTCAAATGTACCAAATAACATATGTAGGAATTTCTTCATACATAGTCCTTATTTATGTGGCCAGTATTGTGGAACGATTTCGTATTGTAGATTGGTTCGTTTCCCTCATAAGCAAATATTCATATGCAATCTTTTTAGTGCATCACGTTATAATTGAAAAAATCAGGAGCCGGTTTGATTTAGCGGCCCTTTCGGCATTCAAAAGTTATATTCTATTTTTAGCTATTTGTCTCTTTATTGCCATTTTTTCAGGTCTGCTTTATAAAGCGCACGATGTTATGATGAAGATTATAAAGGACAATTTTTTGCAAAGGAGTAAAACAGTATGAGTTATGCAGATAAAGTCTTTATTGATATGTGCCGTGATATCATCGATAACGGTACGGATACAAAAGGTGAGAAGGTAAGACCGGTGTGGGAAGATGGGACGCCGGCCTATACAATTAAGAAGTTTGGGGTAGTTAATCGCTATAATCTGGCGGAGGAATTTCCGGCGCTGACCTTACGTCGTACGGGAATTAAGAGCTGTACGGATGAGCTTCTGTGGATTTGGCAGAAGAAATCGAATAATATAAACGAGCTAAATTCCCATATCTGGGACAGCTGGGCAGACGAAACAGGTTCTATCGGTAAAGCGTACGGCTATCAGATGAGTGTGAAGCATCAGTATAAAGAGGGTATGTTTGACCAGGTGGACCGAGTAATTTACGATTTAAAGAATAATCCCTATAGCCGACGAATTATGACTAATATGTATGTGTATGAGGACTTACACGAGATGGCACTTTATCCCTGTGCTTATAGCATGACGTTTAATGTAACAAAGAAAGCAGGAGAGGATAAGCTGACCCTTAACGGTATTTTAAACCAGCGCTCTAACGATGTACTGGCAGCCAATAACTGGAACGTTTGTCAGTACTCGGTGCTTCTTCATATGCTGGCGCAGGTTTGCGATATGCAGGTGGGCGAGCTGGTCCATGTGATTGCTGACGCTCATATCTATGACCGTCATGTGCCGATGATTGAAGAGCTGATTGGGAGAGAACCCCTTAAAGCGCCGAAATTCTGGCTTAATCCTGAGGTGAAGGATTTCTACGAGTTTACCCCCGAGGATGTGAAATTAATTGATTATGAGACCCATGAGCAGATTAAGGGAATACCAGTAGCGATTTAAAAAGGAGAGTACACATGAATTTAATTGTTGCAGTTGATAAAAACTGGGCGATAGGTAAAGATAACAAATTGTTAGTGAGCATTCCGGCGGACATGAAGTATTTCCGAGAAATGACTACCGGTAAGGTGGTAGTTATGGGGAGGAAGACTTTGGAGAGCTTTCCTGGTGGTAAGCCCTTAGCGAACCGGACCAACTTAGTCCTAACCACTGATAGTAGCTATCAGAAAGAGGGAATTACCACGTTTGCCAGTGTCCAGGAGCTTCTAGAGGGGCTTAAAGAGTACGCAAGGGATGAGGTTTTTGTTATCGGCGGCGAGAGTGTATATAAAGAGCTATTGCCTTATTGCCAGAAGGCCTATGTGACCAAGATTGATTTGGGTTACGATGCCGATACGTATTTTCCTAACTTAGATGAGGATAAAGAGTGGAAGTTAACGAAGATTAGTGATGAACAGACTTATTTTGACTTAGAGTACGTCTTTTCGATTTATGAGAGAGTGTAATGAAAATCTTGAGTATTCTGGCACAAAAACCCAATAGCACAGGCAGTGGGATATTTTTGACGGAGCTAGTAAACGGCTTTTCTAAGCTTAACTGTAAGCAGGCGGTGATTGCGGGAATAAGTGAGGACGACCGGGTGATCCTTCCTGAAGATGTTTTATTTTATCCGGTGCATTTTGACAGTGAAGCCTTACCCTTTCCGGTGGTGGGTATGTCCGATGTGATGCCCTATAAGAGTACCAGGTATAAGGAGATGACACCAGAGATGACCCAGTCGTTTAAAGAAGCGTTTCTAGCGGTTATCGACCAGGCAATCAGCGAATTCAAGCCAGATTTACTGCTTTGTCATCATCTTTATTATTTGACTGCTCTCGTTCGCGAGCGGTATAAGAAGCTTAGAATAATCGGTCTTTGTCACAACACAGATCTGCGCCAGCTAGAGAAGACGGCCTTTATGAAAGAATTTATCTTGTCACAGATAAGCCAGGTAGATGAAATTCTCTGTCTTAATGAAGCTCAGGCTCTAAAGGTGCAGGAAGTTTTTGGAACGGAGAAAGACCGGGTTCACGTAACGGGAGCAGGGTATAATGAGAATCTATTTTATCCTGGAAGCCAGAGCGAGGCAGAACGAAAAGGACAGCTGATATACGCGGGTAAGATCGCCTATAAAAAGGGCGTAGGGTGTCTTCTTAAGGCCTTACAATACTTGCCATATGAAAAGGAAGACGTAACCGTAACGCTAGTTGGTGATGGTGGTGATGAGAAAGAGTTTTCTGAGATTAGGAAGCTGGCCCAGGACTTGCCTTACCAAGTAGAGTTTACGGGAGCGCTAAGTCAAGGTGCGTTAGCGGAACACTACCGGCAAAGTGAAGTCTTTGTCCTACCTTCTTTTTCAGAAGGATTATCTTTGACCATGATGGAAGCGATTGCTTGCGGCTGTAAAGTGGTGATTAGCGATTTGCCGGGCATTAAGGAGTGGCTTGCCGTAAATATCCCTGGAAGCGTGGTAGAATTTGTTACCTTGCCGATGCTATATGATAACGACGAAGCCAGAGCAGAGGATTTGTCGGATTATGAACGGCGAATCGCTGCCGGAATTGAGAAAATCAGGGAGAGAGAGTATCAAAAAGTGGAGATGAAAAGCCTATCGTGGCTAGGAATATGTAAAAAAGTATTACATATGTAGTGACTGAGCAATAATAGAGTATTTGAATTAAGGGAGGTTCTGTTGAACAATCGAAGTAAAGAAGCAATAAAGATAATGATATTTCCGGCTGGGAGCGAAGTGGGACTTGAAATTAATAATGCTTTAAAGTATTGCAAAAATATAGAGGTGTGGGGGGCAACTAGTGTCGATGATCATACAAAATTTATATATGAACATGTGTCGCCACAACTCCCTTATGTTACGGACGCTTCTTTTATTTATGAATTAAACAAGGTTTTAGAAAACTTGAAAATTGATTTTTTATACCCAGCCAATGATGAAGTTCAGTATATTTTAACAAAAGCTGCTGAGGATATTTGTACGAGGGTAGTAACGAGTCCTTTAAAAACCATTGAGATTTGCCGTGACAAGCTGTTGACATATAATTTCTTTTCGACAGAAAGTTTTATTCCACGTATGTTCACAAGTAAAGTGGAAGGTAAAGAGTTTCCTATTTTTATCAAACCACGAATTGGTCATAGCTCTATAGGTGCGAGAAGAGTTGAATCAAGAGAGGAATTGGAACAATTGGTGGATAAGGATAGTTATTTATTAGCTGAATATTTACCAGGTGAAGAGTACACGGTTGATTGTTTTACTGGATCTAATGGAGAAATTGCTTTCGTACAGCCTAGAGTAAGGAAACGAACTCGTATAGGAATAAGTGTTCGTTCAAAAAAAACTGCGTTGGACGTAGAATTATTAGATATCGCCAAAACGATAAACAGAAAACTAGTGTTTATTGGCGCATGGTTTTTTCAAGTGCGCAAGGATACGAATGGAGATTACAAGTTATTAGAAATTTCTGCAAGAATTCCAGGAACCATGGGTCTGTCTAGAAACCAAGGTGTAAATTTTCCGTTATTAACTATATATGAAATTTTAGGAATTACTCTTGATATCAATTGTAATGATTATGATATTGAAGTCGATAGAGCATTTATAAGTCGTTATCAAATCGAACATTATTATAATGCAATATACGTGGATTTTGATGATACTTTAGTAATTAGAGATCGTCCAAATGTACTTTTGATTGCAGTTTTATATCAAGCAAAGACACAGGGCAAAGAGATATATCTTTTGACCAAGCATGACGGAGATATACAGAAGACTTTGGAAAAACATGCAATAGCGCAAGAGTTATTTACAGAAATTATTCAAATTGAACGAAGCGACAAGAAGTGTAGATATATAAAGAAAAAAAATGCTATTTTTATTGATGATTCCTTTTCAGAAAGAAAAGAGATAAGAGAAATACATGGGATACCAACTTTTGATGTAGATATGATAGAGAGTTTATTGGATTGGAATTTTTTTTAGCGGAGGACTTTAATGATAGGATATGTCGGACCATTTGGTGATATGAATTTTGGTGATTATGCAATGTTGGTAAATGATATAATGAATATCAATACTAAGGAAGGGCTTCTGTTTACCTATAATAAAGCTGGGGTTAGTGCTGTGATAGATGAGTATTTTCCGACAGGAGATTTCAATGTAATACAAGTAGAAGTAAATGATACATATCAACCAATATTAGGGAGGGAATATCAAGTTGAGTTTGCGGACGAGACGTATATGCCGCTTGATATTGTCGAGCGAATTGAAAATAGCACAGATGTAAAAGAACAGTTGAAACGGCTTGATGTGTTGATTGTTACGGGAGGAGGCTATTTTAATAAATTATGGTTGGCTCGCCATCGTTTGTATAAGTCTTTATCGATAATGGGTACTATTCTATTAGCTAATGAGATCGGAATTCCCATTTTTTTTCTTGGGAATACATTTGGACCGTTTGATGATCAGTCAGAAACGTTTCGTGCTTTTTTCTCTACACTTAGAAACGTGAAGTATGCATCAAGGGATAATTATTTGTCCCCTAGTTTTATGCGGAGTATAGGTGTTTCCGAAGAAATTGAAGTGATTATAGATGATTTGTATGGTGTGACGTCTGATTTATTTAGTCGCAAAAGATCACTCGATTTACCAGCGAAATATATAGTTATAGAGCTTAGCAGTTCGTTAGTAGAAATGGAAGATTTGACAGAAGATATCCGGGAATTCGTTGATTATTTTTTAGAGGTGCACAAAATCGATGTGGTTTTTCTTCCGCTGGATAAAGAATACGGTGGAGAATATCAGATGAGTCATCTTATAAAGGAAAATGTAAAAATTAAAACAGTATTTAATTTTGAAAAGAACTCTTTTCTCCCAATTGAAGTTGCGTTAGAAGTGGTATCTAATGCTGAATTTGTGATATGTCAGCGCTACCACTTGTTTTTATTAGCGTTAAATAACAAGATACCATGTATGCAAATAGTAAAGGATGTTTTAGGCGACAGTAGATACTACTATTGCAAGAGTTATGGACTTTTGAAAATGCTAATAGATGATACTTATGGAGAGGACTTTATATGTAAAAATGTTAGGCATGCATTGAAACGCGTTAAAAATGACTTCGAGGAAATTATTAAATCTATGAGTAGTCAGTTGGCTGATGTATGTAAAAAAGAAAAATTATTGCATATAGAGAAAATGAATTATTTTAAAAGGATTCTTGAAAGAGGGGAGGGGAGAAATAATGTATAGGAAAAAAGTTGTTGTGGCAATGATTACGTATAACCATGAAAAATATGTAAAGCAGTGTCTTGAAGGTATTTTTTCACAGAAATATAATGGTAAATTAGAATTAGTTATTTTTGATGATGCTTCCACAGATAGAACTCGAGAAATTATTGAAGAAACAATTCATGAGTGGAATCGAAAACATAAATATAAAATTACTAGATACTATAATGCATACAATCTTGGCCCTGACATCGCGCCTATATATCGTAGCCAGATGTATAAAAATTTTGATGGCGAGTTTTTTTGTAGAATAGAAGGGGATGATTACTGGACAACACCCTTCTTTATAAAAAAACATGTGAATTTTTTGACGGCAAATAAAGAATTCTTAATGAGCTTTAGTAAAATGAATTTATTATTTGAGGAATCTGGAGAAACTTTTATACATCCTGAGCAGCAAGAGTTGTCAGAATGGGGTGGCGTAAGATATATAACGGACGAACAACTTTCAAAATATAATCCTATTGGAAGTGTCAACAACTGTTTTTACCGCCAAGTGACATATAATCAATATCCGATAGAATTAGTATATATTGCTACGGGAGATTGGTTAACGCATTTTGTCATCTCTTGGAGTGGGAAAATCGGTTTTTTAGATGAGGTTTTGTCAACGTATAGAATTCATAGTAAAGGTATGTGGAGTGGTAGGAGTGAAGAAGAGAGGCGAAATCCACAGCTTAAAATCATTAAGTTTTTTGCATATATTTTAAAGTCTAAGCCAGGAAAATATGACGAGAACCTTATTATGTATCTGGACCGTTTCTACCCAGAGAGAACGATAGCTTTGACTGTAGCAGATGTTATTGAATATGTGCAACCTGTTATAAACGATATATAGTAAATTATCGTCCAAAGGCATTATTTATAATATCTTCTGCGAAAAGATATTGACAATAAACTAAAGATTTAATATAATGGCTTTAATTATCAGACAAATGCAATGACAAGGAGGAGTACCTCTACTACGGAAGCAAAGAGAGAAGATGGTTGGTGAGAATCTTCGTGATGGGTATTGGGAAGTAGCCTTTGAGCAGTGGACCGAACGAGTAATCTTTAGTAGGCTTCAACGTTATCCTCACGTTACCGAGGGGCAATATCGGAAGAGATTCCCGTATTGGCATGAGTGCAAAGAGCAATCTTTGAATTTAGGTGGTACCACGGATAGTATTATTCGCCCTAAGCTGTTTAATTGAACGGCTTAGGGCTTTTTATATGCACTAACGGGTCACCTTACATTAGAAGGAGGTAGAGAGAATGAGGAAGATTAGCGGAAACAAATTATTGGTTAAGGCTTTACGAGAAGAAGGGGTTGATACCATCTTCGGTTATCCCGGAGCCTGTACCATTGACATCAGTGATGAACTGTATAAACAAGACTATACGAAGGTCATCCTGCCTAGACAAGAAGTGGCCTTAGTCCACGAGGCAGATGCGTATGCCCGGACGACAGGTAAGGTGGGGGTTTGCCTCGTTACTAGCGGACCGGGAGCTACCAACTTAGTTACAGGGCTGGCGACAGCGAATTACGATAGCGTGCCACTGGTGTGTTTTACCGGACAGGTTGCTCGTCACTTAATCGGTAATGATGCTTTCCAGGAAGTCGATATTGTGGGGATTACCAGACCGATTACGAAATACGGTTTGACGGTGCGTAACCGAGAAGATTTAGGAAGGATCATCAAAGAAGCCTTCTACATTGCCAGAACGGGACGACCGGGACCCGTATTGATTGATTTGCCAAAGGATGTGATGGCTGAGCTAGGCCCAGCGGAGTATCCAGAAGAGGTAAATATTCGGGGATATAAGCCCAATACGAATGCTCATATCGGACAGCTTAAGCGAGCGATTAAAATGCTAGAAAATGCCAAGCGGCCATTATTCCTAGCCGGTGGCGGGGTTAATATTGCAGATGCCAATAAGGTCTTTAAGAAGCTAGTTGAGAAGACAGGGATTCCGGTAATCACCACGATTATGGGAAAGGGAGCGATTCCTACGGATCATCCTCTTTATATTGGGAATCTGGGAATGCACGGAGCTTATGCTGCCAATAAGGCGGTAAACAGTTGTGACCTTTTGTTTTCGATCGGGACTCGATTTAATGACCGTATTACAGGAAAGCTCCATTCTTTTGCGCCAAAAGCAAAGATTGTCCATATCGATATCGATACCTCGGCAATCTCTAGAAACGTGCAGGTAGAGGTGCCAATCGTTGCCGATGCCAAAAGCGCCATTACCAAGATGCTAGAATACGTAAGCGAAAACAAGCAGGATTCATGGCTTAAGGAGATTGATGAGGCTCAGAAGGAACACCCTTTGACGGCTAAAGAAAAGCCTTACATGACACCAAAAGATATTTTAGATGAGATGAATGATTTCTTTAAAGAAGGGATCTTTGTTACCGATGTAGGTCAGCAGCAGATGTTTACCGCCCAGTTCTTAGATTTAAATGAAAAGAAGCGGTTGGTAACTTCTGGTGGTCTGGGCACCATGGGCTTTGGGCTTCCAGGGGCCATCGGGGCGAAGATTGGTAATCCAGACGCGACCGTAGTCTCGATTTCTGGTGACGGCGGCTTTCAGATGAACTCCCAAGAGCTGGCTACCGCGACGATTCAAGAATTACCGATTATTAACTGTATCTTTAATAACAACGTGTTAGGAATGGTAAGGCAGTGGCAGAAGCTTTTCTACGGTAAGCGTTACTCCATGACGAATCTCCACGAGACGCCGGGGAAAGCTGGGGAGAACGGGGAGTGGGAGTATACTCCGGATTTTGTCAAACTAGCAGAAAGCTACGGGGCCCTAGGTATTCGGGTGACAAAGAAGGAAGAGATTAGACCGGCTTTCGAAGCAGCTGTAAAGAGCAAAAAGACCGCTGTAATCGAATTTATTATTGACCCTGATGACTTGGTTTATCCCATGGTGCAACCAGGGGGAACCCTAGAAGATATGATTATGGATTGTTAGAGGAGGAGAAGACGATGAGTAATGAAACGACGATTAGAAAACGCTGGATTTCTCTTTACGTAGAGAACCAAGTGGGTGTATTATCAAAGATATCCGGACTTTTCTCGGGAAAATCCTATAATCTAGATAGTTTGACGGTAGGGACGACGGAAGATCCGAGTGTGTCGCGGATGACGATAGCCACGGTCAGCGACGATGAGACGTTTGAGCAGATCAAGAAGCAACTGAACCGGATGGTGGAAGTGATTAAGGTGATTGATTTTACGGATATTTTCGTGCGGATGAAGGAAATCCTTTACGTAAAGGTTAAGAAGTGTACCAAAGAGGATAAAGTGTCCCTCTTTCAGATTGCGGATACCTTTAAGGCCCGAGTAATCGACTACGGCAAAGATAGCTTACTATTAGAGTTTGTGCAGACGGGGGCGAAGAACGACGCCGTTATCAAATTGATGAAGGAAGAGTATAAGACGATTGAAGTGGTACGCGGTGGTAGCGTCGGCATTGAATCGATTAGTGTAATGGAAAGATAAACAGACAGCTTGTAAGGAGAAGGAGTGTAGGAATGGAAAAGAAGCAATTAGACTGGGCAAATATCGGCTTTACTTATATACCGACCGATTATCGTTATGTAAGTAATTATAAAGATGGGGCATGGGATAAAGGGGCGCTTAGCACAGAGGCGAATATCGTTTTAAGCGAGTGCGCTGGGGTTCTGCAGTACGCGCAGACGGCCTTTGAAGGGTTAAAGGCGTATACCACTAAGGATGGCAGAATCGTGACCTTTCGGCCAGATCTCAATGCGGAGCGGATTAATAATTCGGCTAAGAGACTAGAGATGCCGCCATTGCCAGAAGGTCAGTTTCTTAACGCGGTCGATCAAGTGGTCAGTAGCAATGGGGCCTACGTACCTCCTTTTGGCTCGGGAGCGACTCTTTATTTAAGACCGTATATGTTTGGCAGTAGCCCGGTAATCGGGGTAAAGCCAGCCGAAGAGTATCAGTTCCGGGTGTTTGCCACCCCAGTTGGCCCGTATTTTAAGGGCGGGGTTAGGCCTCTTACATTAAGAATTTGTGATGAAGACCGGGCGGCACCAAACGGCACGGGGCACGTGAAAGCAGGACTTAACTACGCTATGAGTCTTCATGCGATTGTAGAAGCTCATACCTTAGGCTTTGATGAGAATATGTATCTTGATGCGGCTACAAAGTCGATGGTAGAAGAGACGGGCGGAGCGAACTTTATCTTTATTACGAAGGATAAAAAGGTGGTTACACCTAAGTCTAATACCATTTTACCGTCGATTACGAGACGTTCTCTAATGGAGGTGGCCGAAAAGTATTTAGGTCTTACTGTAGAAGAACGAGAGGTTCCAGTCTCTGAATTAGGAGAATTTGCAGAATGTGGTCTTTGTGGCACCGCAGCGGTGATTTCACCGGTAGGTAAAATCGTTGACCACGGTAAGGAGATTCTGTTGCCCAGTGGCATGGAAGGCATGGGAGAAGTAACCAAGCAGCTATACGATACGTTAACGGGTATCCAGATGGGTGAGATTGAAGCTCCAAAAGGCTGGATTCATGAGATAAAGGCATAATTAGAAGTGGTAAAATAGAATTTGCGTTCCGCAAATTCTTGCGCCTTCGGCGTGTGCTGTTGCACAAAGTTCCTATCGCCGAAGTGCGCATCCTTAGCGGAGCGCTTTTTATGTAATAGGAAAGTTCAAAGAACTTTCCTATTACACAAAAAAGGAAGGCGGTTGCCTTCTTTTTTCATTTACAAATCTGTGGTACAATATGGGGATGAACGAATATACTGACTTTGCGACAGTCTACGATCTTTTTATGGATAATGTTCCATATGAGGACTGGGCTGGGTTTATTACGAGACAATTACATAATGAGGATATAAGGCGCGGCGTAGTGGTCGATCTTGGCTGTGGAACGGGAGTTTTGACGAGGCTTATGAAAGCGCAAGGCTACCAGATGATGGGCGTTGAGGTATCGCCAGAGATGCTGAGTATTGCGGCTGGGAAAGCAGCGTCGATTCTGTATCTGAATCAGGATTTGCGGGAGCTAGAGCTTCCTGATAAGGTAGAGGCCTTTATCAGCACCTGTGATACGCTTAATTACCTGCTAAGCCCTGCCGAGCTTAAAGAGGTTTTTGCAAGAGCGTATCGGTATCTTAAAAAGGGTGGTGTGTTCTTTTTTGATTTTAATACGGTTCATAAATACCGGGATATTATTGGGGAAGAGACCATCGCTGAGAGTCGCGAGGATGGGGCTTTTATCTGGGATAATTACTACGACGAGGAAGAGCGCTTAAACGAATACGAGGTAACGTTTTTTCTTCAGGAAGAGGGGGAACTCTTTCGGCGACACCGGGAAGTCCATACCCAGAGAGCTTATGAGCTCGGGGAGATACGGTTCCTTTTAGAAGAGGTAGGGTTTACCATAAAGGGTGAGTTTGACGATTATCAGGAAGTAGAACCAAATGTTGAAAGCGAACGGATCTGCCTACTGGCACAAAAGATAAATGATAAGGAGTAGATAATAATGAACGATTATATGATTAGAGGAACTGCAGCAGGTGGCGAGATTCGCGTGTTTGCCGCTTACACCAAAGCAACGGTAGAAGAAGCTAGAGAACGTCACGGTCTAAGTCCAGTAGCGACAGCGGCGTTAGGTCGCTTGATGACAGGAGCGCTTATGATGGGCAGTATGATGAAGAATGATAGCGATGTGTTGACGCTTCAGATTCATGCAGATGGTCCTATCAATGGGCTGACGGTAACGGCAAATGCCAGAGGCGAGGTTAAGGGCTACGTAGGTAATCCAGAAGTTATGCTTCCGCCAAAGAACGGCAAATTAGACGTAGGTGGTGCCGTTGGTATTGGGCTTTTATCGGTAGTGAAGGATTTGGGACTGAAAGAGCCTTATTCGGGACAGACGATTCTCGTCAGCAGCGAAATCGGTGATGATTTGACGTATTATTTTGCCAATTCTGAGCAAGTACCTTCTTCAGTGGGCTTAGGCGTCTTAATGAATAAGGATAACACGGTTCGCCACGCCGGTGGCTTTATCATTCAGCTAATGCCTTTTGCTTCAGAAGAGACCATCAGTACCTTAGAAGCGAATATCGGCAAGATGAATTCGGTTACTCAGTACTTAGATGAGGGAATGACGCCGGTGGAACTAGCCCAGCAGGTATTAGGAGAGCTAGAGCTAGTGGTGCAAGGAGAGATGCCTGTAAAGTTCTACTGCGACTGTAATAAGGAAAAAGTAGCCGCGGCAGTAGCGAGTATTGCCAGAGAAGATATTGAAGAAATGATTGCAGATGATGAAGATATTGAAGTGAAGTGTCATTTTTGTAATACGGCTTATACCTATACTCCGGAAGACCTCCAGGGAATTTTGGATTATAGCGATAAGGAGGCGTAAGAGATGAAGGATGGATTTGTAAAAGTAGCCTGCGTCACTCCAGAAGTGAGGGTGGCAGATGTTGGTTTTAACGTAGAAGAAACGATTAAAAGAACCTTAGAAGCCGGAGCGGCGGGCGCCAAGGTAATCGTCTTTCCCGAGCTTAATTTAACTTCTTATACCTGTGGCGATCTATTCTTTCAGGAGCGGTTATTACGAAATGCTAGAGAAGGGCTTATGCGGGTAGCCGAAGCGACGAAGTCAGTAGATGCGTTAATCTTTGTGGGGCTACCTTTAGCCGTAGAAGGGGAGCTCTATAATGTGGCGGCGGCTCTTAATCACGGCCGTATTTTAGGCTTTGTGACCAAGTCTTTTCTACCGAATTACGGCGAGTTTTATGAGATGCGCCAGTTTGCCGAAGGCCCTAGTGAACCTCGTGAGATTCCCTTTGAAGGGGAAGTGGTACCTTTTGGGGCTAAGCTTTTGTTTTGCGCGTCTAAAATAGAGGGTTTGATTGTTGGGGCCGAAATATGCGAGGATTTGTGGTCGCCGATTCCCCCTAGTATTGAAATGGCCTTAGAAGGGGCTACGGTAATTGCGAATCTATCGGCTAGTAATGAGTTGGTGGGAAAAGAGGCCTACCGTGAAGAGCTAGTAAAGGGACAGGCGGCTCGGATTATCTGTGGGTATCTCTATGCTAACGCTGGTAATGGTGAGTCTACGACAGATGTGGTCTTTGGTGGACATAACTTAATTGCGGAAAACGGCAGTCTTTTAGCAGAAGGCGAGCGTTTTGTAGAAGGGATTACTTATACAGAAATCGATACGAAGCGGATACTAACAGAGCGCCAGAAGAATACGACTTTTCAAATGAGTGGTCAGAGGGTGTTAAAGCGCATTCCTTTTGAGATTGAGTTTACAGAAACGGTGCTTAGCCGTACGTTTAAGCGCTTGCCCTTTGTACCGATGGACCAGACGGAAATGAATTGTCGCTGTGAAGAGATTTTGGAGCTTCAAGCTCGTGGTCTTTGTAAGCGGCTACGTCATATCGGCGGCAAAAAGGTGGTCTTAGGGATTTCTGGTGGCCTTGACTCCACCTTAGCGCTAATGGTAGTAGCGAAAGCCTTTGATTACCTAGAGTTAGATAAAAAAGGGATTATCGCCATTACCATGCCAGCCTTTGGAACTACGGATCGCACCTATCAGAATGCCTGTGAACTGGTAAAAGGAATGGGAGCGACCTTACGGGAAATCAATATTAAGGAGGCGGTTCTTCAGCACTTTGCAGATATTAATCAGGACCCTGAGCTTCACGATGTAACCTATGAGAACTCTCAGGCCAGAGAACGGACCCAGGTCTTGATGGATGTGGCCAATCAAGAAGGTGGCTTAGTAATCGGTACTGGCGATATGTCAGAGCTTGCTCTTGGCTGGGCGACCTATAACGGGGATCATATGTCGATGTATGGGGTAAATGCTAGTATTCCCAAAACCTTAGTGCGGCATTTGGTGACGTATTATGCGGGTGTCTGGGAGGATGAGAAGATGGCGAAGGTACTCCTTGATATCGTGGATACTCCGGTTAGTCCAGAGCTGATTCCGGCAAAAGATGGTGAAATAGTCCAGAAGACCGAGGATTTAGTTGGCCCTTATGAGCTTCATGATTTCTTTCTCTATTATTTCTTGCGCTTTGGGTATGATACGGAGAAAATCCTGCGCATCGCTAAACTAGCCTTTGCCGGTGAATATGAAGAAGAAACTATCCGGAAGTGGCTTAAAATCTTTACAAGAAGATTTTTTAGCCAGCAGTTTAAGCGGTCTTGCTTACCAGATGGGGTAAAAGTGGGAAGTGTGGCCTTGTCTCCAAGAGGAGACTGGCGAATGCCTAGTGATGCAGTAAGCGATGGGTTTAGTATATAAAGAAAAAAAGAGAATTCCGGGCGGAATTCTCTTTTTTGACTAGTCTAATTTAATATCTTTAAATAAATCGCCCATGTTAAGGCTAATGTCTTCGGCTTTCGGGATATCTACTTTAAAGTTTTCTTCTCGTTCGTAACCGTCATCACCGCCTGGCTCAAGAGCCTTCATGCTTAAGCTGATTTTGCCATCTTTAATGCCGATGATTTTAACGTCTACCTTGTCGCCCTTTTTCAGAACGTCAGCTGGTGATTTCACCCGCTTACGGCTGATTTGAGAAACGTGGACGAGGCCAGAGAGACCGTTTTCTAAGACAACGAAAGCGCCGTATGTCTGAAGGCTGTCGACGGTTCCAGTGGTTACGGAACCAACTTTTACGTCTTCAAGCTTTTTCGCTTGCTCTTCTTGTTTTTTCTTTTTAAGAATCTCCACTGCCGATAAGACTAAGCGATTTTCTGCTTGGTTTACATCGATTACTTGGACTTCCATCTCTTTAAGGAGATACGTTTCTAAATCTTCCACATAGGAAAGTGAGAGCTTGGAAGCCGGGATAAAGCCGCGAATTCCTTCAACGTGAGCGATCACGCCGCCGTTTACAACACCTTCAACTTTGATATTTAGGACCGTTTTGTCCTCCATATATTTCTGTAGACGATTCCAAGGATTTGCATCATCGAAATGATCCTCTAAGTCCGCCATTGTGGTTGTTTCTTCATTTAATTCTTCGTTTTTGATTTCATCACTCATGGTTTTTATTACCTCTCTTCGTTTATCTTTATAGCGTATATTTTAATAGTATATCATATAATTGCAAAATGTGGTTGACGAAAATAATAAAAAAAGGCAAACTTATAAGGTAACCTTGAAAGAATAAGGAGTTAGACAGGAAATGAGTAAAGTAATATACGTAGTTGGTCATAAGAATCCGGATACCGATTCTATCTGCTCGGCAATCGCTTATGCCAACTTAAAGAACTTAATTAGCGACAATGAATACCTGCCCAAAAAGGCCGGTCACATTAATGATGAGACGGCTTACGTACTAAACAAATTTAAGGTGAAGGCACCGTCTACTTTGGCGAATGTACGCTTGCAGGTAAAGGATATTGATATTCACGATATCACCGGAGTGTCTCCCAGAGTTTCCATTAGAGAAGCATGGCAGCAAATGAAGCAGGAAAATGTCAAGGCCTTACCGGTTCTTGAAGGTGAAGAATTGGTAGGGATTATCTCTACAGGAGATATTGCCAGATCGTATATGGATGTATATGAAAATTCGTCTTTGGCAGATGCCGGCACTCAGTATAAAACGATTGCTCAGACCCTAGACGGAGAAGTGTTAACGGGAAACCCCCACGGGAAGTTTATGGCAGGTAAGGTGGCAATCGGGACTTCGGATACAGAACGCATTGCCGAGTTTGTGGAGAAGGATGATTTGGTGATTGTGGGCAACCGTGAAGATGCCCAGCGCTGTGCGGTAGAAGAGGATGTAAGCTGTATGGTGGTTTGTGGCAACGCTCAGGTCTCGGAAGAGGTCCGAGCCCTAGCGGAAGAGAAGTGCATTGTCATTATTCGGACCGCTTTTGATAGCTTCAATGCGGTTCGTCTGATTAACCAGAGTATTCCGGTAAAGCAATTTATGAGTAAGGGTCCCTTTGTCAGCTTTCGAATGAATGAATATGTCGATGACATTAAGGAAGTGATGGCCAGCAAAAAGTTTCGAGACTTTCCAATACTTGATAAGTCAGGGCGTTTTAAGGGCTTTATTTCCCGGAGACGCTTTATGAACTCTCGGAAAAAGAAAGTGATTCTTGTGGATCATAATGAAAAATCCCAAGCAATCGAAGGAATTGGCGAAGCGGAGATTCTAGAAATTATCGATCATCACCGTTTGGCCAGTATTGAAACTATGAATCCGGTCTATTTTCGGAATCAGCCAGTAGGCTGTACGGCGACTATCGTCTCCCAGATGTACGATGAGCACGGAATCGTTCCGGATCAAACCACGGCAGGACTTCTCTGCGCCGCTATCATCTCCGACACCTTGCTCTTTCGTTCGCCGACCTGTACACCGGTAGATGAACTGACGGCGAAAAGACTCGCTGGTCTTGCAGGAATCGATATGGCAGAGATGGCAAAGGCGATGTTTAAAGCTGGTAGCGCCTTAAATGACAAGAGCCCAGAAGAGATTGTCACGTTAGACTTTAAGCAGTTTACTGTAGATAAGACAACCTTTGGCATCGGTCAGTGTAGCTCTATGAGTTCGGAAGAGTTAGCGGATATTCGCCAGAAGGTGGAGCCGATAATGGAGAAGGTCTTAGAGAAGAAGAAACTGTCCTTATTGTACCTGATGTTAACCAATATTGTGGAGGAGACCTCCCTTGTTATCTGTGCCGGTAAAGGCGCGAAAGAGCTTTTGATCGCTTCTTTTGAGCTAGCCGAAGATGCGGAAGACGTCATCTTAAAGGGTGTGGTTTCCCGGAAGAAGCAAGTGACGCCAGCGGTTATCGAGGCGTTACAACAGTAGGGGGTATAAGTGATGAAAAAAGAATTATGGAAGCCGGGCAATATGGTCTATCCTTTGCCGGCGGTTATGGTGAGTACCGCTGATAAGGCGGGAAACGATAATATAATTACCATCGCCTGGACGGGAACGGTGTGTACGAATCCGCCATATGCGTATATTTCTGTCAGGCCAGAGCGATATTCCTATAACCTGATAAAGGAAAGTGGAGAGTTTGTGATTAACCTGACTACGGAAGCGCTTGCCATAGCTACAGACTGGTGCGGCGTACGTTCTGGCCGAGACTTCGATAAGTTTGCCGAGATGGGGCTGACTAGAGGGAAGGCCGAGAATCTAAGCTATGCGCCTACGATTGGCGAATCTCCCGTTAATATCGAGTGTAAAGTGACGGAGATTAAGGAGTTAGGATCGCACCATATGTTCTTAGCAGAGGTGGTCGGAGTACAGATTGACCCTCGGTATATGGAAGAGAGCGGTCGCTTTGCCTTAAATGAGACGGGACTAATCGCTTATTCCCACGGAGAGTACTATACCTTGGGAGAAAAGCTGGGTGGTTTTGGCCACAGTGTGAAAAAGAAATAAAATAGCGACCAACTTCTTAGAAGATAAAGAAGTGGTCGCTTTTTTGACTATTTTTGTGGTTCTTCTAAAGGCTTAATCTGTAACCGGAAGACCCGTTTTAGTAAAAAGGTACACATTATTACCGATACGATTTCCGCTAGGGGAATCGACCACCAAACGGCGCTTAGACCGATAAGCTTGGCAAAGATATAAGCCATAGGGAGAATGAAAATTAGCTGTCTAACGAAGGATATCAGCAGACTGTACAGTCCATTTCCTAGTGCTTGGAAAGTGGCGGAAGTAATAATACAAAAACCAGCAAAGATAAAACTGATACTGATCGTCCGCAGAGCAGGAACACCGATTTCTAACATTTGGTCAGAAGCGAAGAATAAGTTGGTCAAAATTGGCTCGGTACCAAACTGGAAGGCTAAAATACCGATCAACATAATCGTGATCGCAATCATTGCGCTGATTTTAATGGTTTCTTTGATACGCTTTGGATTGCGGGCACCGTAATTGTAGGCGATGATGGGAATCATACCGTTATTCAGTCCAAAGATCGGCATAAAGATAAAGCTCTGAAGCTTAAAGTAAATTCCTAGTACCGCAGCGGCGGTAGAAGAGAAGAGTAACAGGATCTTGTTTAGGCCAAAGGTCATGACAGAGCCGATGGACTGCATAATAATGGAAGGCAGACCAACTTTGTAGATATTGAGAATCGTTTGACCGTGAGGACGAAACTTGCGCATGTTTAGGTTTAGTTCTTTATTCTTAGCGAGGTTAAAGTAGATAGCTAAGCAAGCGGCGATAATCTGTCCAATAATGGTGGCAATAGCAGCACCGGATACCCCTAATTTAGGAAAGCCGAAGTAACCGAAGATTAAAATGGGGTCGAGAATGATGTTAATAATGGCCCCTATTCCCTGAGTAATCATGGTATAAAAGGTTCGTCCTGTTGACTGGAGTAAGCGCTCAAAGGTAATCTCTAAGAAGATACCAATGGAAAAGACAGAGATATAACGCATGTATGTGCTTCCCATCTCCACAATGCCTTCATGGTTAGTCTGAGTACTGAGAAAGAAGTTGGCTCCTAGTCCACAGATAACGGCGAAGGCCACAAAGCTTAAAAACCCAAGAAAGATACCGTTTCTTGCAGTTACATTGGCTTTTTCTGCTTGTTTTTCACCTAAGTGTCTAGATAAGAGAGCGTTGATACCTACACCGGTACCGGCGGCCACCGCAATCATTAGGTTCTGAATGGGGAAGACTAAGGATACCGCTGTCAGTGCATCTTCGCTTAAGCGGGCAACAAACATACTATCGACGATGTTATAGAGCGCTTGAACGAGCATGGAAAGCATAATCGGTAACGACATGCTGACTAGTAATTTGGGGATGGGCATAGTTCCCATCTTATTTTCTTTTTGTATTTCTTGTGACATTTCATTTCCTCCTGCCATATAGCATGAATAACCAACTCGGGGTGTCTATGCTTGGAAGTGGTATCTTGTGCACCGAAGTGCAAACAAGGATGTAAGTCTTCGACTTACTTTACTAGCCGTAACACTTTCGTCTTTCGAACCTGTATTGTACAGGCTGTTCGTGCCATGAAGGCGGTCTCATGCCGCCACTATCCGTTTGACCGGAATACTTTTACAGTTTAAATCTCGAAGATTAATAACCTTAGGCGATTCTAATGTTTCTCGTTTTAGCTCTAGAGAAGATGTTGGAATCGCTTTTCTCATTATGTTAGCCGCAGCGTTTACATCCGCATTTAAAATGACACCTGAACCAGAAGCATATAACCCCCTTTTGATTCGCTTACCGCTAAAAATCGTCAAAGGACTATCTGCCTGCCTTTGGGAATATACGGGCATGACATCACTCGACAGAAAATCTGCTTTTGATGTATAAGATTCTTCCTGTTCGTACACAGAGATTCCTGCCCACTCGGCTTTGTAGCGTATCATTTCTTTAAGTATGCCTAGAGGAATCTGGGTAAAGGACTGATTCATTGCCTTTCCTAGATTTGCTTCTTGCTTCCATCCCTGATTAACTCCAAGAATTAGCGTTCCTACGCCATCCTTTACACAGGCGTTGACGATATCCCTACTTACTTTGTGAAAGTAGTCTTGGATAAATAAATGGCGATCTTTACTTAACCTCGTAAGTCGCCTTGAGGACACTCTTTGCTTTACTTGATGTCCTTTTGTCATAATGGATGTAAGCCTAGCTCGTTCTTTATTAAACCATTGATTCTTTGATTTGATAATCCCGCCCTTGTATACTTGGCAAATATCACCTGTGGATACTATGGTTGCAAGATTGTTAATCCCAAAATCAATGGCTGCCACTCTTTCGCCGGTACAGACTTCTAGTACTGGAAATTCTAGTACAATGCCAAGCTTATAAGAATCGTAACACCGAGAAACCTGAACCATCTTTAGCTTGGCATCTAATGGCAAACTTGCCAGAAGATAATGTCCTTTCTTCTTAGGGAACTTAAGGTTAGCGCCTTCGGTGCAATCTTCCCTGGCGTAAAGAACACAGTCTTGATTTGTAAAAAGAAAGGAGCAGAACTCTCCCTTCTTATATCTTGGCATCTGCGGCTCCCCTAAGTATTTATGGGAATTATTCCCGTAGTCCTTCTTAGCTGCTAACCAGTTATTAAAATCCGTAACAGCTTGCTTAACTACCGCCTGCGCACTTTGCATGGGAAGTCCTGCAAAGAAATCTGGATTCTCGGTTACTCGCATTAACTTCTCAAGGAAGGTATAAGTAAGTACAGACTTAGGCTTTTGCAGATGGGGATAACGACTTAAGACTTGCCTGATTTCTTCTGCTACAAACTCTTCATTTTCTGAAAGAACTTCTTTCCTTCTGCCGGTGAAGTTTTGTCGTATACGAAACAAAGACGCATTGTAAAGACTCTTAGCAAGAAATCCTAAGTCTTCAAGGTAAGTATATAGTTCTGGCTCTTTCCTCTTAGATATTAATATTTGCTTTGATTTATACATATGGTTGAACCTCTTGATAACCCTTTGTTTCTATAGTGTAATTGTACCATTATCACAAGCGGACGCAAAGGGGAAAAGAGAACGTATGTTCAGAAATAATAATCAACCTTATTACACGAATCGGCTCGGGTTTTCTTCTTCAATATCATCTTGTTCTGGTTGCAAGGTACCGATACTTTTTGAAGTGACTCCAGGGATGGCGCCGACGGAATTTATGAATCTGCTAAAAACCAAGACAGCAAGATTTGCCAGGCGAGATTATCCTACAGAAGTAGGGAGGTTTTACTGGAAACCTTACTTTTGGTCGAGTAGTTATTTTGTTGCTACTGTTAGCGAGCAAAGCCTCTCTCTAGTACAAGAATATATTAAAAATCAGTAGCATTCACCTGCGCCCATGCAAGTTTTATGGACGTGGTACTCTGCTTTACTTTATAGCCTTTCTATCTTAACAGAGGTAATAGGGGGATGTAAAGAGAAAAGAAATCTTGTTATTTTTAAGGGAAATGATATAATAAGAACAAATGTTCAATGGAGGCAAGAAAAGATGCATGAATTTTCCCGAACGGAGCTCTTGATCGGCGAAGAAGGAATTGAGAAGTTACGAAAGGCAACGGTAATGGTTTTTGGTGTGGGAGGAGTAGGCTCTCACTGTATTGAAGCCCTAGCCAGAAGTGGGATAGGAAGGCTTATCCTGATTGATAATGATGTAGTGTCGCTGACGAATATCAATCGCCAGTCCATCGCTTATCACAGTACCATTGGCCAGCAAAAGACCTTATTAATGAAAGAACGCATTGCTGACATTTGTAAAGAGACGTGGGTTTCAACTCATGAAGTCTTTGTGTTGCCGGAAAATGTCCAGGAGCTTTTTGCCGGAGAGGACCAAGTAGACTATATTGTCGATGCTATTGATACGGTGACGGCGAAGCTCGCCTTAGTAGAGGTCGCTAAGGAAAGAAACATACCGATTATCTCTAGCATGGGTACCGGTAATAAGCTTTCGGCCCAGAACTTTCAGATTACAGACATTAGTAAGACGAGCATGGATCCTTTAGCCAAGGTGATGCGCAGAGAGTTAAAAAAGCGGGGGATTTATCATTTAAAGGTGCTTTATTCAGATGAGAAGCAGATAGACACGTCCGGACGTAGTACGGGAGAAGATAGCGGTACGCGCAGAAGTATTCCTGGTAGTTGTGCCTTTGTACCTCCGGTAGCTGGATTATTGATTGCCGGTGAAGTGGTAAGAGAGATTATAAAGAGGTGAGTATAGATGGATTTATTTGATTACGCTGCTCAGCAGAAAAAGGAAAAGGAGTCGCCCTTAGCCGCTAGGTTAAGGCCGACCACCCTTGAAGAGGTAGTAGGGCAAAGCCATATTATCGGTAAGGATAAGCTGCTCTATCGGGCGATTAAAGCGGATAAGCTTAGTTCAGTTATCTTTTACGGGCCACCAGGGACAGGAAAGACGACGCTAGCTAAGGTGATTGCAAATACTACCAGTGCCGAATTTGTCCAGATTAATGCCACGATTTCCGGGAAAAAGGAGATGGAAGGAGTGGTTGCGGGAGCCAAGGAAACCCTGGGGATGTACCAGAAGCGGACGATTCTTTTTGTGGATGAGATTCACCGTTTTAATAAGGCACAGCAGGACTATCTCTTGCCCTTTGTGGAAGACGGCACCATTATTTTGATTGGGGCGACAACGGAAAACCCTTATTTTGAGGTAAACGGGGCCCTTCTTTCAAGATCAAGTATTTTTGAACTACAGCCTTTAGATAAGGAAGATATTAAGGAACTTATTCGCCGAGCAGTCTATGATAAGGAAAAAGGACTGGGAAGCTACGACGGGGTTATCGATGAAGAGGCCTTGGATTTTTTAGCGGATATGGCTGGTGGGGATGCTAGAAGTGCTCTTAACGGTATCGAGCTAGGGATTATGACTACTGAGCGTAGCAGTGATGGCAAAATTCATATCACTCTAGATGTGGCGGCAGAATGTATTCAGAAGCGAGTGGTTCACTATGATAAGCAAGGGGATAATCACTACGATACCATTTCCGCTTTTATTAAAAGTATGCGGGGGTCGGATCCAGATGCGGCAGTGTATTATTTGGCCAAAATGCTAGCGGCCGGCGAGGACATTAAGTTTATCGCGAGAAGGATGATGATCTGTGCGTCAGAAGATGTAGGAAATGCTGACCCTATGGCTCTTAATGTGGCTGTCTCGGCTAGCCTAGCAGTAGAACGGGTTGGCATGCCAGAGGCTCAGATTATTCTCTCTCAGGCGGTACTTTATATCGCTTGTGCGCCGAAAAGCAATGCGGCAAATAACGCGATCTTTGCCGCAAATGCCAGTGTTCGTACGAAGAAGACTAGCGTACCGCCTCATTTGCAAGACGCTCACTATAAAGGAGCACCGGATTTAGGAAGAGGTACGGGCTATAAATATGCTCATGATTATCCTCATCACTACGTGGCTCAGCAGTATTTACCGGACGAGATTATTAATGAGCGGTTTTACGAGCCCAGCGATAATGGGTACGAGCAGACCATTAAAAAGTGGTTCCAGCAGATAAAGAAATAAAGGGGCGGGAGTCCCCTTTATTTTTTTTAGGTTGAGGTGTTGACAAGGAGCCTTAAGGGTGGTAAATTATAACAGAACGATATTAGCACTCCGTTTAAATGAGTGCTAACAAATAAACTAAGGAGAGTGCTATGGTGTCGGATTATGGTTTAGATGAGCGTAAACTAAAGATTTTACAAGCGATTATCAAGAATTATTTAGAGACTGGTGAACCGGTAGGTTCGCGAACGATTTCTAAATATGCTGACTTAAATCTCAGCTCCGCCACGATTCGTAATGAGATGGCAGACCTTGTGGAGATGGGTTATATCTTACAACCTCATACCTCTGCCGGTCGAATTCCTTCCGATAAAGGGTATCGTCTTTATGTAGATATGCTGATGAGTGAGAAGGAACAAGAGATCCAAGAGAAGCAAGAAGCGATGCTTGAGCGGGTGGATAAGATGGAAAAGCTCTTAAAGCAAGCCGCGAAAGTGTTGGCAACGAATACGAACTACGCCACGCTGATTACTTCGCCAGCCGCCGCCTCCAATAGAATTAAGTTTATTCAGCTCTCAAAGGTGAATGACGAACAGATTATCGCCGTTATCGTTCTTGGTGGTAACGTGATTAAGAACAAGATTATCGAAGTAGATGATAGCATTACCGACGAAATGCTTTTAAAGCTTAATATGCTTCTCAACACCACCTTAAATGGAATGGCAATCGAAAGTATTAATCTGGGCTTAATCGCCAGATTAAAGGAAGAAGCGGGTAGCCATAGCGAAGTAATCGGCTGTGTTCTCGATGCGGTGGCGGAGGCCATCTCCATCGACGACGAAATGCAAGTTTACACTAGTGGGACGACGAATCTCTTTAAGTACCCTGAACTTAGCGATAAGGAGAGTGCGGAAGAGATTATTAATGCCTTTGAAGAAAAGCAGCAGTTAGCCAATTTGGTAAGCCATACCTTGTCTCAGGAAGAAAATACGGGTATTCAGGTCTATATTGGTGATGAAGCACCGGTAGAGAATATGAAGGACTGCAGCGTTGTAACCGCCACCTATGATTTAGGAGAAGGGCTAAAAGGCAGTATCGGTATTATCGGTCCCAAGCGGATGGATTACGAACACGTGCTTAAGTCCATGAAGAAGTTACAACTTGAACTAGACAATATGTTTAATGAAAATAGAGAGAATAACGACAGTTAGAAAGGTGGCTAGTAAATTGAGTGAAGAAAAGAAGAGCCAGGAAGACATGGTGAAAGAGGCGGTAGAAGACGCCAAGGAAAATGAGCAAGTCATGTCTGAGGACGAAGAGAAAGAGTTAAAAGAAGAAGCAAGCGAAGTGAAGAAAGAGAAGAAGACGTCGAAGCGGGCGAAGAAAGATAAAAAAGATGAAAAGATTGAAGAACTTACCGATCGTCTTACCCGTCAGATGGCAGAGTTTGATAACTTTCGTAAGCGGACAGATAAAGAAAAATCTCAGATGTACGAGATTGGTGCAAAAGATGTGGTAGAAAAAATTCTTCCGGTAATCGATAACTTTGAACGAGGACTGGAAGCCGTGCCGACAGAAGATAAGGACAATTCCTTTATTCAAGGGATGGAGATGATCTATAAGCAGCTCCTTACTTCTTTGGAAGAACTCGGTGTCAAACCGATAGAGGCCGTCGGCAACCCTTTTAATCCGGACTTTCACAATGCAGTTATGCATGTGGATGATGAGAACTTCGGGGAAAACGAAGTGACGGAAGAGTTCCAAAAGGGATATATGTACAGAGACAGCGTAGTCAGACACAGTATGGTTAAAGTAGCAAACTAATAAAAATGAATGATAAATGGAGGTCATAAAAATGGGTAAAATTATAGGTATTGACTTAGGTACAACGAACAGTTGTGTAGCAGTTATGGAAGGTGGAAAACCAACGGTTATCACCAACACCGAAGGCGCGAGAACGACACCATCAGTAGTCGCTTTCACGAAAGACGGTGAAAGGCTTGTAGGTGAGCCAGCAAAGCGTCAGGCAGTAACGAACGCAGACCGTACTATCTCATCAATCAAGAGAGAAATGGGCTCGGATTATAAAGTAAAAGTAGACGACAAGAGCTACTCTCCACAAGAGATTTCGGCAATGATTTTGCAAAAATTGAAAGCAGATGCGGAAGCGTATTTAGGCGAGAAAGTAACGGAAGCGGTTATTACCGTGCCGGCTTACTTTAACGATGCGCAAAGACAAGCAACAAAAGATGCCGGAAAGATTGCCGGTCTTGATGTAAAACGTATTATTAACGAGCCAACAGCAGCAGCACTTGCCTATGGTCTCGATAATGAAAAAGAACAAAAAATTATGGTATATGACTTAGGTGGTGGTACTTTCGACGTATCGGTTATCGAAATCGGTGATGGCGTTATCGAAGTGCTTTCAACAGCGGGTAACAACCGCCTTGGTGGTGATGACTTCGATGAGAAGCTCACTCAGTATATGCTTGATGAATTTAAGAAGAATGAAGGGGTCGATTTATCAAATGATAAAATGGCGCTTCAGAGATTAAAAGAAGCAGCAGAAAAAGCGAAGAAAGAGCTTTCTAGCGCCACCACAACCAATGTGAACCTGCCGTTTATCACTGCAACAAACGAAGGACCAAAGCACTTTGATTTAAACATTACGAGAGCGAAGTTCGACGAACTTACTCACGATTTAGTTGAAAAGACTTCCGAGCCAGTAAAACGCGCTTTATCAGATGCGGGAATTAACGCTTCTGATCTTGGTCAGGTGCTCCTTGTTGGTGGTTCTACCAGAACACCAGCTGTTCAAGATGAAGTAAAACGTCTAACAGGTAAAGAGCCAAGCAAAAACTTAAACCCAGATGAATGTGTAGCTTTAGGAGCTGCTGTTCAAGGTGGTAAATTAGCCGGTGATGCTGGTGCTGGCGACATCCTTCTTCTAGATGTAACTCCACTTTCTCTTTCCATCGAGACTATGGGTGGTGTAGCAACCAGATTAATCGAGAGAAACACCACGATTCCGACGAAGAAATCTCAAACATTCTCTACCGCCGCTGATAACCAAACAGCAGTAGACATCAACGTTGTTCAAGGTGAGAGACAGTTTGCAAAAGACAATAAATCACTAGGACAATTTAGATTAGACGGAATTGCTCCAGCTCCTCGTGGAGTACCGCAGATTGAAGTTACCTTTGATATTGATGCCAACGGTATCGTAAATGTATCTGCTAAGGATCAAGGAACCGGCAAAGAGCAACACATTACCATTACAGCTGGTTCTAACATGAGCGATGAAGATATCGATAAGGCTGTTAAAGAAGCCGCTCAATTTGAGGCGGAAGATAAGAAACGTAAAGAAGGAATCGATGCGAGAAACGATGCGGATGCTTTAGTATTCCAGACCGAAAAAGCGATGACAGAAGCTGGCGATAAGCTTGACGCTGCTGATAAAGAAGCGGTAGAAGCTGATGTAAAAGCTCTTAAGGACGTCCTTGAAAAGACGAAAGAAGGCGAAGTGTCAGATGCTGAGATCGCGGAAATTAACGCCGCTAAAGAAAAATTAACAGAGAGTGCACAGAAACTCTTTACTAAGTTATACGAGCAAGCGGGAGCCGCTGCTGGTGCTGGTCCTGATATGGGCGCTGGTGAAGGTGCTGGCCCGGCGCCAGAAGGCTTTGACGGTGATGACGTTGTAGACGGCGACTATAAGGAAGTATAGAAAATGGCAGAATCTAAGAGAGATTACTATGAAGTGCTAGGCGTCAGTAAGGACGCTAGCGACGCTGACTTAAAGAAAGCGTATAGACAAGTAGCTAAAAAGTATCACCCGGATGTGAATCCGGGTGATGCTGAAGCTGAAAAGAAGTTTAAAGAAGCCTCGGAAGCCTATGCTGTTCTTAGTGATTCTGAGAAACGACGTCAATACGATCAGTTCGGTCATGCCGCCTTTGATGGTGGCGGTGGCGGCGGAGCCGGTGGCTTTGGCGGTTTTGACTTTAGCGGAGCTGACTTTAGTGATATCTTTGGCGATATCTTTGGGGATATCTTCGGGGGCGGTGGCCGTCGGGGGTACTCTAATCAAGGGCCGATGAAGGGCATGAACATCAGGAAAAGTATCCGAATTACTTTCGAAGAGGCTGTCTTTGGCACGGAAAAAGAGATGGAACTCAACTTAAAAGAGGAGTGTCCGACTTGCCACGGTACCGGGGCAAAAGCCGGTACTAGTCCAGAAACGTGTGCAAAGTGTGGCGGTAAGGGACAGGTGGTATATACCCAGCAGTCCTTCTTCGGAACGGTTCAGAACGTCCAGACGTGTCCGGATTGTCACGGAACTGGCAAGATTGTGAAAGAAAAATGCCCGGATTGTCACGGAAGTGGTTTTGTCTCCGTGAAAAAGAAAATCAAGGTGAGCATCCCGGCGGGTATTGATAATGGCCAGAGCGTGCGGATTCGGGATAAGGGCGAACCGGGAACAAACGGGGGTCCAAGAGGAGACTTACTCGTAGAAGTAGTGGTGGCTAGACATCCGATTTTCCAAAGACAGGACGTTCATCTATTCTCTACAGTACCGATTTCCTTTGCCCAAGCAGCACTTGGCGCAGATATTAAAATCAAGACTGTAGACGGCGAGGTGGTCTACACCGTGAAGGCCGGAACGAAGACCGATACGAAGGTTCGTTTAAAAGGGAAGGGTGTACCTTCCTTGCGAAATCCTAAGGTTCGGGGCGATCACTACGTTACGCTTGTGATTCAAACACCGGACAAGCTTAGTAAAGAAGCAAAAGCGGCACTTAAGAAATTCGATGAATTAAGTGGGAATACCTTAAAAAGCGCATCAAAATAATAAGAAAGCAGTCTGAGATATTTTTATCTGAGATTGCTTTTTTCTTGTAGTAAAGGGGGCTCGCGAGTATAATAGAAGTAGCGAGTTTACTTGAGAGGAAATTAATATATGCCAAATACGTATGAACAAGATTTACATATGCAACCGCTAGACGAGATAGAGGGTTTTGCTATCCGTCCAGGCTTTTATGACCAAATGGGGGCGACGCCGATTCCTGGGGGAGTCTGCTTCACCATCTCGTCAAAAGGCGCGACGGCCTGTGAGTTATTATTGTTTGAAAAGGGCGAAAAGAAGCCCTATGCTACGATTCCTTATCCCCAGAATTACCGAGTTGGGGATGTATATTCGATGATCATCTTTAATATCGACGTAGAAGAGTTTGAGTATGCCTTCCGTCTAGACGGTCCTTATCGGCCGGAGGAAGGGTTGCTTTTTGATAAAAAGAACCAGATTCTCGATCCTTACGCGAAAGCGGTAGCTGGTCAGCGGGAGTGGGGCGTGAATGTGACCTACTCGGGCTACAAGGCGCGGGTGGTTAAGAATAACTTCTTCTGGGGGGCTTACCAGAACCCTCAGATTGCCTTTAATGATTTGATTATCTACGAAATGCACGTCCGTGGCTTCACCATGATGGACGATAGCGTCGAAGCGAAGGGAACCTTTGAGGGACTAAAGGAAAAGATTCCCTACTTGAAGGAGTTAGGTGTAAACGCGGTAGAGCTGATGCCGGTGTTTGAGTTTGACGAGCTCCGGGATCGCCGAGTCCATAACGGCAAGGAATTGGTTAATTACTGGGGTTATAATACCGTTAGTTTCTTTGCTCCTAATACAAGCTTTGCTCATGCCAGAGAGTACAACCACGAAGGACGAGAGTTCAAGCAATTAGTAAAGGCCCTTCACGAAAATGGCATCGAAGTCATCCTCGATGTGGTCTTTAACCATACGGCAGAAGGTGATGAGAACGGTCCGGTTATTAATTTTAAAGGGGTCGATAATAACATTTATTACATGCTGACGCCAGATGGTCATTACTTTAATTTCTCAGGAACAGGTAATACCATGAACTGTAATCATCCGGTAGTGCGACGAATGATTGTGGATTGTCTTCGGTACTGGGTTACTAACTACCGGATTGATGGGTTTCGCTTTGATCTTGCCTCTATTCTGAGTCGAGATGAAAACGGTGCGCCGTTAATAAACCCGCCTTTGATAGAATCATTAGCTTATGATCCGATTTTATCCCACACCAAGCTGATTGCCGAGGCTTGGGATGCAGGTGGTCTTTATCAGGTAGGCTCCTTTCCTGGACATAAAAAGTGGTCTGAATGGAACGGTCGTTACCGGGACGATATGCGCTCTTATTTAAAAGGTGATTTGAACGCGGCGAATAGTGCCGCCAACCGGATTGCCGGCTCCATGGATATCTATGGTAATGATATCGGAACCCACAATCCTTCGATTAACTTTATTACCTGTCATGATGGTTTTACCCTTTATGATTTGTATTCTTATAACGAGAAGCACAATGAGGATAACGGTTGGAATTCTACGGATGGTACGGACGATAATCGAAGCTGGAACTGTGGGGTGGAAGGGGAGACCGATGACCCAGAGATTCTGCGCCTGCGCAAACGGATGATAAAAAATGCGGCTGGGGTCTTGATGTGTTCAAGGGGAGTGCCCATGTTTCTAGCTGGGGATGAATTTTGCAATACCCAGTTTGGCAATAACAACCCCTACTGCCAGGATAATGAAATATCATGGCTAGATTGGTCCTTACTTTGTAAAAATAGAGATATCTTTGAATTCTTTCAGAATGTGATTGAGTTTCGCAAGACCCATCCGGTCTTGCGGATAGAGTTAGCGCCAGCGATTAGCCGTTTCCCGGATTATAGTTTTTATAATTCCCAGGGGCGCCAGACTACGCCTTTCCAAGCAGAAAAGGCCTTTGGTGTTCTCTTTGCCGGGTACGATCGTCGGCGACGCTGTGATGATATTGTCTACGTGCTTCTAAATGCGTTCTGGGAAGAACAAGATTGCTTCTTCCCAGAGCTTCCAGAAGGTATGGAGTTGTATCTGACGATTGATACGGCGAACGAAGAGGAGAGCTTTCATCATCAAGGCATCAAAATCGAAGATCGCAACCTAAAGATTGAACCTCGTACCTTAAAGGTGTTCGTCATTAAGTAGAGGAGATTATTTATGGAGAATTTTATTTTTAACCTACCTACGGAAATCGTGTTTGGTAGAGGGGCAGAAGATTCTTTAGCCGCCCAGCTTGGTAAGCGAGGAGCCCAGAAGGTTTTAATTGTTTACGGCAGTAAGCGGATAGAAGAAAGTGGATTCTTAGACCGGGTAACGTCGCTTCTAACAGAAGCTAATATAGACTGCGTACTCTTTGGCGGCGTGGTGGCGAACCCGCGCCTTGGCCACGCCATTACGGGAATTGAAAAAGGTCTGGAGTTAGGTGTCGACTTTGTCCTTTCTATCGGTGGTGGCAGCGTGATTGATACGGGAAAAGCCATTGCCATCGGCATCGCTAATGAGCGAAAAGATATTTGGCAGTACTGGTTAGGCATAGAAGTACCAGAGCGAGCGCTACGTCACGGGTGTATTCTGACCATTCCGGCTGCCGGCAGTGAGATGAGCGATTCGGCGGTATTAACCAATGAAGAAACAAAGGTGAAGCGAGGTTTGAGTAGTGAGCTTAACCGTCCGGCATTTGCTATTCTAAATCCTGAGCTAACGCTAACATTGCCGAAGTACCAGGTAGCCAATGGAGCCGTTGATATCTTTATGCATACCGTCGAAGGGTATTTTACTCCAGTCTCTGGTGATTTGAACCAGATGACGGATGAACTGGCGGAAGGGGTCATGCGAAATACGGTGCGTAACGGGCGACTTGCCTATGAAAAACCAGGGGATTATCTGGCGATGAGCGAACTGATGTGGAGTGGTTCTCTATCTCATAATGGGATTACAAGGCTTGGCAGACCAAAGGACTTTGCCGTTCACGGTTTGGGACACGCCCTAAGTGCGCTATATGATACAACACACGGTTCTTCCCTATCAGCGGTATGGAGCTCTTGGGCGAGAACGGTATATAAATTAGATGTTCCTAGATTTGCTAGCTATGCCAGAAAAGTCTGGGGAGTAGAAGAAAAAGAGGATGAGGAGGCTGCGCTTAAAGGTATTATAGAGACCGAGCAGTTTTTTAGTAGTTTAGATATGCCGATTAGATTGACTCAGCTGGGAATGGGTGCCTTTTCGGATGGGGACTTAAGAAAACTTGCCGCTAAGGCGACTTTCGAGGATACGAGGTTGTTGGGGTCCTTGGAAATAATCAATGCGCAGAAAGCATATGAAATTTACACTAAAGCAAACGAAGAAATCTAAGCGGGTAGATTTTAACCGCAAAATATTTTATGGCCAAGTATTGGCCTTGATTGTGCCGATGGCACTGCAAAATTTAATTAACGTAGGGATTACGGGAGCCGATGTTATTATGCTCGGCCGGGTCGGCGAGAAGGTCTTATCGGGGGCGTCTTTAGCGAATCAGGTACAGTTTATTATGTTGCTGATTTTGATGGGGATTACTAGTGGAGCCACGGTATTAACGGCTCAGTACTGGGGGAAGAAGGATACGAAAGCAATTGAAAAGATTATGGGAATGGCACTTCTTTTTGGAATCGGGGTGGCCATCCTCTTTACACTAGCTGCCCTCTGCATTCCCCAGCTGTTGATGCAAATTTTTTCCCATGACCCAGAGGTTATCGCCGAAGGTGTCAAATACCTAAGGATTGTGGGCATTTCTTACGTATTGGTATCCATTACTCAGGTGTACTTATATATTGTTCGGAGCACCGAGCGTGTGCTTATCGCCACCTTTGTCTATCTGGCATCGTTTATTACCAATGTAACCATTAACGCTGTGCTAATCTTCGGACTTTTTGGCCTGCCCAAGATGGGGGTACGAGGAGCGGCTATCGGTACTTTGGTGGCTCGAATTGTGGAGATTACCATCGTCTTCTTTTACGCAAAGTTTAAGAACCGGGAGGTGCGGGTACGGATTCGCTATCTCTTTAAGCTAGATCCGCTATTGGTTCGAGATTTTATGAAGTACTCTCTACCGGTAGTGCTCAACGAATTGATGTGGGGGCTGGGCACCTCGGCGAATGCGGCGATTATCGGTCACTTGGGAAGTGGGGCGGTAGCCGCCAATTCGATTACCCAGGTTGTCCGGCAACTGGCCATGGTTATCGCCTTTGGAGTATCTAATGCGGCGGCGATTATGCTAGGTAAAACCATCGGGGAAAAACGCACGGAATTAGCGAAAAAATACGGGGATGAATTCCTGAAAATCAGTGTCATTCTGGGATTCCTAGGTGGCCTTTTAGTACTCGCTATTCGTCCTTTTATCGCGGCCAATATGGCCCTTGGAGAAGAAGCCCAGGGGTATCTTACCTTTATGTTCTACGTGATGAGCTACTTTGCCCTTTGTCAGGCGATTAACTCGACTTTAG
The DNA here is from genome assembly GCF_024721265.1 of Ohessyouella blattaphilus. Classification (GTDB taxonomy): domain Bacteria; phylum Bacillota; class Clostridia; order Lachnospirales; family Lachnospiraceae; genus Aequitasia; species Aequitasia blattaphilus_A. The sequence goes on along the minus strand of NZ_JAMXOC010000009.1, from coordinate 34,590 downwards.
TGGTAGGGGTCTTTCGCTCAGGCGGCGACACCAAGTTCGGTCTGATTATCGATGTGCTCTCTATGTGGTGTTGTTCGATTTTGATCGGTTTTCTAGCGGCCTTCGTCTTTAAGTGGAGCGTGCCGGTAGTCTACGTAATTCTTTTAAGTGATGAAGTTATTAAGGTACCGATTTGTCTAAAGCGGTACTTTCAATATAAATGGTTACACAATGTTACGAGAGAGGAGATTAGTTAAATGAAGGTGATATCAAAAGAAGAGATTGAGCGCTTAGTCGATCCCAATGAAATTATGGATGAAATCGAGAATGCGTATCGAATTTTTGGCAGCGGTAAGTTTTTTATGCCGGAGCGGCCCACGGTGGAGGATGCAAACAAGACGATGATGTATATGCCTTGTTACATCACCGATGAGATTATCGGGACGAAGATTCTCTCGATTTTTCCTGATAATGGGAAGCTTTCGCTACCGACGATTGACGGAGTGGTGCTACTGAATGACTACGAGACGGGAGCGCCCCGGGCGCTCTTAGACGGGCAAGCGGTTACCGCTTATCGGACCGGGGCCGTAGGGGGCGTGGCGATTCGCCATCTGGCAAAGAAGAATGCCAGGAGTGTGGGTATCTGCGGGACGGGGACTCAAGGTTTTTACCAGGCGTATTACGCTTGTTACGCCCGGGATATTAAGGATGTATATCTGTATAACCACCGGGAAAAGGACTTAAGCGAATACATCAATCGCTTACAAAAGGCCATCGGTCGCGAGGATGTAACGATTACGGTTATCAAGGATATTCGCGAGTTGGTAGCAAAAAGCGATATTATCTGCACTACCACGTTAGCGAAAGAGCCAATCCTGCCCGACGATAAAGAGCTTCTTAGAGGCAAATGTATCGTGGCTATCGGCTCTTATACCCCAGATAAACGGGAGATTCCGGATGCGATCTTCGCATTAGTGGATAAGGTGTATATTGAACTTCCTTACGCGATGGAAGAAAGTGGCGACTTAAGCATCCCCTTAGCTAGTGGCGCCCTAAAGAAAGAAAACGTGGTGCTAATGGATCAGTATTTGCAATCGCCAGCGAAAAGGGATATAACTGAAGGAGAAACAACGTATTTCAAATCCGTAGGCATGGCACTATTTGATGTCTGCGTAGCCAATAGTTTACTAAACAAAGCAAGTAAATAATTAGGAAAGTAGAGGAGTAAATCAGAAATGAGTACAGAAAAAGAATGTCAACCATCCGATTGCGAGGGCTGCGCTAGCGCTGGCAATTGCGGACAAGAACAGCAGATGAAAGGCCCTGAAAAGCTAGTCACGGGCCCTAGCACCGAGATAAAGCACGCCATTGCCATCGTTAGTGGTAAAGGCGGTGTAGGTAAATCTATGGTAACCGCTTTAATGGCTAAGCGGATGAAAACCCTAGGTAAGAAAGTAGGAATTATGGATGCGGATATTACCGGTCCCTCCATCCCGAAGATGTATGGAATCCATAAGAAAGCAATGGCGAATGAAGAGGGCATGATTCCCGAGGTCACTAGCGACGGAACGAAAATAATGTCCATCAATTTGCTGCTAGAAAATCAAGAGGACCCGGTTATCTGGCGAAGCCCGATTATCACGGGAGTGGTTCAGCAGTTCTATAAAGACGTAGTCTGGGGTGACTTAGATTATCTATTCATCGATATGCCACCAGGAACGGGTGATGTGCCCTTAACGGTGTTCCAGACGGTACCAATCGACGGTATTATTATCGTTACCTCTCCCCAGGATCTGGTTCGCTCGGTAGTAGAAAAATCGATTAACATGGCAGAGGTGATGAATGTTCCTGTCCTAGGCTTAGTAGAAAATTATAGCTACTTGAAATGTCCAGATTGTGGCAAAGAAATCGCGGTCTTTGGTGAAAGTAAGATTGAAGAGCTAGCCAAGAAGCACAAGATTCCCATCTTAGCAAAAGTACCAATCGATGCTAACATCGCTGAGCTGGTGGAAGAAGAACGGTTCGCGGAAGTGTCAGTGCCTTATCTTGACGGGGTGGAAAAGTTAATATAGTTACAGAAAGTTTAGGTAAAAGAGGACGTAAAGTGTTACGGTCCTCTTTTTTTTGCTTGCCAATCGAACGTGTGTTTGGTATAATAAATTAAAGAAACGAAGGCAAAGGGGAGGGGAGTCCGCATGCGAATTCAAGAAGAAATGAGCCTTAATGACAAGTTGAATATCTTAACAGATGCAGCAAAATATGACGTGGCGTGTACTTCTAGTGGCGTAGAGCGGAGGAACAATGGTACCGGTATGGGGAACACTAAGGTGGCAGGTCTTTGTCATTCCTTCTCTTCTGATGGAAGATGCATTTCGCTTTTAAAGATTCTCTTTACTAACGAGTGTGTCTATGACTGTAAGTATTGCCTTAACCGACGCAGTAACGATGTGAAGCGGACGTCTTTTACGCCAGATGAGGTTTGCCGGTTGACCATGGAGTTTTATCGCCGTAACTATATTGAGGGCCTCTTTTTAAGCTCAGGCGTGATGAGAAGTCCCGACTATACGATGGAGCTGATTTACGCGACCATCTATAAGCTGCGTAACGAGCATAACTTTCAAGGTTATATTCACGTTAAGGGGATTCCCGGTGCATCAAAGGAGTGGATTACACGAATTGGCTTTCTAGTGGACCGTATGAGCATTAACTTGGAGTTACCAACAGCAACATCCCTTAAGCTTTTAGCGCCTCATAAGACACGAGAGGCGATTCTTAAGCCTATGCGCCTTATTCAGAATAAGTCTCTAGAGAGTAAGCAAGAGCTTATTACGTATCGCAATGCGCCCCAGTTTGTTCCCGGTGGACAAAGTACCCAGATGATTATCGGGGCGACACCGGAGAGCGACCATCAGATTTTGCAAGTGACAGAGAGTTTGTATCAGAAGTTTCAGCTTAAAAGGGTGTTTTATTCGGCTTTTGTCCATGTTAACGAAGATAAGAACCTACCGGCGCGTACCGGGGAAGGACCGCCGCTTCTTAGAGAGCACCGCCTATATCAGGCGGATTGGCTCCTTCGTTACTATCAGTTTAAGGCTTCAGAAATTTTATCTGAGGAGGAACCGAACTTTAATGTTTTGTTTGATCCGAAGTGTAACTGGGCACTTAAGAACCTAGGACATTTTCCGGTTGAAATTAATTCAGCCAGTTATCATATGCTGCTTAGAGTCCCGGGGATTGGTTATACTTCAGCAACGCGTATCGTGAAAGCGAGGCGTTTGGGCACACTTGATTTTAATGATTTAAAGAAGATCGGCATTGTTTTAAAACGGGCACTTTATTTTATCACCTGTAATGGCAAGATGATGTATCCGACAAAGATCGATGAGGATTATATTTCTCGAAATCTCTTAAATACCAAGGAGCGATTGCCAGCGGGGATAAGTGCAGATGGGATGACGTATCGCCAAATGTCCTTATTTGATGATGTTAATTTTGGAGGGATAGCAGATGTTAAAAAAAGTTTATCGTTGTAGTGATACGGTTACAGGGATTTTCTCGGGAATTCACGACGCCTGGCTTACCAAGAATCGAAAAGAAGAAGCTGGGATTCAGATTGCCGGTGATGATGAGGTAACGCTGTTCTGTGAGTATCTGGATACGGAAGAAAGCAATAAAAAGGCGTTAGCTGTAGAAGGGATGATTAAGCGGTATTTAGGATATGCTGCTTATCACGATATCTATCAGGCTTGTCTTTCTTTCGACTTAAAGAAGGGCGAAACGATTCTGGGAACCATTGCTGCGGCTAAGGAATTAACGGATAGTAAAAAGATAATGGATCACTTAAGTAATCCTTATGTCCATACCCTTTTTTATCTGAGTCGTAATGTTGGTGGCGAAGCCCATAACTTAACCGAGTTTATTCGTTTTGGCGAGCTTGCAAACGGGGTGCTATATGCCAAAATCACTCCGAAGAATCAGGTGCTTTCTTGTATAGCGCCCCACTTTGCCGATCGTTTTCCAGAAGAGAATTTTATGATCTACGATAAGACCCATAAAATGTTTGTAGTAAAGGAAGCGAAAAAGCAGTGGGTGCTGGTTCAGGATGAATTTGGCTTTGCCGAAGCCACTCTCGAATATTCGGCGGAAGAGCAGGTTTATAGCGCCTTATGGAAAGACTTTGTCTCTTCAATCGCTATTAAAGAGCGAGAGAACAGACGGTGTCAAATGCAACATTTGCCTTTGTGGTATCGCGGGAATATGACGGAATTTTGTTAACCTTTGACGTGAATAGCCAATCACGCTATACTTAAGCAATGAGCCAAATTGAGATATCACAAAAAGAGAAACCACTAATCAGAATATCTGTCCGTCACTTAGTTGAATTTTTGGAAAAGGAAGGGGATTTAGATAATCGTCAGGGGAGTGTGGATATGGATGCCATGCAGCTTGGTGCCAAAATCCATCGTAAGATTCAAAAGAGCATGGGCTCTCATTATACCCCTGAGGTCAGTCTGAAAGAGACCTTTTCTTTTGATGCTTTTGAACTGAGTCTTGAGGGCCGAGCCGATGGTATCTTTACTGAAGATGGCGAGATTTGGGTAGATGAGATTAAGGGGATATCAAAAGATATTGCAAGCATCGAAGCGCCGGCCCATGAGCACCTTTCCCAGGCGAAGTGTTATGCTTATATATATGGTAGACAAAGTGAATACGAGAAAATCGGGGTGCAGATGACCTATTGTCAGATGGAGACAGAAGAAATACGTCGTTTCACCGAGATGTATGCCTTTCAGGAGTTAGAAGACTGGATGAAAGGCTTATTAAAGCGCTATGAAAAATGGGCGCTTTTTCGTATTGATCACGAAGAGGAGCGCAATGAATCCATCAAGGGCTTAGAGTTTCCTTATGATTATAGAGAAGGACAGCGGGATGTAGCCGTGTCGGTGTACCGCAGCATTGCTCAGGAAAAGCGCTTGTTTATTCAAGCGCCTACCGGTGTAGGAAAGACCATGGCGACGCTCTTTCCGGCAGTCAAAGCCACTGGTGAGGGCAAGGGTGAGAAGATATTTTACCTGACAGCAAAGACCGTAACGAGAACGGTAGCGACTTCGGCGGCTACTTTGCTGATGGAGCAAGGGCTGCGATATAAGACGATTGCTCTTACCGCCAAGGAGAAGATTTGCCTGATGGAAGAGTGTGAGTGTAATCCAGATAATTGTCCCTATGCGAAGGGGCATTTTGACCGAATTAATGACGCCGTTTACGACGGAATTACCACTTTAGAGGTGGTGAGTCGGGAGGTTTTGGAAGAGCATGCCAAAAAGTGGAAGGTATGTCCCTTTGAGTTAGGTCTAGATATTTCCTTGTGGTTTGATTTGATCGTCTGTGATTATAATTACGTGTTCGACCCCAATGCTCACTTAAAGCGCTTCTTTGGGGAAGGGGTTAGCGGCGATTATATTTTTCTGATTGATGAAGCCCATAACTTAGTGGAGCGAGCTAGGAGCATGTATAGTAGCGAACTGGTAAAAGAAGATGTGCTAAAGATTCGCCGTAAGGTAAAGGATGATGTAAAGCTTTATAGGGTTTTGGACGGGTGTAATAAAAAGCTGTTGAGTCTTCGGAAAGAGTGCGAGGATTACCAGGTGCTTCCCAATGCCAATGACTTATATCTAACGGTGACGAAGCTTTTACTGGAGATGGATCGCTACCTAGAGGACCACCGAAATGAGAAGATCGAGGACGAGATTCTAGAGTTTTACTTTAATATTCGTAATTTTCTCTATATTTATGAGCATTTAGATGAGGATTATTTGATTTACAGCGAGGTGTTAAAAGAAGGAAGCTTTAAGGTTCACCTTTTCTGTGTAAACCCAGCCAGGATGTTAGAGTCGTACTTGTCGAAAGGGCGAGCGACGATCTTCTTCTCCGCCACGTTTTTGCCTATTTATTATTATAAAGAGCTTTTGAACCAAGATAAGGAAGCTTATGCGATCTACGTGAATTCCCCTTTTGATAGGAGTAAGCGCTTGCTTTTACAAGGGATGGATGTGAGCACAAAGTATAGTAAAAGAGGGCCTGCGATGTACCGCAAATACGCTCAGTACATCATCCAAGTAGCCGCTTCTTACGCTGGCAACTACTTAGCCTTCTTTCCGTCCTATCAGTTTATGAACGCAGTTTATGAAGAATTTAAAGAATTAGTTTCTGACGAAGTGGAATATGCGCTACAGTCCTCTTTCATGTCTGAAGAATCTCGGGAAATCTTTTTAGAAAATTTTGAAGAGGTACGGGAGAATAGTTTTATCGGTTTCTGCGTTATGGGCGGGATTTTCTCGGAGGGTATCGATCTGGTAGAAGATAAGTTAGTAGGGGCGATTGTAATTGGCACTGGAATTCCTCAAATTGGCAGAGAACGGGGACTCCTTCAGGAGTATTTCGATCAGAACGGTCGCAGAGGGTTTGATTATGCGTATCTTTATCCGGGCATGAATAAGGTTCAGCAATCAGCGGGAAGGGTTATCCGTACCGAGGCTGATCGAGGGGTAATCTTACTCTTGGACGAGCGCTTTGGAAGACGGGAATACCAGGATATTTTTCCCCGGGAGTGGCAGGATATTAAGCCCTGTCGCCTAGAGGATGTGACGAAGCAGCTAGAAGAATTTTGGGAGGGCGAGACATCTTGAAAAAAATAGAAAATGTAGTGGCCTTTTTGGCCATGGTGCTACTTATATTTACAATTTTAATTTCCAGTTTCCAATTGGCGATTTATGGTGACTCAGAGTATAAATTTTACCGTACAGAGTACGAAAAATACGACGTCACCAGTAGTCTGGGAATGAAGCTTGAAGACGTGATGAAGGTTACAGTACAGATGATGGATTATCTGATTGACAGGGAAGAAGAACTGTCGATTACAACCATGGTAGAGGGGAAAGAGCAGGATTTCTTTAACGAACAAGATCGCCTCCATATGGCGGATGTAAAGGTATTATTCTTAGGTGGCCTAAAGCTGCGTAATTGGGCGGCGGTAGTGGCGTTAGCGCTGGTGGCCGTGCTGATACTAAGAAAAGCGGATTTAGGTAGCGTCTTATTTAAAGGGTTTATTAGAGCGTTTGTAGCTGTCTTAATTGCTGCAGGGATAATCGGCATTCTCTTTGCCACTGACTTCACTAAGTATTTTACGATCTTTCACGAAATCTTCTTTACGAATGATTTGTGGATGTTTGATCCCGCGGAGGATTATATGATTCGGATGCTTCCAGAAGGTTTTTTTGCGGATATGCTTCTGCGAATTGGGGTTACTTTTGGTGCCTTAATGGCGGTTACCTTAGTGATTATCGGATTTCTGCGCAGATTTTATAAAAACATAAGAACTAGTAATAAATCAGATTAGATATATTAATTTTACTAATGAAGATGGCTATGCTACGATTAAACGGAACGATTCATTGTTGAGCAAAATTCGGAGGAACGTAAATGAGTGTAAAAAGAGTGTATGCTGAGAAAAAGCAAGACTTTGCTGTAGCGGCTAAGGATTTGCAGGCAGAAATCAAAAGTTACTTAGGCATTAAGAGTGTAGAAGGAGTTCGTGTCCTGATTCGCTACGATGTGGAAAATGTTAGCGATGATGTCTTTAAGGCAGCGGTTAGCGGCGTGTTCGCAGAACCACCTGTAGACGAAGTTTATCTTGAGGAGCTTCCAAAGAGTGCTGAGGAAACGGTGTTTTCTGTTGAATTTTTACCGGGTCAGTACGATCAAAGAGCCGATTCGGCGGTGCAGTGTGTGCAGTTTATTAAAGAATCGGAACAGCCGGTGATAAAGACGGCTACCACTTACGTACTTAAGGGAAATCTTTCAGATAGCGAATTAGAAGCGATTAAGAGCCACTGCATCAATCCGGTGGATTCAAGAGAAGCCCAGGAAGAAAAGCCGGAGACTTTAGACACGGTTTTTAACGAACCAGCAGATGTGATCATCTTTGATGGTTTTAGTAAGATGCCAGAAGTAGAGCTTAAAGAACTCTATGACTCTTTAGGGTTAGCCATGACCTTTAAGGACTTTTTGCATATCCAGAAGTATTTTGCCCAGGAAGAGAAGCGAGACCCTTCCATGACGGAGATCAGGGTCTTAGATACGTACTGGTCAGATCATTGCCGTCATACTACCTTTTCGACGGAACTTACCGAGATTACCTTCGGTGAGGGCGACTACAATGAGCCGATGGAAGCGACTTACCAAGAGTATTTGAAAGACCACAGTGAAATCTTTGCCGGTCGGGAAGACAAATTCGTATGTTTGATGGATTTGGCTTTAATGGCGATGCGCAAGCTAAAGAAGGAAGGCAAGCTAGAAGATCAGGAAGAGTCGGATGAAATCAATGCTTGTAGTATTGTGGTACCGGTTACGGTAGACGGCAAAGAAGAAGAGTGGCTTGTGAACTTTAAGAATGAAACCCACAATCACCCTACGGAAATTGAGCCTTTTGGTGGTGCGGCTACCTGTCTTGGCGGTGCTATTCGCGACCCCTTATCAGGAAGAACTTACGTCTATCAAGCTATGCGGGTAACGGGAGCGGCAGATCCTACCGTATCGGTTAAAGAGACTTTACCAGGAAAGCTTCCTCAGAAGAAAATCGTTAGAGAGGCCGCTCATGGATATAGCTCTTACGGTAACCAAATTGGTCTAGCAACGGGGCTAGTTAAAGAAATCTATCATCCTGATTATGTGGCCAAGCGGATGGAAATCGGCGCCGTAATGGGCGCGGCTCCGCGAAGAGCCGTTCGTCGTCTGACCTCAGACCCGGGAGATATTATTGTCCTCTTAGGAGGCCGCACTGGTCGCGACGGAATCGGCGGTGCTACCGGTTCTTCGAAGGTACATACGGAAGAATCGACAAAGGAAAGCGGCGCCGAAGTACAAAAGGGAAATCCGCCTACAGAGCGTAAGATTCAGCGGTTATTTAGAAGAGAAGAAGTAAGCTTTTTAATCAAGAAATGTAATGACTTCGGTGCCGGTGGTGTATCCGTGGCAATCGGTGAATTAGCAGATGGCTTAGAAATCGATTTGGATAAAGTACCGAAGAAATACGCCGGTCTTGATGGAACCGAAATCGCTATTAGCGAATCCCAAGAACGGATGGCCGTGGTGGTCGACCCGCAAGACGTTGATGAGTTTATGGGCTATGCCGCTCAGGAGAATTTAGAAGCGGTAGTAGTGGCCGTAGTAACGGAGACTCCTCGCTTAGTTCTTAATTGGCGCGGAAAAGACATTGTTAACCTTTCAAGGGCATTCCTTGATACCAACGGTGCTCATCAAGAGACTACTGCTCACGTGCTGGTTCCGAATAAAGAAGAATCTATATTTAAAGCCGAAGAAGTGACGGACGTCAAAGAAAAGTGGCTGAGCGTCCTAGCAGATCTTAACGTGTGCTCTCAAAAAGGTTTAGTTGAGATGTTTGACGGTTCAATTGGAGCGAGTTCTGTATTTATGCCTCACGGCGGCAAGTATCAGCGGACAGAAACCCAAGCGATGGTAGCGAAATTGCCAGTCCTTGATGGGGACTGCGATGTGGTGACCATGATGAGTTATGGATACGATCCTTATCTATCGGCTTGGAGTCCTTTCCACGGTGCCGTATATGCCGTTCTGGAATCCGTATCAAAAATTGTGGCTTGCGGTGGTGACTACAAGAAGATTCGCTTTACCTTCCAGGAGTACTTTAAGCGGATGAAAGACGATCCTAAGCGCTGGGGAACACCAGTTGCCTCGCTTCTCGGTGCGTATAACGCCCAGATGGGCTTATGTTTACCATCCATCGGTGGTAAGGATAGTATGTCTGGTACCTTTGAAGAGATTGATGTACCGCCAACCTTAGTTTCCTTTGCTGTAGACACCGGTGTGGAAAAGGAGATCGTTTCTCCCGAACTGAAGGCAGCTGGTAATAAGCTGGTCTGGGTGTCCGTTCCAAAGGATGGTTACGACCTACCGAAGTACGACGAATTGATGGCTCTCTATGATCAAGTGCTGGCGGATATGCGCGCAGGTAAAGTAGTTGCTGCTTATACACTAGACCGTCACGGAGTGGCTGCGGGCTTAGCAAAGATGGCGTTTGGTAATGAACTAGGAGTTAAGCTAGACGAAGCCGTGAGCGAAAAAGAGCTCTTTGCGCCAGCTTTTGGCGACTTGGTGCTAGAAGTGGCATCCGGTAGTGAAGGGGCTTACCAAGTAATCGGTGAAGTGACGGCTGAGAAGGCGTTTACCTATAAAGAAGTGAGTATTTCCCTAGAAGAAGCGCTAGCAAGCTGGGAAGGAACGCTTGAAAAAGTCTTTCCTTCGATTGTTAAGGAAGCCAGTAAAGACAGTGTTCCTAGCGATTTATACGAAGCGAAGGATATTTATATCTGCCAGCATAAAGTGGCAAAACCACAGGTGTTTATTCCAGTAATGCCTGGTACCAACTGTGAGTACGATACGGCAAAGGCCTTTAAAAGAGCGGGTGCCACTACCGAAACCATTGTCTTTAAGAACTTAAGTGGGGCGGATATTACGGAATCCCTGGATGCTTTTGCAAGAGCCATTGACAACAGTCAAATCGTGATGTTCCCTGGTGGCTTTAGCGCTGGTGATGAACCAGACGGTTCAGCCAAATTCTTTGCTACCGCTTGCAAGCACGAGAAGCTTAAAGCCAGTGTAAGTCGTCTATTAAATGAAAGAGACGGCCTAATCCTGGGAATTTGTAACGGTTTCCAAGCCCTGATTAAACTAGGCTTATTACCAAACGGTGAGATCACGGGACAGGATGCCTCGTCACCGACGCTTACGTACAATACCATCGGTCGCCATATTTCAAAGATGGTCTATACGAAGGTGGTGTCTAACAAATCGCCTTGGTTACAAGAAGCGACTTTAGGCAATGTCTACACCAATCCAGCTTCTCACGGTGAGGGACGTTTTGTAGCGACGACGGAGTGGCTTGACAAATTAGCGGCTAACGGACAAATCGCTACCCAGTACTGCGACCTAGAAGGACGGGTTACTATGGATAGCGAATGGAATGTTAACGGTTCTTACCGGGCAATTGAAGGTATCACCAGCCCAGATGGTCGTATTTTAGGAAAAATGGCTCACTCTGAGCGCCGGGATAGAAGCGTAGCGATTAATATCTACGGTGAGCAAGATTTAAAGATCTTTGAGTCTGGTGTTAAGTATTTTAAATAATCAAATCCCTAGTTAATTCATTGGTTTGAAGAGGGTTATAGACGACTGCTAACTGTCTGGTTGGCAGTCGTTCTTTTGTCTTTAAGACGAATAAGCCCTTATCGTTTCCACTTAGGCAGTAGTCAGGTACAAAGGCGATGCCAAGATTGATTTTGGCTAGGTCTAGCAGGAGGTCGTTACTGCTGATTTCGATGGCTGGCAATAAATCAAGGCCGTTTTTTTGAAACTCGTTGTGTAAGAAAGCGCTAGTGGTGCTGTTTTTATCAAGCATTAGCAGACCCTGCTCTTGAAGCGTGTGAAAAGTAAGGGTCTTAGTGCTTAGGTCTTGATACTCACTACCAGCTACAAAGACGTCCTGAAATTCTTTTACCACTTGGGCATCGTAAGGGCTTAGATGATTTTCCTTTGTATGGTTGATGACGATTAAATCCACTTTATTCTTCTTAAGAAGCTCGAGACAACCAGCGCTGGTGGCATTGATAATCTGCAGGTGAACACCGGGATGGCGCTTATGAAAACGCTTCAAATACGGAACGAGAAAGTAACGGCAGATGGTATCGCTAGCGGCTAGGCGAATCCGACCAGCGCTTTCGTCTAACAGAATTTCCTCGCCTCGTCTAATAAATTCGATCGCTGGTTCGATATGGGTCATTAAAAGCTCGCCATCACCGGTCAGGCTAACCTTTTTCGTGCTTCTAGCAAAGAGGGTTTTGCCAAGCTTAGTTTCTAAGGCCTTTACCGACTGACTGACGGCCGATTGGGAAAGGCAAAGCTCGCTAGCCGCTTCGGAAAAACTTAAGAGCTTGGCAACGGTGTAAAAGACTTTATACAGTTCATAATTAACTTCCATATATTAGTGCTCCTTATAATTGATGAGGTAATTATAACTTGTTTCCATGAGTTTGTAAAATCGATAAAAAATGCTCATTTTATGGTTGACATCACTGGCAATCAAATAGTATAATAGCAAAGCGGGTCAGCGATAACGACCCGCAATTATATGGGATCATAGCTCAGCTGGGAGAGCACCTGCCTTACAAGCAGGGGGTCATAGGTTCGAGCCCTATTGGTCCCATTTACCAAAGTTATGCTTTGGTTAGAATTTCATATGGCGGGATAGCTCAGTTGGCTAGAGCATACGGTTCATACCCGTAGTGTCGCTGGTTCAAATCCAGTTCCCGCTACTACTGGTGCGGCTCTCTAATAAGAGGGTCGCACTATTTTATGTAACGCAAATTCTATTTTGAGCGAAGATAAGGAGATTTGTATGAGAACATATATCTTTAGAATTATCGGTTCCGTTTATCTTTTGTATTTAGGCAGTGACTTGTTTATTAAAGCCATTCGTGGCGAGAGTCCTAATCAATTGATGGGCTATGGCTTTGGTGGGGCTTTTGTAGTGATTGCGGTCGTGATCTTAGCATTTACATACCGGGAATACAAAAGAGATAAGGATAGTCAACCGACGGTCGAAGTTAAAGATGAGCCGGAAGCAAAAGCAGAGGCAGAAGTCGACGACGAAAGCGAGGAATAAATCATGCGCGTAGGATTAGGTTATGATGTTCATAAGCTTTGTGAGGGGCGGCCGCTAATTATTGGCGGGATAGAGATTCGCTATGAGTTGGGTTTGCTGGGACATTCGGATGCAGATGTATTGACTCATGCGGTTATGGATGCCCTTTTAGGAGCCGCTGGTCTTGGGGATATCGGTAAGCATTTCCCTGATACAGATGAGAGATATAAAGGCGCAGATAGCGTGATGCTTCTTCGTGAAGTGGCCAAGATGCTAGAAGAGCGCAATCTCTTTATAGGGAATATCGATGCCACCATTATTGCTCAGGCGCCGAAGATGGCTCCCTATTTAGCGGAGATGAAAAAAGTGTTAGCAGAAGCGCTACAAATTGAGGAAACACAGATGAATCTAAAGGCCACAACAGAAGAAGGTTTAGGCTTTACCGGCAAAGGAGAAGGCATTAGCGCCCAAGCGATTGCGCTTTTAGAAACGCTGGATACGTATAGCTTTGAAACCGGTAGCGGTGGCTGTGGAGGGTGTGCAGGATGTCCGAAAAAGTAAGAAAATTAGCACTTTCAGAACATAAGCGTACAAGAGAACTGTACGAGTCAGTATTTCCTGAGGATAGTGCGAGCTTTGTGGATTACTATTATCAGGAAAAGGTAATTGATAACAGTATTTATGTAATTGAAGAAGATAACCGAATTGTTTCGATGATTCATCTTAATCCGTATGCGGCGATGATTGGCGGAGTCCCTTGCACAATCCACTACATTGTGGCAGTAGCAACAGCAAAGGAATATCGTCACCGGGGGTATATGCGAAAGCTTTTAGAAACGGTGATGGCCGACCTTAGACGTGAAGGCGAGCTAATTACGTATCTAATGCCGGTAGCGGAAGCGATTTATTCGCCCTATGAGTTTTACACGGTGTACCGTAAGAAGTGGGAATATTTGTCTAGGGAGACTGCGCGCACAGAAGGCTATGAAGCCCTTACAGATAAGGAGATTCCGACTCTTGTAGAGCAGGCAAACACCTATTTTAAAGAGCGTTATCAGGTCTATACCGTACGAAGCGAAAGGTATTATCAGCGTCTGCTTAAGGAATACGCTAGTGACGGCGGTAAGTTGCTAGTGAAAAAAGCGGATGGCAAAATCCTAAAGGGGGGAATTTTGTTAGCCGGTGAAGGGTTTAAAGAGACGGTAATTATGATTCGGATTTTAGACGTTAAGCGACTTTTGTCTTTGCTTAAATTAAAAAGTCTAGTTGCTTTGTGTTTTGAAGTCGTGGATAATGATATAAAAGAGAATAATCTCTGCCTGACGATTACCGGGACGGAATACTCAGGATGTATGTTGATGGAGAGTCCTAGGGAAAACCGTGAGGGTGTAATTCCGATTGGCGTTCTTTGTGGCTTTGTATTTGGTGCCCTGAGCGTTTCTGAACTGGCGGAGCAAGAGGGAGTGAGTTTAAGCGAGCGCCTTAAGGGGGAATTAGAAAAGATTATTCCCCTTAAAGAAATAATGCTTGATGAAGTAGTTTGATTCTGAGGAGGATTATGCAGTATATTGAAGTGCGAGAGTTAGAGTTAGGAAGAGGGCCGGCCAAGATTTGTGTGCCGGTAGTGGGAAAAAAGAAGGAAGAAATTCTGGCAACGCTTGAGAAATGTGTAGCGGCAGAGGCGGATTTAGTAGAGCTGCGGATCGATCATTTTGAGAACGTAAGACATATCGAAGACGTCTTAGAACTCCTAGGTGAGGCGAGGGAGATTCTCGGGGAAATGCCACTTATCTTTACCTATCGAACGATAGAAGAAGGGGGAAAGGGCGATATGTCTACGGAAGAGTATTGTACCCTTTACCAAGAGATTCTCGAAAGCAAGACCGTGGATTTGGTGGACATCGAGGCCTTTGGCATGTCGGGAGCGGTGAGTCAGATTATGCGCAGTGCTAGAGAGCATGCGGTTATGACGATTTTGTCTAATCACAACTTCCGTAAAACGCCGAAGCAAGAGTATATTATCGAGCGCCTAGGGATTATGCACCATTTAGGAGCAGATATCTGCAAAGTGGCTTATATGCCTCTTGAAAAGGGCGATGTAGACCGACTTAAAAAGGCCGTAATCGAAGCGGATAAGCGGATGAAGAATGCTCCTTTAGTAGCCATTGCTATGGGTGATCTGGGCCTTGAAAGCCGTATCTATCCAGAGAGATTTGCTTCGTGTATGACTTTTGCCAGCATTGGAGAAGAAAGCGCCCCAGGGCAAATCTCCATTGAGGAAATGAAAGCGCTAATGATTGACAAGTAAGGGATTATCTTATAAAATCTAAGGAAATAGTGTTAACTTAAAGACTGTGAACGAAAGAGTAGCAAAAAGGAAGTTTCCAGAGAGAGATTGCATTGGCTGAGAGTAATCTTAAACAGAAAGTTTGTGAAGTGCCTTCGGGAGTCGATTCGGTGAAGGAAAAGTAGCTGAATACGTCAAAACGCACGTTACGCGTTAAAGGAGATGAAAGCGACAAAGCTTTTAAATTAGAGTGGAACCGCGGGATAACTCGCCTCTAGATAGTATCTAGAAGCGAGTTTTTTAGTGTGATGCTTTCGGTCGGATAGGAGAAGTTGATATGGGTATTATATCGTATGTAAAAGAAGAGATAGCGGTAATCAGAGAACGGGACCCGGCGATTCGTTCTAGTATGGAAGTGTTTTTATATCCTAGTTTCAAAGCGATTTTGCGCTACCGGGTAGCACATAAGCTCTTTCTGCGAGGTCATTATTTCTTGGCTCGGTGGATTTCTCAGCGAGGAGTGCGCAAGACGGGAATCGAGATTCATCCGGGGGCTCGGATTGGTAAGGGGCTTTTTATCGACCACGGTAGTGGGGTGATTATCGGAGAGACGACGATTATTGGCGATAACGTCACTTTGTATCAAGGGGTGACCCTTGGGGGAACGGGAAAAGAAAAGGGAAAGCGCCACCCAACCTTAGAAGATAACGTAATGGTTAGTGCAGGGGCAAAGATTCTCGGCTCTTTTACTATTGGTCACAACAGTAAGATAGGCGCCGGTAGCGTGGTGCTGAAAGAGGTGCCGCCGAATTGTACCGTCGTTGGTGTGCCAGGACGAATTGTGAAAAAGGGCGGTGTCAGTGTGCCGAGATCGGATATGAATCAGGTGGATTTACCGGATCCAATTAGCAATGAAATCAGTCGCCTTGATAAAGAGATAAAGAAGTTAAAAAAGCAGCTTAAAAAAGTAGAAAGCGAGGAAAAATAGAAGATGAAAGTATACAATACCTTAACGAAAAGTAAAGAAGAGTTTGTGCCTTTAGAAGAGAAGAAAGTCAAGATGTATGTGTGTGGACCCACGGTTTATAACTATATTCATATTGGTAATGCTAGACCGATGATTGTCTTTGACACGGTGCGTCGCTATTTCGAATATAGTGGTTATGAAGTGAACTACGTCTCAAACTTTACCGATGTAGACGATAAGATTATTAACCGGGCTAAGGAAGAGGGCGTATCGGCAACGGATGTTTCCACGAAGTATATAGAAGAATGTAAGAAGGATATGGCGATGATGAATGTTAAGCCAGCCACGACTCATCCCCAAGCCACAGAAGAAATCTCGGGAATGGTGGAGATGATTAAGACCTTAGTGTACAAGGGGTATGCCTACGAAAAGAACGGTACCGTCTATTATAAAACCAGGGCTTTCGATGAGTACGGCAAATTATCTCACCGTAACTTAGATGAGCTACGCTCAGGGGAACGGGATTTAAAGGTGACGGGTGCAGATGAGAAAGAAGATAATCTTGATTTTGTGCTTTGGAAACCAAAAAAAGAAGGAGAACCAGCCTGGGAGAGTCCTTGGAGCGACGGCCGTCCAGGATGGCATATTGAATGTTCAGAGATGGCAAAGCGTTACTTAGGTGAAGAAATTGATATTCACGCTGGTGGCGAGGACTTGATTTTCCCCCATCATGAAAACGAGATTGCTCAAAGTGAAGCCGCTAACGGTAAGACCTTTGCTAAATATTGGCTTCATAACGCCTTCCTTAACATTGATAATCGCAAGATGAGCAAGTCACTAGGAAACTTCCGAACGGTGCGCGAGGTGTCTAAGGAGTACGACCTTCAAGTTCTACGTTTCTTTATGCTAGGCGCTCATTATCGTAGTCCCCTTAATTTCAGCGCAGAGCTGATGGAAGCGGCGAAAACGAGCCTTGAGCGTATTGTAAACGGTGCTGCCAACCTTAAGTTCCTTAGTGAACATGCTAAAGTAACCGAGATGACAGCCCAAGAGAAAGAGCAGCTAACAGCTGCGATGAAGTATAAAGACGCTTTTAAAGCGGCCATGGATGACGATTTCAATACGGCAGATGCTGTCTCGGCGGTCTTCGAATTGGTGCGATTTGCCAATAGCAATACTGACGGGGAAAGTTCTAAGGAGTATACAGAAGCGCTTCTTAAGCTTTTAGTGGAATTAAGTGATGTCTTAGGGATTGTTGTTCTAAAAGAAGAGGAAATTCTAGCAGAAGATATCGAGAAATTAATAGCCGAGCGACAGGCAGCCAGAAAGAATAAGGACTTTAATAGGGCGGACGAGATTCGTGACGAGCTTTTAGCTGCCGGAATCGTTCTTGAAGATACTAGAGAAGGAGTCAAATGGAAAAAGAAATAGAAAAAGAGTTAAATGTTAATGAATATTCTCCCTTATCTCTTGCGTTTATCGGCGATAGTGTCTATGATTTGATTATCAAGACTAAAATAATTCGAGCGGGAAATAAGCAGGTGAAAAAGTTGCATCAGGATACTAGCCATTTGGTAAATGCTGCGGCTCAAAGTACAATGATGCGCACCCTTCAGGATTTGCTCTCCGATGAGGAAAGAGAAGTCTTTAAAAGAGGACGTAACACCAAAAGTGTATCACCAGCGAAAAACCAGAGCGTTACGGATTACCGGAGAGCCACGGGCTTTGAAGCCTTAGTGGGCTACCTGTACCTACAGGGGAAATACGAGCGGATTTCTGAATTAGTGGAAATCGGTTTAGCCAGCTTAATGGAAAAACAGAAGGAGAAATAATCAGTGAATGATTCGAAAATAGAAGGCCGTAATCCGGTCTTAGAGGCGCTACGAGCAGATAAGCCAGTGGATAAGGTGTTTATCTTAGAAGGTAGCCATGAAGGTCCCTTACAGACCATTGTTCGGGAAGCGAAAAAGCGAGATGTAATTCTAAATTTTGTAACGAAAGATCGCCTAAACGGGATGTCAGAAACGGGAAAACACCAAGGAGTAATCGCCTATGTGGCAGCTTACGAGTACGGAAGCGTAGAGGATATGCTAGCTCTTGCAAAAGAGCGAGAAGAAGATCCGTTTCTTATTCTTTTGGACGAAATCGAAGACCCTCATAACTTAGGAGCCATTATCCGAACCGCCAATCAAGCCGGGGCTCACGGAGTCATTATTCCGAAGCGAAGAGCCGCAGGACTGACAGGAGTAGTAGCGAGGACTTCGGCAGGGGCTCTTAACTATACGCCGGTGGCCAAGGTAACTAACTTAGTCCAGACGATGAAAGAACTAAAAGAAAAGGGTTTGTGGTTTGTGGGGGCAGATATGACCGGTGAGGTCATGTATCGCCAGAACTTAACAGGACCGATCGGCTTAGTAATTGGTAATGAAGGGGAAGGACTGGGAAGATTGGTCAAAGAAAACTGTGATTTTCTTGCCCAGATTCCCATGCAAGGGCAAATTGACTCTTTGAATGCCTCAGTGGCGACGGGAATATTAGCTTATGAGATTGTTAGACAGCGTTTGGGAGGTCGAAAATAAATGATTGCACCGTTAATTCTGCAAATTGTTCTGATTTTTTTAAATGCGATTTTTGCTAGCGCGGAGATTGCCGTGATTTCTATGAATGAAACAAAGCTTAAAAACATGTCAGAAAAAGGTGATAAGAGAGCCCAGCGCCTATTTGCTTTAACCGAACAGCCGGCTAAGTTCTTGGCGACTATTCAGGTGGCTATTACTTTAGCAGGACTCTTAGGCAGTGCGTTTGCCGCCGATAGCTTTGCAGGACCTTTAGCCGATGGTCTAATTGGCCTTGGAGTAGGGATTCCTCGCTCTGTTTTAAATACCATTGCCGTGGTGGTGATTACGCTGGTGTTATCTTACTTTACCTTGGTTTTTGGTGAATTAGTACCTAAGCGAATTGCCATGAAGAAAACCGAGTCGATGGCGCTAGGAATGTCGGGTTTGCTTTATGGGGTAGCGAAAGTATTTGCTCCGTTAGTATTTATCTTGACCAAGTCTACCAATGGGGTCCTGCGTCTCCTAGGTATCAACCCTAATGAAGAAGGGGAGCAGGTTACCGAAGAAGAGATTCGGATGTTAGTGCTAGAAAGCCGCTCTCAGGGGAATATCGATTCTGAAGAAACGAATTTTATCGAAAATGTCTTTGAGTTTGATGATATGGACGTAGAGCAGATCTGTACCCACCGAACGGATACGCTGCTATTGGATGCCGATGAAGACTTAGCGGCCTGGGATGAAGTAATCTATGAGAGTCATCACACCAATTACCCGGTCTTTAAAGAAAATCGGGAGAATATAATCGGCATTCTCAATACAAAGACTTATTTTCGCCTAAAGGAGCGGACGAAGGAAAAAGCGCTGACAGAGGCTCTTGAAAAGCCACATTTTGTGCCGGAGACAATGAAAGCTAATGTGCTCTTCCGCAAAATGCAAGACACCCGCCTTTATTTTGCCGTCGTCTTAGACGAATACGGTGGTCTAACGGGAATCATTACCCTTCATGATCTAGTGGAAGAGCTGGTTGGTAACCTTTATGATTTGCAGGAAGAGGTTCAGCCACAAGAAATTGAGCAGCGCTCGGAAAATGAATGGATTATCCAAGGGGCAGCGGATATTCAGTCCGTGGAAAAGGCTCTTGATATAGAGCTTCCAGAGGGAGATTACGATACCTTCGGTGGCTTTATTCTTAAAGAAATCGATCGTATACCTGAGGACCATGAAAGCTTTATTTTTGAGACCAACAACCTTGTGATTCAGGTTAAGGATGTGGAAAGTCATCGGATCATGGAAACAATTACGAAAAAAATCGAGAAAATAGAAAAATAGCATTGACAAGGGTAGACTGGCTACGGTATATTATATCTTGCAGTTTGCCTTATATGCTGCCATGGCTCAGTAGGTAGAGCGTCGCCTTGGTAAGGCGGAGGTCGGCGGTTCAAGTCCGCTTGGCAGCTTTTAAATGTGCAAGGGTTTACGAGAAATCGTAGGCCCTTTTTTTCTGGTTATTATTCGATATATTTGATATAATTTAGTCAAATATAGGCGGAACTCTATTAACCGAGAGCTAAAAAGGAGGCATGAAGATGGATCAGAGACTAAACCCATTATTCACACCATGGCAAATCGGGAATTGTGAGATTAAGAACCGGATTGTATTAACGTCCATGGGGGGAACCAATCTTTTAGGTTGGATGGAAAAGAACCACTTTGACAAGGTCGGTTCCAGATTTATTATGGATGTGGCCAAGAATCACGCGGGCTTGGTATTACCTGGATGCCAACCGGTGTATAACCCGATGTTCGGACAGTGGCTTTATAAGAACGAAAAAATGTATGAGGATTTGAAAGCCTGGATGCCGGAATTTCACAAAACAGGAGCAAAGCTATTTGTACAGTTAACCGCTGGCTTTGGTAGATCGTTTACAATTAGTAAGTTGATGGAGACTCTTTATACGAACAAAGCCTTGAGAGTTCTATCAAAACCTTTCATGGACCTTGATAAGATTACAGCCGCTCCTAGTGCTTCACCAAATCGCTGGTCGGATAAGGTGCCTTCAAGGGAGATGACGGTGGCGGAGATTCAGGAGTTTGTAGAGGCCTTTGCGAAAACGGCGAAGTTGCTTCAGTACGCAGGGGTCGACGGCGTCGAGATTCACGCGGTACATGAAGGGTATCTGCTTGATCAGTTTACCTTCAA
Source organism: Ohessyouella blattaphilus (assembly GCF_024721265.1). GTDB lineage: Bacteria > Bacillota > Clostridia > Lachnospirales > Lachnospiraceae > Aequitasia > Aequitasia blattaphilus_A. The sequence continues at coordinate 13,866 of NZ_JAMXOC010000009.1, read as the reverse complement.
ATACGTCAATCATCGTACAGACCAATACGGCGGTTCTTTTGAAAATCGTTACCGCTTTGCCGTTGAGATAGTGCAAGCGATTAAAAAGGCGTGCGGTGCGGACTTTCCAGTGTCACTTAGGTATAGTGTGCGTTCTATGACTAAGGGCTTTAGGGAAGGAGCATTACCTGGTGAAGAGTTTGTCGAAGTAGGTCGAGATATGGCAGAGTCAGAGAAGGCGGCAAAATATCTTCAAGATGCAGGTTATGATATGCTCAACTGTGACAATGGCACGTATGATGCGTGGTACTGGGCGCATCCGCCAATTTATATGCCAGAAAACTGTAATTTGGCAGATGTTAAGCATATCAAAAAGTATGTGGATATTCCGGTAGTGTGTGCGGGACGTATGGATATTTATACGGCAGCGGAAGCAGTAGCCGCAGGGAAAATTGATGGCGCGGGCTTCGCGCGTCCGTTCTTAGCGGATACTCAGTGGCTCACAAAGACGATCGAAGACCGGGAAGAGGATATTCGCCCTTGTATTTTGTGCCATAACGGTTGTTTTAATATGTGTCACTATAAGGGCGTTCCTAACGATCAAGATTTATCCGATAGCCTGCATTTGGCAAGATGTGCGGTGAATGCCGAAGTGATGCAATGGGATAAGCATCACCTTACGAAGACTACGACTCCTAAGAAAGTACACATTATTGGGGGTGGCATTGGTGGCATGGAAACCGCACGGGTGTTAAAGCTAAGAGGGCATGAACCGATTATTTATGAGAAAGCGGAAGTTTTGGGCGGGACGTTTATTCCTGCCAGTGCGGAGTCTTATAAGGATAAGCTTCGCGATTTGCTAGCTTGGTATCGACGACAGATGGAGACCCTGAATATCGAAGTTCACTTAGGACGGGAGATTCAGAGCCTTAATGAGTTTGGCAGTGAGGAAGTTATTATCGCCACTGGTGCGATTCCAAGAATTCTAAAGAGTGTTCCCGGTCATGAGAAGATGATTGAAGCTTGTGACTATCTAAATGGTGCTCCTGTAGGTCAGTCAGTGGTGGTAGTGGGCGGCGGCTTAACCGGTTGTGAGATCGCCTATGAACTCGCTTTAGAAGGGAAGGAAACGAGCATTGTCGAGATGAAGGATGACTTAATTTCTCAGAAGGGCGTCTGTTTAGCTAATAGTTCCTATCTTCGAGAATGGTTTGCCCTTCATAAAGTCCCGGTATATTTGGACACTACTCTTAAGGAGGTAACGGATACAGGTATAACTTGCCAAACGAAAGCGGGCAATGAGATTAAAATTGATTGTGATACTGTGATAAGCTCAGCCGGGTATATCGCGAATCCAGAGCCAGCTGAAGGTAAGGGAGCTAAGTTAGTAGGCGACTGCTTGAAGGTTGGTAATTTGCGTTCTGTTATCTGGAGCGCCTACGAAGCGGCCATGAAGGTCTGAAAGGGGGCGATAAAAGATGACGAATTATAAGATGAAACTAACAGAAGCGCAAGCGGATATTCTAAAGGGAAGCGAGGGCGAGATAAAGGCCAAGGTAATGGAGACGATGATCCGTTACGGGGAGTTATTTGAGGCTACCGAGATGGTTCCTGTTACGAGCAAGTATAATCACTTGGTTACATCCTTTGGCCTAAAAGCGTTAGGTCCGGTTTATGATTTGATGGATAAGTTGATTCGCGAAGACTGTATCTCCGAACAGAAATTCACCGTTGATCCAAGACCCCTAGATAGCAATGTGCCCAGTTCCTTTATTCAAAATATCGTTTTCAAGCATTTTATGTATAGCAAGCAGGATTTCTACGAGGAGCAACTTAATAAACTGGGTCTACTGGAGAAAGATGCCTTTACTTGTGCTTGCTATTTGGATGAAGTCGGAAACACACCAAAGCAAGGCGAAATCTTATCTTGGTCGGAATCCTCGGCAGTAGTCTATGCGAACTCAGTATTAGGAGCAAGGTGTAATCGCAATTCCGGTATTATTGACTTGATGGGTGCGGTTGTAGGCTACGTTCCGTATTTTGGGCTACTTACAGATGAAGGACGTAAAGCGGATTGGATGATTGAGATTAAGACGACGAAAAAGCCGGAAGCTCAGCTTCTTGGCTCGGCCATCGGGATGAAAGTAATGGAGGAGGTTCCCTACATTGTCGGACTGGATACTTGGCTAGGAGAACCCGATGAAGCCGCCAAAACGTATTTGAAAGATATGGGAGCGGCCACTGCTTCAAATGGAGCGGTGGGCTTGTATCATGTAGAAGGGATTACGCCCGAAGCAAGGCAGGAAAAGCGGGGACTTATTAAAGATGGCGCTAAAACCTATGTCATTGATGACGAGGAACTGCAGCGGGTCTATGACAGCTATCCAGTGATTTGGAAGAACAAAGAGGACAAGCCGAAGCTATGTTTTATGGGCTGTCCTCATATGAGTTTCAACCAGCTTATCAGCTGGACAGAAAAAGTAGAGGCAGGGCTTTTAGAGTCAGGGAATAAAAAGGTAGTGATTCCCACGGTATTTACTTCGGCGCCGGCGGTGATAAAGAAATTCTCGGAAACAGAATACGCTACTCGGCTAAAAAACACAGGAATCATCCTCTCTTACATCTGTCCGCTGATGTATATGAACAACCCGCTAAGTACTAAGATGCCAATTATTACATCGAGCAATAAACTTCGTACTTATACTAGCGCTAGATACTATACAGACGAAGAAATTCTGCAAAAAATCAGCGGAAAGGGGGGAGCCTTATGAAGAGTTTTCATGGCAGAGTCGTAACTCCGGGATTGATAAGTGCACCGGCACTGGTATCTCGGGGAGGCGTGAATACCTTGGCTTCTTTTCAAAAAGCGTTACAGTTTGGTGATAAGATGGCCACGTGTGGCGACCAAAACAACACCGATTTATATGGGAAAGAGATGGCAGGAAAGGCTCTTTGCCTCCCGCAAACCATTGGCTCTACCACAGGCGGCTTAGTATTATATTGTGCTTGTGCGATGAAGCGCCAACCTGCGTGTATGCTTTTTTCAGAACCAATCGATTCTCTCGCAGGAGCGGGGGCGATTCTCGCAGATGTGTGGTTAGACGAGGTGAAGATGCCCGTTATTGATTCTTTGGGAAAGGACTTTCTCGATTTCGTAAAAGATGGTATGCTAATCGAAATCAAAGAAGATGGTGTGGTAGAAGTAAAGTGATAATTAATAATAAGTGAAAGGGAAGAGAGCTGTTTCCTAAACAGTTCTCTTTTTTTTGAACTTTTGGTGAACTGCGGATGATTCATTGACAATAGTTAAATGTTTAATTATTATGAGGTTAACATTTAAAAAAGATAAAAAGAAGGTGGACGATATTAAGACAATTACAGAAACGAAAATGATGATTGAGGAACCGGAACTTTTACATATCGATGAAGAGGCCAGCGTCTCTTATGGAGCCCACCAAGAATGGTACTCATCTTGGTTACAGCGGATGAGCGGGTGCGGGCCGACAGCGGCAGCAAACCTACTGTGGTATTTAGCGGCAACAAGACCAGAAGGGCAACTACTTTTTGCTGGAGATGGGACGAAGAAGGCGGATATGATACGGTTAATGGAAGCGTTATGGCGCTATGTGACACCGGGGCTGCGTGGAGTGGATAAGGCCTCTACCTTTACAAAAGGCGTGACTCGTTTTGGACGGGACCGGGGATACCGGATTAAAACTCAGACATTAGAAGTGCCTAAGGAGGTGGCCACGCGACCGACAGTACAGGAACTAGAAGGATTTTTAAAAGAAGCATTTGCCAGTAATCGACCAGTGGCTTTTCTTAACCTTTCCAATGGGGCTTTGCACAATCTCGATAACTGGCACTGGGTTACCTTAATCGGTCTGGAATCGGTCTCTAAGGTGACCATGTATGACCAAGGTGAGCGCACGGAAATTGACCTTGAACGTTGGTTAGCGACGACCACCGGTGGTGGCGCCTTTGTAACCATTGATAGTAGCAGAAGAAGGAGGTTTTAAGGAGTATGAAGAATACACCGAATGAATCAAAACCAGAAAAGCGACGACAAGGAGGTATCTTTCGTTGGTTTTCTCTTGGACTTATGCTAGTTCTTCTCGGCAGCATTCTATTTCCAGGCGTTATGTCTAGCCGTAATGAAGTGAGTTATAGCGAGTTTTTAAGACAGGTGGAAGCTGGCAAAGTAGCTAAGGCCGAGATTAACGAGTCGGAAATACGTTACGTTCTCGAAGGCGAAAAGAATAAAGAATACGTGACCGGGGCGATGGACAATCCTAAATTAGTAGAAACGCTAACGGCAAACAATGTGGATTTTACTCAGACCATTAATCGAAGTAATACCTTGCTATCCGTGCTTATCTCCGTGTTGCCCTTTTTATTGCTAATCGGCTTTTACGTCTTGATGATACGTGGTGCCATGCGCAGATCGGGCGGAGAAGGTGGCATGATGGGCGGTATGGGGGCCGTCGGCAAGTCAAAAGCCAAGATGTATAGTGTAGAAGAGCAAACGGGAGTTACTTTTCGCGATGTGGCGGGTCAGGATGAAGCCAAAGAGAGTTTGATGGAGATGGTGGATTATCTACACGATCCCGAAAAGTATGCCCGAATTGGTGCCAAACAGCCCAAAGGAGCCTTATTAGTGGGTCCACCGGGAACGGGTAAGACGCTTCTAGCAAAGGCTGTAGCTGGTGAGGCAAAAGTTCCCTTTTTCCATCTGTCGGGTTCGGAGTTTGTGGAAATGTTTGTAGGTGTTGGTGCTAGCCGGGTGCGGGACTTGTTTCAAAATGCGGCTAAAAATGTTCCCTGTATTGTTTTTATCGATGAGATTGATGCCATTGGTAAACGTCGGGATAATGCCCTTGGCGGAAATGATGAAAGAGAGCAGACGCTGAATCAATTGCTGTCCGAGATGGACGGCTTTGAATCCGGCAAAGGAATCCTGGTACTTGCGGCGACTAACCGCCCTGAGATTCTTGACCAAGCGTTACTGCGCCCGGGACGTTTTGATCGCCGAGTGATTGTCGATCGTCCTGATTTGCCAGGCAGAAAGAGTATCCTAAAGGTGCATGCAGCGAAGGTATTAGTGAGTGATGACGTGGATTTTGACGGAATTGCATTAGCTACAAGTGGTGCTACCGGTGCCGACTTAGCCAACATGATCAATGAGGCGGCGCTCCATGCGGTAAAAGAGGGACATCACGCGATTACCCATAGCGACCTTCTAGTAGCGGTAGAAGAGGTGATTGCAGGTAAGGAAAAGAAAGGGAGGATTCTGAATCCTCAAGAAAAGCGGATGGTGGCCTTTCATGAAGTGGGTCATGCAATGGTATCGGCCTTGCAGAAGAAAGCTCAGCCAGTGCAAAAGATTACTATTGTTCCCCGAACTATGGGAGCCTTAGGTTATACAATGAATGCCCCAGAAGAAGAGCGTTATCTTTATACGCGGAGTGAACTGAAGGGACAGATTATGACCTTACTTGGTGGTCGGGCAGCGGAAGTTGTAGAGTTTGGAGACATTACTACCGGGGCATCAAATGATATTGAACGGGCTACCGAACTGGCAAGAAAGATGATTACCCAGTATGGTATGAGTGAGAAGTTTGGTTCGATGGGACTAGAGAGCTCTAGTAGTCAATATTTAGATGGGCGAGACGTGACGACGTGTTCAGAACAAACCACGGCCTTAGTAGATGAAGAGGTGCGCCAGTTAATCGAGGCGTGTCAACAAGAGGCTACCCGTCTATTAGAGGAAAACCATAGTTCACTTACGCGGATTTCTGAATATCTAATCGAAAAGGAAAACCTTACCGGTGAAGAGTTTATGGAACTATTAAAGGAAAACACGCAAGTTGCATAGAATTCATAAAAATAAGACCTGCTTTTGGCTAGGTCTTATTTTTGTCGTTACAAAACTTGTCGGTGGAAAATTCCTCGCAAATATCGTTTAGCCGTCCAAGTAATGTGATTAATGTCTTCATGTCATCTTCGCCAAAGCGAGCGATAATGGTATTCCAGGCTTGGTCGTAGGTTTTGGCAAAGGCCTTTTCTGCCTCACAACCCTCTTTCGTAGCGGTAATCGAGAGTTTGCGCCGATCTTTAGGATCGATTTCTCTTTTAATATAGTTCTTTTTTTCCAGTGTATTTAAAATATAGGAGACAGCAGGCTTGGTGATTTGCAGCTTGATTTGAATATCGTGAACATCAAGGTTTGTCCCTTCGCCTTTGGCGCTGCAATTACCCACAATGGTACTTAAAATCGCCAATTCGTTCATCTGCATTTCGCATTCGGTAGAGAGGTTTACCATTGATTTTTTAAAGCGCATAAGTGAATAGATAAATTGATCTTTTGAATAATCCATGACAAACTCCTTTTCGTTGATTCTCATAATGAGTATACAAGATTTTAAGGGGCTTTTCAATTAGTTTGCAAACTGCTATAATTGATAGACGAATTCGATTATATTGTGGGAGGTAGGCTGTGTCAGAAGAAGTAGTATCAAGAAATTTTATTGAAGTAGAAATTGATAAAGATTTAGAAAAGGGTGTGTATAAAGAGGTGTGTACCCGTTTTCCACCAGAGCCAAATGGCTACTTACACATCGGACATGCCAAGTCGGCGCTTTTAAACTTTGGTTTGTCAAAACAATATGAGGGAACATTTCATCTGCGTTTTGATGATACGAATCCGATTAAAGAGGATGTGGAATACGTTGATTCAATTAAAGAAGACATTACGTGGCTAGGAATCGATTTTAAAGATCACCTTCACTTTGCCTCAGATTATTTTGATAAAATGTACGAATGTGCGCTGCTTCTTATCGATAAGGGGCTAGCCTATGTGGATGAGCTTTCAGCAGCGGAGATTCGTGAATACCGCGGGACGCTGACGACACCAGGGAAGGACTCTCCTTTTAGAAATAGAAGTATTGAAGAGAACAAGAAGCTTTTTGAAGAGATGAAGGCCGGTAAGTACAAAGACGGTGAGCGGGTTTTACGGGCGAAGATCGATATGGCTTCACCGAATATGAATATGCGTGATCCGGTTATTTACCGAGTGGCTCACATATCTCATCACAACACGGGGGATGCTTGGTGTATCTATCCGATGTACGATTTTGCTCACCCTCTAGAAGATGCGATAGAAGGGATTACCCATTCGATCTGTACACTAGAATTTGAAGATCATCGACCTTTGTACGATTGGTTTGTGAGAGAGTGCGAGTTCAATCCCGCACCTAGACAAATCGAGTTTGCCAAGCTAAATTTAACCAATACGATTATGGGCAAGCGTTTTATCAAGCGCTTAGTAGATGAGAAAATTGTGGATGGCTGGGATGATCCGCGTCTAGTGACGATTTCGGCCCTGCGTCGCCGGGGATATACACCAGAAGCGATTGGTGAGTTTGTGAAAATGGTAGGCGTTGCCAAAGCTAACAGCGTGGTGGACTCAGCGATGCTTGAATACTGTATTAGAGAAGATTTAAAGACGAAGAGAGCGCGAATGATGGCCATTCTCGATCCAGTAAAAGTCATTATCGATAATTATCCAGCAGGTCAGGAAGAGTTACTTTCTATTCCCAATAACTTGGAGAATCCGGAACTTGGCGAAAGAGAAGTAGCGTTTGGTAGAGAACTCTATATTGAGCGAGAAGACTTTATGATCGAACCACCGAAGAAATACTTCCGCCTGTTCCCAGGCAATGAAGTCCGTCTAATGGGTGCTTATTTCGTTACTTGTGTGGATTATACTTGTGATGAGACAGGTAAGGTGACCGAGATTCACTGTACGTACGATCCCGAGACAAAGAGTGGCAGCGGTTTTACCGGTCGGAAGGTAAAAGGCACGATTCACTGGGTAAGTGCAGCTCATGCTAAGCAAGTAGAAGTGCGACTATATGAAAACTTGATTGATGATGAAGTAGGGGCAACGAATGAAGATGGTAGTCTAAATATCAATCCTGATTCGCTCCAGGTGCTTGAAAACGCCCTGGTAGAGCCAGCGTTAATGGAGGTATCGCCATTAGACAGCTTCCAGTTTGTTAGAAATGGCTTTTTCTGTGTGGATTCGAAAGACTCTAAGCCAGGTCAGCCTGTCTTTAACCGAATTGTATCGCTAAAGAGCAGTTTCAGATTGCCAAAACAATAAATATGCGAAAAAAGCTGTGACCGCTAAAAAATGGTCACAGCTTTTTTATAACAGCTTTTGTTATTCGCTTTTTTCTGGAGTAATATCAACGTACTCGCGCTCAGGGGCTTTCAAATCGTTATCGAGCTCAAAGTCTAAATCATCGAAGTCGTCTACGAATTCTTTAGTATCATTTGCCATTAGGTATGTACGTACAAAATAAATCGCCGCCATCACCGCCGTTGCTACCGCTAATAACTTAATCATAAATTTGAAAAATTTCTTCATACTCAAGGCCCCCTTTTCTTTTCTGTTCTTATTGTAGCCTTTTTTTTCTTATTTTACAACAGTTGAGAAGAAAAAATGATTATGTTAGAATAGTGACGAAGAAGAATTGCTAGGAGATGGTATGAAGGTACAGGAAACACAGACAAGAGCAAAAAAAGGAATTACCCGAGTGATCTTTAGCAGAATTGGCATCATTGCAGCGTTACTAATTGTGCAAATTCTGATTTTGGTTGGCTCGGTTTATTATTTACGGGAATTTTTACCTTTAATCTATGGTTTGATTATTGTGATTGAGGCCTTTGCCATTGTTCACTTGATTAATAGTCCTGGAAACCCTGCCTTTAAGATGACATGGGTGTTATTGATCCTTGTTTTCCCGGTAGTTGGTGTGTTGTTTTATCTATTTACAAAAATGCAACCGGGAACCTATAGAATCAGCAATCGGTTGGCGGTCATTCATCTTGAGACTAGGAAATATCTGTCCCAGGATACGGAAGCGGTAGGGGAAATGTGGGAGAATAAGCCGGCTAATACGTTGCTTGCTCATTATTTATATAAGCAGGTTGGCTATCCCACGTATAAAAATACGGAAGTAAAGTATTTTCCCAATGGGGAAACAAAATTTGAAGAGATGAAAATTCGCCTACGAGAGGCGAAGAAGTTTATTTTTTTGGAGTACTTTATCATCACCGAAGGCCTAATGTGGGATACCATTCTTGATATCCTTAAGAAAAAAGTGGCTGAAGGTGTAGAAGTGCGCGTGCTCTACGATGGTATGGGAACACTGACAACGCTGCCATGGCATTACAACCGGGAATTAGAAGCTTGTGGTATTAAGTGCCACGTGGTGGGCAAGTTAACCCCATTTTTATCAAGTATTCAGAATAATAGAGACCATCGCAAAATTTTAGTCATTGACGGGAAGTACGGCTTTACTGGGGGCATTAACTTAGCGGATGAGTACATTAATCATATCAATCGGTTTGGTTACTGGAAGGATACAGCGGCAATGTTTACCGGTGAGGCGGTGAACAGCTTTACTACCATGTTTCTTGAGATGTGGGAACTGACTTCAGGAGTAGAGGAGAAGTATGATAAGTACTTGCTACCTCGCCAAAAAGGGTGGCAGCGAAGTAGCGGTTACGTAATCCCGTATGGGGATACGCCTTTTGATAACGAGAATGTCGGCGAAGAAGTCTATTTTCACATTATTAATCATGCCAAAAAATACGTTCATATCATGACGCCGTATTTAATTCTCGATAACGAGATGATTACTACTTTGACGCGGGCGTCAAAAAGTGGCATCGAGGTAATTATCATGATGCCTCACGTGCCAGATAAATGGTATGCGTATGCGGTGGCGAAGACGTACTATAAGGAGCTGATTACCGCAGGTGTGCAGATTTATGAGTTTAATCCAGGGTTTGTGCATGCGAAAATCTTTGTAAGTGATGATGATACTGCAACAGTGGGTACGGTAAACTTAGATTATCGCGGCCTATACTTGCATTTTGAGTGTGGTGCGTTTATCTATGATCATCCCGAAGTGCTGCGCATTGAAGATGATTTTCAGGATACACTAAAGCGCTGTCACAAAGTTAGCTTGATAGAGGTGGATAAGCGTAATGTTTTCCGGATTTTGGTGGGTAAAGTGTTACGTCTTTTGGCACCGCTTATGTAGGAAAAATCAATAGACTTTTCCCATATCTTGTAATATAATAGAGGTTGCGGTAAAAGTACAGTAATAGGAGGAATAGGGCATGGTAAAAGCGGTAGTAGGTGCAAACTGGGGTGACGAAGGTAAGGGCAAGATCACTGATATGTTAGCAACAAAGGCAGATATTGTCATTCGTTTTCAAGGTGGAGCCAATGCTGGACACACAATTATAAATGATTATGGTAAATTTGCACTTCATACATTGCCATCAGGTGTATTTTGCGATCACACAACGAGCATCATCGGAAATGGAGTTGCCCTAGATATTCCGGTACTGTTTGAGGAAGTATCTTCGATTGTAAAAGAAGGTGTGCCAACCCCGAAGATTCTGGTATCTGATAGAGCGCAGATCGTCATGAGTTATCACAAGAATTTTGATGCTTATGAAGAGGAGCGTTTAGGTAAGCAATCTTTTGGTTCGACAAAATCGGGCATCGCCCCATTTTATTCGGATAAATATGCGAAAATTGGTTTTCAAGTAAGCGAGCTTTTCGGAAGCGAAGAGTATTTACGAGAAAAGACAGCTCGGGTGGCTGAGCAAAAGAACGTATTATTAGAACACCTATATAAGAAACCGACCATTTCGGCCGATAGTCTATATCAGGAGTTAATGGAATACAAGAAGATGGTAGAGCCTTTTGTCTGCGATACTTCACTCTTTTTAGAAGATGCAATTAAAGAAGGGAAAGAAATTCTCTTAGAGGGCCAGTTAGGTTCTCTTAAAGATCCAGACCACGGAATTTACCCAATGGTAACGTCTTCGTCTACTCTTGCCGGTTACGGCAGTATCGGTGCTGGTATTCCGCCTTATGAGATTAAGCAGGTAATTACCGTATGTAAAGCCTATTCATCAGCAGTTGGTGCGGGCGCGTTCGTTAGTGAGATATTTGGTGAGGAAGCTGACGAGTTGAGAAGACGCGGCGGTGATGGCGGTGAATATGGTGCGACGACAGGACGTCCAAGAAGAATGGGATGGTTTGACTGTGTAGCGTCCAAGTACGGCTGTCGCATCCAGGGAACTACGGATGTAGCGTTCACAGTATTAGATGTGCTGGGATATTTAGATGAGATTCCGGTGTGTGTCGGTTATGAAATTGATGGCGAAGTAACCACCGAGTTTCCGACGACTGTTAGATTAGAAAAGGCAAAGCCGGTTATTAAGGTGCTAAAAGGTTGGAAAAGTGATATTAGGGGAATCACTGAGTACGACAAGTTGCCACAAGAATGCCGGGATTATATTGAGTTTATTGAAGAACAAATCGGCTATCCAATTAGTCTGATTTCCAATGGACCGGGGAGAAATGAAATTATTTTTAGAAACTTTAGATAATTTTTAGTTGAAGTCCACATGTTCTTAACAAAACTATAGTAAGATGAATGGAGTAAAATGTATTGGAGGGGTTTGAAAATGTTTACAGGGGAAAAAGAACAAAAGAAAGAATCGATATCGATTGAAGAATACCTTGAGCGAATCAAGGAAAGACAAAATAATGAAATGTATGAGCTTCTGATGACACGGGAAGCACAAAGAGCAGGCGCGTAAACGCCTGCTTTTTAATTAGTGAGGAAAGTCCAGAGGACTTTCCTCACTAATTAAAAACGCTCCGCTAGGAATGCGCACTTCGGCGCTAGGAATTTTGTGCAACAGCACACGCCGAAGGCGCAAGAATTTGCCAAGAGCAAATTCTATTGTATTAGCGGGAAAGCCCATTCCATTCTATTTTTCGTCGGAGTCGGACTTATCTTTCTCCTTCTCCTTAATCACTCGGTAAACCAGGGAATAGGCGTATAAGAATACAGGGATAATAAAGGTACAGGCGATGGAGGCTTTTAAGAGATCTTGACTCTTAGGACTATCCATCAAAGCGAAGATTAAAGTGTTAGCATACATAGCTAGCAGTATAATAGCGCCGAGTAGGGCGAAAACGCGTTTCAGTTTATCAAGCATAAGTACTCCTTTTGGTTGCATATTGATTAAGTTTATACTATTATAATTGAGAAAGAAAAATATGTAAACCGAAGAGGAGAATATAGACGTGGCAAAATCATTATTAGAACAATGGCATGAAATAGCATATAACGAAGGCGCTGACCAGGGGACACTACAAAAGTTCTGGAGCGATTATTTTGAAATAGAGAAAAATATCTATGCCGAGCTTTTAGAGGAGCCAGATACAGAAGTAAAAGGTACGGTTAAAGAGTTAGCTAAAAAATTCGGTCAAAAGCCAATTACGATGATGGGCTTTTTAGACGGCATCAACGAAAGCCTTAAGGAAGAAAATGACTTAGAGAAGGCAACGGAAGATACCGTAGTAAGCCTAGCCTTCGATAAAGAGAAGCTTTATAAGAACATGGTAGCAGCAAAAGCCGACTGGTTATATGAGTTACCACAATGGGAGCCGATTTTTAGTGAAGAGGAAAGAGCTGCTCTTTATAAGGAGCAGAAGTTATCCACCACCATTCGTAAAGAAAAGAAAGTCGGTAGAAACGATCCCTGTCCTTGCGGAAGCGGTAAGAAGTATAAAAAATGTTGCGGAAAATAGAAACCGTGCTATAATATATGGAAAGCATAAAACTGTGAAGAGAAGAGTAGCATAGGAAGGCTTTAAAGAGAGAAAAACCTTGGCTGGAAGTTTTTCAATTCTGAACTATGTGAAGACCACCTCTGAGTGATTGTAAACCAATCCGGTGATGCCGTTATCGTCAAAATGAAGTGAAAAATAGGGTGGAACCGCGAGATTATCGCCCCTTGTAGTGTATTAAGTATGCTCAGGGGGTGTTTTTTTATGTTAAAAAACGATTACAAACATAAGGTACAATATTACGAAACCGATCAAATGGGAGTCGTTCATCATTCCAATTATATCCGGTGGTTTGAAGAAGCCCGGGTAGAGTTTATGGAGTGGTGCGATATGGGCTATGCGAAGATGGAAGAGGAGGGTATTATAAGTCCGGTTCTAGAAGCTAATGCCAAGTATCTAAAAATGGTTAAGTTTGGCGAAAGCGTATTGATTCGAACGACCATTGAAGAGTATGACGGGATCCGCCTGACAGTCAGTTATGAGATTGTTAATGAGGAGACGAAAGAGGTGTGTTGTACAGGTTATACAAAGCACTGTTTTATCGGGGAAAATGGCAAGTTAGTATCACTTAAAAGAGCAAATGAAGCTTTCCACCAGATGTTTCTGGCGGAGCTGAAAAAATAAAACAAAAGAGGAGCGATATATTGTCAATAAACCACGCCCATAGTTCTATGGACGGAGCTTGTTAAAAGCTCTTGTTGACTAGCCCAAGTCTTAACTGACTACGTTATATAAGAATATATAGACACCCGTGGATGCCTGTTCTAGTCTGCGGCTCTGTGGCATATGGTTAAACAGTTTTGATGGGTAGGAACCGTGCTGTATGCGTAAAACCTTATATAACATTGGCGAAGAACAACTAACCGTCTAATGGCGGAGTTATGCATTAAGTTGCAGAAAGGAGTGTCTTATGGTTTATGTCATAAGCAGAGAAGGACAGCCACTTATGCCGACCACTAGGCACGGTAAAGTAAAACACCTTCTTAGAGAAGGTAAAGCAAAAGTAGTTAAACGCTGTCCGTTTACCATACAACTTATGTATGAGAGCACGACTCATGCGCAACCAATTGCTCTTGGAGTAGATGCAGGTAGTAAGACCGTTGGTCTTTCTGCCACAACTGAAACCGAAGAGCTGTATGCTTCGGAGACAGAGC
>NZ_JAMXOC010000088.1 GCF_024721265.1 Ohessyouella blattaphilus | reverse complement strand
GGGAAGGACAAAGCCAAACAGGTGCCATTGTGGGATTTAATAATAAGGGAATTGATTTAGTTAGCGAGGAAGAGGTTCTTACATTTCTTCCTATGTTTGGTTATCGCAATCCACGTCCCTTAGGAGACAATCAATATCAGGTGGACACCATTGGTGAAGAGCTGCCAGCGGTTACCGTTTTACAGACATTCAAAGAAAAGGTGGCAGAACAACCGAGTGAAAAGGAGCAAGGGCAAAGGGAGCGGATAGAGGTCGCGCCCAGAAAGTAGAGGTGTGTATGGAAAAAGAGAAGGAAGTAACCTTGGAAGGGTTACGAGAGTTAGTCTCGAATTTAGAGGACGGAGTTATCTTGGTGGTCCAGTTAGAAGAGAGAGGAGGGAGTGGCGATGGCGGAAGCAAACGGAGTTGATCTAGTAAATGTAAGGTTGATTAGAGAGTCTACCCTGTATACGGATAAGCTGATTACGAGCCCAAGAGATGCAGCGGATTTAATGGCAAATGAGTTAGCGCTTTATGACCGAGAAGTGATGTGTGTTCTTAACTTAAATACAAAAGGCGGCGTTTTAAACATGAATATTGTGAGCATGGGCACGATTAATGCTTCGCTAGTAAGCCCAAGGGAAGTCTTTAAGGCTAGTATTCTAAGCAATGCCGCCAGTATCATTATTTGCCATAACCACCCCAGCGGAGAGCCCACTCCTAGTAGAGAGGATGTGCTTCTTACCCAGAGACTAAAGAACGCTGGTGAACTATTGGGGATTGAGTTACTAGACCATGTCATTGTGGGCGGGGTAACGGGAAAGCGCTTTAGTTTTATGGAGGAGGAAATCATGGA
>NZ_JAMXOC010000087.1 GCF_024721265.1 Ohessyouella blattaphilus | reverse complement strand
ATCTGGGTAGCAGCAATGGCACCATCAGCGGCAGCCGTTACTACCTGGCGAAGACTCTTAATGCGAACATCGCCGGCTACGTATACGCCGTCTAGATTCGTTCCCATATTTTCGTCGCCTTTAATGTATCCTCTTTCATCCATATCGATAATTCCTTTAAATAGATCAGAGTTAGGAATCGTACCGATAAAACCAAAGAGTCCAAAAAGACCATCGTCTTCGTCAGCAACTACTGTAGTAATCTCGCCAGTCTTTACATTTTTCACTTTCATTTCTGAAAGAATGTCTTCGCCACCGATTTCCTCCACAACCGAATCCCACATAAAGTCTACTTTCGGATTAGCAAAGGCTTTTTCCTGAATAGACTTCGCTGCTCTTAGTTCATCCCGGCGATGAATAATCGTTACTTTTCTGGCGAATTTCGTTAGATAAAGGGCTTCTTCTACAGCCGAGTCACCACCACCGACTACGTATACTTCTAAGTCTTCAAAGAAGTTAGCATCGCAGGTAGCGCAGTAAGAAACGCCTCTACCGATATAGTCCTCTTCTCCTTTACAACCAATCGGTCTAGAGAAAGCACCGGTAGCTACGATTACGTTCTTGGCTTGATACTCAGCTTTCGCCGTCTTAATTACTTTAATCTCTCCATCAAGAGAAACTTCCGTAACTGTATCGGCTATGCGCTCGCAACCAAACTTTTCTGCTTGTTCTGTCATTCTCGCTACTAAAGAAGCTCCTGACTCCCCTTCTACTCTTTGACCAGGGTAGTTCTCGATCTCATCAGTAATAGCGATTTGACCGCCATCTTGTCCTTTTTCAATAATCAAAGTACTCAGGCGACTTCTACCGGCGTAGAGTCCTGCTGCTAAACCAGCAGGACC
>NZ_JAMXOC010000086.1 GCF_024721265.1 Ohessyouella blattaphilus | reverse complement strand
TTAAATCCCAATTACTCTTATCTAGATACTCTTCTAATCTCTCCTTTCGCTCCTCGCCATTTGCTTTGACGTCTCTTGGAATATCTTCCTTAGGCATATCAATCTTTTGCCCTCTATATAGATTAACGACCTCTTCCTCTGAAAGCTTATGTTTTTTATTCCAATTCAAATAAAGCATATCTTTATCGTCTATCTGAATAATCTTTACCGATGGATCCGTCTTGGCTCTTTCCTCATAAAAACTCACTTCTTCTTTGGATAACCTACGAAAAGGACGTTCTCTCGCAGTATGAACGGTGATATATTCCATCTTTTCCTCATCATAAATTGCCTCTACGGGATGAATATAATCCCCTAAAGCCTTTGCCTGTTTAAATGCTTCTGTATCAAAAGGCTTCGCTTTCTGGTCATAGATAGGGTACTGCCCCTCGATCAAGATAATGCACTCATCTCTAGGCATACGCTTTACTTCCGCTGGCTCTAAAAGCGATAAACCTGCCTTTCCAAAGTTTAAACTATCTCCTGTATTGCGTCCTCGGTTTAATCCATCTGTCCTAGTATCAATAGTTCGTTTTCCTAAGATTTCGGATATCCATTTATGGGTACTATTCGCCGTGGGACCACTTCCTAGATAACAAACAGTGGCGCAGGTATCAAATAGAGTTTCCCATTTCTCTCCCTGAAACAAGGCTTTTATCTGAGCTACAGATTGCAGGACCGGCACCATATTGATATTTCGCCCTCTAATTACCCCTAATAGTTCGTCTGGGTTACTAGGCTTTGGTCCTGAATAAAACTCATCTGCCATAACCTCTACCTCGATTGGAAGTGGGCCTTTTATCTCATCGTCCGCTACTCGTATTAACGTGTCAAACATTTGTATGAGGTAGGTCGGTTGCGCCTTTCCGAATTACTCCGGTAGGTTTCAACCTTCCC
>NZ_JAMXOC010000085.1 GCF_024721265.1 Ohessyouella blattaphilus | reverse complement strand
TTTGTCGCCTTCATATACGCAGAAAACTCATGCTTGTACGCAGCATCTAGGTATCCCGCCACATAATTTTGGGCATCCTCTTCATTCCAGCCACCACAGGCGACAAGCGAAAAAGATAGTACCACAATCATTATTAAACCTATTAGTCTCTTCAAATTTTTCATTCTCATTTTCTCCTACACATTATCTATTTTTTATAATTCTCTCAGTTTGTTATGCTGGAATCGCTTATATTCCTGGGCTTAACCTTTATAATTCGTTCATCTTCAAGAGTAATGCAGACAATATCAGATATTTCTTGATCTATATCTTCTAAAAGTGAACATTCTGTAGCTATATAATTTCCTCTTATATCCCTATATTGGATTTGATTTAACTCCTCTGAATCTATTACCGCCTCACCAGTATATACATGCTTAATACTTTGACGATTAATCCCTTTCATCTGTCGAACACATAGATATATCAAAGAAATAATTCCTAGAACAAAAACAATACCATAATAACCGACTGCTAACAAACGCTTTCCTTCTTGAGCGTTCAACGTTATAAACACTAACACTGTTCCCGATATTAATAAAACCAATAAAATGCTTGGTATTACTCTTTTCATAATCTCTTTCCGCTTGTTACTAATATACTCATTTGCATCGAGCTCTATTAATGGTGCTATCTGATATCTTTCGTCCATAGTTGGTCCCCTTACTAACAATATCAGAACATCTCCTTCAAACCCTTACATTAATAGTTCGAAATTGATAGGAGATGCTCTTCTATCGTCCTTATGACATAAATGCTGAAAAAAAATAATTGTAAAGCAAGATTCTACAGGTGTATGTAGGACTTCTTGTATAAATTGTCAATTATATCGCTTACTAGTTTTTGAGTTCTGTCCTTGGAAATAGTAATAAAAATAGCATATTATACTGCATAGCGAATAGATAAAGAACGCAGCAAATAGTATAATTCTTGTTG
>NZ_JAMXOC010000084.1 GCF_024721265.1 Ohessyouella blattaphilus | reverse complement strand
GCACCACGTGTCGTAGTCGTAGCCTGTATTTGCAAACCCGCCCAGACTAGACAAGCTATTGTCATTAGATAGCACAGTATAGTTGTTCGTAGTCGAAATCGAATCACTTGTCCACCCTAGATATTCTCTATAGCCCGAAACCGTTTTTTGTCCATCGCTTAACGTGCCCTTATTGCCGTCATAGATGATACGGTAACTTAGGTAGTTAATATCGTAGTTGTTTAGAGGATATATTCGATTATCCAATTCGGCATTCGTTGGTGACACACTGCTAGCAGATAAACATGAGTAAGAGCTACTAGCTATGTCTGTTGCGGGTATGCTGAGAATAGCGGCCGAGTTTCCGGTAAAGGTTGTACTCGCATTCGTTACTACATTTGCGTATGCTTTCGTGAATACTCCACCGCCGTGACCTGTTGCCTTACAGTTTGTGATACTAGAGTCACACAAGTCGGCTGTTGATGTATCATCCACATATACACCGCCCCCGGCTCCCGCAGTCGTGCGTAAATCGGGGTTGCTCTTATCAGTAGAACACTTCGTAATAGTCGCACCTGACGCTACAAGACTTGAACCCGTTAAGTAGATGCCACCGCCATTATTAGAGACACTGTTTGAGACAGTTGTACCTGTCAAATTGGCGACTGAACTCGACGTAGCGAAGATGCCAGCACCCGCCTTAGCGGCTACGTTGCCGTCGATGATACCGTTTGTCATATCTATCGTACCGCCGTCTAAACATATACCCCCACCAACACTGGACGAACTTGTTCCACTGTTTCCCGCAATTGTGGTATCTGTAGCGGTAACGGTTGCGTTTTTGATGTATAAGCCACCACCCGATTGATAGTCAGCCCAACGACCAAGTGCCGTGTTGTTTCGTATCGTGGTATTTTTTATCGTAACGCTAGAACCAGAGTCTGCCACATACATACCACCGCCGCGAGATTCTGAGGAGCACTTTTCGATAACGGTGTTTGTGAT
>NZ_JAMXOC010000083.1 GCF_024721265.1 Ohessyouella blattaphilus | reverse complement strand
ACAATAATATGACTTTCACCTGTCGTTTTTGACGTGATTGAGAAGGGAATATTGGCCATTCGTTTACCAGTACCGTCTTCTATCTTGACGAACTTTAGATCTCCACGAATCGGATTATTTTTAATTACCGGGCTATCATAAGTCTTTACACTTTCTAGCTTTCCTTCCGCCGTCACCTTTTTTACATGAACACTAGCATCACTTAGCAGATATCCCTCTGATGCCTTTATCTCTTGGGTTGTTACTGTCCCTAAAGGAAGGGTGGGGTTTCCTTTTGAATCTAGATAAAAGTCACTGCCACTTACTAGATACTCTTTACCAAGCATTGCCCTTCCCTCGTTATCCGTTCGAATAATCCAGCTGCGTTCCTCTTTCTTGCCAAGCGTCTGAGGATCCACGTCATAATGGCCTTTATAGAATTTAACTCTAAACTGAGTATCTTCTAACGCTGCCCCGCCTTGTGGCTTGCCCTCGTTCGTTTCCTTATCCTTCTTAAAAGCCCAGATTTCAATAGGATTGTTTTGGGGTACTTCTTTTACACCGGCGCCATTGACCATCACCTCTCCCCCTGAAGGGACCACCACTTCATAGATGTTCGCATCAAGAGCATAGCCAGTCGGTGCTTTGACCTCTTTTACTTCGTATTTTCCCGGCCTCACTTCTACCTCACCAAAGCCATCTGCTCCTACCTTAATAGTGGCAACTATCTCTTCATTTTTAGCAACCTCATACTCTGCGCCTGCAAGGTTATAGCAATCATTATTCTCCGTTAAAGCTGTATTTGCTGAAGTCTTCTGGAGTTTGATCTTCCCATTCGGCACATAGGAGCTTCCGAAAACCGCTTGAAAACTGGTATCCCGAGTGATCATAAATGCTTGAAAACCTTCCGGTGCTGCATCCCCGCTAATAATGTGTCTCAGAATATCAATACACCTTGCTTGATTCGTTGCCGTCACTCCGGTAAATACAGAGGCCGAGATCTGGCTTG
>NZ_JAMXOC010000082.1 GCF_024721265.1 Ohessyouella blattaphilus | reverse complement strand
CCCCAAAACAATCCTATTGAAATCTGGGCTTTTAAGAAGGATAAGGAAACGAACGAGGGCAAGCCACAAGGCGGGGCAGCGTTAGAAGATACTCAGTTTAGAGTTAAATTCTATAAAGGCCATTATGACGTGGATCCTCAGACGCTTGGCAAGAAAGAGGAACGCAGCTGGATTATTCGAACGGATAACGAGGGAAGGGCAATGCTTGGTAAAGAGTATCTAGTAAGTGGCAGTGACTTTTATCTAGATTCAAAAGGAAACCCCACCCTTCCTTTAGGGACAGTAACAACCCAAGAGATAAAGGCATCAGAGGGATATCTGCTAAGTGATGCTAGTGTTCATGTAAAAAAGGTGACGGCGGAAGGAAAGCTAGAAAGTGTAAAGACTTATGATAGCCCGGTAATTAAAAATAATCCGATTCGTGGAGATCTAAAGTTCGTCAAGATAGAAGACGGTACTGGTAAACGAATGGCCAATATTCCCTTCTCAATCACGTCAAAAACGACAGGTGAAAGTCATATTATTGTGACCGACAAGAATGGCAACGGGTCTACCGAGAGCAGTTGGAACAAGCACTCAGAAAATACCAATCGAGGAGAAAGTGAGAAAGACGGTGTTTGGTTTGGGAACATAAATGCACTAAATGATGATGTGGGCGCGTTACTTTACGATACCTATGTGATTGATGAGCTACCCTGTGAAAATAACAAAGGAAAAGTTTTGATAACGGGCGTTGAGATTGTAATCGAACGAAATCTAGTTTCCGTAGAATTGGGTACGCTAACCAATGACGAAGAACCAAAGCCAGAAATTGGCACCACTCTTACAACTGAGGATGGCGGGAAAATAGTGGTGACAGAAGGTGTCATAAAGTTAAAGGATGTTATTAGTTATTTCAAAATGGCTAGGCACATAGGAGAAGAGTTAACAGCAAACGGAATTTTAACAGCGGACGGCAAACCAGTATTGATTGAGGGAAAAGAGCTTGTTGGTACTGCGAAGTTTACAC
>NZ_JAMXOC010000081.1 GCF_024721265.1 Ohessyouella blattaphilus | reverse complement strand
AAGAAAGTGGATAAGGAGTTTGAAGTGACCGTTGCTTTTGAACCGTATCTGATGGGAATTCAAGAGATAGTTGCGAATTTAGAAACAGAATTTTCAAATAGAATAGATACCGAAGCGGTTATGCAACAATTAGCATCTGGTGAAATCACCGAAGAGGATGTTAAACAAATGAGCTATGAAGTATATCTGGATATGGTTCGGGAGAGGATAGATACTCCTAGTTATGGGGAGGAAGAACAAATGGTTCTCCATGTAAGAATAACTGATGATGGATTTTACACCATAGATGAAACGGATGTAAGCGAGTTAGATTCAAAAATGTTTGTATTATAATTTGAAGACATTTATAGAGATAGCATTGGCAGATGGGGGATAAAATTGAAGGTAGAAGAAGTAGTAAAGAAATTAAAAGCGGAGCAACTGTTAGATCAAAATGAGATTTATACATATGCCACGAAGCCGGTAATGGGTGGTATCCTCGGCGGTGCAGTAGGTGCCGCAGCAGGTGCGGTACTATTAAGTGTTTCGGGCAATATCCTTTACGTCCACAAGGCAAAATTAGATAACACCTATGGTGAGTGTCTTGATAGAATAGATATTCAAAGTATGCGTGATGTTCAGGGGAAGACGGGGGTAGTTGGCGGGAAACTTTCCTTTGAATATGATGGTAAGAGATTCAAATCCAAGATTACCTCTAGAGATAGTAGATTTATAGATTACTTTATAAATTTATAAAAACCGAAGTGGGTTGAAAGAGGAATGAGATAGTATGCTGAATTTTAAAACTGTTGAAAAGATATTACGAAGTTATAACTATGAATATGAGAATAATATTCTATACGGGGGAAATAAGGTTAGAACAAAGGCGGTCGTTCCGGTAGGACCTTTGATTCTTTATGCGCAAAATAGGCAATGGCCTTACTTCTTTAGATTTTCTATCGAAGGAATTAACTTGATTCGGATGAAAAACGGAAACGCTGATCAAGTAGAAGATAATATACTTGTGCCGTGGATGTATATAAAAGACTTGAGAATAAGAA
>NZ_JAMXOC010000080.1 GCF_024721265.1 Ohessyouella blattaphilus | reverse complement strand
GTTTTAAAGTGGCTCACAAAGCATAAATAATTGTGTTTTGTGAGCTGCCTTAAAAAAGTAGTAGGAAATGGTTATAAAACGAACGTGTTGTCTTTGGCTGCGCTCCCCGGGTAATAATTCTAATAATGCAACAAATGTGGGGCACGACGGCGCGCTCAACAACAACAATAACGTGAATAATGATAATAACGCAGTTCGGCCGGATCTACCCTAGGTTCCAGAAGTGACTTTTAAGTAAAAGCACCCGTGAGTAGGGTAAAGGAACCATTTTCCTTTCTAATCATAGGATTGGAAGAACAGGGCAGTGGACGTTTGAGATGTGAGAGGGTATGAGAGCTGACTTCTTAGATGCATGAAGAGGATACTACTTCCCACTGTCAAATATAAATATCTGGTGGTGTTTTATGACAAAGGATTATAACAAAATTTGCGATTTTAACAATCTATACCTCGCTCATAAACGAAGTCGTAAAGGAAAGCGAAATAAACGAGAAGTATTATCTTTTGAGTCAAACTTAGCTTATGAACTAAACCAGATGGTAGAAGAGCTTAGAGAAGGGAGATACCGATTTTCGGGTTACTATCATTTTACGATTTGGGAGCCTAAGAAGCGGGAAATCTATGCGGGATATTATCGTGACAGGGTGCTCCAGCATGCACTTTGCGACGAGATAATCAAACCTCTAATGGAGAAGCGACTTATCTATGATAACGCCGCGTGTCGTGAAGGCAAGGGTACACATTTCGCAGGAGGACGTTTGACGCTTTTTATGAGAAAGATGTTTCACCAACACGGAAAGAGTTTTTATATTCTAAAGGGCGATATCAAGCAATACTTTCCCTCTATATCCCATCAGGTTCTGAAGGAAAAGCTCACAAATGTAATTAAGGACTTTAGAGTGAGGAAGCTTTTATTCGAACTCATAGATACATACGAGTTGACGGAGGATAAGGGGCTGCCGTTAGGCAATCAAACTAGCCAGTGGTTTGCCATTTACTACCTAGATTCTTTAGACCGTTTTATAAAGGAAAAGTTGAAGATTCGCTATTATTCTCGGTATATGGATGATTTTCTTCTG
>NZ_JAMXOC010000079.1 GCF_024721265.1 Ohessyouella blattaphilus | reverse complement strand
ACATACCACCGCCGCGAGATTCTGAGGAGCACTTTTCGATAACGGTGTTTGTGATGTTTGCCACAACAGTAGATGCGGTACTATCTATGGTTCCGATATAAATTCCAGCCCCAAGACCTGATTTGCCATTCAATGTACCACTTGTCTTGCATCCGCTGATAAGGGCGTTTGTAAGCGTTAGTTGTGTACCCCCTGTAGCACATATGGCACCACCCATAGCACCATAATAATCTACCGCAAAGGTTTCACAATCTAATATCTGCGGTATTGATGATTCAGTCCCGATAAGGGAAATCATGGCTCCTGCCGCGTAAATGCCTGCACCTTGACCACCACTCGTCGTCTTACATTCTTTGATTGCTCCGCCCGTCATGTTGAACTTGCATGTCGTACCAGATGCAAAGACCCCCGCCCCCTTTCCTGGTGATGTATTGCCCGCGATCTCACCGCCTGACATGTTTACGATGGTGTTGCCGCCAATATAAAGACCTGAGCCTTGTTGGGCACTGTTATTATTGATTGCCCCTCCTTGGATGTTTACTATAGAACTACCTGTGGCGAAAATACCAGCGCCGTTACCGCCAGATGAAGCGGGCTTAGTAACGCTGTTGCCTGAAATAGAGGCTGTGCCACTAATTGTTGCGGTTGCGGTCTTTAACCACAAACCACCACCGTTACCGCCTACGCCAGGTCCGTTATTTATAATCGATCCTCCTGACATATTGAAACTTGTAGTCGAGGTCCATGGGGTTGAGCGTTCCATATAAACTCCCGAGGCCTCTGTCCCAGCACACCCAGAAATTGTTCCGCTTTTAAAATTGAAAGGTCCTGTACCTAGCCAGAAGACTCCGCCACCGTTCTTTTGTGTCGCAATCAGCACATCTCCCACAAGGGAAGTATTGCAGTCTATTATTTGAGGACTATCAGAACCAGTTCCAAAGTTGAACGTGTTATTATTTTGAAAAGCAATGCCACCGCCGAAAGAGTCTGACTGGCAACTTCTAACAGTCGCTGAGCCAATCATAGTCAAGGCTTTACCATTTACAAAAACACCCCCGCCTTTTGCTCGACCGTCAGTCGTGTCAGCC
>NZ_JAMXOC010000008.1 GCF_024721265.1 Ohessyouella blattaphilus | reverse complement strand
GCGGATTGCGGACTTACACCGGTTAGAAACGTGCGCCGCCAGGCGCACTACAAAAGCCCCGGCAGCACTTAGCTACTAGGGGCTTAACTTATCCGTTACGCATACAATACTTTTCTCATTTTGGGAATAAATCACACGCAAAGGTGGTACGTCGGTGGGTGGCGTTTTCCATTATCTTATTGCTTGCCCCCGGGCGGGCGCTATACCCTTTCTAATTTTCCCATTTTGGACTTTTTTTGGACTTTTTACTTTCTTCAACTGCATATTGCAATATACGCAAAACGCTAGAGCCCTTTATTTATCAAGACTCTAGCGTTTATTTTTATAAAACTATCGTTGCAATTTTTCTTAATTATATCTTAATCTATATTTTTTGCAAGATGACTTTCCACTCAGGACCGTACCCTAACTGGTACTGGTTGCAGAAGTTCCCTTGGCTAACCGCCATGGCAATTCGCATCAGCTCATTGTTATAAATCATCGGGTCGCCCTTCTTGGCGTAACCAAAGCTTTGGTGGAAAAGTACCGACTCTTGGAACACCTCCTGGCCGTCGTGCTCTACGGTCATCTTAACCAGATCGCCGTAAGCAAATCCCGCCTCTCGGAAATCCTTTAGCGGTATATTCGTCCAAAGGTTACCGAAATTCGGATCATTAATCTCAAAAATACCTTCCACTCTCCCTGGGGTAATCTCTGGGGTGAGCAGGGGATGGGTAACAATCTCATCAAGGCCGTATTCTGGACCTACGCCCGCAAAGTCGATAATACCACTGGCAAGTCTAGCAGCCGTATAGCCAAACACGTCCCGGCCATGGAAAATCGCCACCTCTTCTGTCCCTTTTCCTCTTAAGCGGTTCACACTCTCATCAATCTCCCGGACAGCCTCAATGCCCATCATCGCTTTCACATGAGTTAAAGCCCCATTATCCGGGGTCACCACGTAGTGACCGGTGACAGTTTTAGCCACACACGCCTTTCTCGAAGTGCCCACCCCTGGGTCCACCACCGAGACGTAAATCGTGCCCTCCGGCCAAAAAGGCAAGCTCTGGAACAAACGATAACTGGCACTCCAAGTATCGTATTGTGGCAGCTCGTGGGTACCGTCGTGGATCTCTAGCTCCCTGTCTACACTTTTTACCACGCCGTACATGGAGCTAACGGCGCTTTCTTTATAAGTAAAATCTGTCTGGAAAACTAACATTGGTTTCATAAATAATCTACCTCTCTTTCACATACTTATATAAATGGATTCCAAAATCTGGACTTATTAATAAAGACACTAATCATAACTGTAATGGCAAACACGATAACCGCTAGGACAATCGCCACCCAGTCGCCAGCCTTAAGAGGCTTCGCCGCGTACCAGGTACGTTTCTTTTTCTTTCCAAAGCCCCGCAAATCCATAGCGTTACTGATTAACTCAATTCGGTCCAAAGTAGAAAAAATCAGGGGAATACAGATATTCATAATATTCTTAATCCTTGTTCCTAGCTTCTCCTTCTTCGATAAGTCTAAACCCCGGCTCTGCTGAGCCAAAGAGATATCGCCGTAGTCACGAATCAAATCCGGAAAATACCGCAAGGTTAAAGATAGAGCAAAGGCCCCCTTATAGCTAATACCAATCCGGTTAATGGAAGCGGCAAACTCACTAGGGTTGGTAGTCAGTAAAAAAAGCATCCCCATCGGTACCGTTGCTGCGTATTTTAAAAGCTTCGTCAGCTGATATAAAAGTTGTTCCTGGGTCACCACGTAACGACCGAGAATCGGAAAAATCACATGCTCCGTTCCGTATATCTCCGTGCCATAGGTGGGACTAAAGAGAAACGTGAGCACAAAGTTTAACAGTAAGAAAACGAAGACGTAAATTATCATCGTCCTTACCTGGGAGAACTTAATCTCCGACATGCGAAAAAAGATAACTGACAAGACGGCAACCCCGATAATACAGCGAATATCGTAGGAAAACATCACCGCAAAGGTATAGCAAACGAAACATATTAGTTTCGTAAATCCCGAAAGATTATAGATAATATTGTCTTTTTCAACGTAATCAAATAGTTTACTCTTCATCTACCGCACCTCCTTTTCGGAGTCGATAAATTGCTGAACAAACTTTGAAGGTTCCGGTAGACCGATCTTTTGGGCTAAGTCATAAAGAGACGTTACCTTTAAGTTCGCCGCCGCTGCCACTTCAGGATTTGACAAAATCTGAGCCGCACTTGCATCCCCTAGCTTTTCCCCTTCCGATAGGACGATGGCATGAGGGGTATACTCTAACATCAGGTGCATATCGTGAGTAATCAGAATAATCGTCACCCCTTGGTCATTTAATTCTTTTAAAAACTCCATAATCTCTGTATAGTGCTTATAGTCCTGACCGGCCGTTGGTTCGTCGAGAATAAGAACGTGAGGATTTAGCACCAGGATTGACGCTATCGTCACCCGCTTTTTCTGTCCATAGCTAAGAGCTGATACGGGCCACTTACGAAAAGGCGTAAGCCCACAGATTTTCATGACCTTTTCCACTCTTGGTTCGATCTCTTCCTCAGGTACGTCCCGCAAGCGTAGTCCCAGGGCAATCTCATCATAGATCATCGGTTTGCAGATCATCTGATTCGGATTTTGCATAACGTATCCAATAATCTGGGAGCGCTCCTTGATGGTTTGGCCTTTGAGAGACTGGCCTTTGTAGAAGACATCACCTGCGTCTTCCTTCACAAACCCGCAGATAACTTTCGCCAGCGTACTTTTCCCGGCGCCGTTACGCCCTACGATACTCACCATTTCCCCGGCCTTAATGGAGATATCAATCCCTTTTAAAATCTGGCGCTTTTTCGTATAGCTAAACTCTAGGTTGCTGATTCTTAAAATCTCTTCCTTTTCCGCTTTCTCAGGGCTTTTCCTCTGAGCCTTTTCCCAAGCTAATAGCGGGGCCTTCACCTGGTCAATATTAAGGGTCTCAATGCTTCCTAGGCGCAAGCTTTCATCTGGCGCTACCCCCGCGTATTTAATAGCCGTTACGTATAAAGGCTCCCGAATCCCGCACCGGGATAACACTGCCCCAGCTAGGAGAGCATCCGGCGTACCCTCGGCCACAATGCGCCCTTCTTCGATGACGATAATCCGGTCTACGTGGCGATATAGCACATCCTCTAAGCGATGCTCGATAATCACCATCGTCTTATGAAACTGCTGGTGAATCTGATCGATTAAATCGATTGCCGTCTTACCGGTAGCTGGGTCTAAGTTCGCCAGCGGTTCATCAAAAAGCATAATCGGCACGTCATTCACCATGATCCCGGCAAAAGAAACCCGTTGCTTCTGACCACCTGATAGTTCAAAGGGCGAGGATTTTAGATGCTGATCCATATCTACAAGAGCGGACACTTGATCTACTAGCTCTTTCATCTTTACTTGATCGGTACCGTCATTCTCCAAGGAGAAGGCAATGTCCTCACCAACTGACAGCCCGACAAACTGACCATCTGCATCTTGAAGTACCGTTCCCACTTGCCCCGAGCGTTCAAAAATGCTCTGGTCCGACACATCCTTTCCCTCAATTCGTAGCGTCCCTGTAGTTTCTCCTTTATAAGAAGAAGGAATCAATCCATTTAGGCAATGGCCTAAGGTGCTTTTCCCGCTACCAGAGGGACCCACAATCAAGACCTTCTCACCTTCATATATCTGCAGATTAATCTCGTGCAAAGTCGGTTCTGCTTGGCTAAAGTACTTGAAGGTGTAATTTTCAAATTCAATCATAACCTTTCTATCCATTACTCGTTCCTCTCCAAAATCGTCCACGCTGCCTCCTTGGTAAATCCACACGCCACATACAGATTGTGCTCTGTCTCGGGAATTGCCAGCAGACAAGGAATCTTACCTTCTTTCACAATTAGCGCTGCGAGGTGCCCCACTAGCTGAGTAGCGAGCCCTCTATTGCGAAACTCTGGCAAGCACCCCACGCCGCCGATCATGGTGGTTTGTGGACTTTTCGCTGCCGTATTCGCCCCGGCAATAATCTTGGTCCCCTCTGTTATAAAGAAGTGACGCCCTTCTCCGGAGCGCAAACGGTTCAGCAGCATGTCTTTTGAAGCATAGGCCGCTCTGAATTCTGGAAACTTGCGCAGAAAGGCAAATAACCGCTCGCCATCTGCCAGGGTCGCCTCCTGAATACACCCCTGGTCTTTGGGAAGCTTATTCAGATCACCGGCAAACACATAAAGCCCTTTGGTAATCGCCGTATAGCCATCTAGTTGATTTGCCAGCTTCCGGATGGTCTCTTCCCGACCCATCACCTGGCGAATTCCCTTTTCCCTTACATACGCTAGCGCAAACGCTTCATCAACCCGATCTTCTTTTCCGTAAACTATTAAGTTGTCATAGAAACGAAGATATATCCCTTTTATCGTTTCCGCGGTAACCTCTTGACTCTTCGTCTCTACATGGATTTCTTGAAAATCATTAGCAAACCCATAGATTAGTATGTCCGCTATCAGGAAAGTATTAAGCACTGCCTCTTCGTGAGCATACTTAAGCAGTTCCTCTTCGTGACTTTTATCACATCTAATCACCATCTTTTTTTCACCCCAAATCCGTATCAAACTCCTTTAAGTATAGCATAGGCTTTTTTCATATGCTATACTAATGATACGCAAACACGGGTGCTTTTGCATGTGATGTTTAGCTCGAAAAGGATAAATATTATGAAGAAAAAACCATTAATTTTGCAAACGGATTTTGGTACTGCAGATGGGGCTGTCAGTGCCATGTACGGAGTTGCCTACTCCGTTTCCCCAGAGCTGTTGATTACTGATTTGACCCATGATATTCCCCAATACGACATTTGGGAAGCCTCTTACCGGCTGATTCAAACTGTCAGCTACTGGCCGGCCGGCACGGTCTTTGTCAGCGTCGTCGACCCTGGCGTGGGTTCTACTAGACAGAGCATCGGCGTGAAAACCAAAAGCGGCCAATACATCATCACCCCAGATAACGGGACCCTCACCCATGTGAAGAAGATGCTGGGAATCGTTGAGGCCAGAATCATTGATGAGAGCGTAAATCGCCTCCCTAATTCCGGCGAAAGCTATACCTTCCACGGCCGGGATATCTACGCCTTTACTGGTGCTAGGCTGGCTGCTGGCGTGATCGACTTTACCGGTGTCGGCCCAGAAATTCCCGTGGACTCTGTCGTAGAGCTGCCTGTAATTGACGCCACTTTTGATGGCGATAAGGTGCACGGCACCATCGATGTCTTAGACGTCCGCTTCGGTAGCCTATGGACTAATATTCCTAGAGACCTTTTTGTAGGCCTTGGCTTAAAGCACAATAGCCGCGTAGAGATAAAGATCCAAAACGAAACCCGAATCCTCTACCAAAATATCTTAACCTATGCGAAAAGCTTCGCTGATGTTAACGTAGGAGAACCTCTCGTCTACGTTAACAGCCTTGATAACATGGCTGTCGCCATCAACCAAGGAAGCTTCTCTAAAGCTTATAACATCGGCACCGGCACCTCTTGGCGCATTTCTATGGGGAAGGCTCCAAGAATTGTCTATGATGATTAACGAGGTGGCCCCCACCTTGATTTCACTCTTTACAAATGCTATACTACGGGGTGCATAACCGTCTGTTCGAAACCATCCAGACGCTAAAAAAAACTAAGGAGAATTTAATAATGAAGAACAAGAATTTACTATTTACTGTGCAGGCAGCCATGATTGCTGCTATTTATGTGGTGCTGACGCTAATTTTCGCCCCTATTTCCTTTGGTGAAATACAGGTGCGGATCGCTGAGGCCCTAACAATTCTACCGCTATTTACACCGGCGGCGATTCCCGGCTTATTTATCGGTTGTTTAATCGGCAATATTGTCGGCGGAGCCATTTTGCCAGACATTATCTTCGGAAGTTTAGCTACTTTAATCGGTGCTGTGGGAACTTACTTTTTACGTCATAAGACCCCGTATTTGGCACCCTTGCCACCAATTATCGCCAACATCTTAATCGTACCGTACGTGCTGCGCTTGGCGTATGGGGTAAACCTACCCATTCCGTTTATGATGATGACCGTTGGCATTGGCGAAATAATCTCTTGCTTCGGCCTAGGACTAATCGTCTACTTTGCTCTACGAAAATATAGGGATGTAATCTTTACACCCCACTTCAATTAGGAGGAAAAACCTATGAAATTCCAATTTATCCACGAAAACTACAACGTTATGAACCTTGAGAAGTCCATGCAATTTTATGAAGAGGCTCTTGGTTTGAAAGAAGTTCGTCGCAAAGAAGCAGAGGACGGCAGTTTTATTATTGTCTACCTAGGCGATGGTGAGACGGATTTTGAACTTGAACTGACCTGGCTTAGAGACTGGGATAAGGAACATTACGATTTAGGTGATTGCGAATTTCATCTGGCCTTTCGCGTAGATGATTACGACGGCGCTTTTAAGAAGCACCAAGAGATGGACTGCGTGGTCTTCGAGAATCCCGATATGGGAATTTATTTCATCACTGATCCCGACGGCTATTGGTTAGAAATTGTTCCAGCTAAATAAAGCAAAGCTCTTCGACTAATTACAATCGAAGAGCTTTTTTCTATATAAAATTATTCCCCGCGGATTGCTGCTAGTGGCGAGAGCTTCATTCCCCTTGATGCTGGTAGAATACCAGCTACCACACCGACGACCATAGAAAAGGCCATCGCCAAAAGGACGAGCCAAGGTGGAATATAAGAGATGTTTCCACTGATACCCATGGATGCACCACCATTTGCCGCAAGCATATTGATAGCTGCGGACAAAATAAAGCTAAGGACACACCCGATAAAGCCACCAAAAAAGCCGATTCCGGCTGCTTCTAGAAGAAACATCCGGTGAATGCTCTTAAGACTACAACCAAGCACCTTCATCACCCCGATTTCCTTGGTCCGTTCATAGATAGCCATCATCATCGTATTGGCGATGCCAATCGCAGCGACGAAAAGGGAAACGGCACCGATACCGCCTAGGACGGCTTGAATAATAAAGAACTGCTTCTGCATACTCTCTAAGTATTCCTGGTTAGTAGAGGCGTTATATCCCAGCTCGCGCACGGCCGCTACCACCGCCTCCACGTTATCGATATCATCTACTTCAAGAGTGGCACTGGAATAACAAAAGTCCTTGTAAGGTTTTCCCGACTTGGTCTCTGGTTGTCCGGGAATCTTCTTACCAGTAAACTCTTTCTTTAGTACCTTTTTTAGACTTTCTAAGTCACAGTAGGCATAGTAGCCATTGATGGAGTAATCGTCGATTTCTCCCTCTAGGAGACCACTGGATTTAACGGGGTATTTCTTTGCCTGCTTTTGATTAAACCCATCCCCCTCCTCACTACTACCCTCGCTTCCGCTATTATCTTGACTAGCCCAGTAACTATCCGTATCCAGAATCAAAAAGAGCGTATCTTTTCCAAGATCGATATTTGGCACCGTTCCCGTCTCGTAATACCCTTTATCCGTTCCTCTTTCATAGAAGTTCGTCAATAGCGTATTACCGTAGACAAAATCCAAGCGACTCTGCCCGACTTCTGGAAGCTCCCCGTCTTTTAGCGTTAACTTTCTTGCTTCTAAGCCTTCCCGGGTTGAGGCAATAATCGGGATATAGCCCTCGTAATTGCCTTTTTTGAAGATACCTGTTATTTCGTAAAGAGGGGCCACGCCGATGACGTGTTCTAGTGCCTTTAATTTCTCTAGCGTATCATCGGTAAGATACTTCTCCCCTTCTTCTTCCGTATTACCATAGTAAATATAGGTCTCGCCGGCACTTTTACCGGTAACGTTCACACTAGTAAGTCCCCCACTAGCTTCTACCTCATCTAACATCGACTGCTGCAAGCCAAGGCCCAAGGAAATCATCGTTACGATAGAGGCGGTACCGATAACCACACCGAGAACCGTGAGAAACGTTCGCAGCTTTCTTCTCCGCAAATTTGTAACACTAATCCTCAGAAGGTCCATAGGTCGCATCAAATAACTCCTCCTCATCCATTTGGCCAAGCTTACTTTTACGCTTCTTGATTTTTAAAATGATAAACGCACCGCCGCAGATTACTAACACCCCGATAACTACGGGAATAATCGGCAACCCGCTCTTTTTCTGCTCAGTCACCATGGGCTCTGCCATCATTTCATCAGTCGCCCCGGCCGTAATTTCAAGAGAAAAATCCTTGCTTACCTCGGTTCGCTTTCCCCCTTCATCTTCATAGGAAAGAGTCATTTTCATCTTCTCTTTCCCCTTGGTTTCCTGCTTTCCTTTAAGCATTGCATCGATGGAAGCGGTCGCCCCAGATTCCACATGGCCGATAAAGACTTCTTCTTTCTCTATCCCTTTCCCTTCAAAGGTTGCCTTCACATTATATAGCTTAATCCGTCCCATATTGTAGAGCTCGCACATGATATTGGCGTCATCACCAACGGCAACGCTTTCCGGGGCAATCTCAAACTCGGAGAACTCAAATCTAGCATCTTGACTAACTGGAATCGAGAGATTGGAATTCCCCTCAATCTGATTGCCACTACCATCCTCATACATCATCGCCATGGTTAAGCTATAGGGTTTGTTCACCAAATCAGCTTTGGCATTCAAATCGATGCTAATATCTGCCGTCCCGCCAGCAGGGATACCTTCTAAGAAAATGGAACTGCTGCCTGTAGCTGGTAAGAATGAGGGTGCCGCCGTCTCTTCTTCTCCTTCAGGCGTGGCACTCATATTAAAGAGCATATTGGAAACACCGGTTACCTTAGACGTATTTTTAAGATGCACGACTAGCTTAAAATTGCTACCGGCTTTTACCGTTCCTGGGTCGGTACTAAAGCCCGTTACGATGACCCTAGGGACAGAGCTATTGCCGCCGCTTTCGCCGCCACCGCCGCCGCTATAGATCGGCTCAGAGTTGGCAACCATCGGCGCTTCCAGACTAGGTGCCGGGTTAGGTGTAATGGGCTCTTCGTCTGCCTTCTTCTCGCCCTTCACATAGACGTTCTCAGTGATTGGCGCCACTCCATCTGCAAGCACGTTAAACTTTACATTGTAACGCTTCGTTTCGATAGCCTTCTTCCCCGTCATCTCAAAAGCAACTTCACTACTTGCTCCCGCTGCTAAAATATCTATTTTCTGTTCATACCTTTGGGAATCCGTCGTAAACGGCCAAGAATTGCCGTCATTACCTAGATCTGGTGAGACGATAACATTCGTCATATCTACAGCACTATTATTTTTCACCTCTAGGATAATCTTCTTCTTTTCTCCGGCCGTGTAGGTAGGGACCGCATTATCCTTTACATTTAGCGATAGCTCGCCTGCTGCCCGGACCGGTACCATCATCAAGATACCGCCAATTAATGCAAAGGCAAGTACGCCCGCTACCATCTTCTTTACTTTATTCATCTTCTTTGCCTCCCTCTTCTCTCCTGTTATCAACAATTTTCGTTATCTGTCCGTCTTTTATATGAAAGACCCTATCCGCATACGTCGCCAAATTATCATCGTGAGTAACCATAACTAAGGTCTTCTGATTATCGCGAACCACTTTTTGCATCAAGGTCATAATTTCCTCAGAGGTCTGAGAATCCAAATTTCCCGTAGGCTCATCGGCAAAGATAATCTGGGGATCTACTACCAAAGCCCTGGCAATTCCCACTCTTTGCTGCTGCCCACCCGACATCTGCATCGGTACGTGTTCTTTATGAGAGCTTAATCGCACCTTCTGAA
This sequence comes from Ohessyouella blattaphilus, assembly GCF_024721265.1. Taxonomy (GTDB): domain Bacteria; phylum Bacillota; class Clostridia; order Lachnospirales; family Lachnospiraceae; genus Aequitasia; species Aequitasia blattaphilus_A. Next base: position 102,660 of record NZ_JAMXOC010000008.1, on the reverse strand, counting down.
GCATCTTGACTGCTTCTTGAAGCCGCTCCTTTTTACTAACTCCCTGAAAACTTAGGGGTAAAGCCACATTTTCTAAAGCTGTCAGCATCGGCATCAAATGAAAGGACTGAAAAATAAACCCTACCTTTTTACGGCGATAAGTAACTAACTCTTCTTCTGTTCGTTTTTCAATATGCTCTCCACCAACGACAATTTCGCCCTTGGTCGGACCTTCAAGACCCGCCAACATATTTAAGAGTGTGGATTTTCCCGAACCAGAGGTACCGACGATTGCTACAAACTCACCTCTGGCGACGGTAAAATTAATATTCTCCAGAGCTCGCACCACTTCGTCACCAACCTTATAAAGCTTGTAAAGGTCCTTTACCTGTATTACATTTTCCATAGTCTTCCCTCCTCGTGTTCTTAAGCTTACCCATTAAAGTGTAAGAAAATACTGCCATCTTTATGAAGATTTTATGAAGATTAGATAGCTATTCAGGACAGCAGTCGGTTATAAATACGGAGTAGACGAGTCTGTGGTCTGTCCTGAACCATTACCACATAAAAAAAGTAGCCCGAAGGCTACTTTTAACGGATTTCTATTATTCTGTAAACGGCACTACCGCTCCGTCATACTTTTCATTGATAAATTCAGTAATCTTATCTGACTTTAGAACTTCTACTAACTTTTTGATCTTTGCACTCTCTTCATTACCAGCTTTCACTGCGATAATATTTACATACGTCTTCGCGGCTTCTGAATCTGCCTCTTCATATACAAGAGCATCTTTTTTCACTGAGAAACCAGCTTCTAGTGCGTAGTTCCCATTGAGAATAGAAAACGCTTGCTCATCCACCACCCGAGGAATCTGAGCTGCTTCTAATTCAAGGATTTCCACACCTTTAATATTGTCCTCAATATCGTTAACGGTGGCATTGATGCCAGCTCCCTCTTTAAGCTTGATAATTCCATTATCTTCCAGCAATAATAGTGCTCTCGCTTCATTGGTGGTGTCGTTAGGCACAGCAATCACATCCCCTTTTTCTACTTCGTCTAGGCTCTTTTTCTTACCTGGGTAAATTCCTAGAGGTTCGTAGTGAATACCACCAGCGGATACAAGCTTAGTTCCTCTTTCTTCATTAAAGTTCTCTAGGTAAGGAAGGTGCTGAAAGAAGTTCGCATCGAACTCATCACCATCAACTACTACGTTTGGTTGCACATAATCACTAAAAACGGTAATCTCAAGATCGATTCCCTCTTCCTTTAAAAGGGCTTTCGCTTCCTCTAAAATCTCTGCGTGTGGAGCTGCGGAAGCCGCGATAGTAATCGCCTTGTCATCTCCAGAGCTTTCTTTGCTGCCCTCATCTTTTTTGGCGAGACCACAACCACTTAAGGTTCCCACCGCCAATACACCTACTAATAATAACGCTCCAATTCTCTTTTTCATAATCATTCTCCTCCTTATTTTCTTCTATCTAAACTACTGGCAAAGCGATTGCCGACAGCTTGAAATAGCAACACCAAGACTACTAATAGTACTACCGTAATAATCATAATACCAAAATCATAACGGTGGTAGCCGTAACGAACGGCGATATCACCTAAACCACCAGAACCAAAGAATCCACCCATTGCCGAATATCCGATAATGGTCACTAAGCAGATGGTCGCTCCCGAGATCAGGGAAATCCGCGCCTCTACTAACATCACCTTAAAGACAATAAAACGATTCGTCGCGCCCATAGACCGGGCCGCTTCGATGACCCCTTTATCCACCTCGTTTAAAGAGGACTCTACCATCCGCGCCACCAGTGGGGCAGCACTTAAGGAAAGGGCAACTACCATTGCTGTTGGGCCTGTGCTTTTACCGATTAAAAACTTGGTTAACGGCCCAATCAAAAGGGCAAAGATTACAAAAGGAACACTTCTGGTAATATTAATAACGATTGTTCCCAGTAATTTATTGACAGCGGCATTGGGCTTAAGTCCGCCCTTATCGGTCACATTTAAGATAACTCCTAGAGGCAAGCCGATAACGTATGCCAATAACGTGGATAGCAATACCATATATAGCGTTTCACCAATGCCTTTTGTTAGCATCTCCATAATTTCTTTAGTAAACATCTGCTTCTACCTCCTCTACCTTTAGTCCTCGTTCTAGTAGATATGCGCTCATTTCGCTTGCCAGCTTCGCATCTTCCGGCAAACGAATCAGCATTTCTCCCTTTGCAATACCCCCGACGTTCTTCGTATCCGCTCCAAGGATATTAATCGGCGTATTAAACTTTAAAATCACATTGCTGATAACCGGTTCAAAGGCAGAGTTTTCTGTAAAAACGATTCTCACAATCTTGCCGCCCTTTAGAAGATCCTTTACCTTCTCATCACCGAGAACATGGTCTTCTTTCCCTGCATCTTTAAAGATTAAGTGCTTTGCGGCCTTGGATTTCGGGTTGTCAAAAATCGCCTCCACAAAGCCTTCTTCCTTCACTTCGCCTGCTTCCATAATCGCCACCCGGTTGCAAATCTCCCGAACGACTTCCATTTGGTGAGTAATAATCACGATGGTGATTCCCAGCTTTTTATTTATTTCTTTTAGCAAGCTGAGAATTGCTTTCGTAGTCTGCGGGTCAAGTGCGGAAGTGGCCTCATCGCAGAGGAGAATCTTGGGGTTACTCGCCAGAGCTCTGGCAATGGCCACCCTTTGTTTCTGGCCTCCGGAAAGCTTCGAGGGGAAGGCTTTGCTCTTTTCGGATAACCCCACCGTCTCTAAGAGCTGGTGAGCTCGCATTCGCGCTTCTTTCTTAGTTACACCAGCGATTAGAAGGGGCAAGCAGATATTATCGATCACATTCTTCTGCTCTAACAGATTAAAATGCTGAAAGATCATCGCAATTTCGGTCCGTTCTTTTCTAAGCTGCTGTTCATTTAAGCTCCCCAGCTCCACCTCGTCGATATAAACCTGGCCTGAGGTGGGCTTTTCTAGGTAGTTAAGACAGCGAACCAAGGTACTTTTGCCCGCTCCCGACATCCCTATAATGCCGTAGATATCCCCATCGTTAATCTCTAAGCTGACATCTTTAAGAGCCGAAACCTCTCCTTCTTTTTGATAAAATGTTTTTGTCAAATTCTTAAGTCTAATTGTTGACATCTCATTCCTCCCAATTATCATCGTTGTTTTTTAAATGAACCGGAAGCATCACGCTTCGCGAAAAAAAAGGTGTACACGCTTACACGCATACACCTGCTAAAATATCCTAATTAAAAAGCAATCGGAAACATTTTACGAAGCAGAATATCTAATGCGTGCAAAAGAAACTGTGTACATCATCATTGTTCCACAGCTACGCATCATCATCATTTCTACATTCGTCTTTTGAGTCTTAAATGTATTCACCGATTTGCCTCCTAGATTCTTTCTTTGCACTTTACTATGAGACATTCAGGAACTTTTGTCAATAACTTTTTTCTTTTGCACAGGTATCCATATCTCACAATAGGCATAATTCTTTTTATTTTCCGACATTTTTGTAAAAGAAAAGTTAGGGGCACAAATCAATTCATAATCAGCCGATGGCAACCACTCGGCATAAATTTGCGCCATGGTATTTTGCATAGTCTCGGGGAAGCTTCCCTCATTAGGAAATACTGCCCAGGTAGCCGCTTCTACTTTTACTTTTTCTAACAAATTATTGCTATCCCCGTTTGTTGTCAGTACGCCAATCATGTGAGTTAACTCACCCTCTTCTTTTTCAAATTCGCTATCAGCATTATAAGACGCATTAACAACCTGGTATGGTTCTATGTTTTGCAAGGCGTGCATTTCCTTTCGTTGTTCCTCGGTAATGCTCTTCGCTAACTCCACAATCTCATTATTGACACCTACAAACTGCATGGGAACACGTTTGCTTACACCTGCCAAATAAAACGTTGGCATTTCTACAACTTTATATCTCATACTTTTTCCTCCTTGTACTGTAATGAGAAACGTAAGCTTGGGGAAAGATTTACTAGCTTGCTTTTTCGCTACTTCTGACGGCAAAATACCACTCCATTTCGTAAACGCTCGCGTAAAACCATCCAGCGATTGATACCGGTATTTATACGCCACATCTGTAACTTTTTCGCCTCTAAGTAAGTCTCTGTTCGCTTCTGCTAATCGACGATTCTTGATATATTCACTCAATGTCATTCCGGCAAGGTGAAAAAAAACCGTTCTAAAATGATAGTCGGAAACCTGTACATACTCAGAAATCTTCTTAAGTTGCAAGTCATCCGTTAAGTGGTCCTCAATGTATTCGATTACTTGATTAAGCTTTTTCAGCACGTTCATCCCCTCCTTTCGTAGATATATCATAGCAGAGAGTTCCCAGCATTTACTCGACTTTTTATAATGATTTTAGTCGAATTTCTATAAGACTATTTTTACATAGGAAAGCGGCCACTACAATCGTTTTGTTGTAATGGCCGCCTTCCTATTTAGTTATAAAGCTTTATCTTTAATCGGAGGTTTCTTCCGATCAGTCGTTCCCGTTTATTACTTTTTTCTACCTCTGTTATTGATTATATTCATTAACAGCCCAAAGCCCTCGGTTTTGTTTCTTACTAACATTTTCTTGTAGTCATACACTCATTTTTGTCTTACTAATATGCATATTTCCACAATTAATCTTTTGCTTTCGTTAAACCTCGGCATCTATTTTATTTTCCCTATCTCATATAAAACATTTCAATTGGTTAATAAGCACCTATAACTTTTCTTATTGGTAGCAGAGCCCTTATCATTTACTAACAATCTTACTGGGTTATTACTTCCTAAACCTTGTTTTATATGTTATAAAATGACGTCCCGGTTAATGTTTCTTTACACATTTTCCGTTCACTTTGAGGTGATACTTCTTTCTCAATATGCTTACAAATATGATCTTTGCGGCACCAAATCTCTCCGATTCTTATTCACTTCTTTTAGTTGCCGTCTTTACACCGATAAGGCATTCTCTACGGGAACAACTATTTGCAGTATCACACGCATATTGACTTGTCATCACTGAATTGTCCAATGGATTTGCCTCCTTTTGTACAATTTAGAAACCTTAAAACTCTTTCTCGTCAAGTTTTTATTATATTAGGTTTCTTGGATTGACTATATAATAGCACCCCTATTTTTAATTGTCAAGACTATTTGTCTTTTTATTTTATATTAATTATTAACTTATTTTTATTGTCTAAATATTCTGACAATTACCAAACTTTAATTCTGTTCTGTCCCTTTTGTAGACCGACAATAGGACCGATGTTCGCGCCTGGCTCTCTTTTCTGGCCGAGATAGTCGGTATCGAAAACGATAGGATTGCCGCAAGGATCTTCAAAAGCGGCTTCCACAATCCGTACCATCTCCAGATCCTTTGTCTCAAGAACGGCTGCCTCTAAATCAAAGAGTCCGTCTTCTGCGTAGAACTCTAGATACGTGCCGTCATCCGTGGCCACGATTTTTGCCTTGGGATCTTCCTTACTAGAGAATTTCGTCTCTTCCTTTTCGTAGGAAGGCGCACCCTTTAAGTAGCCGTTGTTGTTGATATACACGGGATCCTTGACTAGTTCAAAGACTTCGTTATCGCCATTTCCGGCGGCGATTAACCACTCTTTATACTCGGCCATGGAGCTAGGACTACCGTTATAATCCACCGTTCCGTTTAAGGACTGCTCGTTGTATGTTTTCGTGCCACCGATAAAGATATTTTGGAACCATCTGTCATCCCCGCCATAGACAAAGGTTACCCCAGCAACTTCTGTTGAGTGAGGACGGTGATACGGCGTTGCCCGGTTGAGGACTGGTTCTCTGCGCATGGTACCACAGCATAAGTTGTTGACAAAAGCGCCGCCCCAAGCGATGTTATCGAAGTTATAATCAGAAGCGAAGATATTATCATCTACCGTATGAGGACCATGGGTTACTTCAATCATTAAGTCCCGGTCATTTTCATAATAAAGATTCTTACTAATTCGCGTCCCTTGAATCTGCCAATCAAGCCACGTTCCCAGCGTACAGTTATGGATATTGTTGTGGTGGATCCAAACGTCGATAGCAGCGTGAAGCTTAATACCACCGATTTCATAACCAAAGAATTCGTGTTTTACAGCAATGTTGTAGATATGGTTATGGGAGATTTCGCTAAAGACGCAGCCCAGGTGACCAACAATCCCGTTTTGACCACAGTCATAGATGGTATTGTAGCGAATAATGTGAGAGCCGATCTTTTCCTTACTCCAACCTATTTGTCTCGCTTTGAATACTGCCTCCATTTGGTATTGGTAGCCTGGTTTACGATGGGTTCTTGTACAGTCATTATGTCCTGTCGAGGCTTCTTTACCAATGCTAATTGCGCTACATTTTGCATCGTGTACTATGTTATTTTCAATAATCCAGCCTTTGCTCCAGTTGGGTCCTAAAAGACCTGGCTGATCCGCTGTGGGTGGCGTCCAAGGAGTTGCCGCCTGAGCCATTTCAAAGCCGCGAACCGTTATATAATCCCGGCCCGTGACCGCCGGATAGAAGCAGCTTCTGCGGACGTTAATCTCTACCAACTCTTCATTGGGGTTTTGGCCCTGGAAGTTAGCGTAAATCGTCGTTTCTTCTTCAGCCACTTCCGCGTACCACTGATAAATCGAGTCCTCTGGATGAAGCAGCGCTTCTTCTCTTTGCATCCACGGCGCGTCCTCCGCCGTTTCCCTTCTAACGGGGTTATCTAGTTCTGCTAAGGTTCTGGCTTCATAAAATGACTTACCATTTAAGTACACCTCTCCTAGATGAAGGGTATATTCGTAAGGATTTGGACGAACCATCCAGTCCCCAACTAGTTCTTCTTTATAAGGGTTAAAGTCGCCAAAGAAGGCATTCGGAAGGGTAACTTTCCAGACATTGCCCTTTACATTCTCCCAGCTATCGATAACTTCCGAGCCCTTAATCACTACTTTTTCACCAGCTGCTGCCTCGTAGACAATCCGGTCGGTATTGCTTTTGCCGCCATTTACTGGCTTTACCCATTCTCTGTAGACACCTTCGTGAACGATAACCTTATCGCCGGCTTCCGCGATCTGGGCCGCTTCTTGAATCGTTTGGAAAGCACCCTCGATATTGCCTTTTTGTGATACGTGTAACTCTCTACTCATTGTTATATTCTCCTCTTTTTTTATTTACTAACCTTTTACTGCTCCCGCTGTCATCCCTTTTACCAACTTATCCTGTGCAAAGATAAAGAGGATAATCATCGGTATTACCGTTAAGGTCAAAACTGCCATGACCATTGGGGTGTTCATTGAATACTGGCCTTGAAATTCCCAAACCGCTAACGGCAGGGTCCGGTTGGCTGATGACTGGGTAAGGGTGTAAGCAAAACTAAATTCATTCCACATGTTTACCCCGTTATAAATTGCTAGGGTTGCTAGACCAGGTTTCGCTAGGGGAAAGATAATGCGGAAGAACATTTGGTACTTACCGCAGCCATCGATCTGGGCTGCTTCTTCTATTTCCTTAGGGATTTCCCTCATAAAGCTAGTTAAGATAAACACCGATATGGGAATGGCGGTAGCCACGTACGGACCGATAAGGGCCCAGATGGAATCGTAAATTCCCATATCCTTTGACATCTTAAATACGGGAATCAAAGTGATATGAATCGGTATCGACATACAAGCTACAATTAGCGAATAGATCGGCTTTGCTAAGCGAAACTTAAACCGGGAAAGAGGATAAGACGCGCAAGCCGAAATGAATAATAGGATTGTCAAAGATATTACTAGAACAATCACGCTGTTAAAGAAAAACCGAAAGAAATTGCCAGTGAGAACGGTTTTGTAATTCTCTAGATTAAAACTCTTAGGAATCGAGAACACGCCTTCGGTTAACAGTTCGAATTTTTCTTTAAATGAGTTAAGGACCATAAACACAAACGGAAGTAGGGCCACAACGCTCCAAAAAATCCCCAGTATCCAGGCGATGCCCCAGCTTAATCTGCTTTTTGTTTTCTTCATAGTTTAGGCATCTCCTTTCTTTCTACCGTTTAGAATTCGCATGGTGATAAGCGAGGTCAGAGAAATGAGGATAAACATCCCCGCTGCTACCGCCGAGCCATAACCCATGTTAAACTTCACGAAAGATTGCTTGTACATATACGTTGCCATTAATTCGGTGGAAGTACCTGGTCCACCGCCGGTCATGACGTAGACTAAGTCGAAGTACTTAAGCGAACCCACCATAGAGAGAATGGCCGCACTTTTAATAGAAGGAGCCAAAAGTGGCAAGGCCACCCGCCAGAAGTATTGACCTTTCGTCGCCCCATCGATGATTGCCGCTTCGTATACATCCGTTGGTACGTTGGTGTAAGCAGCCATACAGTAGACCATATAAAAAGGGGTGAACTGCCAAGCGATAACCCCGATAACGGTATAGAGCGCTGTCTTCGGATTTCCTAATAAGTCGATATTGCCGCCACCAAAAATCTTGGAGATGGCGCTAAATATTCCTCCATTCGTGGCTAACGCATAAGAAAATAAAAAACCGATCGCTACAGAAGACATTAAGAGCGGAATAAACCACAGCACCTTAAAAATCGTCATCTTCTTACCACCAAAATCGATAAAGGTGGCTAGCGCCAGACCGATCGGAATCTGAATACAAATAGATAGAACCATTACCACCAGATTATTCTTAAAAGCGGTCCAAAAGCTGGTATCCTTTGCAAGCTTTACCCAGTTCTTAAGACCGATCATCGTCTTGTCCGCCGAAATACCGTTCCATTTAAACAAGCTTGTATAAAACGTATCCACAATGGGATAGAAGATAAATACAATCATTAATAGAGCAATCGGCAGTAAAAAAACAAACGCTGCCCGCCTAGTATCTTGCTTTCTTTTCGCTGCCAAAGAGAGTTCCTTTTTTCCCATCTTCTCTTTCCTCCTTTGTAAAAATCTCCCGGGATTTTATTCCCGGGAGATCCGTCTTTGGCTACTAGTTGGCCTCGTCTAGATATTCTTGCATCGCTTCCTGGAATTTCTTAGCTGCATCTTTTGATGTCATCGTGCCGCCGAAGAGCTCTTGACTGGTATCAAGATGAGCCTGAGCTACTGCTGGTGGCAGGTATTGGTCATACCATAGTTGGGTTGAAGAGGCGTTATTGGCGGCCTCCATAATCGACTTAGTAATTGGATCTGTCAGCTTATTTTCCACGCCTTTAACCGGTGGTACCTTGCCGCTTTCCACCATAAAGTCAACCATTTCATCCTCTGAGAACTTGGTTGCACATTCAAAAGCTGCTGCTAGCTTATCGTCCTTACAGTTAAAGGAGATAAAGTTATCACCTATCGTACCAATCATAATGGAATCATCCACATCCGAACCTTCCAGTCCTGGGAAGGGGAACCAACCAATTTTTTCATAAAACTCTGGGCTATCTTGTTGGATTAAGCCGGTGTACCAAGAACCGATCAAGTCCATAGCTGCCGTTTCTTGATAAAGCATCTGTCTCGCCTGACCGTCATCTTCACTAAGTGAGTTCACTCCCTCTGGGAAATATCCTTTCTCTTCCCATTCGAGAATCTTGTCACCTGCCCAGATAAAGCATTCATCTTCGAAGGTTCCACTGCCGTCTACTGCGGCATTGAAGGGCTCAAGTCCGCCTTTTCTCGCGGCTAAGTTCATAAAGTACATGGAACCGGTCCACTTCGGCGCATTTGCTAAGGCAAAAGGTGTGATTCCATTTTTAACAAAGGTATCGCTTACTGCTTCTAGCTCTTCGATGGTAGTTGGCACCTCTAGGTCATACTTTTCAAACATCTCCTTGTTGTAGAAGATCCCTGATAAAGAGACATTCATAAAAGGGACTGCATAAATATCATCTTTGTAAGTTGCTTGAGCAATCGAGGCATCTAAAAGACGATCTGGTAATTCGCTGTCGTTGAAAAGATCGGTAATCGGTTGGGCATACCCTGACTCAATATACTCATTCATCGGGCCACCTGACCAGTTGATATACATATCCGGACACTCCCCGGAGCTCATAGCAATAACCAATTTTTCCTTGTAGGTGTCATTCTGCACCGGAACACTGGTGATCGTGTAATCTGTATCGGTGGATTCTGCAAACATCTCGATGGCTTTGTCGTAAATCGCTTTATCAACTTCTTCCGTACCAATGTTCCAAAACACGATTTCGTTGTCGCCGCCGGTGGTTTTGTCCGTGTCGCCTTCGTCGCTGCTTTTACCGCCACAGCCTACTAAAAGGGATGCACCCATTACCGTTACCAGCAGTAGCGACAATAGTTTCTTCGTTCTCGTTTTCATATCATTTCCTCCTCATTGATTGTTTGTAACTAAAGATTAACAAACATCGCCAGCGAATAAAATTTAATAATTTGACCTTATTCTTTAATTTTTTTACCTTTGTCAAAAAAATGAGGACCTCGACTGCGGTCCCCACTTCTCCCTAATTATCCTGGGTTATCTTGATTAAATTCTCCACTTCGGCCTTCTCAACAAGGAAATGCTCTTCTCCTTTCACCTTCACACTGGCATACTCTTTGTCGTAATCGTAGTAGGTAATGGTAAGTTTCTCCATTTCCGGCGCAGTTCTCGCAAACGTTAAGGTGAGAAGTTCCTCTTTCTCTCCCTTTGCTGGCTCTTTTAACTCGCCAGCAATCAAAACGCCAAATAAATCCGTATAGATCTCCTGATAATTCTCTAACTTCTTGCTTTTCCCAGCGACTTTTGTCTCCACCGCTGATACGGTCTCCATCGGGCACACCGCACTGATTTTCAAAATCAAATCATAAGGCTTAACTGCAAAGATTTGCTCCAAGGCGTCTACACTTATCAGGTAAACCCGCTCTGGATCCCCACTAAGAGTAGCGTAGTAGTTCCCTGCCCCGTCTTCCTCACCAATCGTTAGCGTCAAGCGACTACTAGCTTCTGCTTGATACGAAGCCCTTTCATCCTCTTCGTCAAGCTGGCAGAACTCTAGCTCTAGATAAGTCTTTGAAGATGCTAAGTTCTCCTTCACCTCTGCGCCCACTTCGGTCACTTGGGTAAAAGAAAGCTGAGCAAGCTGGCCGTAAAATTTAAGGGCCGCTTCCGTATCAAGAACCGCCTCCCCACCGTAGGGAGCTTTCACCTTCCAGTACTCATAGGAGCTCTCATATTCTTTCGGCTCATAGGCGATATCGAGCAGCACTTCGCTGTCTTTCGTAAGCTTCACTCGGCGAATCCCCTCAGCGATAAACTTAGGTTCTGGCTCTTCTTTTAGCTCCCGCGTGCTGGCTTTTTCCTCTTCTTTTGCAATTTCTTGTACTGGCGCTTTCGTTTCCTCAGCCACTGGCTCTGCTTTCTGACAACCTCCAGCTAAAATGCTGATTAACAACAGCATTCCCATGCACTTATACTTATTCATGTTTCTCTCCTTCTGCTCGTTCTTGTTCTCGGTACTGCCCCGGGGTCTGACCTACGTGCTTCTTAAAGGCTAGCGAAAAGTAATTAGTATCCCGATATCCTACTTCTTGGGCGATTTTTCCGATTTTCATATTGGTGGTGGCAATCAAGTACTGGGCGTTCTCAATGCGCTTTCTGACGATATATTCGTTACACCCTTCACCGGTAATCCGTTTGAAAAGCCGGGAAAAGTAACTGGGACTGACAAAGAATTCCGAAGCGATACCCGCCACCGAAATATCCTCGCTTAAATGCTCCTTGATGTAGCGTTTTACCTTCGTAATCAGCTCGCTATCGTCGTCATCCTCTTTTAATAATTTTTCCAAAAAGGCCTTTACAATTACGTGATTCTCTTCCCGGCCAGCGTTTAAAAGGGCTCCAAGCAGTGAGTTAAGCTTGGCATCCGGACTCTCTGCCGACTCCACAATATAGTTAAAATAAACCGTGGAAGCAATCTCAAAGCAGCACTTCTGCACGTATTGATCCGAAATATTGTAGGCGTCTGTGGCTGCGCAAAACGCTTCGTAAACCCGCAAGATCGTATCGGTATTACCGATATTTTCGTTGATACTATCGATAAATTCTGCATACACTTCCCGGAACATATCCACCTGGCCCTTGGTATCCGTCCGCTTAATCAAGGTTTTGTATTCGTCTTGCTCTTTTTCTAGAAGGTAAATGGCGTCGTTGTAGGAAAGATGGAGGTGTTCAAATCCTTCTACCTCTTCGCCCATCACCACCCGCAGACGGACTTGGCACTCTTCTTGAATCAGTTTGGTCAGAGTCTTAATGGTGCTTTCTAACTCATCACTCTTGCCCTCCTCAAAAAGGACAACGACGATTCGCCCTTTCCGGTCCTCAAAAGTGACCCCTTTTTCTTGAGCGTCTAAGTAGCCGATTAAAAGGTTTTTTATCGTCAGTAAGGACAGAGACTCTACGCCCCTAGACTGTAAGCTGGGAATAAGAATAACGGCGCGCATTTTAAGTCCCTTTTTGAACTGAGAATTCTGGTACAGCATCTGGGCAATCCCTAAAGAATCTTCACCAGATACCAAACGACACATATCGTTTTCTAATTCTGCTTGATCTCTCGTACCGGTTATTCGGCGCATATTTCGCCGGTTAACTTCCTGTGCTCTTTTATCTTTAATCGCCTGAACCTGGGCGGCAATTGTCTCGATTAAGATATCTTCATCCACCGGTTTTAGCAAAAATTCCTGAACCTGCATCCGCAGACACTGGCGGGCATAATCAAAATCATCGAATCCCGTCAGAACGATAATGCGGATATCTGCACGCACCTCTCTGATTTTCTCAATCAGTGTAAGTCCGTTCATCTCGGCCATCTGGATATCCGTTATGAGAATATCTATCTCTTCTTTTCCTAATATCCCCAGCGCCTCTAGCCCAGAAGCGGCCATAAAGACCTCCTCAATTCCTAGCTCTTTCCAGGGAACAACAGAGTGAATACCCACCCGGATTATCCGTTCGTCATCAACTATCAGTGCTTTCATCATAAAATTTACGTCTTCCTTTCCTGTCATACCAATTGGGTAATAGTACCCTTACCCGCACACCACCACCGGGGTTTAGGTAATAGGTAAGTCCGTATTCTTCGCCGTAATACAGCTGAATTCGCCGATTCACATTGCGGACGCCATAACCAAACTCCTCGTCGAAGACCTTAACGGCCTCATTGATTTCCCGAATTTCCTCTTCGGTCATGCCGGCACCTTCGTCGATGACATCGATATAGACCTGCTCTTCATTGCCACCGGCCTTAATAAAAATCTTGCCCTTTTTCCCATTCATCATCTTAATGCCGTGATAAATGCCGTTCTCTACTAAAGGCTGGAGGGTAAGCTTAGGGATAATCGCCTTTTCTATGCTTTTATCCTCGATAATCTCATAATCCAAGATTTCGTCGTAGCGCATTTTTTGAATGTAAAGATAATTGCGGGTGTATTCTAACTCCTCACCAATGGTAATAATATCCCGCCCCTTGCTTAAGCAGATGCGGTAATAACTCGCTAGCGCCTTGACTAGCGCCGATATTTCTTTATTGCCGCTAGCGACTGCCTGCCAGTGAATGCAGTCCAAGGTATTGTAAAGAAAATGAGGTTGTATCTGGGACTGCAGAGCTTCCATCTGGATCCGGTCCATCTGATACTGCTCTTCCTTAATCTGCTCCATCAGCTGAATCACCTGATTCATCATGGAATTGAAGCCCTTAGAGACCACGCGCATATCCGGGTCGGCCTCCACAATTTCTAGCCTGGTCTCCAGATTCCCGTCCGATACCTCGCCCATCGCCTGGACCACATTTCCCCAAGGTTCATAGGCCTTAATTACCATCTGCCTTGCCAAACGGACACTAAAAGCGATGATGATAAAGAGCACCACTAGGAGCAGGAGCACCGTCCAGACGCTGTCCTTTAAAAGTTCCCACCAGCTAATCCTAGTAACGTAGTAAAAGTCCCAGCCCTTGACCTTTTGGTTGATCATCAGTTCCGTACGGCTCATGGAGGTCCGCCCGGAATCTTTAAACTTACTATTAGCAAATTGGGTGTCGATTTCCTCCCTACGCGTATCGGAGATTATCCGACCGTCTTTGTGGACAAAGGCCGTATCTACGGCAAAGCTTTGGCTGTTATCGCTGCTTGCTAGAAGCTGAGATAAATTGGCATCGTTTAAGTTGATACATAAAGTTCCTAAGCGCTTGCCGATTCGTAGATTGGAGAATAGGGGATAATAAATGCTCAGCGTATAATCACCTTTGGTGCTATACTGTTTCGTAAAAGTCATCTGCATCGCACTTTTTCCCATAGGGATGGCATTGTCCTGATCCCCTTTTATCACCTCTTTGTAATTAATAATCCAGTTGGGAATCGCGTTGCCCTTGATTAGCTGCCCTTTCTCATCTTGGCGGATAATCGTAATGAAGTTCACGTTCCCCCACATATTGCAGACATTGTCAAGGACACTGGTTGCATCCGCACTGTAGCGATAGACATCCACTTCTTCGCTCAGATAATCTTGAACGTGACGATTTAAGATTACCGACCAAATCAAATTATTGTATTGATTAAAATTATCCTCGGTGTTGATTGCCATGGCTTCCACTTCGTTTTTGGCAATCTGCGTCGATTTATTGGTAATGGACATGACTGTTGAGACCCCCGAGACAATGATGATAATCAAAGTCGAAAATATCAAAGCCCTGGTGATAAAACGAATCATTTTCCGGTCAAATGTTAGTTCTTTCATACCCGCCTCTTCCCTTTCCATTTTTCCTCTTTATATCACATCTTCCAAAAAAAGAACACCCGTCAAATAAGAATTTTTCTCACCTGACGAGTGTACAAAACAAATTGTAAACCCCTTTATTATTCGGTTGACAATCCTCTTTATTCCCCTTATACTCTTTTCTAGAACTAGAAAATAATACTAAAGGAAGAGGCTTATTATGGAACAAACCCTGCGTACGAAAAAAATTATTTTAATCGCCCTGATAACGGCTGTCACTTGTATCTTAGCACCATTATCTATCCCCATTCCCATCAGTCCGGTGCCCATTTCACTAACAAATCTTGTCCTCCTCATCAGCGTTTATCTGCTTGATGTAAAGAGTGCTACTATCAGCTATTTGGCTTACCTATTGCTGGGACTGGTTGGACTTCCGATCTTTTCTGGCTTTAGTGGCGGCGCCCACAAATTAGCAGGACCCACCGGTGGCTATCTAATCGGCTTTATCCCTTTTGTGATTATTTGTGGTTTAAGTGTAAAATATCTCAAGAATAGAGCGCTCATTTTCTGTGCCTTTATGCTGGCAACCATTGTGGCCTACGCTTTTGGCACCCTCTGGCTGGCGCAAAGCTTAGAAATTGGTTTTATCGAAGGGCTCGCCATCGGTGTCTTCCCTTATATTATCGGAGATGTTACCAAATGTATTCTCGCCCTCATGCTCGGTCCCGTTCTCGCTAAGCGCCTAGGAGCTTACAAGATAACGTTACCGGCTTCTTCATAGGTGTCCAGACTATAGGCTTCAATAATATTGCCTTTAATGACGTAGAGACGGTTCTCGATGACAACACTCCGGGCTTCTCTAGAGCCGGTGCCGTTCACTTCTTCCTCGAGGAGGCGCACGAAGCCCTCTTCGTCATTATAGGTAAAGAGCTGATATTTCTGTCCCCCCTCCCCTTCGGTGGCAAAGCCAAAAAGGTTATGATCAGCGCTAATCATCAAGGCTTTATAATCGTATAGAACACTGCTGTAAAACGTATTTTCTATCAATAGCTTGTGGATTTCTTCCACATCGCTAGGGTCATCGGTGGCGAACATAGAGAGCTTAACACTTCCCGCCACGCCGGTCTCTTCATCGGCATCCATCCCAATTCCCAACAAACGATTCTCTCCGTAAGGATGGAGATACTCGGAAAAGCCAGGAATCTTTAGCGCCCCTAGCACTTTCGGGGATTTTGGATCCGAAAGGTCGACGCTAAAGAGAGGATCCGTTTCTTTAAAGGTGACAAAATATCCCGTTTCACCCATTAGTCTAGCTGAGTAAATCCGTTCTCCCTTAGCAAGCCCTGTAATCTTTCCTAAATCCTTTAGCTTCTCGTCGAGAATATATAATCCATTGGTCTCACTGCGGCGATTCGTCACGACGATACGTAGATTGCCCTGGTATTCATCAATACAGAAGCTATCCTTGATATAGCCGCTGACATTCGTCACCGCTACCGGGGAAAACTCACCCTTCTGATAGCTAATCTTGCGAATATTGGTGTCGTTGCCATAGCCGTCTTGCCAGCTAACCTCGTAAAAATAGATATTCTCGTTACTCACATACAGTTCACCACCTGCCTTCATAATGGCTTTAGAGTCGACGATTTTATCTGGTTTCTCTAGCTTTAAAGAACTGATAACCGTATACTCACTGGCCCTTTGATAGGGGGGTAAAATTATGTTTTTTGCCTCAATCAATTCTCCATTCACACTAGGAATATAGGTAATTGGCTCACTTTTTTCCATAGCATGGTATGAATAGTAGTTCGTAAATAAATAGATATAGCCATCTACAAAGCGAGACGACTGATAGCTACCGCTTTGTTTGACGTTACCGATTAGTTCTGGATTTTCTTTGTCTTTTACATTATAGGTTAAGACTCTAGTGTAATTCTCTTCCCCGTAGGTCTCACCAACCACCACTAAGCGTTCATTGTCGTAGTAAAACTCCCGCACCGTTTCCACTTCGTCAATGAGAATCGTTCCTAGATCCTTCAATTTCTCACCTTCGGTGTCCACAATGGCAACTTCATAGCCGTTGTCTTTCAGCACGTAGAGGTAGCGACCGTCGGTCTTAACGATATCCGCTTCGCCAACCCCTTCTTGGCGAACGTTGGTGTCTGAGTAGACACCGCTGCTACTCATGCTCTTCGCATTCCCGCCAGCTGTAGGCGCTGCCATATCCGCTTCTAAGGTAACCGCATCTTCTACCATCACCTCTCCGGAAAAGCCCCCTTCCGTCTGGTTAGCAGCCATTACCTGATAGACTTCCCCGTAATCTTTCGCCGCTTGTAGACTTTCCGCTCCCTTCGTGGTCTCGTTCTGCGCTCTACCCGTATGATCCGTATCCGGCGTAAGGATTGTCTGACCCTGACGGTTCATCAAGAAAATACTGCCCCCAATGATAAGGGCCAAAGAGGCGGCGATCGCACCTAAGGTCTTCGCTGGGAACTTCCGCACCTTTCCTTTTTGGGCCAAGCGGCTTTTCAGCTCTTCCGGTTCTAATGACGGCGGTGGCTGAATCTGTTCGCTTTCTTTCTGTAACTTTTCAAGAATGTCTTTATCTTTGTCTTCCATCTTTATCTCCCCTTTCTACTCTAAAAATAACCGCAAACGGGCGTAAGCTCGGCTTCTTTTGGAACGGACGGTATTTTGATTAAGCTTTAAGATGGCAGCAATCTCGGTGCTGTTATAGCCGCCGTAAACGCTTAAACCGATAATCTGGCGCTCCTGGTTCGAAAGTACCATAAACGCCTTTTGTAAGTCTAAGGGCAAATCGTAATTTACAGAACTGCCCACTTCCTCTCTTCCTTCCATTGTCTCTTCTCCCCGTTTGCTCATGTCTTTCAGCTTTTTCTTACACACATTGGCTAAAATGGTGAAAATCCAGCTTTTAAAAGCCTCCTCCGCGCGCAGAGAAGCCATTTTCTCATAGGCCTTTAAGACCGCTTCGCTAACACAGTCCTCTGCATCATGGGGATTTCGCATAATGCATAAGGCATAGCGATATAGCTCTTTATAGACTTTCTCATAGAGAGAGATAAATGTTTGCTCATCTCTTTTCATGATGACCCCTCCGTTTTCATCGTTACATATATTAGAGTATAAAAAAGGTACAAGTGTTGCATTAAAATAGAATTTGCTCTTGGCAAATTCTTGCGCCTTCGGCGTGTGCTATTGCATAAATTACCTTGCGCCGAAGTGCGCATCCATAGTGGAACGTCTTTTTGTATAATAGGAACGTTCCTATTATACAAAAAGAGCAGAAAAATTAATTCCTGCTCTTCTATCTACTTATTTATGCCTAGCCGCGGTAGTAATTAATTAGACATCCCTTTAAGATAATTTCCCGTTCAGCATCGGTCAAATCACCCACACTGAGGGTAATCTCTTTTAATTCATCCCCCACAACGTAGGCTTTAATCTCGCCTCGTTTTTCGGCAATCGCTTTTTTAATATCGGGAACGAATAGGTAGTCATCTAAGCCAAAGCTTAGCTGTTCGTGATTCTCTTTGGTGATAAATGGGAGCATGCCCCAGTTAATTAAGTTAGAGCGGTACCGCTTCGTCGCGTACTCGTTGGCGATATTCGCCCAGCCGCCTAAGACTTTTTGACAGGAAGCCGCTTGCTCTCTAGCCGAACCATCTCCTGGCTTGACCGCAAAAATCGTACTACCTACACCTAAGTTTCCTTCACCGACTTCGGCAAACTTCGTGCGAATCGTGGTCAGCACAGAATCTAATTCTGGGAAAGCATCCACAGGACAGCTGCCGCTTTCAATAGCTTTCTGAGCTACCTGTACCGCTTTGGCCCGGCCCACGTAAGCAGGGTCTTTCCGGGAAAGGGTAAATTCCGCCAAGCCTAACGGATTGGAGCGGTAAGAAGAAGTCTCTCCTGAAGGAATCAACTCATCGGTAGTGGTTACAGGATCGTGAATCTCGGAAACCACTTTTAAAATCAGGTTATCCGGTAAGGCTGACATAGCTGGCCAATCCTTAATATTTGGACCCATTTTAATTTCCACGGTAGAATCTGCCTGACCGTGACTATCAAAGACGCGGTTAGCGTAGATTTTCTCATCAAAATGGTACTTCTGTCCCTTATATTCGATATCGGCGTAATCGGTAGCCGGGGTTAAGTAACCTTGGTTAGCCGCGGTTGCCGCAATACTTCTGGCATCCATTAGAGCGACAGAAGAAATCTGACCGCTTTGCAATTTAGAACCTTCTCTATTCGGGAAATTCCGGGTAGTATGACGAATGGAGAAGGCGTTATTCGCCGGCGTATCCCCAGCACCAAAGCAAGGACCACAGAAGGCGGTTTTTACAATTGCTCCCGCTTCCATCAGATCAGCAACTACACCATTTTTAACTAGTTCCATATAAATCGGGGTACTAGCCGGGTAGACGTTTAACGTAAATTCATCGGCACCGGTGTATTTTCCGCGAATCAAATCGGTCGCTTCACAGATATTTTCAAAACCGCCACCAGCACAGCCGGCGATAATTCCCTGCTCTACGTAGAGTCTGCCGTTTTTGATTTTATCCATCAGCGTATAATCCACAGCGCCATCAAGGCTTACCTTCGCCTGTTCTTCTACTTGGTGCAGAACATCTTCTAAATTATTATTCACCTCTTCGATGGTGTAGACATTCGAAGGATGGAATGGCATCGCAATCATTGGTTTGATTTCGCTTAAGTTCACGTAGACAAGACCGTCGTAGTAAGCTACGTCGCCTGGTTTTAACTCCTGATAATCCTCTGGGCGGTGATGAATCTCGTAGAATTTTTTAATCTCCTGATCCGTCTCCCAGATAGAAGAAAGACAAGTGGTCTCTGTGGTCATAACGTCCACGCCGATACGGAAGTCCGCGCTTAAGTGCTTCACACCTGGTCCGACGAACTCCATAACCTTATTATTTACATAGCCGTTTTTAAAGGTGGCACCGATAATCGCTAGTGCCACATCCTGAGGACCTACCCCCTTCGCAACTTTTCCGTCTAGGTAAATAGCGACTACCTGGGGACGTTTAATATCGTAAGTTTTATCTAGTAACTGCTTAACAAGCTCCGGTCCACCTTCGCCCATCGCCATGGTTCCTAGCGCGCCGTAGCGAGTATGGGAGTCCGATCCGAGAATCATCTTGCCGCCGCCGGCTAGCATTTCTCTGGCGTACTGGTGAATAACCGCTTGGTGAGGTGGTACGTATACGCCACCGTATTTCTTGGCACAGGAAAGACCAAACATGTGGTCATCCTCATTAATGGTTCCCCCTACTGCGCAGAGCGAATTGTGGCAGTTGGTGAGCACGTAAGGAATGGGGAATTTCTCCAGTCCTGAGGCTCTTGCCGTCTGAATAATACCAACAAAGGTAATATCGTGAGAGGTTAGCTTGTCAAATTTAATCTCCAGCGCCTCCATATTATCGGAAGTGTTATGAGACTCTAAAATTCCGTAAGCGATCGTGTTTTTCTTCGCCTCTTCTTTAGAGATTTCCTTCCCTAGTTGCTGTTTTAGTTGCTTCTCATCTTCGACGATTTCTACCCCACTTACCAGGTAGACGCCGTTCTTGTACAAATCGACCATATTTTCTCTTCCTCCTTACATCTTTAACATTCTACCATAATTCTATTTGTTTGGCTATTTCTAGGCTTGACTTTTACCAGAGAGTCACGTATTATTTGTTTTAGTTTAAGAAGGAAACGACTTTGCCACCGGGTAAAGTCTGAGAATGACTTTTTTCACGCCGTTAGGTCTTTGTAGGTGTGAAACTTAAAGTCATTTTTTTATGCATAAAAACGAGGTGAACCTATGTTATTAAAACGCTTTCTAAAATACACATCCCTTAACGTAATCGGTATGATCGGGGTCTCCTGCTACATTCTGGCAGATACCTTCTTTATCGCCGCTGGTCTGGGCGCAGATGGGCTAGCAGCACTGAATCTAGCCATTCCTGTTTACGGTTTGATAAACAGCACGGCCCTGATGATCGCCATCGGTGCCGGCACCGCCTTTGCCGTTGAGCGGGCGAAACGAAATCAGCAAAAAAGCAACGAAATATTTACCTGCGGCGTCCTTTTAGCACTGCTTTTTGCGGCTATCTATATCCTAGCGGGACTTTTTTTCTCGGAAAAGATCGCCCTCTTACTAGGTGCTAATCAGGATATTCTCGCCCTAACGACCACCTACTTAAAAACCATGCTTTTCTTTTCACCGGCTTTCTTAATGAACCAATTGCTAATCGCCTTTATTCGCAATGACAAAAATCCCGGTCTTTCCATGGCGGGAATGCTAATAGGTAGCTTTTCCAACATCATCCTGGACTACGTCTTTATCTTTCCGCTGAAGATGGGGATGTTTGGCGCGGCCTTTGCGACGGGGCTGGCTCCTCTGATCAGCATGGCCGTAATGAGTCAGCATTTCTTTAAGAAACAAAATACTTTCCAGCTACTGAAAACCGGCAGAGTCCTAAAGCGAGGCCTCTTTGTGCTTCTCTTAGGCGTCTCTTCCTTTGTTACCGAAATTGCTTCTAGTATCGTCATTGTGGTGTTTAACTTCCTAATCCTAGGACTGGCTGGCAATACCGGCGTTGCGGCTTACGGCATCATCGCCAACCTCTCCTTAGTAGTGACTTCTATCTTTACGGGGATCGCTCAAGGTGTGCAACCGCTAATTAGTAGTGCTTACGGCAAGAAAGAAATTAGCGACATAAAAAAAAGCGCTGCTTATGCGCTTTTTATGGCTTTTATCTTAGCCCTTGTCTCGGTCTTTTTCGTCGCCGTCTTTAGGGAGGGTATTATCGCTCTCTTTAACAGCGAAGGAAACCAAAAGCTAGCCAGTATCGCCAGTCGCGGAATCCTTTTATATTTTACCGCGTTTCCTTTTGCAGGAATTAATATCGTCGCGGTCTCGATCTTTAACTCTGTCACGAAAGCGCGAGCGGCTTTTTTGCTCTCCCTCTTAAGAGGAATGCTCGTTATCATTCCCTTAAGCTTTCTCCTCGCTGGCGCCTTCGGCTTAACCGGTGTCTGGCTTGCCTTTCCCGTTACCGAGGTGCTCACCGTCTTGATCGCGGCAGCCTTACTCCTGGGTATCTTGAGGGGAAAGATTAGATATTAATGTTCTTTTTCGTAACCTTATCAAAGATGTGCACCTTTTCATTGTCCACGATAAAGTTGGCACTTGCTCCCGCTTCTAGGGACCCACTGGTATTTAAGGCATCTACCAGATAGCCATCTAAATCAAAGCGCAGTACTTGCCCCGCCTCTTGGTCGTAGACGGCAGCTACTTTTGCCTGATACTGAAGAAAGCGCTTTTCGTCTAGTACCGTTTCGTTCACCAGCATCTGCTGGGGTCTAAAGCCAATTACCACCGTTTGCTGATGGTAACTGCCTTTATCTAGGGCGCTACCAGACTTAATAGGAAGGCGAAACTCACCCATCTTGGTGGTGATATAAGCCACGTTATCGTATATCTCGCAGTGGCCATCGATTAAATTGATCTTTGGGTCTCCGATAAAATCCGCCACAAATAGACTAGCGGGCTGGTCGTAGACTTCGCTGGGAGTCCCAATCTGATGAACTTCGCCAAGCTTCATCATCACCACCCGGTCCGCTAGACGGAGGCCGATGGGCAGATTGTGGGTAACCAGCATGACAATTCCTTTCATCTGGGCGTGGATTTCGGCAACTCGCTTACTAATTCGCGGGCGCACATTCTCTTCCATATTGGCAAAGGGCTCATCCATGACGAGAATCTGAGGATCATAGATAAGGGCTCTAGCCAGGGCCACTCGCTGACGCTGAGAAGCGGTTAGGGAGCGAGGCTTTTTCTTTAATAAGTCGGCCACCTCTAATAGATTGGCAATTAATCTGACCTTCTCATCGATAACCTCTTCGGCGACCCCGCGCTGACGAAGACCAAAGCCGATATTTTCATACACCGTCAGCTTCGGGTAAACTGCATAGTTTTGAAAGAGCATCGCCATGCTCCGCTCTTTCGGGGGAATCTCTTCTAGACGCTTCCCATCAATCCGAATCTCACCACCACTAGGCTCTTCAAGACCGGCAACCATTCTTAGCACCGTGCTCTTTCCCGATCCCGAAGGACCAAGGAAAACCACGAATTCCCCGTCGGTAATTTCCATATTAAAATCTTTGACCACTTCAAACCCGTTAGGAAAGGTTTTCTTAACGTGGCTTAGCTTGATATTCGGCATTTACTTTTCCTCTTTTTTTAGTTCTAACAGTTCTTGATAAATATCGCGTTTCGTCAGGTTACGGTCTTTCGCCACCTTCTTCATCGCCTCCTTTTTATCAATTCCTTGCTCTAAGTAGTATTCCATATGCTCGGTTACGCTCAATTTTTCCCAGGCGCTAACCTCTGCCGCTTCCAGTTCTTTTCTATCCCTGCCGGCAATGACGAGAACGATTTCCCCTTTCACCTCATGCTCCTGGTAATAAGCAATCCCTTCGCTTAAAGAAACTCGCTTCACTTCTTCGTAACGCTTTGTCAGCTCTCTAACCACAGCGATTTCCCGGTCACCGAGGCTTCCATAGAGGCTTTCTAGCGTCTTTAGCAAACGGTGAGGTGCCTCGTAAAGAACGATGGTCCGGGTCTCTTGCTCTAATTCCTTTAAGACCTTTTCTTTCTCCTTCTTTTCCCTTGGCAAAAAGGCTTCGAAGACAAAACGCCTAGTGGAAAGACCAGAGAGAATCAGCGCTAGCACAAAAGCGCAGCCCCCGGGAAGGGCGGTCACTTCGATGCCTTCCTCGTAACAGAGGCGCACTAACACCTCCCCGGGATCAGAGATTCCCGGAGTCCCGGCATCGGTAATGAGGGCGATGTTCTGCCCCGCAGCTAGCTTTTCTACCAACACTTTCGCTTTATCGTATTTGTTGTGCTCGTGGTAACTGGTCATAGGCGTGGCAATCTCAAAGTGATTCAGAAGCTTCTTCGAATTCCGCGTATCTTCGGCGGCAATTAAATCCACCGTCTTTAAGCAGTTCACGACGCGAAAGGTCATATCTTCAAGATTTCCAATGGGTGTGGCACACAAATATAGGGTTCCCGGCATAATTATTCGACCTCTCCGTATAATTTCAGTAGTTCTTTCGTATAGTTTCCGTTCTCTTCATAAACGATTAAAGGAGGTTCCACCTGCATTCGCGGCCTCCCGCCTTTGACTCCTTCAATCAGCACCATGTTGGGTTCCTTATGTACATAAGGATAGACTAGGCGCATCCGTTTCGGCTCTATGCGCTGCTTCTGCATCTCCGCTAATATCTCCGGTAGACGGAAAGGACGATGAACCATGTAAAACCTTCCTTTTTCCTTTAACAGGCGACTCCCTTCCCGGATAACGTCTGAGAGGGTACATAAGACTTCATGGCGAGCGATATTAAGAGCCTCTTTGTCACTGGTTAGGCCGTGGGCGCCGATCATATAGGGTGGATTACTGGTAATAACAGAAAAAGAGGACGCTCCGAAGATTGTGGATGCCTCTTTTATGTCCCCTTTTATCACCTGGATTTTATCCTCTAGTCCATTGAGAGCAATGCTGCGCTTAGCAAGATTCACACTTTCCTCTTGGATTTCTAACCCGGTAAAGTGCTGCCCCTTCGTTTTCGCCGCTAAAAGCAAAGGGATAATCCCATTGCCGCATCCTAGATCAAGAGCTGTCTCGGCCTCCCCCACCCGGGCGAAGGCACTTAATAGCACAGCGTCCATTCCGAAACAAAATAGTTGCGGATTCTGGATAATCTTATAGCCCTTTATCTGTAAATCATCGATACGTTCCTGATTATTCATCGTCTAATTTTGAATTCCCGTTCTTTTCTTCTAAAGAGGCTAATTTCTTCATCTCCTCTTTCGATATCTTATCCTTGTCCTTGCGACGCTTATTTCCCTTTTTGAACTTGAGCTCCTCGCTTTGATATTCCCGAATTTCTTTTTCGTCGTTATCAAGGGTGACTAAGACCCGCACCTGCTTGCGCAAAATATTTACCGACTGGACATCGCCCTTTAGCCCTTCAGGAGTATCCACCTGATCGCCTACGGAAGGCAAAGTCCGGTTCAGCTCCTCATAGACCTTTTCTTCATTTTGCAGACAACACATTAAGCGGCCGCAGACTCCTGAAATCTTGGTAGGATTAAGGGAAAGGTTCTGTTCTTTTGCCATCTTAATGGATACCGGTGCAAAATCCGAAAGATAGGTTGCGCAGCAAAGTGGACGACCACAAATACCGATACCACCACGAATCTTCGTCTCGTCGCGAACGCCGATTTGTCGTAATTCAATGCGGGTTCTAAAGACCCCGGCTAAGTCTTTAACCAGCTCTCTAAAGTCCACGCGGCCATCGGCGGTAAAGTAAAAGAGCACCTTGTTGTTATCAAAGGTGTACTCCGCCTCGATAAGCTTCATCTCTAA
Source organism: Ohessyouella blattaphilus (assembly GCF_024721265.1). Lineage (GTDB taxonomy): Bacteria > Bacillota > Clostridia > Lachnospirales > Lachnospiraceae > Aequitasia > Aequitasia blattaphilus_A. The sequence continues at coordinate 77,480 of NZ_JAMXOC010000008.1, read as the reverse complement.
GTTATGCTTGCGGATTTTCTCTAAGCAAATCTCAAAGGCTTCCCGTTCCTTTTCTTTATTCTTTTCGGCTTTCTTAATGTCTTCTTTGGTAGCCACTCTAATGACCGGCTTTACCGGTCCAGGAACTTCGTCTTCCTGGATTTCCTTGATACCGGTTACCACGGTTCCAAATTCCACCCCTCTAGCCGTCTCCACAATGACTTTATCTCTAACCTTAATATCTAACTTTTCCGCCCCGAAAAAATATATTTTCCCCGCGGGCCGGAATCTAACACCTACTACCTTTACCATGCTAATTCTCCTTAAGTGTTAAGAACAGAAGCTCTAGGCTCAGTTCTGAATTTACATTTGCCTGCAAACGCTCTTTGGCAACATTTATCGCCTCGAGTATCTTCTCAATCCCCTCATAGGAGGACTTTCGGGCTTGCTCCTTTATCGTCTCTAAATCTTCACGGAAGATAACGCCGTCAATATCCGTGGTAGCTTTATATAATAAGACATCTCGGTACCAGATAGCGACCATATCAAGGAAATCGCCAATCTCCACTTTATTTCTCGCTGCCGCACTGCGAACAGCCCCGATCAAGTCTTCCATTTCCATCTTCTTAACGCGCTTTGCCAGTAATACCGCTTCGTTCTTAAGCTCTGTGAAATTCTCCGACCCTGCCAGCATAATCGCTTGGCCTAAATTTCCCTGGGCAAAAGCGGTACATACCTTGGCTTCATACTCACCTAGTCCTAGGTTATCTTGGAGATACTTTTTAATCAAGGTATCTTTTAAGTTTCGTAGCTTCAGCTTGACACATCTAGAGATAATCGTGTCGTACAGCATGTTTTCATTTTCTGTAAGCAGGAGGAAAACTACGTACGCCGGGGGCTCCTCTAAGGTTTTTAGAAGGGCGTTCTGGGCCCCGGGAGTCATTTTATCCGCATCTCTGATAATATAAACTTTATAAGCGCTACGGTAAGGTTTAATATCTACCGTGCTATTCACCTGGTTACGTATATCATCCACCCCGATGCCCGTCGCATTTAGCTTTTCCGGGACCACGTAGATAATATCAGGGTTGTTGTTGCTCTCCGCTTGAATACAGGATTTACACTTTCCGCAAGGATCCGTCTGGGAACGCTCACACAATAGGGTCATGGCAAAAAGCTTAGCTAGCATCTTCTTTCCCGAACCTCGCGGTCCATTTAGCACGTAGGCGTGAGACACCTTATCCTGACTAATGGCATTTCTTATATATTCGATAATCTCTTTGTGGCCTACTACATCTTTAAACCCTGTCATTTACTATTTCCTCTTCTATTTCCGATATACACGTCTCTCGGTCGATATTGAGAAAACGTCTATCAATTTCCATCTTTTTCAAATTTTCTTCGCTAAAGTCTTCCGTATCGGCTAAAAAGCGCCGACAAACTTCCGCGTATTTCGGTTCTTCTTGCTTGTCTTCCCTTTTAAGGGCGCGGCGAAGGCGCTCCCCGTCTTCCACTTCGATATAAAGGGGAACCACATTACCTGGCCCAAAGTACTCCCGCAAATGGGCATAGGCTTCTAGCGTAGCGATCAATAAGTAATCACCTGTGGCTAGAGAAATAGTGCCGTCATCGATAGTCGCATAACGCCAAATCCCGTGAACCGTCTGATAGGCCCGCTGCTCGATCACTTTACCGGCCTTCGTATATTCGGCTAGCTTTTCTTCATCTATAAAAAAATATTCGGCGCCGTCCCGCTCCCCCTCCCGAATAGGTCTGGTGGTATAGGGAACCACTGGCTTAAGCTCAGGGATTCTTTTTCTAATCTCCCGGTAGAGATAGTCCTTACCGGTAGAGCTCTTTCCCATCATGCAATATATTTTACCCAAAATCTATAACCTCTATTCTAAGATCCCCTCTGGTATCGGTGAGTCCTTGGACCTCTAGACCATCTGCTCGGTACTTAAGAATTACCTGGATCATCGTCTGCGTAATCTCTTCCCCAGGGATTAAAAGCGGTACCCCTGGCGGATAAAGATAGATATATTCGGCGGCAATCATTCCCGCCGCCTCTTCTATTATAACATTTTTTCGTTTCTTTTTCACGGTTTCGGAAATACTGTACTTAACCCTAGTCACTGGGGTCCCAAAGTTTTCCCTTTCACCGCTTTTTTCACTGAGGCGCTCATCCATCTGTAAAAGCCCCTTCAAAAGCCTTAAAAAGCCCTCTTTGCAGTCACAAACGCTGGTCATCGTCACTACGTAATCACCACTTGCCATCTCCAGTTCCAAGTGGTGTTCCCGGCGAAGATACGCCATCAGCTGGGTGCCTGTAAGGGACGTTTCTCTCGTGGAAATCACAATTTTTGACAGTTCGTACTCTGGACCCTCTACAAGCTTTAGCCGCTTAAGCTGTCGTAGTTCGCTTCTTAGTTCTTGTAGCTCCCGGGTATACCTAGCAAACTCTTCTGGCCCGCGCTCCTGCAAAAAGGAGACGCACTCATCGATACTAGCCATCAATAGATAAGAAGGGCTACTGGTCTGAAGCTTTGTGAGCATCCGCGCCACTTTCTTTTTATCTACGATCTCACCATTCATATGCAAAAGACCCGTTCCCGTTAGCGCCGGCAGGGTTTTATGGAGGCTATGAATCACAATATCGGCGCCGCTGGCATTACTACTGGCAGGAAAATCCTTATGAAAGCCAAAGTGAGCGCCGTGGGCTTCGTCGACAATCAGAGGCAACTGGCGCTGATGAAGAATGTCTGCAATTTCCCGCACCTGGGAAACTACGCCTTCGTAAGTAGGGGACGTGATAACTAAGCCTTTACACTCCGGATGGGCATTTAGCGCTTCCCTTACCGCCGCCGGCGAAATCCCTTGGCAAATGCCCGTTTCCTGGTCGATACGCGGATATAAAAAGACGGCCTTAATGCCAAACATTTCCAGCCCATTATAAACAGACTTGTGGCAATTTCTTGCCACAAGTATGGTATCACCTAGATCTGCTATCCCCTTAATTGCCGAAAGTATACCACCGGTACTACCATTCACTAGAAAATGAGATTCTTCGGCGCCGAAGACCGCCTCGGCGCGCTCCTGGGCTTCTTTTAGGAGGCCGCTGGCGTGGTGCAAATCATCAAAGCCGTCAATCTCGGTAATATCTAGCGAATACGGCAACTCGCTGCCAAGCATCCGTAAATTGCGCTTATGCCCGGGCATATGAAAGGGATAAAAATCGGTGCTCGTATACGATTGCAAACACTCCCGTATGGTTTTCATCGCTAACCCCGCATTAATCGTTCTATTATAATCTTTTTAATAACTCTTCCCGTTCTTTCTCAAACCCCGGTTTACCAAGAAGAGCGAACATATTCTTCTTATAGCTTTCCACTCCCGGTTGGTCAAAAGGATTGACGCCAGAAAGATATCCGCTAACACCAACAGCAAATTCAAAGAAGTAGAAAAGCTGTCCGAGAGAATACTCATCTCTTTTAGCGATGTTGATCATCATTACCGGAATGCCACCATCTGTATGAGCAAGTACAGTACCGCGCATAGCGTTTTTGTTAACGAAATCCATGGTTTTACCGGCTAAGTAGTTAAGGCCGTCTAAGTCAACTGCTTCCTCTTTTAGGACCACTTCCTGATCCATGGTTTCGATGTTCATCACCGTCTCCATAATGTTACGGCTACCGTCTTGGATAAACTGGCCCAGAGAATGGAGATCTGTGGTTAGGTCAACGGCAGCGTTGAAAATACCTTTTTGGTCCTTGCCTTCGCTTTCACCGTAGAGTTGCTTCCACCATTCGCCCACAAAATGAAGATTTGGTTCGTAGTTAGCGAGAATCTCGATGTCCTTGCCCTTACCGTGTAAAATATTGCGAACAGCCGCGTATTTTAGCGCATCGTTCTCTTCGTAAGGCGCACTTAGTGTGATCTCTCTAGCATCGGCTGCCCCTTTCATAAGCAGGTCAATATCGGCACCGCTAACGGCGATTGGCAATAGACCAACAGCCGTTAAAACAGAAAAACGTCCACCTACATCATCAGGTACTACAAAGGTTTCATAGCCTTCAGCATCCGCTAGGTTCTTTAACGATCCTCTTGCTTTATCCGTGGTCGCGTAGATACGCTTAGCCGCTTCTTCCTTACCGTATTTCTTTTCAAGCATTTCCTTAAATACGCGGAAGGCGATGGCCGGCTCTGTGGTCGTTCCCGACTTACTGATAATATTTACCGAAAAGTCCCGGTCCCCAATCACTTCGATTAAGTCTTGTAAGTACGTAGCGCTGATATTCTGACCAGCAAAGTAGATTTCCGGCGTTTTGCGAACTTCTTTCGAAACCGTATTGTAAAAGCTGTGGCGTAAAAACTCAATGGCGGCTTTTGCGCCTAAGTAAGAGCCACCGATACCGATCGCGATTAACACCTCGGAATCGTCTTGAATCTTCTTCGCGGCCTGCTTAATTCTAGCAAACTCTTCTTTATCATAAGCCACTGGCAAATCAATCCAACCGAGGAAATCGTTTCCTGCCCCTCTTTTTTGGACTAAGGTCTCCTTAGCTAGTAAAGTAAGTTCTTCCATTTGTTTCACTTCATCCTCACGGATAAAGGAGCTCGCCCTACTATAATCAAATTTAATATTTTGCATGTTCTTGTGCTTCCTTTCTTTTCTTAATATCTGCTTTTAGAATAATTTCACGTTTCTAGTTTACCAAATTACCAGCGTTCTATCAACGACCGCATGAAAGTTGTAGAATTGGCCACCGCTTTTTTTTCAAACACCTCATAATCCTCGGTGGCACTATCATCTGCCTTATCGGAAATCGACCGCACAATGAGGTAAGGACAGTGGTTAAGGTACGCCACGTGAGCAATCGCTGCGCCTTCCATCTCTACGCATAACGGACCAAAACTTTCTTTAATCACGGCCTTCTTCTCCTTGCTAGAGACAAACTGATCACCACTGGCAACTCGGCCGAGGAAGGTCTTGATCTGTGGGTTCACCGCTTCATTGACCCCTTTCGCCTTCGCCGCTAATCCCTGATCTGCTGGGAAATAAAGGGTATCCATCCGCGGAACCTGACCTAAGGGATCCCCAAAAATAGTGGCATCCATATCGTGATGCACCGCATCCGTTGAGATTACCATATCGCCAATGTCGATGCGTTCGTCTAAAGAGCCGGCAATTCCAGTATTAATAATCGTCTCCACCGCAAATTCGTCAATCAGAATCTGGGCGCAGACAGCAGCATTTACCTTACCGATGCCGCTGCGAACCACGACCACCTCTTGCTTATATAGCTGCCCTTTATGAAAAGTCATGGACGCCTTCTCCATAACGCTTACATTTTCCATCACCTGGATAAGTCCTTGTACCTCTTCTGCCATGGCACCAATAATACCTATCATCTCTTCAACCCTCCATCTTTTTTTCCATTTTTCTACTAACTCTGCTATAATAATGCATAACGTATTATACCACAAATTTATGGGACAAAAGGAGTTAATAGGTTGAAAAGAATAATCTTAACCGGTGGCGGTTCCGCCGGACATGTGACCCCCAATATCGCCTTATTACCGCGGCTAGAAGAACTGAATTACGATGTACACTACATCGGCTCTTACGAGGGCATTGAAAAGGATTTAATTGAATCCTTCGGTATTCCTTATCACGGTATCTCCTCAGGAAAGCTTAGACGATACTTTAGCTTAAAGAACTTTACGGATCCTTTCCGAGTTCTTAGAGGAATGGGTGAAGCCAAAAAACTACTGGAAGTACTAAAGCCGGATATCGTCTTCTCCAAGGGCGGCTTTGTTACCGTTCCTGTGGTCCACGCTGCGAAAAGATTAAAGATTCCTGTAATCATCCACGAATCCGATATGACTCCTGGTCTAGCCAATAAATTAGCCCTCTCAGCGGCCACCAAGGTCTGCTGTAACTTTCCGGAGACGTTAGAACTCTTGCCAAAAGAGAAGGCTGTCCTAACCGGGTCACCGATTCGCCAAGAGCTACTTTCTGGCGATCCGGTAAAAGCTCGGAGCTTCCTGGGCTTTCGCTCGAAGAATCCCGTTATTCTCGTGGCCGGTGGTAGTCTGGGCTCGGTGGCGATTAACAATACCATTCGGGCTGTGCTGCCAAAGTTGCTAGAGAATTACCAAGTGGTTCACTTATGTGGAAAAGACAAGCTAGACCCAAATCTAAAGGACTTAGCTGGTTACGCCCAGTTTGAATACTTAAAAGAAGAGCTTAAGGATGTGTTCGCCCTAACTGATATCGTTATCTCCAGAGCTGGTGCTAATGCCATCTGCGAACTTCTATCCCTGCGAAAGCCCAACCTGCTAATCCCCCTACCGTCAAAGGCTAGCCGCGGCGACCAACTACTGAACGCCCGCTCCTTTGAAAAGCAGGGCTTTAGTATGGTCCTCGAAGAAGAGACGCTAACGGATGAGCTTCTTTTAGAAACCGTTAACCACCTGTATGAAAATCGCAAGCAGTACACCGATAACATGAAAAGTTCTGACCAACAGAACTCCATTGATACGATTGTTGATTTAATTGAAGAGATTACCAATTAGGAGCGTTCGAAGAGCTCCTAGGACATAAAAAAATGACGACTAATTAAAGTCGTCATTTTTCTCGCTATACTGTAAATTCTATAAAGCTGCCAATTTTTTAATTGCATCCGCCGCGATGATAACCTGGCAATGCTCCTCTAAATAAGCTAGAGTAGCTCCTCCAGATTTCTCCAACGTACCAAACTCTGACAACATATTGCAGATTCTATTGAAGGCATTCGTCGTTAATTCTGATTGCGTAATCGCAAGAATATAAATATCTTCTCTATTGTCCTTATATAAGGTGTTCGAACCACTGTACATATTCTCTAATAACTTCGCCGCCTGGGTAACACTATCAAGGCTAGCAAAAGAGAATAGGTGAAGCCCCATAGTATTGATGGCTTCTGCTTTTGTTGGAACTGGAGAGGCGCCGGTTTTATCTTTGACTTTACCAAGATAATCCATAAGGTTTTCTGCCCCTTCTAATTTGTCTGATTTAAGTGAGTTCTCATTCGTCCAGTCCTCGTCTGCCGAGGGTGAAAATCTTGAGAATCTAGCATCTAGTTCTTCAGGGTTCTCCACTTTCGTAATAATGAGCACAATCGAATCCGCACTTGCGGGGATTGCCTCTATCATTAAAGGGATATCCTCTGCTTCAAAACCGAATTCAAAAGCCGCTTGTTGCATCATGTCGTGAAACAATGATTTGGCTTTTTCGGTTCCATAAGCTAGCTCACTAAGTTGTAGTTGACGGGAAGCTAAATCGGCACGCGTAAGTGTACAGCGAATTTGATTGTCATTGATTTTTTCAATCTTCATAATATCACTTCCTTTTGTATAGTATAGCATAGGGAAACAGGGTAATTCAATTAAATATGTATTAAGCCTTAATAAAGTAACTCTTGTTTTTTGTTTACCAATTTTATATAATGAAATTTACATAGAGGCGGGAAAAAGATACGAACATCAACCAGTCTTAATCAGTCCAAGTCATTTTAGAATGCGTTCGCATTCGACAAACTCCATGAATTCACAAAATTATAATCACTTAAGAGCCGTTTCTAATGTAGGCCGCTTTAGGGGAATCATTGTATCACAGCAAGATCCTTTTGGTCAGTGGTATCTTTATCTTAAGAGAAAGGAGAAGGAACTGCCGGTATAGCTACCAATCCTGTGCTTTTTAACAATTAAGCAATTAGCCATCGCTTAAATTTCTCTTGTGTGCAAAAAATTAGTGTAATGTGTGTTATTTATTGCTATAATGGGGGTTGTGTAGGAGGTGTGTAATGGAAGAGAAGGATTTACAGAAAAGGAAACGACGACCGGCGAAGGCCCCGGATTCCGGTACCGGAACGACCCGGAAGCGCGCTGGTGCAAGGCGAAGAGTTCAAAGGAAGCGGAGAAGACAAAGAAATCTTGTGATCTCCACCGTGCTTTTGATTATCCTCATCCTTGCCGCTATTGTCGGTTTTTTCTTATGGAATAGATATAGCCCCTCGAAAGAGCAGGCGAATTTGAATGAATATTATGGAATAGAAAGCGAAGGTCAACTCGCTGTAATTGTTGACAATCAGATAGCGGAGCTAAAAGGTAAGGTCGAAGAAGGCAGAACCTACGTAAGGTACGAGACCGTTCGCGACCTGATCAATCAGCGTTTCTATTGGGATCCTAATGAAAATATTCTATTATACACGTTGCCGAACGACGTTATCCAGGTACCTGTAGGCTCCAAGGAGTATCAGGTATCAAAAGAAAAGAACACGGAAGACTATGTTATATTAAAAACCGAAGGAAGCACGGCCTTTATCGCCCTTGATTTCGTAAAGAAGTATACGAATATGGATTTCGAAGTCTTCAAGGATCCGGAAAGGGTGGTAGTGAATACCGGAACAGAAACAAAAGTAGCTACTGTTAAAAGAAAGAATTACGTTCGCTTTCAAGCTGGGGTAAAGAGCCCCTATTTAACAGAGGTCGCAGCCAAAGATACGGTAACGGTTATCGAAGCTTTAGACGACTGGCAAAAAGTGCGAACGAAAGACGGCTACATCGGCTATATTAAGCAGAGCCTCTTAAACGACGAGCGCACCGAAAAGCGGGAAGTTAACTACGAGGAGCCTGAATTTACCAGTATCTCTAAGAACCAAACCATCAATATGGCTTGGCACAACGTTAGCAACGCTTATGCCAATAACGGTATCTTAGCAACGATTGCGAATACCAAGGGCTTAACCACCATTTCGCCCACCTGGTTCCACGTAAAGGACACCGCCGGCAACATCGATTCCATCGCGGATACGACGTACGTTAATTACTGTCATCAATCAAACATCGAAGTTTGGGCGGCCCTTAGGGACTTTGATGGCGGGATATCTTCTTATGAACAGACCCTGGAGCTTCTTAAGTATACCTCGAGGCGAGAGAATTTGATTAACCAACTGATTGCCGCCGCTCTTCAAAGCGGTATCGACGGCATTAACTTAGACTTTGAAATGGTTTCTACCGAATGCGGGGAGCATTATATTCAGTTCGTCCGGGAACTATCCGTAAAGTGTCGCCAAAACGGCCTGGTATTCTCGGTGGATAATTACGTACCAAAAGGTCACAACACCCACTATAACCGAGCTGAACAAGGCGTCTTTGCCGATTACGTAATCATTATGGGTTACGACGAGCACTGGGGCGGATCCCCTGTGGCTGGTCCGGTCGCTTCAATTCCGTTTGTAAGAGAAGGAATCGAACAGACGTTAAAAGAAGTGCCTGCTGAAAAGGTGATTAACGCAATGCCATTCTATACCCGGTTGTGGATGGAAACGCCCAAGACCGCCGAGGAAATAGCCTCTCAAGAAGGTACGGAAGCGGCTGAGTATGCCACTAACGTTACCTCCGAAGCCTATGGCATGGCGGATGCCCAGGCCATTATCAACAATAACGGCGCCCAGGTTACGTTTGATGAAGCGAACGGCGTAAATTTTGCTACCTGGGAAAAAGACGGGACTACGTATAAGATCTGGCCTGAGGATGAGGTGGCGATTGAAGCCAAGCTTAAGCTGATGAAAGAGTATCATCTAGCTGGGGTAGCTGCTTGGTCTCTCGGACAAGAAGATACAAATATCTGGAACCTAATTATTCAATATACGAATTAAAGATAATAGAATTTGCCTTACGGACGATAAATGATGTTCGTAAGGCTTTTTTTGTAGTATAATTGAAAACATGAAAACGATAGTAAAGAAAGTGAACGATATAATACACGATAAGGAGGCCATTGATGAAGCTGGAGAAATTCTAAAATCCGGCGGTTTAGTGGCTTTTCCCACGGAGACGGTGTACGGTCTCGGAGCGGATGCCCTAAATGAAGAAGCCGCTGCTAAAATCTACGAGGCAAAAGGGCGGCCTTCAGATAACCCGCTGATTATCCATATTGCAAAGCTTGAAGACCTAGCGAAAATCGTCACGGAGATTCCTGAAAAAGCCGAAGCCCTAGCCAGCGCTTTTTGGCCGGGCCCTTTGACCCTTATTTTGAATAAAGCCAGCTGCGTTCCCTACGGAACCACCGGGGGGCTTGAAACGGTGGCCGTACGGATGCCTGACTGGGAAATCGCGAGAGCGGTTATCGAAGCTGGTGGCGGCTATATCGCGGCCCCTAGCGCCAATACTTCCGGAAAGCCAAGCCCAACTAATGCGGCCAGAGTCCTTGAGGATATGACAGGCAAAATCGAGATGATTGTGGATGGTGGCGAAGTTAGCATCGGTCTGGAATCGACCATAGTTGACTTAACCGTAGAACCGCCTCAGATTCTCCGCCCGGGAGCGATTACGAAAAGTATGCTTAGGAACACCATCGGTGAAATTATCGATGGCGGGAAAGAAATAGGTACCCAATCTGGACCTAAGGCTCCAGGGATGAAATACAAGCACTACGCTCCCAGGGGACAGCTGGTGATTATTAAAGGCGAGCCGAGGGCTGTGGCCGAAAAAATCAATGAACTGGCCCGGGAAAAACGAGCACAAGGCTTCACGGTAGGCGTCCTTGCCACAACCGAGTCTGCCTATCTCTACCCAGACGAACAGGTACGGATTATCGGGACCCGCCAGGACGATGCTAGTATTGCTAAAGGATTATATGAGAGTCTTCGCAGCTTCGATGATATGGGTGTGGATTACATCTATAGCGAAGCGTTTGCCGAAAAAGGCATGGGGAAAGCAATTATGAATCGGCTTGTGAAAGCTGCCGGTCATGCAATCATCAATTTAACCAAGGAGGATAAGTAAAAATGTCAAATGTTCACGTAATGGACCACCCGCTAATTCAGCACAAAATCACCTATATTAGGAGAAAGGATACCGGCTCCAAAGACTTCCGTAGCGCCGTTGGGGAAATCGCAGCCCTTATGTGCTACGAAGCTACGAGAGATCTTAAGTTGCAGGACGTGGAAATCGAGACACCGATGGGGAAAATGGTCGGAAAGGAATTAAGCGGTAAAAAGCTGGCGATTGTGCCGATTTTACGAGCAGGCCTAGGAATGGTTGACGGTATGCTAGACATGGTTCCAGCGGCAAAAGTGGGTCATATTGGTCTGTACCGAGATCCCGAAACCCTAGAACCGGTAGAATACTACTGCAAATTGCCGGCCGACTCTAGTGAACGGGAGGTCTTTGTGGTTGATCCCATGCTAGCTACTGGTGGTTCCAGTGTGGCTGCCATTCAGATGCTAAAGGACAAAGGCGTAAAAAGCATTCGTTTTATGTGTATTATCGCGGCTCCTGAAGGCGTAAAGAGAATGCAGGATGAGCATTCTGATGTGGAATTATATATTGGGGCGTTAGATGAAAAACTAAATGATCATGCGTATATTGTACCTGGTCTTGGCGATGCCGGAGATCGTATTTTCGGAACAAAATAAAGTGAGGTAATCGAGGATGAGTGGGAAAAGAAAAGATTATATAAGCTGGGATGAATATTTTATGGGTGTGGCACTGCTTTCGGGGATGCGTTCAAAAGACCCCAACACCCAAGTAGGCTGTTGTATTGTGGATCAGGATAATAAAATTTTGTCCATGGGTTATAACGGTTTGCCAAAGGGCTGTGATGATGACGAATTTCCTTGGATTCGCGAAGGCGAAAATCCGTTAGAGACGAAATACGTCTACACCGTTCACAGCGAATTAAATGCGATCCTCAACTACAAAGGGGGTAGTCTAGAAGGTAGCAAGATTTACGTCTCTTTATTCCCTTGTAATGAATGCGCTAAAGCGATTATTCAAAGCGGAATTAAAGAGGTTATCTATGGCGATGACAAGTACCACGAGACCCACGGCGTGATTGCCTCCAAGCGAATGTTTGATGCAGCAGGGGTACGTTATCACCCTTACCACTGGACCGATCGGGAAGTAAAATTTAAGATTTAGCACCAAAGCCGCACTTTACCAAGGTAACGTGCGGCTTTGCCTTTAACGAAAATATGTTTTGGTAAAATCGCCAACTAGACAAAGCAAAAAACAATACGGTATAATCTACGAACCAGCCTTTTCTGGCTCGGTCTAAACAGAAATTTCTAGAACTATCTAAGGTTCAAAGCGAAGTAACAAGCAGAACATCACAGTCTTTCATCAAGACATAAATACCAGACAAAAGGATTAGTTTAAACTTGAAAAAATTGAAAAGGAGGAGCAATTGTATTACAAGAATATTGTGATTTGTGATACGGAAGTGGCATACGCTAAAGCACTCGGTCGGTTTATATCCGAACGCAAAGAACTCGCCCTCCAGGTTTTTGTTTGCGATCATCCGAGGGAGATAGAAAATCTTGAAATAAATGGCGAGATTGACTATTTACTGATTGCTTCCCAGTTTGACGAAATAAGTCGCACGCAGATTAAGGCAAAGGCGAAGTTCGTTTTTACAGTAACCGGCACCGAAGTGCTAGCAGCAGATGAGAAAGGGATTTTTAAGTATCAAAGTGGTGAACAAATACTAGAAATAATTTTTACAGAAGAGCACGCCGCTAAAGGAACAAGGGGCCTATTTTTTGACTCCAAAAGTAAGACAGAAGCGACCGTAATCGGCGTTTTCTCACCGGTTAACCCGGTGGAAAAGAGCCGTTATGCCCAGAGTCTCGGTAAGGATTTAGGAAGAAATGCCAACGTCTTACTAATTAGCCTTCAGGCATACGCCAGTATGCGCCAGCTGGGAGTGGAATCGCCAGCGACTGTGGCTGATTTACTATATTTTGTGGAGCAAGAAGGCCAAGATATGCGGACGTATTTGCCAATGCTGATCTCTAGGCTGGAGGGCTTCGACTATTTGGAGCCACCCTTAAAAGAAGATTTGGGGCGCATTCCGCCAGAAATCTGGGTCGCCATGGTAGGCGAGGTGATAAGAGGCAGTCTTTACGAACAGATTGTTCTCGATATCGGTGAAGGCCTTCAGGGCCTCACAGCAATCCTCGGTTTATGTGAAAAGGTCTATCTGCCTTATCGACCCCAACAGGAATACCGGGAAATAATCGATCGGTGTCTCGCCGAACTGTCTTTTCTTGGCGACGGTAGCTTAGCCCAAAAAATTGAGTTAAAGGAACTTACCGATGAATAGATTCGAAATCCTACATGAAAAAATCCTAGGTGAAATTGACCTTACTCAGGAGTTTGACGATCAAGAATTAGTGAGACTGATCCACAAGGTCATCAAAGAGCATACCCAGAACGATTATATGGCTATCGACGAACGTACTGCTCTTGGCAAAGAGTTATTTAATACCCTGCGTAAACTAGACGTGCTGGAGGATTTTCTCCACGACGAAGCCATCACTGAAATTATGATTAACGGCACGCAAAATATCTTTTACGAACGTGAAGGCAGGCTCTACGACTCGAAAAAGCGGTTTTCCTCAACCGAACGTTTAAATGACCTTATTCAACAGATCGTATCCCAGACCAATCGTCTGGTCAACGAATCTTCACCGATTGTGGATACTAGACTGGCGGATGGCTCCCGGGTCAATGTGGTTCTGAGTCCTATTGCCCTAGACGGTCCAGTGGTGACCATCCGCAAATTTTCTAAGGCCGGTATGAACCTAAAGGAGCTGATCCGCCGCGGATCTGTAAGTGAGGATATCGTTCACTTTTTAAGCATACTAGTGGCGGCCCGCTACAATATCTTTATCAGCGGCGGCACCGGGTCAGGGAAAACCACCTTTCTTAACGCTCTTGCGGAAACCATTCCGAAAGACGAGCGTCTTATCATCATCGAAGACAATGCCGAACTAAACATCCGTAGCCTTCCTAATCTGGTTCGCCTCGAAGCCCGAGGCGCTAACACCGAGGGCAAGGGTGAAATTCCCATTCACACGCTGATAAAGACCGCTTTGCGGATGCGCCCTGATAGGATTATCATCGGTGAAGTCCGGGGGGAAGAGGCACTGTCTCTTCTGCAAGCTTATAATACCGGACATGACGGCAGTATCAGCACCGGGCATGCCAATAGTTGTATGGACATGATTGCCAGGCTAGAGACCATGGTCTTGATGAATAAGATGGAAATGCCCTTACAGGCTATTAGGCGACAGATCGCTTCCGGAATCGATATTTTTATTCATCTCGGCCGCCTCCGGGATAAGTCTCGGAAAGTACTAGAGGTCTCGGAAGTAAAAGAATATAAGAATGAAGAAATCGTTTTAAACGTATTGTATGAATACCGAGAGGAGGGCTATGGTCAAGGAAGTTGGACAAAAGTTAACGACATTTATCACACCGAAAAGCTGTTGGCGGCAGGATATCAGCTTTAAGGAATATACCCTTGGCGTCCTCACCGCCTGGGCCTACACCTTGGCAGTGGCCATCATCTTCTATCGCTCCTTCTGGGCTCTTCTCGCTCTTACCCCCCTTTGCTTTCTTCGCTTTCGAAATTGGTATTCCCGAACCTTAGATAAAAAGAAAAGTCGGTTCAAACAGCAGTTCAAGGATTTTGTGCTCACAATCTCCGCTAACATGTCTGTTGGTTATTCGCTGGAAAATGCTGTTCTTAGAGCCGGCAAAGAGTTGGCCCTTCTCTACGAGAAGCCGGCCCGGATCTTTACCGAAATTTCTGTTATCGGTCATCAACTTCAGTTAAATATTCCCATTGAGCGGGCCTTTTTAGAGATGTACGAACGTACCCAGGACGAAGAAGTAGGAAACTTTACAACCTGCTTTGTCACCGCCAAACGCAGCGGCGGCAATCTGGTGGCAATCATCGATGAGATAAGCCATCAAATCAGTGAAAAGGAAGACGTACGCAAGGAAATTGAAACCATCCTGAGCGCCAAAAAATTAGAATTTAGTATTATGCAGGGTATCCCCTTTTTTATCATTGGCTACGTCCAGATTAGTTTTCCTGGTTTTAACCAGGTGTTGTTCGGTAATTTATTAGGAACAGGAGTGATGACCATTTGCTTAGCAATTTATTTAACCGCAATTTATATCGGATCAAAAATAACAAATATAGAAGTCTGATTCTTTTCAGCGTCCTTATCTTGGTCCTAGGAATCGCTATATTTATTTTTGATTTGGCCCGTTCAAAAAAAGAAGTTGAGCCCGTCTTTAAAAGAGGTACCGCCGTAGAAGGCGCAAAGAAAGAAGCTTTAGAAGTGGAAATCGGAGACTCCACCGAGTCCTTAGAAGTGGAAATTGAAGCCAGGGAGTATGCAGACGCCGAAGTTAGTAAGATTCTCGAAAGAGAGAGTGCTCAGTTAGAAACCTATATCTTAGGGGATAATCAAAGCCTTGATAAGGTAACTAGTAATCTAAGGCTGATTACCAAAATTCCTCAAGAGCCTTTCACTGTGGATTGGTACCCTGACCGCTACGACATCATTAATCTCTACGGCGAAATCAACACCGACAATCTCGCAGAAGAAGGGACACTTGTTAACCTACGAGCGGTTATTTCTTATCAGCAGCGTCCCCAGCTACAGACCCAGGTCGAATTCGCCGCTTGTATATTCCCCCCATTCCCCTCAGAAAAGGAGAAGGAGGTTTTTCAACTTGAGAAAATTATTAAAGAAAAGGAAGAAGGAAGTCGGACCGAAGAGAACTTTGCCTTACCAAGAGAATTTAAGGAAGAAGCCCTCACCTATTATCGCCCACTTACTTATCGGGGAATTACGATTATGCTATTTGGCTTACTTATTGGAATCTTGGCTTTTGCCAAAAAGCATCAAGATGTGGCGGATAAACAGAAACAAAAGGAGAGGCAAATGCTCCTTGACTACCATGAAATCATCTACAAGCTAACGATGCTGCTAAGCTCAGGGATGGTCCTCCTTCCCGCCTGGAAGCGGATTATCGAAGACGCTGCGCGCCTAGGTAAGGACCTGGACGAGCGTTTTGCCTATCAAGAAATGAAACAGACCTACAGCGAGATCACTAGCGGAAAGTCCGAAGCCAAAAGCTTTGAAGACTTTGGGCGGCGTTGTAAGCTAAAGCCGTACCTACGGCTCTCGGCGCTCTTAAGTCAGCACTTAAAGCAAGGTAGCACCGGGTTAGCGGAGCAGTTAAAAAGCGAAGGCCGGGAAGCCTTTCTCGAGCGAAAGCTCAGAGCAAAGCGCTTAGGTGAAGAAGCCGGTACCAAGCTACTGCTGCCCATGTTTATGATGCTGGCCATTGCTTTAGCAGTCATCGTGATTCCCGCATTTTTATCGATTAATATTTGAAAGGAGTTTGCTATTGAATTATTTTTTATTTCGTCTAAACAAAATAATGCAAAATCGCCAAGGTATTGGCGTCGTCGAGGTAATCTTAATCCTCGTGGTCTTAATTGCCCTGGTTTTGATTTTCAAGAACCAACTGATCAGTCTGGTAGAGACCATCTTTGCCAAGATCACCAGCGAAAGCTCAGGCATCTAAATTGTTCTGGTTCACTGACCGTCTATTTAAGTCTCGTCATTATTATTCTTTTGGCCTTTCTGGCCGCCTTGGTAGAAAGCGCCTCCCTTAATATGGCCAAGAACTACCGTCGCATCGAAGTAAATAGCGCTTTAGAATCCATCTTTGCCGAATACCAAAAAGATTTACTGGAAGAATACAGTATTTTCGCCCTAGAGTCCACTTACGAAAGCGGCACTTACGATGAGGAGAAAGTAAAAACCAGATTAGCTTTCTTTGCCGGCGAAGGTACCACTTACCAGCTAGTTGAGAAACGATTGCTCAGCGATGCCAGCGGTGCGCCTTTTATCAAGCAAGGCGTCGCCTATACGAAGGCCAAATACGGATTATCACAGCTAGAACTTCCCGGATCTGGTTCTAATTCAGAAGAGATTGAAGCCGCTAAAGAGGGCGTAATCCTTGAAGAAAAGGAGCTCCTAGGAAGCGTTCAAGATGTTTTATCAGAAAACGACGTATCCCTTCCCAGTGAAAATAATCCTCTAGCTAAGCTTTTAGAGCTTCAAGGACAATCCCTTCTAAAGCTGGTGCTACCGAAGGATAAAAGCCTCTCGGAAAAAAACTTAGAAAACTCAGAGACCTTGCCGTCTGAGCGTACCTTAATGACTGGCAACATGGCTACTGACAACGCTGGGGGCATGGAGCGCCTAGCCTTTGCCGAATATCTGCTGGATCACTTTCACTCTTTTACCAGCACCGAAAGCCTGCGTGCTCTCGCTTACGAACAAGAGTATTTACTCGGGGGCAAAAGTAGCGATCAAGATAACCTAGAAGCCGTTATTGGTAGCCTTCTAGGAATTCGCTTCGGCCTGAACTACCTCTATATTCAGACCGATGGTGAAAAGAAAGCCGAAGCTAGTGTTCTCGCAACCACGCTGGCAACTGCGGTGCAACTGCCGATGTTAGCCGAAGCCTTAACTCAGGGTATTCTCCTAGCCTGGTCCTACGGGGAGGGAATTATGGATGTCCGGACCTTATTAGCTGGCAATAAAGTGTCTCTATTAAAGACAAAAGATACTTGGCAGCTCCAGCTGATGTCCCTTTTTACCCTAGGTACGGAAGAAGATACCTTTGCCGGTGCCGATAATGAAAAAGGCTTGTCCTATCAGGACTACTTGCGGCTACTATTAACCCTTCGCAAACCCGAAGTCTTAGCTTTGCGGGCTCTTGACTTAATCGAGCGCAATCTAGCTCTTAATGGGAAAAGCTTTGTCAAGGTAGACCAGCTCTTTTGCGGTCTTAAGCTGCAAGCAGTTAGTTCACTACGCCGAGGGATAACCTACACCTATACCTGCGAATATGAATACCTCTGAGATGGTTACAGATGTCCTTTTTGACGCCATGTATTCCCATAAACGATTTTAGAAATATAAAAAGAAAGGAGAAGGATTCGTACTATGACAAAGAAGATTCCCTTATCAGAAGATACTCAAGAAAAATCTGTCAAGAGGACATCTGTAACCGTCTCAGCTAGAGGAAGCATTACCCTTGAAGCGGCCTTGGCTCTTCCCCTCTTCTTTCTCGCCATGCTGACCTTGGCCTTTCTCTTAGAGACGCTAGCCATTAAAACATCCATGCGCAGCGCCCTCTATAGCAGTGCCAAAAAAGTGGCCGCTGGCGGAATTAACGAGCTCTTCCTATCGACCACTGGTTTAGAACAGGAGATTCAGGAAACCATCGGTCGCGAACGGCTAGCGAGAAGTCTCGTTAAATCCGGGAGCATCAGCTGCTCTGGCTCCTATCTCCAGAATAATACGGGAATGCTTTACGCTACCGTTACCTATGAGCTAGAAATGCCCTTTGTTCCCTTTCGCCCTAAGGCCTTAACCCAGCGGGACGAACTTCGTCTAAAGGCTTGGACTGGCTATACAGCCACAGGTAGCGATACCGCCACCGAAACCGTCTACATTACCGAAACCGGACTGGTCTACCATGTAAATCATCAGTGTACTCACTTGCAGCTTTCGATTCAGATGGTTACAAACAAAGAGGTCTTCTCTTTGCGAAATGAAAATGGCGGTAAGTATCACCCCTGTGAACAGTGTCAAAAAGGCACTGCTCTGACAAGCGTCTACATCACCGACTACGGCGACCGCTATCACGGAAGTCTAAGTTGTAGCGGCCTTAAGCGCACCATTTATGCAGTACCTATTAATGAAGTAATCGGAAAAGGAAGGTGTAAAAGATGTGGTTAATAACTATAAAAAGATGTTTAATTTTAGGTTATCTCGGCTATCACGCTTATCACGATATTAAGAGTCAGCGACTGTACTTAAACACCCTGATCGGTGGCGGACTCCTCGTTACCGCCATAACCTTATTAATCGGCCTAAGACAAGCGCCCGTTTGGCAGTTAAGACGAACCGCCTCTGGGGTCGTGGTCTTTATCGCTTTTTTGTTAATTAGTCGTTATACAGAGGAAAAAATCGGCTACGCCGATAGTCTAATTATCGGCTTTCTCGCCCTGGCCCTCGGGGCCCTGGATGTGATTCTTATGGTCATTATCAGCTGTCTGTTTATTGCTCTATGGTGTGTCATCACCAAAAGAAAGGAAGCTCCTTATCTGCCCTTTCTCTTAGCTAGTTACCTGTTGGTGATGTTCTAATGAAGAGGAAAACCGTAAAGGGTAGCTTTACCATTGAAATGACCTACCTGATGGGTATCTTCGCCTTCGTATTTATAACCGTTATCTATACCATCTTTTTCTTTCACGATAAGGCAGTTTTAAATAGCGCCGCTTATGAGTGTGCGGTGGTAGGCAGTATGAAGGCGAGAAAGAAGGATTTTGAAAAGGAGGAATTAGAGGTGCTCCTTCGTGAACGGGTAAACGGCCGCTGCCTTTTTCTCACCGTCAGTGCCGAAAAAGTAACTCTTGATGAGAAACGGGTCTTAGTAGAACTTTTAGGAAACAAAGGTCCGGCGAAAGTCGCCATTCGCCAAGAGGCTGCCATTACCTACGGCGAAGACACTCTGCGAAAACATTATATATGGAAAAAACGTTTACAATCACCGTAGCGACTAGCTATAAAGAGGATTATCAGATGGCGATGCTCAAGATGAATGAATTAAAGGGAATCATTCCCGTTCGGGGCATGGGCATAAACGATAAATCCGAGTATCACTTTCACACTAGCGGAAAGATTTCTCTTCTACTTCTATTAGAAGAAGAAAGATTAAGTGTGGCTCTATTAAAGACTTTCGCATCCAACTTGTTAACCGCCTGTAAAGAAACCGATCGCTTCCTTTTATATGAAGAAAAGCTAATGCTAACCCCTGAAGATATCTATTATGACGGGACGGAGTTTTCTTTTTGTTACTTTCCCGGGAAGGAAATAGAAGCGAAGGCAGAGCTACGAAAACTCGCCGACTATTTTGTCACTAAGCTAAATCACCAGGATGAGGAGCTGATTTCTCGGGTATACTTTTTTTACGAACTGGCTACCAAAGGGGATTGTCACTTGCCTAGCCTCTTAAAAGAATACCTCGCCTTCACGCCGCCGAAGAAGGTTGCCCTAGTAAAGGAACGAGTTGACCAAGAGGCGAGGGCCGGAACTCCTCCTGGCAAAATCCGAGAAGGTTCTGGAAAATTCTTTAAACGGCGGAAAAAGAATAAATGGGGAAATTTTGATGACCTTTTTATCGATGAAGAGCTGTAACGATTTCCCTCAACACCCTTTCTAAAATATGCTATACTATTAATAATTTAGAAAGGGGAGAAGGGAATGACAAATGCTTTTAAGAACTATCCGGTGACCTTGATTCTCATCGGTGTTAATGTGGCAATCTTCCTAGGCCTATCCATGATCGGTCAGACCGAAGACGGTTACTTTATGTTAGAGCACGGGGCTTCTTATGTGCCTTTCATCATCGAAAACGGGGAATACTATCGCTTGTTCACTTGCATGTTTTTGCATTTTGGCTTTAGCCACTTAGCAAATAATATGCTTTCTCTAGGACTTTATGGAACGATTCTGGAGCGGGAAGTAGGCACCCTTAAGATGATTGTAATTTACCTCGTAAGCGGCTTAGGGGCAAGTGCTTTATCGGCTGGTTGGGATTATTTCACCGAGAGCTACAGTATTTCCGCGGGAGCCTCTGGTGCCATTTTCGGCTTAATGGGAGCCTTGATTTATGTCGCTATTCGCAATAAAGGGCGAATCGGCAACCTAGGCAGTAACCGCTTGATTATGATGGCCCTCTTCTCTCTCTACTACGGTTACACCAGTACGGGCGTAGATAACCTCGCCCATCTCGGCGGACTTATCTTTGGCGTACTCATCGCCATACTGGTGTACCATCCTAAAAAGAAAAGAAATAAGTATCAACAATTCGATTGGATGCAGGATTAGAAGGAGGACTTTTTAATGAAAGATGAAAATTGCATTTTTTGTAAACTGGCAAACGGCGATATCGAGACAGCGACCCTTTATGAGGATGATAAGTTTCGCGTAATCCTGGATGCTTCACCAGCCGCCAAGGGGCATGCGCTGATTATCCCCAAAGACCACTATCGCAACTTATTTGATCTAGAGGATGAGGTCGCCAGAGAAGTCATGCCGCTAGCGAAAAAGATGGTCAATAAACTAAAGGATATTCTCGGCTGTGACGGCTACAATATTATTCAGAACAACGAAGCGTCCGCTGGGCAAACGGTCTTTCACTTTCATATGCACCTGATTCCGCGAAATAGCGGTGACAAGGTGGGGCTTGGCTGGAAGATGGGTGAACTATCAGAAACCGATAAGAACGAGTTAGTGGAAAAAATGAACGCGTAAAAAAAGCGGCGACTTTAGATGATTAGTATCTAAAGTCGCCGCTATTTTTATGCTATTTTCCTTCTGCGTTCACAAATGCTTTGATCTTCTCTACTAGTAGATCTGCATCTATGCCGTGAACCATCGCTGCTTCGGCGATTGACTCACCTTGTGCAGATGGACAACCTAAGCAGTGCATGCCAACTTCCATGAGGATTGGGGCTACGTTTGCATTTACGTTTAGTAGCTCACCAATGGTCATATCTTTATTTATCTCAGCCATTTCTTTGCCTCCTTTTTTTCAGTATCTACATTATAGAACCGGATCCGTAGTTTGTAAAGATTTGACAGTAAATTCAGTTAATTTAACAAACTGTGCGAAGATTTAAAAGTCAATGATAATTCGAATATTTATTTCCGAAACACCAATTTTATCATTTCTTTACAAAACGTCTGTTCTTTTTTTGCCCTGATTTGTCCCCCAAAAACGCCCTTTGGACTGTGGATAATGTGGATAACTTCGCGAAAATTCAATTTTATCCACCTTTTTCGTTCCTTTTTCTGTGGATAACTTGGATAAGTCTCTTTTTTGTTTTCCCTTTAATTTTTCTTTATTTTTGTAGTTTTGCACATGGACTACAAGTGTAAATAGTCTAACCTAATGCTTGACTTTTCTTTATCTAGAATCTATAATAATAGTAATCGTTATTATTATTCAAGGAGGGTACTTATGCCGACTCTAAAATTTAGTCGTCAGCGAGAAGCCATTAAAGGATATCTTGCTGGTACAAAAGAACATCCTACCGCTGATACCGTTTACGCAGAGCTAAAAAAGGACTACCCTAACATCAGTTTGGGAACCGTCTACCGCAATCTAAATCTCTTAGTCGATATGGGAGAAATCATTAAGATTCCTACTAGCGACGGCGGTATTCGGTTTGATTTTGATGTTTCGGATCACTGCCATTTAATTTGCGAAAAATGCGGGCGGGTTGAGGACATAAGTCTTGATGAAAGCATTATTTCCTCAATTAACGATCAGGCGCAGAGCACCTATGACGGTCTTGTGAAGGATCACGAGATTCAGTTTTTCGGGCTTTGCAAACACTGTCTAGAAGAGACTAACACACAATAAGGAGGATTTTTAAAATGAAAAAATTTATTTGCACAATCTGTGGATACGTACACGAGGGAGACACCGCACCTGAGGCCTGTCCACAATGTAAGGCACCAGCAGAAAAGTTTAAAGAGCAGGTAAGCGGCGAGAAAACTTGGGCAGCTGAACACGTTGTCGGCGTAGCTAAAGGCGTTTCTGAGGATATCATCAAGGATTTGCGTATGAATTTTGAAGGTGAGTGTTCCGAAGTTGGTATGTACTTAGCTATGGCTAGAGTTGCTCACCGCGAGGGTTATCCGGAAATCGGTCTATACTGGGAAAAAGCTGCTTGGGAAGAGGCTGAACACGCTGCTAAATTTGCTGAACTGCTGGGCGAAGTGGTAACTGATAGCACGAAGAAAAACCTAGAAATGCGCGTAGATGCCGAAAACGGCGCAACTGCTGGTAAATTCGCCTTAGCTAAAAAGGCAAAAGAGCAAAACCTAGATGCCATTCACGATACTGTACACGAAATGGCAAGAGACGAAGCTCGCCACGGCAAAGCTTTTGAAGGATTACTTAAACGATACTTTAATTAAAGTTTATACTTATTTAATTGAAAACCGTATTTTCTTGTCCTATAGTATTAATAGACAAATAAAGAGGAGGTAACAATATGTCAAAATACGCAGGTACTAAAACAGAGAAGAACTTAAATGAGGCCTTTGCCGGTGAATCAATGGCACGTAACAAATACGATTATTTTGCTTCCGTTGCTAAAAAAGCAGGTTATGTACAAATTCAAAACATTTTTATGGAAACTGCTATTAACGAAAAAGAGCATGCGAAGTTATGGTTCAAGGAACTTGAAGGTATTGGCGATGTTCCCGCTAACCTAGAAGCTGCTGCCGCTGGCGAAAACTACGAATGGACAGATATGTACAAACGTATGGCAGAAGACGCTAGAGCAGAGGGTTTTGATGATTTAGCAGCTAAATTCGAAGGCGTTGCCCTTGTAGAAGCAACACATGAAAAGCGTTATCGTAAGCTTCTTGAAAGCTACAATAACGGTACTACCTTTAAAGGCGATGCTCCTCTTGGATGGAAGTGTGGCAATTGCGGTTATATCCATAATGCAGAAGATGCTCCTGAGGTCTGTCCGGTATGTGCACACCCACAAGCATACTTCGAAAGACAAGTGGTTAACTACTAAGCAACAAGAAAAAGTAAAGAGAGATACTTTTAAGGACTCTACTGGGGTAGGGTCCTTTTTTTATGCAAAAACGCTTGCACTTCTCTTCTGTATGATGTATTATCTTTTTATACATCATGTAGTTTTGATTACTACGTATCGAAAGGAGATGTTTTTTGATGGGTGCTAAACTAGATAAATACATTAAAGACCCAGGTAGTTCAATTACTCATTTAATCGGGCTCATCCTCGCTCTTGGGGGCATGATCCCTCTACTTATACGCGCTAGCAAAGTGGATTCTCTCTCACTCCTAGCCGTTACTATTTACGTAATCAGTCTTATCTTACTCTACGCCGCTAGCACGACTTATCATACCTTCGATCGTTCTGAACGAATCAATCGAATCCTCAAGAAGTGTGATCACATGATGATTTGCGTACTCATCGCCGGGACGTATACTCCCGTTTGTCTCATTGTTCTTCGGGGCCGCTTAGGTTATATCATGCTAGCGATTATTTGGTGCTTTGCCCTCGTTGGTATTATTCTGAAGGCCTTCTGGGTCTACTGCCCTAAGTGGGTATCCTCCGTCCTCTATATCGGCATGGGCTGGACCTGTGTCCTCGCTTTTGCACCATTAATAAAAGCCCTCGATACCAGTTCCTTTATCTGGCTCCTGGCAGGGGGCATTATCTACACGATCGGCGGCATCATCTACGCCTTAAAACTTTCTATTTTTAACAGTAAGCATCAATACTTTGGCTCACACGAAATCTTTCATCTATTCGTGATGGCTGGCAGTATTTGCCACTACATCTTCGTCTGGAAAATCCTTTAGGGAGGTCGTTTTTTCAAAAAACGACCTCCCCAATTAAGAAAAAGTGTGTCCCCAACGAAAGCTTCTCCGTGCGAGTAAGCTTTTTTATTTGGCATTCTCGTTTCATTGCCTCTTCTTTTGTGGGGTATTCTTCGTAATACCGAAGTTTTACCGGTCCTCGGCCTTTTGTATATTTTGCTCCACGCCCTTCGTTGTGAGCTTTTATGCGTTTCTCTAAATCATTGGTCCAACCGGTGTAAAGCGACTGGTCCTTACACTCAAGAATATACACATAATTCTTGCTAGAGGTCTTATCTTTATACTGCTGTGCCATTGGCTTCCCTATTCCTGATCATAAATAAATAGATGGCGGTGTATAAGGGGATGAATAATCCCATAACCCCGTGAAACACTGCATGAGTATCGGTAGTAAAGGCGCTATATATACGGCGATTCACAAGGGCTGTCAAAGCAGAATTAATCCCACCGATAATTAGATTCACTAAAATCAAAAGCACATACATTACGAGCAGAAGAATAACCATGTGGCCGCCTAAGTAACTAGCCCAAGCGCTAGGATCTGTCATTCTCGTCGAACCCGCTAGCCCTAGGAGACTACCGAGAAGGATGGCATATACGATAGCCACAAAGATACCGGAAATAATGCTACCAAATATGGGTAGGAGAATCATCCAAAGACCTGGGTGTTTCATCTCCTTTTTTGCCACCTTAAGAGGCCCGCAGAGCTCGCCTTGAAAATACGTACGGGCATAGGGAATAAAAGCCAACCAAGGGTTTTCAAGGCCTCTTCTTTTTCCTAGCGTATAAAGCCCTACCCCCTTTAAGATATACGAAAGTAAACCACCTAGCATAAGCACTACTATTACCACTAGATAAAGAGCTACAAACATCATTGCAAAGCGTTCTTCATTCATAAACTTACTTCCCTTCTACTTGAATTTTCTGCGAGTGCCAAATATCTCTTACATACTCCTCGATCGTTCGATCCGAAGAAAACTTACCACTACAGGCCGTATTCATCATGGCCATCCGCGCCCACGCACTTTTATCCTTGTAAGCGGCGACTGCTGCCGCTTGCGCTTGGCGATAGGAGTCAAAATCTTTCAAAATAAAATACTGATCTGCTCGTCCGCTTTTATTTGTAAGTAAAGAATCATAAATATTACGGAACATTTCCCGGTCCCCCCCAGCAAAGGTACCGTCTACTAGCTGGTCAATCACCTGTCTAAGCTTAGGATCACTATTGTAGATATCCTGCGGATTATAGCCACCGTGGTTTTCGTACTGAATGACTTCCTCAGACGAAAGGCCAAAGATAAAGGCATTCTCAGCCCCAACCGCCTCCACAATCTCCACATTGGCACCGTCCATCGTGCCGATGGTCACCCCACCATTCATCATAAACTTCATATTGCCGGTACCGCTAGCTTCCTTAGAAGCTGTAGAAATCTGCTCACTTAAATCCGCAGCAGAGAAGATAATCTCGGCATTGGAAACCTTGTAATCCTCAATAAACACTACCTTGATTTTACCATCTATACTAGCGTCGTTATTAACCACTTCCGCCACCGAGGTAATGAGCTTAATAATCTCTTTCGCCCGAATATAGCCAGCTGACGCTTTCGCTCCAAAGATAAAGGTCCGCTTTTGCACCTCTTGCTCCGGATTTTCTTTAATCTGATTGTACAGATAGATAACGTGTAAAATGTTAAGCAGCTGCCGCTTATATTCGTGAAGCCTTTTAACCTGGATATCAAAAAGAGACTCTGGATCGACCTCTATCCCATTATGCTCCTTAATATACTGAGCTAAGCGAATCTTGTTCTGCTTCTTAATCTCTATAAAATCAGACTGAGCCGCTGGGTTATCTACTAAGGCTTTAAGCCCTGCTAGTAAATCCAGATTTGTGGCCCACTCTGTGGTTTTAAGCTCGAGAGTAATCCAATCCGATAGCCAAGGATTCGCATGCATTAGGAAACGCCGCTGGGTAACCCCGTTAGTCTTATTGTTGAATTTATCCGGCATCATTTCATAAAAATCTTTTAGTTCCTGATTTTTAAGAATCTCTGTATGTAAGGCCGCCACTCCATTGACGGAGAACGACGCCACAATGGCTAGATGTGCCATGCGCACTTGCTTATCGTAGAGAATGGCCATCCTCGCTACCTTCTCTTCATTACCTGGATAGCGGGAACGAACCTCTGCTACAAAACGGCGATCGATTTCCTGAACGATTTGGTACACTCGTGGAAGCAATCTTTCAAATAAATCAATTGGCCACTTCTCAAGCGCCTCTGACATAATCGTGTGATTCGTATAGGCTACACATTTCGTCGTAATACCCCACGCTTCTTCCCAGCTTAAATGCTCCTGATCAAGAAGTAAGCGCATCAGCTCAGCGACAGCTACCGTCGGGTGAGTATCATTCATCTGGAAAACCACTTTGTCTGGTAGTGTAAAAATAGAAGCACCCGTCTTTTTAAACTTCTGAAGGGCAGATTGCAAGCTAGCCGAGATAAAGAAATATTGCTGCTTTAAGCGCAACTCTTTACCGGCGATATGATTATCATTGGGATAAAGCACCTCCACAATATTCTTCGCGATATTCTCCTGTTCTACGGCCTTATGGTAGTTTCCACTGTCAAAGGAATCTAGATTAAAGTTCACAATTGGTTCGGCATCCCAGATACAAAGGGAGTTTACCATGTGGTTGCCGTAGCCCACAATTGGTATCTCATAAGGCACTGCCTTAACTGACTGGTAATTCTCCTGGATAAAGCAGTCATCACCATTTGCATCCTTTTCAAAATGAATCGTTCCCCCGAAGCGAACCTCTTGGGTAAAGTCCGGACGACGCAGCTCAAACGGATACCCATCCTTTAGCCAATCATCTGGAACCTCTCTTTGATAGCCATTTTCGATTTTTTGCTTAAACATACCGTAGCGATAGCGGATACCACAGCCGTATGCTGGATAACCGAGGGTGGTTAAAGACTCTAAGAAACAGGCAGCTAGGCGACCTAGCCCGCCGTTTCCAAGGGCCGGATCCGGCTCCTGATTCTCTAAGGCATTTAGATCAATCCCCATTTCCGCCAAGCAATCTTCCACTTGACGGTAGGAATTCATATTAATCAAATTATTTCCTAGAGCTCTACCGATGAGAAACTCCATCGATAAATACACCACCGTTTTCGCCCCTTGTTCCTTAACGGCCTTCTGGGTGCTAATCCAATCGTCCATAATCACTTCTTTAACGGCGTAAGAAACCGCTTGAAACAGTTCTTGCTGTGAAGCCTCCGCAATCGTATGGCGATACAATAGCTTTAAGTTACTTTCTACTTCTTCTTTAAATTTCTTTTTGTCTAGTCTCTTATCAAACATTATGCCTCCCGTAAAACACTCTCATTTTTTATACTTTTTCTACACCTAACTCTACATCTTCATCGTTAATCTTCCAGGCTTTCACAAAACCTTTCGGGGCCTCGTGGCTAACTGTAGCACACATAGTCTCTTCCGCAATAAATTCCCCATTGCGGGTAAATATATCAACAATCTTGTCATTCCCTTCATACGTTAAGAGAATCTTATCCATGACTTCAAAGTCCGCTTCCTTTCGCATGGTCTGAACCTTACTGATGATTTCTCTAACGAAACCTTCCTCTAAAAGCTCTTCCGATAAGTGGGTATCGAGAACCACGGTAATGCCATTGTCGCTTTCCGAAACAAAGCCCTCCATCTGGGCGTTCTCAATTAATAAGTCCTCTTTAAAGAGGGTCACTTCTTGACCATTCACGGGGAACTTAATCGCTCCCTCTCGGTTAAGTTCATCCATGGCCGCATTGCCATCAAGCTCTGTTAGCGTCTGTTTGATGCCACCTAAAAGCTTTCCGTATTTCGGCCCCACCGTCTTTAACTGGGGCTTGAAGCTATAAGAAGCGTAAGCACTCACATCTTCTTTAAAGAGCACTTCTTTCACATTCAACTCTTCGCTCACGATATCCTTGTAAAAATCCGAAAAGCTAAAGGGCGCCTTAATAAACATCTGACCAATCGGTTGACGATTCTTGATGTTCGCGGTGTTGCGACAAGCCCGGCCCATAACCACTACTTTTAGTACCCGGTCCATATCCGCCTCTAATTGCTGATCCACAAACTCCTGGTGATACTCTGGGTAATCACAGAGGTGAATACTTTCTGGCATCCGCTTATCGATATTTCTTACAAGGTTTTGGTAGATGTCTTCCGTCATGAAAGGAATCATCGGTGCCGCCACCTGACATACGGTCACTAGGGCAGTATAAAGGGTTTGATAGGCGTTAATCTTATCCTGCTCCATACCTTTGGCCCAGAAGCGCTCTCTTGAGCGGCGAACGTACCAGTTACTCATGTCATCCACAAAGCTCTGGAGCGCTCTTGCTGGCTCGGTAATCTTGTAGTTCGCTAAGTCCTCGTCCACTTCCTTAACCAGGGTATTGAGCTTTGACAGAAGCCACTTATCCATAACCGGCAGCTGCTCATAATTAAACTCGTATTTTGTGGGATCGAAGTTATCAATATTGGCGTACAAGACATAGAAGGCGTACGTATTCCAGAGGGTTCCCATAAACTTGCGCTGACCTTCCAGTACAGCTTGTCCGTGGAAGCGATTCGGTAGCCAAGGCGCACTATTCACGTAAAAATACCAGCGAATCGCATCGGCTCCATACGTCTCTAAGGCTTCAAAGGGATCCACCGCATTTCCTTTAGACTTGCTCATCTTCTGGCCTTTTTCGTCTTGGACGTGGCCGAGAACGATGACGTTCTTATAGGGTGCTTTATCAAAAAGTAGGGTGGAAATCGCCAGTAAAGAGTAAAACCAACCTCTGGTTTGATCTACCGCCTCACTAATAAAGTCGGCAGGAAACTGCTTTTCAAAAAGCTCTTTATTTTCGAAAGGATAGTGATACTGGGCAAAAGGCATCGCTCCTGAGTCAAACCAGCAGTCAATAACTTCTGGCACCCGGTACATCTGCTTTTCGCAAATCGGACAAGGGATTGTTACCTCATCGATGTATGGGCGGTGGAGCTCAATGTCATCTGGGCAGTTATCAGAAAGCTTCTTAAGCTCTTCAATACCGCCAATGGCGTGTTGGTGTCCACATTCACATTGCCAGATTGGCAGTGGCGTCCCCCAGTAGCGGTCTCTCGAGATGCCCCAGTCCTGGACGTTTTCTAGCCAATCACCAAAGCGACCCTTCCCGATATTCTCAGGGATCCAGTTAATGGTATTGTTGTTTTTAATCAAGTTCTCTTTAACGGCGGTCATCTCGATAAACCAAGACTCCCGTGCGTAATAAATAAGCGGTGTATCACAGCGCCAGCAATGGGGATAGCTATGTTCAAAAACTGGAGCGGCAAATAAAAGCCCGCGATTTTCTAATTCCTCTAAGATAAGGGGATCGGCTTTTTTGACAAACACTCCGTCAAACGGCGCCCCTCCTGACATTTCGCCCTTACTATTAACAAGCTGAACGAAAGGCAAGTGGTATTCTCTCCCCACCTTGGCATCATCTTCACCAAAGGCCGGCGCAATATGAACAATGCCCGTACCGTCAGTCAAGGTAACGTAATCGGCGCAAGTAAAGAAGAAGGCTTTTTTATTCGCTTTATCCGCAGCTATTTTCGCCCCTTCAAAGAGGGGTTCATATTCCTTACCTTCTAGCTCTTTTCCCGTAAAGGTTTCTAATACCTCATAGGGCATCTCCAGTACCTGCTCAAGGAGAGCACTGGCCAAATAGTACACCTTACCGTCATCCGCTTTCACTTTTGCATACTCTTCCTTGGGATTCGTACAAAGAGCTAAGTTAGAAGGCAGCGTCCACGGGGTGGTGGTCCACACAAGTGCATACGCATCCTCGTCTTTGATTTTAAATCTGACGATGGCTGATTTTTCCTTAACGTCTTTATAGCCCTGAGCCACTTCTTGAGCGGATAGAGGCGTGCCGCAGCGCGGGCAGTAAGGCACCACTTTAAAGCCTTTATATAAGAGACTCTTGTCCCAGATTTCTTTTAGTGCCCACCACTCGGATTCAATATAATCGTTGTCATACGTGACATAAGGATTCTCCATATCCGCCCAGAAACCAACGGTATCGGAAAAATCCTCCCACATGCCTTTATAACGCCAAACGCTTTCTTTACATTTTTTAATAAATGGCTCGAGACCAAATTCTTCGATTTGATCTTTTCCATCGAGTCCTAACTCTTTCTCCACTTCCAGTTCTACCGGCAAGCCATGAGTATCCCAACCGGCTTTTCGCGGCACTTCATACCCTTTCATCGTCCGGTAACGGGGAATCATATCCTTGATAACGCGAGTTAGCACGTGACCGATATGAGGCTTACCATTTGCGGTCGGGGGCCCGTCGTAAAACATATACATCTCCTGGCCTTCCCGCTGCTCCATACTCTTTTCAAAGATTTCGTTGTCTTTCCAAAATTTCTCTACCGCTTTCTCACGGTCTACAAAATTTAAATCCTTCTGCACTTTGTCGTACATAACTTTCCTCCTTAATGAAAAAACTCGCCCTAATCTAAAATTAGGACGAGAAAAATATCGCTTATAAACCACCTAACATACTATCATATGCCTTCTCCGTAACGTGAGAAGAATCCGCCGCTTACTACTTGGCCCTGCCTTTGGCAACCGGAACTCAGAAGTGATGTTCACTCGTTACATACTAACATCAGGCTCACACCGTCCCTGACTCGCTTTTGCTTTCTGCATCGACCTACTGTCTTCGTCATAGTCTTTTTCATAATATCTTCCTATTATAGTAAAAAAAAGGCTATACGTCAAGGGTTACCGCCTGTGGTGTCGTCTTCTGCGCCTTCCTTTTCGCCTTCTTTTCTGTCTTAAAATCGCCCCGCCTAAAAATAGAAGTATCAGTACCAGTACGGCTCCTATAGCAATTAGGATAATCGTCTTCCCCATCGAAGTTTTCGCTCTCGTCTTTCTAGAAGTGTCCGGCGTTTCCTCGGCATCACTATCCTTACTGGGAGTTTCAGCTTTTTTTGCACTGGTCTTCGTTCCCACTAGCTGACCTTTATAGAGGTAGTTTGTGGTCATCGTCCCATTAGGGTTTTTTACCTCTTCCAGACTCACCTCTTCGGCGGACGCGTCCTTTGGTAAGACCACTTCCGCTCCTAGGGCTTCAGTCTTTTTAAAGTTGGCAAAGCTATATTCTAAGAGACTCTTCGTATCTGCGTAAGAATTAGCGCCATAGGTATGAAGCACCACACAGATTAAGCGCATGTTACCATCATCAGCTACGGTAAACAAGGTACTCCTCGCCGAATCCGTATAACCTGTCTTTCCAGCGATGACCGGCTCATAATAATCCTCAGCCGAGGGCCAAAGCATCATATCCCCTTGCCAAAGATTCAGCTCGACGCAGGTCTCGGTGGCGGGAATCTGACGCTCTAGAGTCTGGCTCAAGGTGAAGTACTCCGGATACTTACATAACTCGCGGCCAATGATAGCCATGTCTCTAGCCGTCGTATAGTGATTCTCGTCATGAAGGCCGTTGGTGTTCACAAAATTAGAATTTAAACCTCCTAGTTCCTGACACCGACGGTTCATCTCTTCGATAAACCACTGGTAATCGTGACCGGCGTTCTTCCCTACATTCTCGCCCACCGAGTACGCTGCTTCATTAGCTGAGGCCAGTAAGGTGGCTAGTAGCGCTTCTTCCATCGTCAGCACGTTCCCGGTCTTTAGCCCTACATGGGTATACCCGACGGGGACCGAGTACTCACACTCTTCCGAGATGGTGACAGAATCGGTCGGTTCACTATTTTCAAAAGCGATTAAGGCGGTGAGCACTTTTGTAATACTGGCCGGAAATTCTTTCTCATCAATATTCTTGCCGTAAAGAATCGCTCCCGTATCCGCATCCATGACGATGGCACTACGGCCATGGGTAGCAGGTCCTACTGGCCAATCCGCAATATCCGCTGTCTCCGTCGGCATTTTCAGGGCGCTTTCCTCTAGCTCCTGCAAGGTTCCCTCTTCCGCCATTCCATCGATAGGTTCTGCTGCCTGCACTAGCTGCGAAGGAAAAAGGAGTATTATCATCATCATAATCGCTATAGACTTGTACTTTTTTGTCATTTTTAACACATCTTTCATATACCACATTCTGGTTGCTTGACTATACTCTGTCTCACACATTATAATTGAAAGGAATTACGATTGCAACGAAGGGAGACTTTTAATGAAGAAACTATCCATTTTCATATTGATGCTTGTGCTATCTTCATGCTGCCTCCTAAGTGGTTGCGGAAGCGATAAGGCCGACGGCGGAGGCACTTCTTCTGCAGGAGGCAATAATCCGGATACCGGGAATTCACCTGAGGAGAAACCTACGGGTCCACCTCGTGATAATACCCCTCACGTATATGTTCCCGAAGCTAGTGGCACACTAATCTACGGCAACGAGACCGTCACTTATGATGCTTCTCATGTGGACCAAGGCTATGTAATGGTTAACTACATGGGTAATAACCCTAAAGTTCGTTTGCAGATGTTTGCTCCGAATGGTGCCGAATATCTCTACGTTATCGAAAATACCGGCGGCTTTGAAACCTTTCTCTTTCCAGCTGGCAATGGCAGCTACAAATTGCGGCTAATGGAAAGTACCGAGAACGATAAATACCTAGTGGCCTTTACCCAAGATATCGAAGTGACCCTAGCAGACGAATTTCTTCCCTTTTTATACCCCAATCAATACGTAAATTTTACTCCTGATTCGGCGGCGGTGCAAAAGGGCAGCGAACTGGCGAAAGACTCCTACTCGGATATCGAGACCGTGGAAGATATCTACCACTTTGTAGTAGAGAATACGGAATACGACCGGGAAAAGGCGAAAAATGTTAGCTTCGGTTACCGGCCAAATCCCGATGAGACCTTAAGTACCGGAAAAGGCATTTGCTTTGACTACGCTTCGCTGATGACCACAATGCTGCGATCCCAGCGAATTCCTACCCGCCTAGAGGTGGGTTATGCCGGTGAAGTCTATCACGCCTGGATAAGCACTTACATAGAGGACGAAGGCTGGATTGATAACATCATCCAATTTGATGGCGAGACCTGGTCTTTGATGGATCCCACCTTCGCTGCGAGCAGCGATAATGAGACGTTAAAAGATTTTATCGGCGAAGGCGGAAATTACGTCATCGAGTTTACCTATTAGTGACGAAGAAGAATGAGAAAGAGAGGAACTTTCATGAATACACAGAAAATAGCGCCTTTATCAAACCAAGAGGTATCGGCCTTTTGCTCCCAAATGAGTATGATTCTACAAGCGGGCATCTCTTCTACTGAGGGGCTTGAACTCCTCCAAGAAGACTGCGCCAGTAGCGGCGAGCTAGCACTCCTAAAAGTTATTCAGGAGCACTTTACCAAGACCGGGAGCATGTACGAGGCCCTAGCAAGTGCCAACGCCTTTCCTAACTATATGCTACACATGGTGGAAATCGGTGAACAGACTGGAAAGTTAGATACGGTCTTTGAAGCCTTATCTTCCCACTACGACCGAGAAGCTTCTATTTCTCAAGCAATCAAAAATGCCGTCACCTATCCGGCGATTATGATTACCATGTTAGTCGCCGTAATCCTCGTCCTGATTATTAAGGTCATGCCTATTTTCAATCAAGTCTTTCTGCAGTTAGGCAGTGAAATGACCGGATTCTCCAAAGCGATTTTAGCTTTCGGACAGGGTATTAACCGCTATGCAGTGGTGCTTGTGGTTATCGTTGTCATCCTGGTGGGGTTAATTCTCTTCTTTGCCGGAACTAACAGGGGACGGCAAATGTTCTCCCGCTTTGCTTCTCGCGTGCCTTTTCTAAAAAACACCATGGAGCGAGTAGCGGCTGGGCGCTTTGCTAGTGGCATGTATTTAACCCTTAGCAGCGGCCTTAATCCCGAAGAATGCTTAGAGATGACGGCTAAATTAACGGATAATCCGCTTTTTTCAAAGAAGGTAGAAGAGTGTAAGACGGAGGTAGAAGAAGGGGTTCCCCTTTCGAAAGCACTTCTAAGCACCGGGATTTTCTCCGGTCTGTACGCAAAAATGACCTCCATCGGCTCTCGGACAGGCTCCCTTGACGAGGTGATGGATCAGATTGCCGATAAATATAACGAAGAAATTGAACAGAAATTTATTAATATTATCAATACCCTTGAGCCGACGCTCGTGATTATCCTTTCGATCGTGGTCGGACTGATACTACTTTCGGTCATGTTGCCACTGATGGGAATCCTCTCAAGTATCTAGAAATTGGAGAATGCTATGAAAGCACGTTTTGTAACGTCTAAAACGGAATCACCTTTTAAAAATATCATAATCTCCGTAGCCATCTTCGTGGTGGTCCTATTTGGCTTTTGGTTCTTAACGGAAAAGCTGGATAAGCGAACCACTGCCGAGGAAGCTGTACGCTTAGAAGAAGCCCTTAGTAGAGGCGTTGCTCAGTGTTACGCCCTAGAGGGATCTTACCCTGAAAGCCTAGAGTATTTAAAAGAACACTACGGAATTAGCTATGACGCGGACCGGTACATCGTTCACTACTCGGTACGGGGCCAAAATATTGCGCCTTCCGTTACCATTATTCCCCGGGAGGTGCCAGATGAAGAATAATCAGAGCAAGCATATGATCGAAATGATCTTCCCTATCGTGTTGTTTTTCGTCTTTGTGGTCTCCTCCGTGATCTTAGTGGTAATCTCGGCTGATTTTTACGGGCGAAACACTTCGGAAATTCAGGCCAAAGGCGAGAGCCGTACCGCGCTTTCCTACCTGACCACCAAGTTTCGGCAAAACGATAGCGGTGGCCAGATTCAGATTACCGAAATCGAAGGCACCGATTGCCTTACCTTTAAAGAAGAAGGAGAGGTTAGCGATTACTATACCTACATTTATCTCCACGATGGCAATCTCATGGAACTATTTATCAGCGACGGTGTAGACTTTTCTCTCGCTGACGGTACCACGATTATGCCCCTCCACTATCTATCCATGACGGAAAGCGAAGATGGTCTTTTCACTTTCGAAACCATTGACGCTAGGCAAATACGCTGCCACGTTACCTTAGGAGAAAGGAGTGAGCACGATGAATAAACAACTTCGGGGCCGCTCCGGTACCTTTTTAATGGAATTTATCATTGCTATTTGTTTCTTTACCGTGGCCTGCGCCATTTGCTTGCAGGTCTTCGTAAAGTCGCACCTAATCAGTAATGAAAGCAAAGCCTATGATTTTGCCGTTAGCGAAACCACCAGCTTAGCTGAAGAACTACGCTTAGGTAAAAAGATAGCGTCTCCACTTTACTATAACGATTTGCTCGAACCCTGCGAAAAGGGCCAGCATACCTATGAAATTCTGGTGGAGGAAGGCACTAGCGAGGATCTCCCTACGTATCGACTGAGTGTCTATCACGACGATCAGAAGGAACCTCTCTATGAACTTGAGGTTGCCCATTATCAAAAAGCGAGGGGAGGGCTCAAACGATGAATAAAAAAAATGCCCCCATCTCTAATATGGGAACCATCTCTCTGGTCATGATCTTTATGGTGCTCTGCTTAGTTATTTTTTCCATCCTTTCTCTTTCAGGTTCCTTAAGCGACTTTAATATGAGCAAGGAAGCCGCGAATAAAAGCAAAGCTTACTACCAAGCAGAAATCGAAGTCACCAAGACCTTAAAGAAAATCGATGAGGCTTGCGAAAAGTCGCTAGCTACTGGTAGCGCCCTCTCTTTAGAGACTCTTGAAGGAAACGTTACTACCCAGGAAGATAGCGACGCAGTTACCTTACTGATTACCGAAAAGATAAACGACAAACTTCACTTAGAAGTCACTCTGACTATGAACGAAACGGGTCATGACGAAGATGGATATTATACGATTACGTCCTGGAAGGAAGTCCCTTCTAATACCTGGACGGAAGATGACACTTATAAGCTGATGTAGAAAGGCGAAAAGCGAAAATGATAAATGCAAACGAACTATTTGATAAAGCCGTCGAAATGGAAGGCTCCGACCTCTTTGTGGTGGCGGGTCTCCCGGCAACCATTCGCGCGGCCGGTAAATTAGAACACATCGGTACCGAGAAGCTTACCGCTTCGGACACCCGAGCTTTGGTAGAGCAAATCTATACCTTAGCTGGGGATCGCTCCTTAGAGAAACTCCTTCATACGGGTGATGACGACTTCTCTTTTGCGATTCCTGGGCTTTCAAGATTCCGGGTTAGCGCTTATAAACAAAGAGGAGCGCTTTCGGCGGTTATTCGTACTATCGCCTTCTCCCTACCGGCAGCGGCTGAACTGGGAATTCCAGCCAACATTATGAACTGTACGGACTTCTCAAAGGGTCTTGTGCTGATTACCGGACCGGCAGGCAGTGGAAAATCAACTACCTTGGCCTGCTTAATCGACCAGATTAACAAAACGGAAGAAAAGCATATTATTACGTTAGAAGACCCTCTAGAATACCTACACCGGCACGAGAAAAGTATCGTCAGCCAGCGAGAGATTAACGCCGATACCAATAGCTATATCACCGCCCTGCGCGCGGCGCTTAGACAAAGCCCTGATGTGGTCCTTCTTGGAGAGATGCGAGACTACGAGACCATTCAGGTCGCCATGACTGCTGCCGAAACCGGTCACTTGATTTTCTCGACTCTCCATACACTAGGAAGCGCCAATACCATCGATAGAATTATCGATGTTTTCCCCGCTTCCCAGCAGGCCCAAATCGCCGTTCAACTCTCCATGGTTCTTCAGGCGGTTATCTGCCAACAGCTTGTACCTACAGTAGACGGGAAAATGGCACCGGTCTTTGAACTAATGACCGTAAACCAAGCCATCCGTAACATGATTAGGGATACCAAGATTCCCCAAATCGATGGCATTGTCTACTCCTCTACCACTGAGGATATGATGTCCATGGACTCAAGCCTTCTAAAGCTTTATAATGAAGGTCGCATTACCGCAGAGACGGCGCTAACCCACGCGACCAATCCCGAAATGCTTAAACGGAAATTAAACTAAAGGTCTAAAAAGGACAAGGTCTAAAACGCGACCTTGTCCTTTTTGGTTCTTATTTGATGATTGGAAAACTAATAGTTACTTTAAAGAGGTCCCCATCGAGGTTGATTGTAAAGGTACCGCCTTGGAGTTCAGTTAGACTCTTCGCAATGGATAAGCCTAGACCACTGCCCTCCTTACTCCTGGAAGCATCCCCTCTTATAAAGCGCTCCGTTAACTCATCAGGGGTAATATTAAGCTCCTCTTCCGAGATATTTTTAAGGCTAAAGTACGCTCGCTGGTCTTTCACTTCTAAGTGAGAGTATACCCGTGTTCCTGGCTGGGAGTATTTCACCGCATTATTGTAGATATTTTCAAGCACCCGCCAGGTCTGTCTGGAATCTAAGCGCACCACCACTTCGGTCTCTGGAAGGCTAAGGATCTCCGTTAGCTTACGTGACTCTAAGCGCTCAGCGAATTCTCCACTAGTCTGTTGGATTAGCTCCACTAAATTAATGTTCATATACTCAAGATTAACATTTCCTGAGCTGGCCTTTGAAGCCTCCACTACATCTTCAGTCAAGGTCTTTAGACGCATGGCCTTTTCCTCTAATATATCTAAGTACTTCACTAGCTTAGGATCAGTAAAATTCTCCTGCTTTAACAGACCAATGTAGTTAATAATCGATGTAAGCGGTGTCTTAATGTCGTGGGATACATTCGTAATCAAATCCGTCTTCATCCGCTCACTGCGAAGACTTTCTTCTACTGCCTTATCAAGTCCTTCGCCAATATTATTGATTTTCTCCGCAATCTCTAGCTGCTCTCCTTTTAGAAACTGGTATGGAATCTTGTAATTCAAATCCCCGTCAGCAATCCGCTTAATGCCCTTATGAATCGCCGCTCTTCCGAGAGTCGTTCGTACCAAATATACAAGGCCGGCGATTTCTGCTACTAACATCACCACTGGCATGGACGAAGTGCCTGCACCTAAAGTCACCCAATGAATCAAAACAAAAATCACGAAGAGAAGTACCGTACGCCAAAGAATGTTTACATGACGGAAGGCTATCTGTACTAAATTCACCAAGTATTTCAGAATACTATTTTTCCAAAGGGTTCGTCCCTTAATCCGGCGAACTAAGGACAAGTACCCTGCTAAAAATAGACACATACTGGCAAAGAAGATGATTACCCATACGAGAGAAACCGAATGGTTGGCCACTGCATATCCAGAACTCGTCGTGGAAAAGCCATACTGAGAACCGATGGCTGCTACTACAAAGGCTTCTGCCCCGATAACTAAAACGGCTGCTAGTTCTGTCTTTAACCGGTCAAACATATTTAAATGCAATTCTTCATCCCTAGAACGACGACCAGATACTACCGTTAGCCATAACACACTAACCAGCGTGCCCACGAGACCTAAGATGAAAAATATGGTGTAATCACCAGCTTGACGGTAAAAGCTTTTATAGACTTCGCTTTGCTCGTAGTAATTGTCTTTGACAGGGTAATCCCCATCAACAGCCAAGGCAAGCGTAAAGTCCTTATCCTTGTAATCATCGCCCATAAGTTCTTTTGCATAGCTCATCCACTCCGTGGCCGATGCCTTTTCTATATTGGTATCAAAGTCCTTAAGTCGCGGTTTGACAATTACGTACTTTGCACTTCTCCCATTGCCGATTTCTTTAATCTTGTCGGGATTGTTCTTCAGGCTCTCATCATTTGTCTGCATAATCCCATCGGTTTTATTTGCATAGACGTACGTAAGATTCGTATCGCCCTGGCGGAAGTTCTCCTCCATATACGTAAGGCCACTGCCCGCTTGTCCAAAGGAGTCAAGAGCGCTTCCTAGCATTTCGTACATTTCCTGGAGCTTGCCATTCCATTCAGGCTCTGTATTAGCGATTTCTAATATTGATTTGCCACTAATGGTTTTATACTCCTCGGCATATGTTACCCCGGTAAACATCCAGATTTTTTTATAAATCTGGGCATTATCTTTGCCGTAGACACTAGCTCCTTCGTTGGCATAGACGAAGTCATCAAAGGAATAATACCCCTCCGGGTCTTCATTATACGTGTTATCCTGACCAAAGCTAAATGTGTAATCCTCTTCCTTCACAATATTATGAAAGTCAGCTACCGTAAAATACTGATAGCTATCATCCGCCTTCTGACACACAATTACAGATGGCCCCTCCGGAATCGTGCTTTGCATTTCGTACATAAGCTCATTATAATGAGTCATCGTATACCCATTCATTGATCCCCAAGCTAATAAATCGGCAATTCGGTAAGAAAATCCACTTTCGTCCTTTTTAGAAAACTCGCCTGTCTCCGAATACTTTTTTAAATCTAAGAGCTCGCCAGCCTCTTCCTTTTCTCGAAGCACTCGCCCCTTTATGCCCTGAGCAATCGTACCCGAGTCACTGCTTAAAAGCTCTTTAAAGCGACTGGATTCTTCGAATTTTGCCACCCGCGTTGTCGGCAAAAGAGAATCTGTATCCTGAGCGTTTAAGCCAAACCACACGAAGCTGGTGATAAACATCGTTCCACAAATAATCGCTAGGATTACGAGACTCGCTTTCGTAACACCAGCTTTATACCATTTCTTCATTTTATGCTCCCTTCTAGAGCTTTTCTACCTTATAGCCCAAACCCCAGACTACTTTTAAATAGCGAGGGTCTTTGGGATTAATCTCAATCTTCTCCCTGATATGGCGAATATGCACCGCTACCGTATTATCCACACCGATGGCATCTTCATTCCATATACTTTCATAGATTTGGTCCGTAGAAAACACTCTCCCCTGATTCTTAACTAGCAATAGTAAAATATTGTATTCTATTGGTGTTAGACGAATCAACTCGCCAT
The DNA here is from genome assembly GCF_024721265.1 of Ohessyouella blattaphilus. Lineage (GTDB taxonomy): Bacteria > Bacillota > Clostridia > Lachnospirales > Lachnospiraceae > Aequitasia > Aequitasia blattaphilus_A. Next base: position 37,208 of record NZ_JAMXOC010000008.1, on the reverse strand, counting down.
CAACACTTACCTCTTTCAAGTCGTCATTAATCGACAGACCACCTGATGAATAGATTACACTTCCCTCTGTCTTCATTTCTGAACCGAGCTTCGTAAAACGCCGCAGCTGGGATTTCACCCTTGCTACTAACTCTAGAGGGCTGAAGGGTTTCGTGACGTAATCATCGGCCCCTACATTAAGACCTAGTATTTTATCCGCATCTTCAGATTTTGCAGATAAAATAATAATCGGCATATTGTTCTCTTCTCTTATTTTAAGAGTAGCCCGTATTCCATCTAACTTTGGCATCATCACATCAATAATTAGAAGATTTATCGTCTCTTCCCTCAATACTTTTAAGGCCTCCATGCCATCATACGCCTTGTAGATAGTATAGCCCTCTTGCTCTAAGTAAATGCCAATTGCCTCAACGATTTCTTTATCGTCATCACATACTAATATATTTGCCATAATTCATCACCTCCCTTACATGATACAAGATTATCATCCACTTTTTAAGAGAAAGATTGGTAAATTATTAAGATTGTCTGAATATGGCATCTTTAGATGTTTTTAGTAACAATAATAATTACTATTTTTAAGTTTTCTTTAAGGAATTTCACTTTTGTTTAATAGTTCAATCAAACTTTAGACATAATTGGCCCCTATAATAGTAATCAAGATAGATAAGAAATTATCTATCTCCCCCCTCATAAAGTTGCATCAAAAGATGCACACTTTACTCTCATTCCTTTAAATAACTATAAGTGAAAGCCCCGGGAACTTCGGTTCACGGGGCTTTTGCTTTAGCCGTTTATCAATACTTTTTCAACTTGTAACTTCTCATTTAGTAACACTAGGTTCCCCACCTTACCTGCTTCAATACCTCCGTATCGATCTTCTAGCTTAAGGGCTCTCGCGGGATTAATGGTGGCACAGGCCAGTGCTTCTTCTAGGGGGATTCCCACTTCGTTCACCGTATACCTTAAGCACTCTAACAGATTATGAACGGAACCGGCGATCGCGCCGTCTTTCACCATTGTCGCTTTACCGTCATGAACATTCACCTCTTGACCACCAAGAGTATAGGTGCCGTTTGCCAGACCTGTTGCCCGCATACTATCGCTAATCAGACAGATGCGCTTGGTGCCAAAGAGCTGAAAGGCGACTCGCACCATACTAGGATGGAGATGAATACCGTCACAAATTAGTTCCACAAAGACCTCAGGATGGTCAAAGGCGGCTCCGACAACTCCCGGATCCCGGTGACCGAAAGGCGACATGGCGTTAAATAAATGAGTCACTGCCTTTGCTCCTGCCGTAAAGGCTCTATCTGCCTCCTCATAATCTGCATTTGTGTGAGCCAGAGAAACACTAACTTCATCCTTTACTCCCTTAATAAAGTCAAGCGCTACTTCACTTTCCACCTCGGGCGCTACCCCGATAAACTTAACTAGGCCTTTGGCTCTTTTTTGAAACTCCCGAAAGACTTCTACGTTCGCCGGAATAATATTACTGTCATCTTGAGCGCCCTTTTTGACTTTGCTAATAAAAGGACCTTCCATATTAATGCCTACATACTTGGCGCCGCTATCGCTTTTAAAATCAGCGATACCCGAGACCACGTCACCAAGTTCCGCTAAGGGTAGCGTCATCGTAGCTGGGCACATACTGGTAACGCCAACGGAGGCTTCATAATCAGCAATTTTTTGCAAGCCTTCCGAGTCGTTGTCACACACATCACTGCCCATACAGCCGTGAAAATGCATGTCGATTAGACCAGGAATGGCATAGCACCCCTTCCCGTCAATCAACTCTTCATCTGGTAAGGCTTCCTTTTGAAACAGACCCTCCCGAATAACTACTTCGCCCTGGCGAAATACTTGGTCCCTTCCGTAGACCTTCACATTTTTTATAATCATAATCCCATCTCTTCTCTTACTTCCTTAAAACACTTAACAATATAGTCGATATCTTCTCTCGTATGGGCAGCGCTTACCTGAGTTCTGATTCTCGCCTTTCCTCTTGGCACCACCGGGAAAGAAAAGGCTACTACGTATACATCCTTTTCCATCATTCTTTTGGCGAATTCTGCGGTAACCTTCTCATCGTAAAGCATAACCGGCACACAGGGGTGAGTTCCCGGAACGATATCAAAGTGATTGTCAACTAGCTGCTGGCGATAATACGCCGTTAAGTCTTCAAGGTGATCCCGAAGTGCTGTACTTTCTCCGAGCATTTTCAGTAATTCTAAGCTAGCTCCGACAATGGCCGGTGCCACCGAGTTAGAAAAGAGATACGGTCTTGAACGCTGTCTAAGAATATCGATAATCTCCTTACGCCCGCTGGTATAACCGCCACTGGCACCACCTAAGGCTTTTCCTAGAGTTCCCGTAATAATATCGACTCTATCGCTAACGCCGCAGTATTCCGGCGTGCCTCTACCATGAGCCCCGATAAAGCCCACTGCATGGCTATCATCCACCATCACCAGCGCATGGTACTTATCCGCCAAATCACACACACCTTGTAGATTACAGATAATACCATCCATCGAGAAGACACCATCGGTCGCAATCAACTTAATTCTCGCTCCCGCTTCATCAGCTGCCTTTAGCTGCGTCTCTAAATCTTCCATATCGTTGTTCTTATAACGATAGCGCATGGCTTTTGAAAGGCGAACGCCATCGATAATCGAAGCGTGATTTAGCTCATCGCTAATCACCGCATCTTCTTTGCCTAAAAGGGTTTCAAACAAACCGCCATTAGCATCAAAGCAAGAAGAGTACAGAATCGTGTCTTCTGTCTGTAAAAACTTCGACAGTTCTTTTTCTAGCTCTTTATGAATATCCTGGGTTCCACAGATAAAGCGAACCGACGCTACCCCGTAGCCGCGCTCATCGTACGTAGCTTTCGCGGCCTTTATTAAACGCTCGTTATCTCCTAGACCTAAATAGTTATTCGCACACATATTTAAGACTTTTCTGCCATCGCTAAGAAGTACCTTCGCTCCTTGCGGAGAAACGATTGGCACCTCGCCTTTAAATAAACCTGCTTCCTTAATATCATCTACTTCCTTCTTATAGAAAGAAAGGGCTTCTTCTTTGGAAAACATTTATCTCCCTCCTTCGTGAATTTTCGTCCAATCTAGAATCACCTTACCTGAATTACCAGAGATCATCGCCGCAAAGCCTTTTTCATAATCCTGGATGTCAAATCGGTGGGTAATAATTCCCGAAATATCAAGACCTGCTTGAATCATCGTGGACATCTTATACCAGGTATCCCAGACTTTTCGTCCATAAATTCCTCGCAGTACCAAACCGCTAAAAATCACTTTTTCTAGATCTACCTTGCTTTCTTTAGGCTGTAATCCTAATAGCGAGATGTGGCCACCGTTTTTCATATTGCGAATCATATCGGAGAGTCCCGCTGGTGCTCCCGACATCTCCAGACCCACATCAAAGCCTTCTCGCATGCCGATTTCATTCATAACGTCCCGTAAGCTCTCTTCTTTAAGATTAACGGTACGCGTCGCTCCTAACTTTCTCGCTAGATCCAAGCGATACTCGTTCATATCGGTTACCACGATATGCCTAGCTCCACCAAATTTAGCAATGGCGGCAGCCATAATACCGATAGGACCTGCACCGGTTATCAGCACATCTTCACCAATTAAATCATAGTAAAGAGTGGCGTGAGTAGCATTACCAAAGGGGTCAAAGATCGCGTAAAGCTCCTCCGGTATTCTGGAAGTGCAAGGCCACACATTAGACTGTGGAATGACTAGGTATTCGGCAAAGGCACCGTTTCTATTGACACCGACGCCTTTGGCATCCCGACAGTTTTCCTTATGTCCTTCCAGGCAATTTCGACACTTCCCACAAGTGATATGCCCTTCTCCAGAAACTAAGTCCCCAACTTTGAATCCTTGTACAGCCTCACCGGTCTCTACCACTTCCCCAACGTACTCGTGGCCGGCGGTTAGGCCAATCGGAATCGTATCCTTAGCCCATTGATTCCACTGATAGATATGCACGTCCGTACCACAGATTGCTGTCTTGTGAATCTTAATCTTCACATCGTTTGGCCCGACTGAGGGAATCGGTACCTCCTTAAGCCAAAGTCCCTCCTCTGGCTTTTCCTTGACGAGAGCTAACATCATCCCGTCTTTTGCTTTTTCCATCATTTAGAAAACCTCCTATATTTAATTTTTCTCAATACCCATATTGTAACGCCTTTACCGCAAATTGTACAATTACAAAATCGTCTTAAGTTCTCCTTAAGAAACTTTCGATACCTTTTATAATTTAAACATATTTTAGACTTAATTAAGTCCTATACTAGTAATCAAGATAGATAAGTAATTTATCTATCTCCCCCCCTCATAAAGTTGCATCGCAAGATGTACACTTTACTCTCATTCCTTTAGATAACTATAAACAGTAACCCTGTGAACCCTTGTGTTTACGGGGTTTTCTGTTGTCTACACATTCTGCAAAACCCATCTGGGGCAACTTTGGGGCACCCTCTTTTTTCCGGTTATGCACTATCCATTTATAAATATTGGCTCTATACTAAATGTTGGGGTGGATGATTTATAAAATCATCTGCTCCAGCATTTTCTTTATAAAAAATGCACTTATAACACAAAACTGCTAAAATGTTGTTGACTAGACAAACAAGAAAGGAGCTTTGGTATAAGTGCATTCTAATTCTATCAGTAAGTTATTAAATTTAAAAGAGGTAACCGTAAAAAAACTCGAACAATCGGACTCAGTAATCAATGTTTATCTTGAAACAAAGCCAAAAGAACACGTCTGTCCTTGTTGTGGCCTCTCAACTTCAAAGATTCATGATTATCGCACACAGAAAATAAAGCATTTTCCGATTAACCATAAAGAAGTTATTCTAATATTACGCAAAAGACGATACGTTTGCACCTGCGGGAAACGCTTCTACGAGGAGTATTCTTTTCTCACTAAATATATGCGCATATCTAAGGAATGGCCGTCTGTCTGAATTATAGCATAATCAAAAGACATCTGCGGCTAGATAGCAAAATCAGCAGGTCTCCCTGCTAGTTTTAACATCATCTGCTGGATGGTGGCGGAAACGCCACTTGAGTTTGGCAAGCAATGGGTCTGTGCGCACGCACATACCCGCCATCCGCGCCCTTCCTGCGGAAGGGGGCTCCGGCCTGCTTGTTGGGCGACGCCCAAACCCGTTGAAAAGTTGATGCCGGGCACCATCTTTTCTTAAGCCGCTTCGCGTCTGCTTGCCTGCCCCTTCGGGGACAGGCGGCGGCCTCCGGCCGCGAAGTGTAGAGAGAATAATGAGCGTCACTTCTTCACACCGTCGCACACTCCCGGTATAAAAATAGCAGGCGCAGGGTTGCCCCCACGCCTGATCGTGCACTCTCTCTGACGGAGAATGCCCTTTCATACATTTAATTTATCTCTACCTATTTGTTCTCAACACCCTGGTAAATTAAGGAAGCAATCAAACGGTAGAACGCTAATTCCACACCATGAGAAGAATTAAATCTTCATCCCACCAGGATCTCTGGTAGCCGCTTTCATTGCCGGGGACGCTCTTAACGCTCGGGCTATGACGAAACGGAAGTATCATTATCCCCACCACTTGTCATCGCCGATACACAGGTGCTACCTGGTACTAGAAGTGGTGTTCGTCGCTTACGCATTTAATCAATAATACAAATGCGATCATGGCGCACCATTCTTATGGCTTTTGCTCATCACAAAGGTGCTAGGAACGTATTTGATGCTTGACTATTCAGTTCTTCCTTATATTTTATAAACTCGTACACTTTATCTCGCATCGAAATCAACATAATCACCGAATGCTCTAATGCCAGTGTGCTTTCAAGTATTTTGCACCAATCGTCGGATTTGGAAAAGTCCGGCGACTACTTTTTTTATTAGAATGAGGCCATCACACTAATATTTTAGTGCCACAGCCCCAATATATATATCAAATTACGATCTTACAATTTCTCATCTACACTCTTTCTAAACTCTCACTTAACTCCATAAATATAACTCCTAACGCATGTGCTCCAGCATCCGGATGCCCGATACTCCGCTCGCCTACCGTTCCGGCTCGCCCCATCCGGGCAACAATCGCTTCTGTCTTTTTTGCACCGTCCGCAGCCGCTTTTGCCGCTTTTGCAAATATATCAATAATGGCACTGCCTTTCGCTGCCTCTTCACTCCACGTATCCGCGCAAGGTACAAGCGCATCGATCAATGTCTTATCTCCAACCACCGCACCGCGGCCAAAGGAACGTTTCCCAGTGTCCTGAATGCCTTTTACAGCTGCCTGCATCATTTCGGCAAACTGTGCTGCATCTATTTCCGTCTGTGCACCGACCGATTTACCGGCACTCCGGAAAGCAGAACCCCAAATCGGCCCGCTGGCACCACCGCAATGTTCCATGATAATCATTGCGCATTCCTGGAGGAATATACCGATGGTAAACACGTCCTCGCGGACAATTTCTTTCCATTCTTCTTTCAGCTTACGGAATCCTTTTGCCACACTCATCCCGAAATCACCATCCCCGGCAAAAGAATCCAACTCACAAAATGGAACCTCATTTCTGATAATGACTTCACTCATCTTATCGACAAGATAAATGATATTGTTCAGCGTTATTTTATTACCTTCTATTTTCGCATAGCCGGCATCGGTCTGTACCTCGTAGCTTATCTCCGCTGCCTCACCGGAATCCTCTGCCGGCTGATATACACAGTCTTCTTCCGTTCCCTGAATCTTAAATGCCGGAGCATCGGAATACATGCTCAGATACTTTTTCAGCTCCTCATCCAATTTCAGGATCGATAACGAAGCTCCCTGCATATCAATACTCGTCATGTAATTTCCGACATAAATCCGGGTGGCTCTTACACCTGCTTTATGAAGCACTTTCAAGACGGCATTGTTAAGCAAATACAATTCCTGGAGTGGGGTGCCGCCAAAACCATTCACCAACAATGCTGTTTCAGTATCCTGCCCCGGCTTGATGTGAAGCTCCTTTAAAAGCGAACCAACCATTTTCTCGGCTAGCTCATCGGCAGTTGCCGCTGCATCTCTGCTGATCCCCGGTTCTCCATGGATGCCGACACCGTATTCCATTTCCTGTTCTCCTATTTCAAATGTTGGAGCACCTTTGGCCGGTACGGTGCAGGACGAAAAAGCAAATCCGATACTTTTTACATTTGCTATTGTCTTATTTGCAAGTGCTTTTACTTCCGCAAGGCTTAACCCCTGCTCTGCCGCCGCACCCGCTATCTTATGTACCAGTATGGTACCGGCAACGCCCCTGTGTCCTACCGTATACAGACTGTCTTCTACTGCAATGTCATCATCCACCTTTACATAATCCACGGTAATACCATCTTCCGCCGCCAGAACAGCCGCATTTTTAAAGTTCATCATATCGCCGCTGTAATTTTTGATGATCAGCAGGGTACCGCTTTCCGATGCGTTCTCTTTAATCGCCTGATATACCTGAATCTGCGAGGGTGAGGCAAACACGTCGCCACAGACAGCTGCATCCAGCATTCCTGTTCCGATAAATCCCGCATGAGCCGGTTCATGACCGCTGCCGCCTCCGGAAATCAATGAAACCTTTTTTGGGTTAATATCCTTTTTACTTAAAATTTTATGTTTTTCATCTAATTTAATTCCCGGATGTGCCGCTGCCATTCCTTTACACATTTCAAACACTACCGTCTCCGGTTTATTGATTATTTTTTTCACTGCTTTCCCCCATTTCTTTTATTCTGCACGATGTGTTTACTTAGACTCTGTTCTTATATGCTTTCCCGATCTTGTCGGCAGTATGGATCGCTGCCGCCACCGCTTCCACCGTAATCGGGAAGGGCATTGCATGAATGGATTCCTCCGGTATACATGCCTTTTCTGCTACTGCAAGAAGCTGCTCTTCTGAAATTTCGTTGACTCCGATATCCTTAAGGCAGACCGGGAGTCCCAGTTCTGTACAAAACTGCAGGACTTCTTCCAGTTCTTCTGTTGGCGCATTCTCCAGTACGAGCTGACAGATCGTGCCGAACGCAACTTTCTCTCCGTGAAAATAGCCGTGGGCACCTTCTAATATCGTGAGCCCATCATGAATCGCATGTGCCCCCGCAAGGCCGGCGCTCTCAAATCCCAGACCGGACAACAGAATATTCGTTTCAATTATATTTTCAAGTGCCGGAGTGACAACATTACAGTCACTGGCTTCTTTTGCTTTTAGACCATCCTCCAATAAGGTCTGGTAACACAGCTCTGCCATTACCAATGCCGCCTTGGTTCCTCTTGCTTCCCCGCATACTCCTTCGCGTACACCGCAAGGCAGCCCTGCATTTACTTTTGTATAAGACGCCGCTGTGGCTCGGGCTTCAAAATAAGTGGATAACGCATCACCCATACCCGATACCAGAAATCTGGTCGGGGCTTTTGCGATAACCGTAGTATCAATCATCACAACACTGGGACTCTGCTTAAAATAGGCATAGTCATCAAACGCTCCATCTGGAGTATACAATACTGCGGAATGACTCGTTGGGGCGTCTGTAGCCGCGATCGTTGGCACAATGATGAGTGCATCACCCTCCGCAACACATTTTGCCGTGTCAATCGCTTTTCCACCACCAAGGCCAATTGTGCAGGCACACTGCTGCTCCTTCGCCGTTTGCTGCAGTCTCGCCACTTCTTCCCGGGAACACTCACCGTTAAAACCGCTCTCAATAAGCTTAATCCCGAATTTTTTACTGGTTGCTTCCAGTTTATCCTTGACCCGGGTAACATCATCGGGGTGGGCAATCAGTAACGCCGCCTCACCATATGTTTTAACAAAATACCCCAGATTTAACAGTTCGTCTTCCCCCTGCACATATTTAGATGGACAGATAAATGCTTTTCTCATGTTTAGATTCCTCCGTTATTTTATTTTTTATTTAATACTTTCTGATAAAATAATTCCGCCTGTTTTCGGCAATGAATGAGTTGTTTCATCTCATCCTCCGGATCATCTTCGTTTATGGTCAGAACGACCTCAAAGTCTGCCGGCAGATCAAGCGGTGCCGTCGCCACTAATTCAGCAATAAGATCCCAGTCGAGCAGGCCTCTTTTTAACGTTCCATCGACATCCGGAACCCAATGGCTGTCATGGAGCAGCACTTCCAGATCGGCCTTATCACCGTCCTCCTGATACAGCAGCTCATCTGGTATCGAAGCATTGTCCTGGAGATGAGTGGCATAAAGTCTGTCATTGTATTTTTTGAGGAAATGATAATAATCCTCACGGCACATCAGGCTGCCGTGACCGGAATCGTAAGCAAATCCCAGAAAATCACGGTCATAACGGTCAAACATCAGATCAAATTGCTCATCCTGATACTTTTGCGGTGTGCAGATCATATTTTCAAGCGCAATTCTGACACCCGATGCTTTCGCATATTCCTTTATCTCATCAAACGACTTCATCACCTGCCGGTAATATACTGTCTTTTCCTCCGGCTCTTCTTCAAACATCATATATGGCAGCTGCATGTGAAGCACCATAACCGAAGCACCGATATACGTACACAGATCAATGCGGTTTTTTAACAGATCAACTCCGGCAAGACGCAGATACTCATTTGTTGATGTATAATCCTTTCTAATATCCGTGAAACGATAACGATTTTGAAATATTTTTTTTCCATTGATCCGGCTTGTTCGTATACCTCCCTCAGTCGCATGAATGCTGTGCGCACAGATACCATAATGACGAAGCACATCCCGTGCCTGGAACATTTCACTGCGGCTGTACATATATTCGCCTTCCCAGTTCTGCATCCATTGCGTGTGGGTAAATCCCGCCTCAGCCAGATTTCTGATCTGCTGCTCAATTTCGATCCAGCTGTGCAGATCATTATTATAGTCCGTCTCACATGAGCTTAATAATTTTGTAGCTGGCATCATTTACCTCCTTTTTTATCATGATGTAATCTATGCTTCTAATGTTCCCGCTGCCTGTGCTTTTGCAATCGCTTTGCGGTTAAGTCTGATCAGGATAAATCCACAGACAAAACCGATTGCCGATAAGATTGCCATTGCGATAAAACAATTGATATATCCCTGCAGTGGTGTTGCCGTTCCGATATATTTATCAACCATCTTACCGGAAACTGTATATAAGAAAACTTCCGGTGCATAGGTTACGAGTGAAATGATGCCGGAGGCGGTACCCGCCAGCTTTTTTGGTACGAGCACTTCATCAATTGTTGAAAAATACAGCGCCTTTATACTGTAAAGACACATTCCAAAGCAGACAAAATTTGCCACAATAATTGGAACCGCTCCTTTACCAGTCGGGATTGCGATATATGCCGTAGCAAATACAACCATGCCGATAAATGCATACTTAATGAACTTTATCCGGCTGCCAATTTTGTCAGAAATCAGTCCGGCAATAAAAGCACCAACCATCATCATAAAATACGTACGAATTACACTTAAATTTGCTACTACCGTTGCACTCAACCCAAACGCCTCGGATAAATACGCTGTCACATATCCATGGAAGATCAGCGCAGAGTAGTTACAGACACCAAGTGCTCCGCACAGCCATACCCGCGGCATCTTTGCCACAGTCATAAAGTCCTTCATGTTCAGCGGATTCTTCTCTTTTTTCTCAACCTTGGCCGGGGTATCATTTTCCATAAATATCGCTGCCAGGATTCCGGCTATAACTAATAAAATACTATAATATAAGATCGCATTTTTCATACCGCCAATATCATCTGCCGCCATTCCAAATACTGCGACCGAGCCAAATGCCGCCACGGTACCAATAAGGCCTCTTCCGCCTTCCAGGCCGCCAAACAGACGTCCCTGCTCTTCCGGTCCGCCCAGCCGGTTCACTGATTTTACCATTGCCGCCCAGAACGTAAATACCGTAGTCACTGCAAAAATCGCATGAATCACTACCAAACCAATAAATCCCGGCATCGTCCAGTACCAAAAACCGGTCAGTGCCGTTCCGATACAAGAAATAACGATCAGTTTTTTGGAACTGAATTTATCCGCCAATACACCACCTGGGAAATAACAGATAAAGTTTACGATACCGTATGCCGACATAATCATACCCAATTGTGTTTTCGTCGCTCCGGTTGCCTGCTGTAAAGGCTCCATATATGTCTCCCGCAGATATGGCAGCTTGGTAATCAGTCCTCCGGCGATTGCGACAATAACGATTGTTAACAATTTTCTTGCATTACTTTGCTTTTTTGCATCCATAAAATACCCTCCTACATGTGCATTAATTTATAGTATCGACTTGTTCGTGTTCACATTCTCATCTTTATTTTTGGTAATATACCTTGATGCTTCTTTAAAAAAGCTGAACACGATCAGAATGACAATCACACCAATGGGAAATGCGGCTATAATCGCAACCGACTGCAGACTGTACATTGAGCTCTGTGCCTGTAACAATCCAATTGGCAAAACGATAAACAATACCGCCCAAAAAGCCCGCACCCTTTTCCCCGGTTCCTTCCCCTCCTTTAAATCCCGATAAGAATACATGGAAATTACCATCGTTAATGTATCAAATGTTGTCGCATAAAAGGCAATCATCGTAATGACCAACAGCAGGATGGCTCCTTTTGCAAACGGTAGTGTATGAAATATATTCAATACCGCCTGCGGGACCGAAATCCCGTCTGCCAACTGCCCCACAACATCGACCGCTCCTTTCACCTGCTTTGCCAGGCCAAAATTCCCAAATACGATAAAACTGGTAAATGTCCCCGCAAGCCCTGCCGCGTAACCACCCAGAATGACATTTTTAATTGTCCTGCCTTTGCTAATCACGCCGATAAAAAATGGTGTAGCAATGCACCAGACCAACCAATACGCCCAATAGAAAATCGTCCAGTCCTGCACAAATCCACTCTCCCGCGATGGATCAAGATTCGTGGCCAAAGATAAAAAGTTCTGTGTCATATTTCCGATCGACGTAATCCCTCGTTCAACAATATAAACGGTATCGCCGGACAGAAACAGTACCCAGAATACCAGACCTAAAAAGAGAAAGGTACACATCTTGGCTACAAATAAAATGCCTTTAAACCCAGTCAGTACAGCCGCCGTATAGATCACTGCGATAACAATCAGGATGATAACATGAATGGCCGCAGAAGGGTTCAGATGAAATACATCACATATACCTTCCGTCAGCAGCGGCGTTGCCACCGAAAACGTCGTCGCCGTACCTGCCAGCAGAGCAAAAATCGCACATAAATCAACCAGCTTTCCAAGTGGTCCATCCACCTTATTACCAAGCAGCGGGCGCAGACTTTCAGAAAACTTCTGTTTTGTCCTGCCGCTGATATGAATCATGAAACCAAAAGCAGCGGCCAGAATCAAATAAAATCCCCACGGTATCGGCCCCCAGTGAAACAGTGAATACGTCGGACTCCACAACTCCATCCCACCAAGTTTTTCCAAATGCGGTTCATCTGCGTACATTGCCCATTCGCTGCATGAGTAATACAAAATATCCGCGGCCATCGTTGATGTGAAAATCATCGTCCCCCATTGGAAATTCGTATAAAGCGGACGGTCGTTCTTACCCAGTCTGATCCTGCCGAACTTTGAAAAGGCAATAAAAAGTGTGCTTAAAAAGACGGCAAGTCCCAGGAGCATGTAAAACCATCCCATCTTTTCTCCAAGCAGGCCTCTGATAACATCGGTAATCCGGGTTGACTGCTCCGGATAGAGGAAGAACAGCACACACAAGCCAACCACAATGACCAGCGGCACTACCATGAGCAAAATATCCAACTCTTTTGTTTTCTTTATTTTATTTTCCATAGCGCATCCCTTGCTTTCCCTAATTTGCTGCGTACTCATAAAACTCTTTTGCTATGCGGTATTGACGTTGTTTATATCCTTCGTGATCTGCGCCCGATAGCCTTTTGACCTCCGACCAGAGTACCCATAAAAATGCGCCGGCCGCCATATAGGCATATATCTTCTTTCGGATCACTTCTGAGCATTTGGTTTCGTGGTATTCATCGATAATCCTGTCGGTATTGGCTTTATCGTATTCTGCATATATGCAAAACATAGCGATGTCGATATCAGGATCACACATTGCAGCATATTCCCAGTCAACCAGATACACCTCTTTTTCTTTGATTAGAAAATTATCGGATATTGCGTCAATATGGCACAGGCAGTATTCTTTTTCCATCTGTTCAATCATACTTTCTAATTCCAAAATCTTAGATCGTATATTTTCGTAATCGTTCAGGTTCTGCATTGGCTCATGACATTGCTTCTCGTACTCTCCGATTTTCTTAAAAACATCAAAGTCATGATCCACTTTCAGCTTTAATTCATGGAACTGCCGTAGATGGAGCATACAAGCTTTGGTTTCCTCCGGATTTTTAATATCGCATATGTGGGAATTGTCCAGAAATTTCGTAATCTTGATACCGGAACCAGGATTGATGTAAATCAATTCATCCGCAATCCCCCTGCCGCAAAGCTGTTCATACACATTTGCTTCCTGTTTCCGATTCACCAGATATTCCGTCCCTGCTCCCGGAATGCGGATGAGATACCGTAAGCCTTCAAAATAAAAGGTATACAGATGATTCGTCATACCGGCATCGATTTTTTGGATTTCACAGTTGTCGTCCAGCATCCCGACCTCTGCTATTGTCTGTCTGATTGCTTTTCGCTCCTTTTCAACTAACATATTTCACTCACCTCCAATAGCTCATTTTGCTCCTCCTTTTGAATCACTCAGCTCTTTCGTCCTTTTTTTACATTTAAGGCTAAAGTTTTATTTGATATATTAATTTTACACAATAAAACATGTTTTACAAGTGAATCCGTTGTTCACTTTTAATGCTTTTCCATGGTATTTTTATGCGTTTTTATGGTATAATGGTAATTATTTGTTATTTTCACAGTTAAGGGAAGGAGTATACTATGGCATTTTTTAATTTAGACCAAATACTGAATCTTGAAAAATGGCAGGATTTGCAGGATTCTCTCGCCGAAGTGACAAAGCTTGCCATTATCACTGTTAACTACAAAGGAGCCCCGATAACCACACATAGCAAGTGCACACCCTTCTGTCAGAAAATCCGCGCCGATGAAGAGATTGAAAAACGCTGCCACAAATGTGATTCGCGGGCAGGACTGGAAGCCACACGAATCAACGAACCCTATATCTATCTATGCCATTACAACATCATTGACATTGCAATTCCGATAACTATCGACGATAAGTATATCGGGGCTGTAATGGCCGGTCAGGTTCGACCCGTTTTTGCCGACTCACAGACAGAGCTTGAACGGATACTTCATTCTACAGCCAGTATGGAATCCCTTGCGGAATCGGCAGAATTGCGTCGTCTTTATGAACAGATCCCCGTGTTGAATTATGAAGATATTCTGCAAATGTCAGAAATGCTGTTTAAATTATGCAACTATATCGTCGAAGAAGCCACTGCCAGAAATATACTGGCTGATATGCAGGAGCATCAATCAGCTTTGCAGACACAGCCACCTGATGGCATATCGGTTAATGCAAAAGTATCCGATGCTTCTTTTGAAAAGCCAAAGAATGTAAAGCTGCTTCCTGCGCTTGAATACATCTACAGCAATACTCATCTCATGATTTCATTGGAAAAGTGTTCACAGCTCTGTAATTTAAGCCCTGGCTATTTCAGCAGGTGTTTTACGAGAGAATTTGGTGTTAATTATTCGAGCTATATGAATCGCCTGAAAATAGATTGGGCAAAGAAGTTACTGACAGAAACCGATTTGCCGATCACTCAGATCAGCGACCAACTCGGGTTTAATGACCCCGGTTATTTTATTAAGGTTTTTAAAAAGCTGGAATACGTGACACCCGCTATGTATCGGAGATATGCGCTGGAGTGATTATCGTAACTTTATCACCCCAGGCAAGTGAGACATTATATATCCAAAGCCGCATGATAACCCTGATATATTGCACTTGTAATCGTTGATGCTTTCACGCAGTCACCAATCACAGCCGTATACGGAGCACAGTCAAGCAATGATTCCGCCGTTTTCTTTCGCGGCCGCTGTCCCAGCGCACAGATTATACTTGTTCCGGGTATCAGCTGTTCTGCTCCTGCCTGATTTTGACAAAGAACCCCGTTTTTATTTACTTGTAAACCGCGGTATCCGGTATGCACAGTTACATATTTATCGATTTCAGCCAGGAGCAGCGGACGATGACGGATATTGGCATCCGGTGCCAATTCCTCACGCATTTCCACAAGATGAACGGTCTTTCCCTCCTGCCCCAGGTGAATTGCTGCCTCACAGCCGGCCAGACCGCCGCCCAGAACCACTACTTCATCCGTAAGCTTTTGCTTTTCCAGATAATAATTATTTACGATAACCACATTATCGCCATCAAGCCCCGGGATTGGCGGTACCAGAGCTTCGGAGCCAACGGCAATAATCAGCGCATCCACAGCTTCGGCATCCGCATATTCCTTTGTCACTTCCGTATGTAAGCAAATCTCGACGCCTGCATCCCGGATCAGCCTTTCCAGGGTTACTCCCAGTTCATACATTTCGTATTTAAATGGTATCGCCTGTTCCCCTTTCAGAATTCCGTCCAATACACCATCTTTTTCACACAGAATCACCTGATGGCCGCGTCTTGCTGCGGTCAGTGCCGCCTCCCGACCACCAGGGCCGCCACCGGCGATCAGCACCTTTTTGCGGTTAACTGACGGAATCATATCCACACCATCCAGTTCACGTCCGATTACCGGATTCACGGTGCAGCGTCTGGTTGCTGTTACGGCACGTTCGGCCATGCAGGTAAAGCACCGCAGACATTTAACGATTTCTCCGGAACGGTTTTCCATTATCTTTCGGGGCAGCTCGTGATCCGCTAACAATGCCCGGGCCATTTCCACCACATCTGCTTTCCCTGAGGCAATAAAAAATGGGTACAAAAAAAGCGCCATCAGTTTTCTTTCTGATAGCGCACATAACACACCTTATTATTTATCTTTACATATGTAATTTTCTAATGAAATTATCTCCTTAATCTCGTCTGGTAGTGAGAAACTAAAAAGGTTAACCTTCTTAGCCATCTGATGTGACCCCAATAAGTTAGACTTTTCGCCAACATCAGTCTCGAGTTTTTCTGGTGCTCGCCCCATAATCAAACGACAAAAGCACCTTCAAATCCTTACCCATAAAATCTTCTCCTTTCTACTGGTAAGGATTGCTCCATTTGATTTGTCTTCATTATACCGCCTCCTTCTTTATGACCGCAATGATGTCAGCTCTATTCGACAAATCTTTTCCTTCATTTAAAGCTATAAATCTATCTAATGTTTCTACACGAATTAAAATCTTTCTTCCTATATAAATAACCGGCATGGCTTCCCATTCCAATAATTTCCTTAAAGCATTTCTGCCAATGCCAGTATACTCCGCTGCCTCATGCACGGTTAATGAGATTTTAATGTTTTTCTCAATAAACTCCTTTTTAATTTCTGTACATGTATTCAATGAGATCCCCCCTATCTAATTGACCATATAAATAGGACATTCTCTTTTGACGGAGAATGCCCTGCATACATTTTATTTGTTCAATACTAATTTTACCTTCATCATCATAACATGCATAAAAAGCTGGTATAATTCCTTCATACTTCGAAATGCTTATCTTTATTCCTCATCTTTTTAGACCAAAATTGTACTATCTCTCTTATATTAGCGTGTCTAGATTTTTTTCAATCTTTTTTTAAATAATAAAGTTTTTTTCATTTTGCATTTTTATCTGCCGTAAATTGAACTTTATTCTAATCTGCTCATATAAAAACGGATCTAATCTAAGCTCTGCACTTAGATTAGATCCTTATAAACTCTTGGGCCAGGAGCCTTGATCACAAAAAAATCTACTTGCTCAGGCTGTTCGTTTGTAATATGCATTTTTATATCGTAAGGAATATTAAGAATATGTCCCTCTTCATACAGCCTTTTTTGTTCTTCTTCCAGTTTTATCGATAATTTCCCACGAACAACTAATATATAGATATTTGAATTTGATCGATGTTCTGGCAACCCTTCATCTTGGTTCAGAATGATGTGATTAATCATAGCTACATCATCATCAACAATTTTCTCAATTAGCTTTTTTTCTGTCTTTTTAAATTCGTAAATCGTCTCTAACATATGTCCCTCCCTTTCTCAAGTTTTCCACTATAATCCACAATGCCCCCTATATTCTTAGCTTTGGTATATCCTTGCCTTTTTAAAAACTTTACTGCCAAATTGCTTCTAGCACCACTTGCGCAATAGACAAAAATGGGGGTTTCTGTCTCTACACCCGTCGCAATAAAAGCAGGTAATAACTTTGTTTCTATATTTTTCCCGCCTTTGATGTGACCGCTTTCGTACTCTTCAGAAGTTCGCACATCTATAAGCAAGGCTCCTTTAGTTGCCTCATACTCGGCTAATCCTTCATTAATGTTAACTCGTTTTGAAAAATCAAACATTTTTCCACCTCACTTTCTTCTTAATTTGCATTCTAGCTTTTAAAGTTTCTTATGTCTGTTGTTTTTACAACAAAAGAAGTATAAGAATGGTGATTTTCTGCCATTCCAACATTATACCCGCTAACAACCTAAAATCACTCGAAGAACTTATACTCAATAAACATAAAACTCAACCTGCTATTGTGCAAGTTGAGTTTTGTGCTTCTATTTAGATCATTCGTGCTTATTCCCCAGACTTCAAGAAATCATTCAATTCAGTAATAACATCATCTACTGTTTTCGAACCATCTTTCAGTCCAGCGTACTTCGCTTGTATCTCCCCTTCTAAATCTCCGAAAGTATTCCCCAATCCTAGTGCTTGGATATCTGCGCTTTGGCACAATTGACAAGCTTCAACCAACAGCTTCCCTTCCGGCGTTTCAACTGTTGTCAACAAACCATCATAGTTAATGTCGGTTCCTGGAGCCATTCCAATCCCCTTTGCAATAATTCTTTCAGCGATTTCAGGACTTGTTAGATATTTGATAAACTCAACTGCTGCTTCCGTCTGTGCTTCATCTAATTGGCTAGACACCACCAACCCACAACCGCCGGATAATAAAGCTGCTTTCTCTCCTTCCTTATCCGTTGGGAAAACAGCCGGTCTGATGTTTTGAGCGCCTGCACCGCAATCAACACTACCGCCTGCATCCCACACACCATTGAATAACATGGCAGTTTTCCCCTCGAAGAAATCCGCGCGATAAGCTTCATCGTCATCCCCTCCAGGTCCAAAGTTCGCTGTGTCAATTTTCTTTAGCACCTTTTCCTGAAGAAAACTAAATGTCCCTTTAAAGCTTTCATCGTCTACATCCTTCATATCTTTTCCTGATTCGTAAAATGGGTAGTGTCAAGTATTCACTACCCTCTGTTTAATTAAAACCTTGTGTTTACAAGGGTTACATCACTTTTTAACATCAAAATAGCAATGACCCCCTAGTTTCATGTATAATTGAAGTTACCACACAAACAATTACAGAAAGGCTAGGTGCCATTGCTATGGATAACATTATACTGTATTTACTTACTATCATTCAAGAACAATACCAACAAATCTGTTGGCTTATTCTCTTTATCTGCAAATATATTCCCCTGAAACAATGGGCTCATGATGAAATTCATTCTCCCAAATATCAAAAATTTAAAACCGACGAACTACCGCTTATTGAGATTATCCGAAAGAACTGGGACTGGGATTTCTTAATTGATTACTACCGTTGGCGTGAGTATCCCGATTATCCAAACGTTAAAACTATCGATATCAAACCGATCAAGAGACGTAAAGCCTGCGACATTAGTGAAGATACCGTCTGTCCCTGCTGTGGAGCTCCCATGCCTTATCTTTATAAAAACAATGGTGCTGAAGGTCAGCTCCTATGTAAGGTTTGCAATACTGTTTTTTCACCTGATGATAATCGTTTCAACAAGGAGTACACCTTAAGATGCCCACACTGCGGTCATGCCCTTGTCCATAAGAAAAGTCGCGCTGTCTTCAACATTCACAAGTGTATGAATAAAAAATGCCCTTATTATCTCAAAAATCTCAAAAAGGTTGAAAAAGAGGACTTGGCACAGGATTACGGCAAAAATAAATATAAGCTTCATTACATCTACCGAGAATTCACTTTCGATTTCTTCAAAGTAGATTTAACCGCTATGCCTAAAAACTTCTCTTCCCTTAAGTTCCGTAAACATGACTCACACGTCATGTCTCTTTGTCTTACCATGCATGTAAATCTACAACTTTCCTTACGTAAGACATCACAGGCCTTGAAGGATTTATACGGCATTCAAATCTCTCACCAACAAGTGGCTAATTATGCAAGAACTGCTGCGGTTGTCATTAAACCCTTTGTTGACAACTATAACTACCAAACTTCCAAAGCTTTTACCGCCGATGAAACTTACATTAAGGTACGTGGTATCAAAGGCTACATTTGGTTCATTATGGATGTGGCTTCTCGTGCCATAATCGGATACCGCGTCTCGGATAATCGTTCCGTTGGCCCATGTATTTTAGCTATGCGTCAGGCATTTCGACATCTGAAAAAACTTCCAAAAGGCTTCCGCTTCATCGCCGATGGTTACAGTGCCTATCCTTTAGCCGCGCAATTACTTAGACGTAAACTGGGTAAGAAATTTAAATTTAAAGTCACACAGGTTATTGGTCTTACTAACGATGATGCTGTTTCAACGGAATATCGCCCCTACAAGCAGATGATTGAGCGTATGAATCGTACGTTTAAGAGTTCTTATCGTGTTGCCTGCGGATACGATAACTTTGAAGGCGCTAACTACAACGTCTCACTCTGGGTCGCCTACTACAACTTCCTCAGACCTCATAAGTATCTTAAATACAAACCGCCCGTAGAATTAGATATCCTACAAGGTGTAGATAACGCGCCGGGTAAATGGCAAGTCTTACTCCATCTCGGCGAGAAAACTATCCTCGAGCTTGGAAAGCAACAGGCCGCCAGCTAATCTGTTCTTAGATTTAAGAGCCAGAGGTAAATACATAGCCACCCCGAAGGGCTTGCCCTTGATGGCATGAAAAAGCAATGCTACAGTGCTGTGATTTCGACGAAGAAGAATTCTGCTCTTGAGTTTCTTCGCCGTCGGTGATGACGTTACAGCATTGCTTTGCCATGCTGTCAAGGGTGGCGGACGTTACCAAAAAGAATATATTTTACAGTTTTCAAGGTTCAAGCGAGCCTTTTTTTAGGCTCTAAGTTTTCATAGGTTATTTGACACTACCCAAAACAGCATAACATCGGAGCATACTCCGATGTCAATAGTTCTGTTAATCTACAGGGGTATAAAAGCGGCCACTATTTTCTTATTAATAGGTAAGAAGATGCCTGCAACAGGCCCAATCATAAAGACACAGATGATTGTGCCTACGCCAAACTTCCCGCCTAGAAGAAATCCCACTAGGACGAAAACTGCATCCGTCAGAATACGAATAATGCTGAATTTCTGATGCGATTTTTCACTTATTACTAGCGCAACCAAATCATTAGGTCCCGTTCCTGCATCTGATTGAATAACAATGGTCATGCCGTAGGCAAGAATGGCGCATCCTAAGGCTAAGACAATAATTTTTCCCCAGAGTGAAAATGACTCAATCTGTAGATTAGCAAGCAGAACCGTAAACCCGTCAATAATCGGACCGCCACAAATCATACAGAGAAAGGTGCCAATCTTAATATAACTGCGATCTACCACTAACAAAATGGCAATAATCAAAAAGCTGATTGCTATATGGACGCGTCCATGAGTTAGAAAAGCCCATCCCGTGGTCTCTGATAAAGTCACATACACCCCTTGCACCAGTACATTAAATGGGTCTGCACCTAAATTCGTCAAAATGAATAAGGTAACACCTAAATGAGCGATTGTCAGGCCGACTAAAAGAATTACTATACGAATTAGGATTTCTTTTTTGCTGCGTTTTTGCATCTTATCTTCTCCTTAACAAAATGTCGATTTCTTTCACCTACTCCTTTGGTTGATCAATCGTTTTTTCAATTATTCTTTCGGGAATAACCCATAACAATAACACAAAGGCATCAAGAACAATAATAAGAACTGGATGTACGAAATAACCTACCACCAAGGCGAATATATTAAGACCAATACTTAGATACAGCTTTTTATACCCGGTAAAAAGAGCCTTAAGCTGAGGGGTCTGGGAATTTGCGCGCACAAGTGCACGCCCCAATAGCAGGTACGCAAAGTCCGCTAAGAGGATGACACAGCCATAAATGACTTGAGGTGCTAAAGACAATGGGTGGTCACTTACCCAAGACGTAGCAAAGGGCAGAATTGAGAGCGCTAAAATCAGGAAATTATTAGCCCAGAGAACCAAGCCGTCCACTCTCTTTACTAGCTGAAAAAGATGATGATGGTTGTTCCAGTATATTGCTAAGACACAAAAGGATATTAGATAGATAATAAATTGATGTTCCATCCCTGCGAAGGCAGAAAAGCTATCACCGACAGGAATGTGTAATTCCAACACTAGGATGGTCATTACGATAGCGATCACTGCATCCGTAAAGGCTTCAATACGAGATTTTGTCATACGTTTTTTCTCCTTTTCTCTACTTACTATATATACCTTGTTTCTAGGAAAAGTCAACAACCCTTGATTTTTCCCGGAATTTCGGCTACACTAGATTTGAAAATAAATGAAGAGGAAACAAACGAGGTATTTTGGTGAGTGTGTTTGGTATCTAACTAAAGCAACTATATAAATGACGAATGACTACTTGTGACACAAGGTCTATTTGTCGTGCTTTTAGATACCTGTCTATAATTATTATGCTTTTAAGAGATAGTAGGGTGAGGTGCTACTATCTCTTTTTTTACCTTTTTTTCATTTGTTTTCGATAACGACAGGTATTCTTAACCGAAAGGATACATCATGAATACAGAAATACAAAATTCCGTAGAATTTACTGCCATTAAGGAAAGAATCTTAACTCTAACTACCAGCGATTTAGGGAAAGAGCGCCTAGCATTAAAGGAGCCCTCCACCAATTTGCAGACAGTCAATAAGCGTTTAACCGAGACTAGTGAAGCTGTGACCCTCTTAAATGCCGGTAAGCAAGCGCCTTTTATGGGAGTGGGAAAAATCAAATATCTAACCAAGCGAGTCGTCCAAGGAAGCGTACTAGAGGTAGAGGAATTAATCGAATACGCTGATTTTCTGCGAAGCTTCCGGCAGATAAAGAGCTTCTTTACCAAATTTGCCTTTGAAGCGCCGACGCTTCTTTCCTACGCTCTTGGTTTACAAGAATTTACCGAAATCGAGGAAGAGATTTACGAATCCATCCAAGGTCATCAGGTAAATAGTAGCTGCTCTAAGGCTCTATCTAAGGTTCGAAAGTCCATTGGTGAATTAGAGGCTTCTATTAATAAAGCCTTACAGAAATGCTTGCGCAATAATGCCGATATTATTCAGGATAGCATTATCTCTGTAAAGAATGGACACTACACCATTCCCATAAAAAGCGAATTTAAAAATCAATTCGCTGGCACGGTCATCGAGACGTCGGCTAAGGGAATTACGACTTTCATGGAACCAGGTAGCGTCTCCAAGATGAATACTGAACTGCAGCTTAAAAAGGGCGAAGAGGATCTTTTGGTTTACCAGATTCTCGCCAACTTAACGGGACTGATTTCTCAGTATATGGAAGAAATTAAAGCCTCCATGGAAATCCTTGCAGAAATCGATCTTATCTTTGCTAGGGCTCGTTACAGCAGTGCCATCGGCGGAAAACGACCAGAAATTAACAAGTGCGAATACGTCTATCTAGACCAGGTCACCCATCCTCTCCTGGGAAAGGATGCCGTTCCTTTGACCTTAAAGCTAGGGAAGAATTTTCGCCTGTTAGCCATTACTGGCGCCAATGCCGGCGGCAAGACCGTTACCCTAAAGACCCTAGGACTCTTAACGCTGATGACCATGTTTGGGTTATTAATTCCCTGTGAGAAAAAGACGAATATGTGCCTTTTCGATGACATTCTTATCGACATCGGTGACAACCAAAGTATGGAGAACTCTCTCAGTACGTTTTCTGCCCATATGAGTAATCTCTCCCATATCTTAAATAAAGCGGGAAGAAATACTCTCGTACTCCTTGATGAGTTGGGAAGCGGTACCGATCCTAAAGAAGGTGCTGCTCTGGGAATTGCTATCCTAGAACACCTCTATCAGAAGGGGGCTTTAATTCTCGCCACCACGCACTACGGTGAGTTAAAAGAATACGCTAGAAAACACCAAGACAGCGAAACTGCTGCCATGGATTTTGATCACGCCACCTTATTGCCAAAATATCAGCTACTCTTAGGTGAGACTGGCGAAAGTGGCGCCCTGACTGTCGCCAAGCGAATGGGTATTCGTCCTGATGTACTAAAGAGTGCGAAGAATTTACTGGCAAATGCTACCTATGAAACAGCAAAAGCCGAGTTTGCCGAGATTGCCGAAAAAGAATCGCTGTTCCCAGCAGAAAGAGTGCTGCAAAAAGGCGACCGGGTTAAAGTAAGTGAAGAAAAAGATTTTGGGCTCTTTTATGAAATGGTGGATTCTCACACCGCTAGCATCTATCTGAATCATCAGTTTATCCAAGTTCCGCAAAAGAAAGTGACCTTAGTGGAGCAAAGGGAGCAACTATATCCAGCTGATTATGATTTTGAAAGCCTTTTCGAAGATTTCTCCAAGCGAAAACTTCGTCGCGATTTAGAAAGAGGCTCTAAAAAAGCGCTAAAACAATTAGATAAAGATGCCAAAAAACGAAAAAACACCGCTAAATAGCGGTGTTTCTCGTTCTCTAAATAATGTTCCTCAGAAAATACACCTATGCCGTTTTATACTTTGCTATACTATAGTCGTTAAGTGGGACTTGTATCTATTAGGAACGGGATCCCCTTAACGCTGTCACTATTCACCAATTGATACACTGTATTCGCTTGGAGCGAAACGGTAGTAGGAGGATTCATTATGGAAAACATTAAAAACGTAACTAGTAACCACCACTCTACAGAATCTCTAAAAACAATGGCCTTGACTGGCATGTTAGTCGCTATTACATTAGTAATGATTAATACGCCCCTCGGTCGCATCACCTTACCGATTGTCAGTGTTACCATTGCTCACATTCCTATTCTCATTGCCACTCTTTGCCTCGGGCTTGGATCTGGGCTAATCGTCGCCTTAGTCTTCGGTATGGCTAGCCTTTTTATTGCTCTAACTTCACCAGCCTCTATTCTCGATCCTTTTTTTGTTAACCCTTTAGTCTCTATTTTACCGCGACTGCTTATCCCCGTGACGACTTATGGAGTAATAAAACTTTGTCAGTTGATCGGAAAAAAGAAACGGGCGACTATTTATAATATTCTCGCAATCATTGTCGGAAACTTAACCAATACCTTTGGCGTCTACCTAATGCTTTATCTGATTTATGCAAAAGCTATTTTAGAGAAATCTGGCACTCCGGCAATCACCTTAATCATTACCGCGATATCCACTTCCACGCTATTTAAGTGCATTATCGTCGTTCTGATAACAACGCCAATCGTAGCAATCATCTCTAAACAGATAAAAAAATAGACTACCCTTCTATATCCCCCCTGGCCTTTAGTTCCGCCAGTATTTCGGCATAGTAATTCTCATCGATTTTGAACTTGCGCATACAGATAAAGTAGCCGATAAGAATCGCTGCCAGGGGCATTAGAAGCATGGACATTTTAAAGAAGGTAATACCACCGGCGCTTACATCGGCCGGTGTTTTTGCCGCATTGATACCGGAGATAATCAAGGTAATTCCTAGAACTCCGTTAGCAATAGCGCCACCAATCTTGTTGATTAACGGTTGTACAGAAAAGGTAACGCTTTCATTGCGCTTGCCGAGCTTTAACTGGCCGTATTCAATCGAGTCCGCTAGGAACATCAACATTAATAGCTGAATAAAAGCTTCTCCCACGAAGATTAGCACGCCGGCGATGCCGATAAATACCATATTCATCGGGGAAAAGAAAAAGAGGACGTAGCCTGCCACTACCATAATCGTCGAGCCGGTGTATAAGGTCTTACGCTTAAAGCGCTTGGAGAATACCGGGAAGAAGGCGAAGGCCACCAGCTGAGAGATTCCCAGCACCAGCGCGAAGATTGAATACATATTCTCATCGCCATACGCATACTTGAAGAAATGCACACCGAAGGTGGTGGTGGTCATGTAACCAATCATAAAAAGGGACATGGAAATCGCTACCCACATCAGTTGATCATTTTTAAATAAGACGCGAAACATCTCCCGAAGAGACGTCTTTTCTTCCTCTTTAAAATACCCTTTATTTTCTTTGACACCGATAAGGGTAACCGCCTGAAAAGCTAGCATTAAAATTGTCACAATAAGAGCTAGGGCAAACCAAGCCTTCCGCTGGGAGCCTAGCACTGCCGTTAGTGCGTTAACCGCTGGAATATGCCCAACCACCACGGCAAAGAGACCGATGCTGGCGCAAATTCTAGCGAAGGCGCCGATGCTTTCTCGCACCTTCTGATCAGTAGAAAGCGCTGGCATCATCGACCAATAGGCAATGTCGTTCAGACCGTAGAATAAATCCCAGAGCATATAACAGACGGCAAACATCACCACGTAACCCATGCCATCTAGCTTCGTATCGGCAAACATCATCACCATGGCACCGCCACCCACAATGGCACCGATTAGCATCCCTGGCTTAAACTTGCCAAACCTTGAGCGGGTATTATCCACTAATACGCCCATAATCGGGTCATTGAAAGCATCAAATATCCGTAGGACAAATAAGACCGCCGTAATAACCTTTAGCATATCATCGGAGACGATTCGCACTTCCGTAATGTAGACCAGGATAAACATGCTCACTAACGTATAGAACATGTCCCGACCAATGGTGCCGATGCCAAAGCAGTACTTATTCCGGCGATCGTAATTCTTCTTCATCATTTACCTCCCTAGTAACGTACAAGCTGGAACCAAAATCTCCCAGTATTCGCACGTGTTCATTGATATAGCTGCCCACAAATTGATTATTCAGCAGAATACCGTTATCTTTAAGTAACGCTCCCGTTAGGGTATACTCCTCTACACAGTCATCTAGCCCATAGTGGCGATTGGCTGTGCGCAGAATGACCCCGTCAGGGTTTAGCGTTACTGGCATAATGTGTTTCACTAACCCACCAAAGCGCTTGATAAAAAGACGCTGGGCTTTTGTTTTAACTCGGTATTTGCTCTCCGGTATAAGACCGGGAATCCGTAACCGGTCAAAGCCCTCACTAGCACCGGCAAGAGTCTGAAAAAAACCACTGATGGCTTCTTTTTGGTCTACTGCTAGGCTATGCCAGATAACTTTATTGTCCTTATAGTGCTCTCCTCGGCGAAACGTCCCGTACTGGAGCGTCCGGCGATAACGCTTATAAAAGGATATTTGGGCTTTTACTTCCTTTCGTTCCACTGGGGATAATTGCTGTAAGTCCAGTTCATATCCTAGACTACCAAAAGCCGCCACGTTAAATCTCGTGGATAAAGGAGTGTCCCGTAAGGTTTGCTGGTGAGGCGCAGCGCTTACATGAGCGCCCATCGTCGAGGGCGGATAGAGGTAGCTTAAGCCCTCTTGAATCTTTAGTCGCTCAATCGGATCCGTATCATCGGAACTCCAAATCTGGGGAGAGTAGCAGAGCATCCCTAAATCAAAGCGGTTGCCTCCCGAAGAACAGCTTTCAAAAAGGATGTGAGGTCTAGGAATAAAGATCCGCTCAAGGACCTCATAAAGCCCAAGAATATACCGGTGAAAAAACTCCCCTTGATTATTCAAAGTCGTAGAAAGAGCGTCACTAATGTGGCGGTTGTAATCCCACTTTACGTAATCTATTTCACACTCATCGAGAATTCTGGACACGTTTTCCACAATATAGTCTCGTACCTGGGGATTACAAAGATCGAGAACCAACTGGTTCCGGCCAAGGGAGGGCTTCTTCCCAGGAGTAGTAAGAGCGTACTCTGGGTGTGCCCGGTATAAGTCACTATCGTAATTAACCATCTCTGGCTCAAACCACAGACCGCATAGCAAATCTAGCTCATGGATCTTTTTCGCATAGCTTTTAAGACCTTCTGGCAGCTTCTTTTTATTTACCGTATAGTCACCTAACCCTGCCTTATCGCTATCCCGGGCGCCAAACCAGCCATCGTCCAGGACAAACAGCTCGATTCCTACTTCTTTACCCTTTCTTGCAAGGCGCAGAAGCTTCTCCTGATTAAATTTGAAAAAATTGGCCTCCCAGTTATTAAGCAACACCGGCCGCTCCCGATTCTTCCAGTTTCCCCGCACAATGTGGTGGTTAATAAAACGGTGAAAATTATTGGAAAGGTCGTTGTAACCAGTGCCCGAAAAAGTCATCACCGCCTCTGGCGTACAAAAACGCTCTCCTGGATCTAAGACCCACTCGAAACAATGGGGATTAATACCCAGTTGAATCCGCACCAAGTCGTGATTGCTCCGTTCAATGGCTCCGTAGTGGTTCCCGCTATATACTAGGTTAAAGCCATAAGCTCTCCCCGTTTCTTCCGTCGTATAAGCACTCCCGATTAGGAAGCCGGGATTATGAATATTGCTACTATCTCCCGTGGTTGAGGAATTCACTATCGTCCCGTAACCAAGAGGGCTAATCTGCTTATGGGCCTCCTTGATCCAGCCGCCATTAAAGGTCAGAAGCTTAAAATCATCATTGGGTAAATCTAGCTGCAAGCTCATAATCTTTTGAAGCGACAGCTTCGTCTCACCTGCGTTTACGATCACTGTCTTCCGGGCAATCACATCCACCTCGTGAAAGACCGTGTAACAAAGAAGCACTTTGACCTTTTCCGTCAGGTCTTCTAAAGTAATCTCTAGAGATGTGCAGCCTTCCTCATCCCCGTATCCGCTGGGCAGACCGGGAAATGTTATAGTCCCTGGAAGCAGTCGGTGGCTCCGGTAAACAAAGTCGGTTGTATAATTGCCACCAGGCCGTTTTATCTCCACAGGACTTAAGCGATAGTCCCCTTTTCCGATACCCGACCACTCCAGGGGCAAAGTATCTAGGCTATACGTTTCATCGCTTTCGTCGTACATTACACAAGAGCCCAGCTGAGCCGTGCGCTTGTGTATAAAAGGCAAGATATCTTGGTCCTGATCAATCTTTTCCCCGTAATACACGTGTTCTAGATGCCCAAAGGGGGTAATGCGAAAGCAATAGCTGGTTTTTTTGGTGGATAAGCGAAAAACATTGTCCTTAAACGTAATCATGTTGCTGCCCTTCCTTCCCTGTATTAATGCCGCATAACAATGCTTTCATAAGGGCCTAGCTTACCGTCGTACTCGCTCCTGCCCGTATTGGAAATCAAGACCTCGCCTTCTAAAGGAATCTCTTTTTGCTCGGGGCTAAAATTAAGGGCCACGACCAAATGCTCGCCGCCTCCTTCTCTAGCGTAGACAATGGTATCATCGTCGCCAAAAAGAGGCACAAACTCCCCGTATTTTAACGTCTCATTGCCGGCTCTAAAGGCAATCATCCGCTGGTAGAAGCGATAGACAGAGCCATTTACTTCATGTTGGTCTTGATAGTTAATCTCTTTGTAGTTGCCATTGATTGGTAGCCAAGGCGTTCCTGTGGTAAATCCAGCGCCCTCTTCCTGACTCCACTGCATCGGTGTTCTGGCGTTATCCCGAGAGGACATGCGGATCCAGTCCCAAGCCGTCTTCGCCGGAATCTGGAGCTTACGCATCAACTTGTACACGTTTTTACTTTCTACATCATCCAAAGAGGACATATCCGGATAGTCAAAATTCGTCATCCCGATTTCCTGCCCCTGATAAATATATGGCGTTCCTTTTAAAGTGAGAAGAAGGGTAGCTAACATCTTGGCACTTCTCGCCCAGTACTTGCCTTCGTCGCCGTAGTGAGAGACGATTCGTGGTTGGTCGTGATTTTCTAAATATACTGCGTTCCAGCTTAAGCCTCTTTGCCACTTGGCTAATACTTCTAGTAGCTTTTTAGCCTTAAATTTCTTAGGGACATAGCGAGCCACCCTTCTATCCACCTCAAGGTGATCAAAATAAAAGACCATGTCGAGCTCTTCCCGCTCCGGCTCGCAAAGCATCTTCGCTTCGTCTAAGTCCACCATTACCGTTTCTCCTACGGTAAAGCAGTCGTATTTGCTCAGTACGTCTTTTCGTAGCTCTTTTAAAATACGGTGGTTTCCTTCCTGGCTTTTATAGTGCTCAAGTCCTCTAATAGCTATCGCTGGTTTTCCGTCTTTTAAGCTGGTCTTATAGATCACGTTGATTACGTCGCAGCGAAAACCTGCCGCGCCCTTATCAAGCCAAAAACGCAGAATTTCTTTTACTTCATTTAAGACTTTCGGATTGTGATAATTTAAATCCGGTTGCTTCTTATCAAAAAGGTGTAGATAGTACTCTCCGCTCTTTTCGTCGTATTCCCAGGTACTGCCCATAAAGAAACCTGTCCAGTTATTAGGTGGTAGCTTCCCGCCCATTCGTCCTGGGCGCCAAATATAATAATCCCGGTAAGGACTATCCTTATCCCGGCTCTCCTGAAACCACTTGTGTTCATCGGAGGTATGGTTAATTACTAGATCCATTATAATCCGGATTCCTCTAGCTTTCGCTTCCTTAAATAAGCGCTCCATATCTGCCATCGTACCAAACTTAGGATTAATGTCCATATAGTCGCTGATGTCGTAACCATTATCCGCATCTGGAGACTTATACACCGGTGAAAGCCAGATAATCCCCACTCCTAGCGCTTTAATTTCATCTAAACGGGAAATAATTCCCGGAATATCACCGATGCCGTCTCCATTGGAATCTTGAAAACTACGGGGATAAATTTGATACACTACTTCCTCTTGCCACCACTTTCCCATATATCCTCCTACTTTACCTGATACGTCTCATTGCTAACATACTCGTCGTACATTTCTTCGGTAACGCCTTTATTCTGGGTAACCGCCTGTAAGAAGCGGCCACTCTTTTTAATTTCTCGTTTCTGCGTGTCATAATCTACGTGAACAATCCCAAAACGCGCCGTTTCCCCTTCTACCCACTCAAAGTTATCGCAAAAACACCAATGGTAATACCGCTTAATCGGCAGATCCGCGGCCATGATCGCCTGTAAGTGATCATAGATATAACGAGAGCGAAAACTGTCATGATTATCACACGTGCCGTTTTCCGTAATATAGATATCTAAAGGACGAATGGCATATAGCGTACGGGCACACTCGACGATACCTGCTGGGTATATCTCCCAGCCTAAATCATTGACCGGTACCCCCTTCTTGACTCCGTCCTTAAGGCCAGAAATACTAGACCTGGTATAATAGTTAATTGCAATAAAATCACAATACGTCCCCTTCTTTACTGAGTGGTGACGCCGCAGTGGGAGTTCGAACTCCCCTGTCATCATCGCCTTTGATAGGCTCCCTTGGAAGAAGCGTTCAGTAAGCCTTGTAAAAAAGCGATGCCTAGCACTCTTTGGATTTTCCGGTGTAAAGACACGCATATGGTTCGCAAAGCTTACCTTTGTATCCTGGCAATCATTCCTTTGACGAATCTCATGAATCAGCTCATAGGCCCGAATATGAGCAATGGCCATTACGTTCATTACTTGAATCGTCCGGGCGATATTTTTATCTCCCGGTGGCCACTCGCCAAAAAAGTAACCGTTTGTCGCGTACACATTGGGTTCGTTAATTGTTATGTACTCATTCACCAGCTGGCCAAAGGCATTTACCATCTTTCTGACAAAGCGAAGATAGTAGCGAATATTCTCTACCTTTTCAAAAGCCCCCATTTCCTCGAACCACATGGGATTCGTAAAATGATGAAGGGTTACTAGTACTTTAATCCCATAAGATTTTAGTAGCTTAACCTCTTCAACGTAATGAGCGATGGCATGCTCATCAAACGTATTTTCAAAGGGTTCGATTCGCGCCCATTCGATTCCCATCCGGTAAATCTGCAGATCCAATTCTTTGAGAAGCTTCCCATCTTCTTCATACCGGTGATAATGATCATTGGCTCGTTCAGGCGTGCTATTATCTTTGATATGCCCTTCTTTATACCAATTCATCCAGCTATGATTTAGGTCCCCACCCTCAATCTGCGTGGCTGCGCTTGCTGCTCCGATTAAAAAATCTTCTTTTAATAAGAAATTCTTCAAAGTCTTCACCTCCAAGACATCTTTTGTTACAGTATAACAAATTTTTCCGGATATTCCTTTAAAACTCGTTAAATTTCCTTATTCTTTATTTACTAAAGCAGCATTTTGTGCTTTAATTATTGTATATAACTGTATATATACCAAAACTAATAAAGCTTGGGGGCTTACTAGATAGGGCTGCTTATTAGTTTTTAGAAAGGAGTCTATTAATGGATAAGGTGGATTATCAAATTTTAGAGATACTCAAGAGCAACGGGCGCGAGAGGGCTTCCGAGATAAGCAAGGAAGTACATTTGACCGTTTCAACCGTAATTGAGAGAATTCGCAAGTTAGAACAAACTGGGGTAATTAAAGGTTACACCGTTATCACTGACGATCCTCAGGTAGGAAATGACGTAACGGTAGTGATTGAGATCAGTCTCGAACATCCAAAGTATGAAGATGCTTTTATTGAAAGTATCAACAGCCATCCGAATATTATTTCTTGTTATTATCTAACAGGAGAATTCGATTATATGCTTAAGATTACGTGTCGCTCTTCTCAGCATCTAGAAGAGATTCATCGGTGGATCAAAGATCAACCCGGCGTTCGCAAGACCCGTACACACTACGTATTGCGAACCGTAAAGAATATCTATACTTCTCTACCTGAAGAAGATACTCTTCAAGACAAGAGAAAATAATAAAAGCAGCGAGTGGAATTTCCACTCGCTGCTTTCTTATTTATCTATCTTCCATCGGCACATAATCACGATGTGGGCAAAGAGCCATATAAGCTGGTCTGATAATCTTATCGACGTTCTTAAGCTCCTCCAAGCGATGCGCGCTCCAGCCAACCACTCTAGCAGCAGCAAAAATCGGTGTGTAAAGCTCTGGTGGTAAATCCAGCATACCGTACACTAGACCACTGTAGAAGTCCACATTGGCGTTAACGCCTTTATAAATTTTACGCTTCTCGGCAATAACCTCTGGAGCCATATGCTCTACGGTCTCGTATAACTGATACTCTTTTTCAAAGCCTTTTTCCTTTGCTAGCTTCTTCACGAATTTCTTAAAGATATCAGCTCTAGGATCAGATACTGAGTAAATTGCATGACCCATTCCATAGATCAAGCCTGATCTATCAAAGGCCTTTTTCTCTAACAGATCCATTAAGTACTGACGGATTTCATCCTTATCTTCCCAGTCTTTAACGTGCTCTTTCATGTCATCAAACATCTTCGTAACTTTGATATTGGCACCACCGTGCTTTGGTCCCTTAAGAGACGCCATTGCGGCCGCAATCGTGGAGTACGTATCCGTTCCTGATGAAGTAACTACGTGAGTCGTAAAGGTCGAGTTATTACCACCGCCGTGGTCCATATGAAGCACTAAGGCCATATCTAGCGTTCTCGCCTCTAGCTTCGTGTACTTCTTGTTTTCCCTTAACATCATCAGGATGTTTTCCGCTGTTGAAAGCTCTGGCTTCGGCGCATAGATAAAGAGATCATCCCCTTTACGGTAGTTATAAGCGTGATAACCATACACCATTAGCATCGGGAATTGGCTAATTAGATTTAAGCTCTGTCTTAACACGTTAGGAATCGAAGTGTCATCGGCTTTGCTATCATAAGAGTACAGGTTAAGAATCGAGCGCGACAAGCTATTCATCATGTCTCGACTGGGCGCCTTCATAATAACGTCCCGAACAAAGTTCGGCGGCAAAGTTCTTCTCTCCGTTAACGTTTCTTGGAATTTTTCTAATTCTTCTTTATTTGGTAATTCACCAAAGAGTAAGAGATAGGTGGTTTCCTCAAATCCGTAGTGATTTTCTTTTAAAAATCCTTGTACTAAATCTTTAACGTTGTATCCCCGATAATAAAGGCTACCGGCACAAGGTACCTGCTCGCCGTTTACCATCTTCGTAGCTACTACGTCAGAGATATTGGTTAAACCTGCAAGGACACCCTTACCGTTTAAATCACGAAGCCCTCTTTTTACTTCATACTTCGTATAAAGCTCCTTGTCGATGGCGTTCGTTTCGGCACACAGGGTTGCCAGTCTTTCGATTTCGTCAGTGATTTCAAATAGTGTTGTCTTGATATTTGCCATTCATTCACTTCCTTTCTTGATTAAAAATGTTCTTATTACTGCATCTTTTTATATATAATATTTGATAACTTGCCAAATTCTTCCAAGGTAAGCGCTTCCCCCCGGATTTGCTCTCCTTTTCCTAATTCACCAATTGCCACTAATAACTCTTCTTTGGGTAGGTGAATGGTTTCTGCATTATTCAGTCCATTAAGTAACGTCTTGCGCCGTTGATTAAAGGAAGCACGGATGATATCAAATAGTAGCTTTTCGTCTTCTACCACTACCGGTGGTTCGGTATGTCTCGTCAAGCGAATAACCGCTGAACCCACTTTCGGTCTTGGCATAAAACAGTTCGGCGGCACATTGGCCACCACATAAGCCTCAGCGTAGTACGCAACCGCTAAGGACAGGGCTCCGTAATTCTTACTTCCGGGGCCACTTTGCATTCTGTCTGCCACCTCTTTTTGCACCATTACGGTAATGCTCTCTAGGGGAACTTTATTTTCAAACAAGCCCATAATGATCGGGGTGGTAATATAATACGGTAGATTAGCAACTACCTTAATTGGCTTCCCCTGATTCTCTTCTTGCACTAGCGTAGCCACGTCAAGCTTTAGAATATCCTCATTGATGACCTGGGTATTGGGGAATTCGCTAAGGGTATCCTCGAGAATAGGGATTAGCTTCTTATCGATTTCGACGGCGATGACTTTTCGTGCGTGTTCCGCGAGGTACTGGGTCATCGTTCCGATTCCCGGGCCAATCTCTAGGATTAAATCATCTTCGGTAATGGCTGCTGCCTTGATGATTTTATCAAGAACGTGGGTATCTATTAAAAAATTCTGTCCGTATTTTTTTTGGAACACAAAATCGTATTTTTGTAAAATAGCAACTGTGTGCGCTGGGTTTCCTAACGTTGCTTTCGTCATATTCTCTCCTAATTTAGGACAATTTAAAAAGTCTTCTGGCATTCTCTTCGGTAATCTGGATAACCTCTTCCGCGGTCATGCCTTTCAGCTTTCCGATTTCTTCAGCAACATAGATTAAATTGGCCGATGTATTACGCTTGCCTCTAAAAGGCTCTGGGCTTAAATACGGTGCGTCCGTCTCTAAAAGCATTCGTTCAATTGGCTGACTTGCCACAATTTCCTTTAGCTTCCGAGCGTTTTTAAAAGTAACTACCCCGCCAATACCAAGGTAATAACCCATTTTTATATACTCTTCGGCAAATTCAAGGGAATTTGAAAACGCGTGCATCACTCCGTGGAGACCGCGTCCATGAGCTTTAATCGTTTGAATCGTATCCATGGCCGCATCCCGGCTGTGAATAATAACCGGGAGCTCCCGCTCTCTCGCTTCATTTAGCTGTCTCACAAACCACTTATGTTGCACGTCTCTAGGAGCCTTATCCCAGTAATAATCAAGACCAATTTCGCCCACGGCAATCACTTTCTCCTGATCATAATAGGCTAATAACTCTTGATAGTTCTCCTCTGTTAAAGTCCCAACTTCATCTGGGTGAATACCAATCGCTTGGTACATATGCGGATAACCCTGAACCAATTCGTAGCCACTCCCACAAGAGTCTAGAGATGCCGCAACATTGACAATCGTGCCCACACCGGCATCTGTCATTCCATCAAGGACCGCCCAGCGATCCTCATCAAATTGTTCATCATCATAATGTGCATGGGTATCAAAAATCATCACATATCCTCCAGATTAACTAATCTGCGCTCCGTTTGTCACTTTCTTTTCGGGAGTCATCAGTACTAGTTTACCATCCTTATCTTCGGCTAACAGTAGCATCCCCTCAGAGAGAACGCCTGCCAGCTTAGCTGGCTTTAAGTTTACTAGCACCATAACCTCTTTACCCACCATTTCTTCCGGTGTATAAGAAGCTTTAATGCCAGAGACGATCTGCAGGGTTTTTGCACCTACTTTAACTTGCGAACACAGAAGCTTTTTGGATTTTGGCACCTCTTCGCAGGCCAGTACTTTTCCTACTTGAAGCTGCATTTTCCCAAACTCCTCGAACGTAATCTCTTCCATGTCTTCAATCGTGATGATTTCTTCTTCCACCTCTTCTTTTACCGGTGGGTGAAGCGCGTGAACCTTCTCCATAACTTCCTCTAAGTCCAAGCGATTAAAGAGAATTTCTGGGGTCTCCGTCACCTTACCGTCTCCTGCTTGAGCGAGAATTTTCGCTGAGGTTTCTGGCATAAAAGGCTCTAAGAGCTTGGCTCCTTCTTTAATGCCGTATAAAAGGTTATAAAGAACCGTCTCTAGACGCTCTTTTTTATCCTCTTCTTTGGCTAGGGCCCAAGGCATAGTCTCGTCGATGTATTTATTACAGCGTTTGAAAAGGGTAAAGATCTCACTAATGGCATCCGCCACGCGCAAGTCTTCCATCTTCTCGTCCACATTTCCCTTCGTCGCGTTTACCAGCATTAATAACTCATCATCTACTGGCTCATTAACCTTCTGATTGGTAATCGTACCGCCAAAATACTTATTAGCCATGCTTACCGTACGATTAACCAGATTTCCTAACGTATTGGCTAAGTCTGAATTCATCCGCTCAACCATCAATTCCCAGGTAATTACGCCGTCATTCTCAAAAGGCATCTCGTGAAGCACGAAGTAGCGAACCGCGTCCACCCCGAAGAAATCTACTAATTCATCGGCATAGAGCACATTGCCCTTTGACTTACTCATCTTACCTTCACCTTGTAAAAGCCAAGGATGTCCAAAGACCTGCTTTGGCAGAGGCAAATCTAAGGCCATTAAGAAGATTGGCCAATAGATCGTATGGAAGCGAATAATATCCTTCCCGATTAAGTGTAAGTCCGCCGGCCAAAGCTTCTTAAACTGGTCGCTTGACTCGCCGTCGCAGTTATAACCGATTCCCGTAATATAGTTGGTAAGCGCATCTAACCACACATAAACTACGTGACCGGGAGCAAAGTCTACCGGAATTCCCCAAGAAAAGGACGTTCTCGAGACGCATAAGTCTTGTAGACCCGGCAACAGGAAGTTATTCATCATCTCATTCTTCCTAGATACCGGTTGAATAAACTCAGGGTGACTATTGATATGCTCGATCAGACGATCTGCGTATTTACTCATCTTAAAGAAGTAAGCATCCTCTTTTGCCGGGTACACCGGGCCGCCACAGTCGGGGCACTTTCCGTCTACTAGCTGAGTCTCGGTAAAGAAAGATTCACAGGCGGTACAATACATGCCTTCGTAATATCCTTTGTAGATATCGCCTTGGTCATATAGACGCCGAAAAATCTGTTGCACCTGAGCTTTATGGTTTTCATCCGTAGTACGGACGAATTTATCGTAGGAAGTATTCATCATATCCCAAATTCCTTTGACTTCACCAGCCACCTGATCCACTAGCTCTTTAGGAGTAATGCCTGCTTCCTTCGCTTTCATTTCAATCTTTTGACCGTGTTCATCGGTACCGGTTTGAAAAAAGACATCATAGCCAAGATTTCTCTTATGTCTAGCAATCGCATCCGCTAAGATAATCTCATAGGTGTTACCGATATGAGGTTTTCCCGAGGTATATGCAATTGCTGTCGTAATATAATATTTTTTATTTTCCATAATTACCATCCCTTTTCTTCGCTAACGTACCGATTATTATAGCACAAAACCACGGGCTCTGGCAAATACTGCCACCCGTGGTCAGCTCTGAAAGGTAAATCTTTTTATAGTCATTGATTAATGGGATTTTTTAAAA
>NZ_JAMXOC010000078.1 GCF_024721265.1 Ohessyouella blattaphilus | reverse complement strand
TCTTTCCCTAAGCGCCGGTCGATAACCTTACCTTCAGGGGATAAAATCGGGTATTCATCCGTAGGTTCGAGGAGAAGTAAAAAGTCCTCTCCTTGGCTGATTACTTCTTCACTTGGAAGCGCTAGCCACTGATTCTCCTCCTTCGGGTGTTTAAACAGTATATGGTGATATTTTGCCTCTAGCTCCTCGTTCTTTATGTATGATTCTCTGGCTACTAGGTGTTTAAGCGCAGTGGGTACGTTAGTCTTTTTTTTTGCTTTTAGAGCGCCGACTACCTCTTCTTTTACAGCTTGTACATCCTTTTCCGTAGCTGTTTTAAAATAATCCTCCATCTTAATGGCGCCGGCCATTAACTCGGCATGAGCTTTAAAGTAGGCATTTAGCTTAGGACTATCAGATGCGCCACTATAAAACTGAATAAAGTCGTCGGTTTTATCAAAGTCAAAGAGCTGAGAGAAGGTAATCCCTCGCTTTGTCAGCTCTTCCTTTACGCTATCCAGTTCGCTATCGCTTTTGACTTTCACTTGGAATACCACCGCCTGATCACCTGTTAGAGCTTGTTTCTCCATCAGCTTTTCAAGGGTCATTTCCCCGTACTTAAGCCGCATTCTTTGCTGGCGCTTAGTAAGAGCTAGCTGCATAAAGAACTGAATTACCTGAACACTTACTTTTCCTAGGATAAAAGCGCCGTGGCCAGCTAAGCTTACAATCTGCATGGTATCGCTTACGTCACTCATTTTCTTCCTCGCTTTCTAAATAGGCCCGGAAGCGTTATGCTCCCGGGCTTTTATTATCGTGTATGCTCTTTTACTGGTAAAAAGGACTCCCTGACAGAGTATACTTTCTTCTCCTCGCTGTCATAGACATAAATATGATCTGCTAACTGATCCTCTGGCTCTACCTGAGTAGAATTAACGTCTCGCACCATTTCACCTAACTCTGTCGCTGACGGGGCATCTTGCTTTTTAAGACAGATTAGTTCATGGGTGGATGAAGGCAAAATATAGTAATCCCCTCCTAGTGCTTGTGAGACCTGTTCCATCACATCTTCTCTTAGAATTGCTGTCGCTCCACCAGTCCTTGGTTCATTGCTTAGTACATACATGCCTGCCTGTTTTTTTTCATCTATCTGTTTTCGGCCTAGCATATTTTCCGGCGTTGTATGATTTAGCATCTCCGACATAAT
>NZ_JAMXOC010000077.1 GCF_024721265.1 Ohessyouella blattaphilus | reverse complement strand
TTTACCATTTACAAAAACACCCCCGCCTTTTGCTCGACCGTCAGTCGTGTCAGCCTTTGAGAAAGCCTTACAGCTATCAATCACAATGGTTCCTGACAGGGTAATAGGGTTTGAACTCTCACTTATATAGACACCACCACCCTTCCACGACTGACAATCTTTAATTAATCCACTGGAAAGGCGTCCGTCTCGGGCGTCACCAAAATAAACTCCGCCGCCGTAATCTTGGTTCCTACAATTTTGAATCGTAGCCCCTTCTAAATAAAAAGCGCCTGACGAGGTTACGGCAATACCACCAGCAACAGGCGACCCCGTCAGATTATTGCGACCATCTAAGGTTAAGTTTGAACCTAATGTTAGGGTTGTGCTGGCCCCGCTAACAATAAAATGTCTAGCTGATGTAGCACTATGGGTTGCCGAAAACCCTGACAATCCAATAGTTCGGGTTGTGCTGTCACCCTTGATAGTGACTGTCTTGCCGCTGGGTATAGTTACACTTGATGTTAAGTTGAAGTCACCACCTATTGTAATCGTGATATCACTATCTGCATTGCTCAGGGCTGTTCGTAGCTGCGCTTCTGTCGTCACGGTCTGCGCAAATAGCATTGGTGCTATCGAGACAAAGGACCCTTGCACCACTACCTGCTCGCTTATTTGCTCTGTAGCGGGTGTAGTCGCATCTACCGGAGTATTTTGCGTATTTATATTTTTATTATTCTCCGAAGCCTCTATTCCCTCTAAAGAAGTCTCTTCCTCTAAGACAGTCTCTATTTCCGAGCTGTCTATAACAATATCTTTTGTTACCGTATCCTGAGCATACGCTGCATCCTTAATTGAAAACGTTGACGCAATCATCGTAAGAACCAGAATGAGTGATAATCTTTTTTTTCTATTTTTCTTTCTTAACATTATCACATTCCTTCCGTCTAATTTTGATTATGATAAAAACGCTGATGCCACTTATACATAAACGTAGCAAAAGCGACAGGTTATTATCGCCTGTGCTTACATATGAGCTATTCTCTTCTGGAGTCGGTGGTATCTGGTAAGTATGCGTAAAATTGACAGAGCTCTCCTTATACCCTTTACTATTTTCATATACTTCTTGAGTTTTTAACCCTTGGGCTGTATTTTCTATATACACTGTTACTTTATAACTTGTGTTGTCGTCCCATGCCATGTTAGAAATTACAGGAGTTTCTTTCATA
>NZ_JAMXOC010000076.1 GCF_024721265.1 Ohessyouella blattaphilus | reverse complement strand
GTAAGTGACTTATAATCATACGCCCAGAAAACAGAAAAGCATTCCTCTCATAAAAAGTGTGGAGTGAAATGCTCTAAATTCTATATGGATTTTCTTACGCACTTTTTCTGTACTGTATCTGACCATGGAAATAAGTCTTCGATACCATCGGGATCATTCAGACGACCCGGCATCTCGCTTAGTAGATGGTCTAAGTAGTTTTCAGCATCGAGCCCGGCAGCTTTTGCCGTTTCGATAATGCTACAGATAATGGCGCTCGCAGTCGCTCCTTTTGGCGTGTCGTGGAATAACGAGTTCTTTCGGATTAAGGTGTACGGTCTGACCGCATTTTCCGTTAAGTTATTCGAAATCGGGCAACGCCCATCCAGGAGATAGTTATTCATGTATTCCTTTTGATTTCGAGCATAGTTCACTGCTTTATAAAGATTTGAGCCAGAGGGTGGGTTCTGCTCATCGAGCAATCTCCAAAAGGGCTCTAGAATCGGCTTCACCTTTTCCAGACGCTTTTTTTGCCGTTCTTCCGGCGATAAATCTTTGAACTCTCGTTCCAGTTTAAAGAGCATGTTGCATACTACAACCCCTCTCTCAGCAGGGGTGTACTCGCTTACAGGTTTTGGAACTCATTTTGACTTTGCTGGAAGAGCCTCCACGAACTTTCGGCGGATGTGCGCTAGACAAGCAATGCGAGTAACATTTGTCAACCTGTTGTAAGCCGAGAAGCCATCACAGTGTAGGTAACCTGAAAACCCATTCAAGAAATCTATTGGATGGTCACCGCTTCTAGAGATTTGATAATCGTAGAGGATGATTTCGGGCAGGGTATCTTCGCCAGACCTATATATCCACATGAAGGATTTCGAAGTGTTTTTTCTTCCATCCTCTTTGTGTACCTGACAGGGTGTTTCGTCAGCCATAATAACTTCTCGCTTTAGTAACTCTTCATGAAGGCGATCAAACATTGGCTGCAAATACAAGAGCGCAGCGCTATTAACCCAGTTAGCAAGTACAGAACGGCTTAGGTTTACGCCCAATCTCTCAAAGCTCTTAGCCTGGCGATTGAATGGGAGGTAGTTTACATGCTTATCGTACATTACACGGGAAACTACAGAAGCCGATGCCAAAGAGTGTTTTAGTAGCGCCGGCGGAACCGTAGATTTTACAATCTCTGTTACGTCATCTTCTTTACAGCCAGGGCAGATATAGCTTTCGCGAAATA
>NZ_JAMXOC010000075.1 GCF_024721265.1 Ohessyouella blattaphilus | reverse complement strand
CCCCAAAACAATCCTATTGAAATCTGGGCTTTTAAGAAGGATAAGGAAACGAACGAGGGCAAGCCACAAGGCGGGGCAGCGTTAGAAGATACTCAGTTTAGAGTTAAATTCTATAAAGGCCATTATGACGTGGATCCTCAGACGCTTGGCAAGAAAGAGGAACGCAGCTGGATTATTCGAACGGATAACGAGGGAAGGGCAATGCTTGGTAAAGAGTATCTAGTAAGTGGCAGTGACTTTTATCTAGATTCAAAAGGAAACCCCACCCTTCCTTTAGGGACAGTAACAACCCAAGAGATAAAGGCATCAGAGGGATATCTGCTAAGTGATGCTAGTGTTCATGTAAAAAAGGTGACGGCGGAAGGAAAGCTAGAAAGTGTAAAGACTTATGATAGCCCGGTAATTAAAAATAATCCGATTCGTGGAGATCTAAAGTTCGTCAAGATAGAAGACGGTACTGGTAAACGAATGGCCAATATTCCCTTCTCAATCACGTCAAAAACGACAGGTGAAAGTCATATTATTGTGACCGACAAGAATGGCAACGGGTCTACCGAGAGCAGTTGGAACAAGCACTCAGAAAATACCAATCGAGGAGAAAGTGAGAAAGACGGTGTTTGGTTTGGGAACATAAATGCACTAAATGATGATGTGGGCGCGTTACTTTACGATACCTATGTGATTGATGAGCTACCCTGTGAAAATAACAAAGGAAAAGTTTTGATAACGGGCGTTGAGATTGTAATCGAACGAAATCTAGTTTCCGTAGAATTGGGTACGCTAACCAATGACGAAGAACCAAAGCCAGAAATTGGCACCACTCTTACAACTGAGGATGGCGGGAAAATAGTGGTGACAGAAGGTGTCATAAAGTTAAAGGATGTTATTAGTTATTTCAAAATGGCTAGGCACATAGGAGAAGAGTTAACAGCAAACGGAATTTTAACAGCGGACGGCAAACCAGTATTGATTGAGGGAAAAGA
Source organism: Ohessyouella blattaphilus (assembly GCF_024721265.1). Taxonomy (GTDB): domain Bacteria; phylum Bacillota; class Clostridia; order Lachnospirales; family Lachnospiraceae; genus Aequitasia; species Aequitasia blattaphilus_A. Next base: position 295 of record NZ_JAMXOC010000075.1, on the reverse strand, counting down.
GCTTGTTGGTACTGCGAAGTTTACACTCGATAAAGCCGAAGGAAGTGTAGAGGTTTGGTTTGAGTTTGATGCCTCCAAATTGAGTGCTGAGGAATTAAAGAAGCTCACTGCCTTTGAAACGGTACTAGATGCAGAGGGTAATATCATCGCCGAGCATAAAGATCCTGAGGATGAAGGACAAACGGTAGAGTTGGTACAACCAGAGAAACCAGAGAAGCCAGAGGAGCCAAAGGAACCAAAGGAAGAGAGCAGCATACCGAAGACAGGAATTAAGAGTAAGAGAAATTTATTCCTA
>NZ_JAMXOC010000074.1 GCF_024721265.1 Ohessyouella blattaphilus | reverse complement strand
GAGGAGCGAAAGGAGAGATTAGAAGAGTATCTAGATAAGAGTAATTGGGATTTAAGTGGCAGTATTTTTGAATGTGTTAAGAGATATTCCAATCAGCTATCAGATGAAGAACTGGAGCAGATATTTCTTGGGTTGGAGGCGGGGCTAAATGAAAAGCAGATAAAGGCTTATTTTTGCTTGCCTCTTCGTGATATGGAAATATATCGAAGGGCCTATGAACAGATATTGACTTCGTGACAATTTGTCACGAAGTCAATATCTGTTCATATTATAAAGTAGAGTATGGGTTCATAGCTATTCAATTATCTTTTGTGTAGTGTTAGACATATTGTTATTCTTAGTATTTAAGGAATCTAGATGTTTATGAGCTTCAATTATGGCCTCTTTTACAGCAACTTTAATTACAAGCATAAGGAGAGGTACGCCAATGATGAGACTTAATAATACGATGAAAATAATATTCATTCTGAATCCTCCTAAAAAATGTGAGTGACATATTTCTGTGGAATCGATATTATTGTTAAGTAAGAATATGTATTGTAAGGTGTGATTACCTTTCCAATTATATCATCGATATCAGATGGAACGGAGCGGAAATATGACATCTAGACCCGAGATAATTACAAGTAGTCCAAAGTACATACATCTTTGCTAAGATTAGATGTGTGAGTTAGAGCTCAATGAACTGATGAATATTAAGTGGACAAATTGAGGAGGAGAAAATGTTACATATAGCAATTTGCGATGATAATGAGGAAATGAGCAATCGAATAGAAATGCTCGTTCATAATGAAGGCAGTCATATTAACCAAAAAGTAGATACAGATGTCTATTGGGAAGGGAGACAGTTATCAGAAGCTATTTTAAACGGAGTACGGTATGATATTATCTATCTTGATATAGAGATGGAAGTCGAAGACGGTATTACCACAGCAAAGCGTATTAGAGAAGTGGATAAAACGGTTCAGATTATCTTTGTTACAAGTCATGAAAATTATGCGCCGGAGTGTTTTGAGGTTAATGCGTTTAGATTTATTTCAAAAAACAAGATAGAGGAGCGGTTCAAAAAGTATTTTTTGGCTGCGGTACAAGAAGTAGAGAGTAGCCAAGTGGTTTTTTCATATCCTATTAGGAATGGTGTTCATAGAATCTCATATAAGGAAATACTGTATTTTGAAAGTAAGCTAAGAAAGGTTAGAATATGGAAAATAGATGGAAAGTATGAAGAGATATACGGAAAATTAAATGAACTGGAGAAAAAGGTGAAAAAGGAAGGACAATATTTTCTAAGAATTCATCAGTCATATTTAATTAACCACGCTTTTATTAAAGAAATCACATTTAGCACTGCTACCATGCTGAATGATGAGAAACTACCGATAAGCGAAGATCGCCGAAAGATAATTCGCGAGATTATATGTTCCAATGGAGAAAAATATGATTTCTA
>NZ_JAMXOC010000073.1 GCF_024721265.1 Ohessyouella blattaphilus | reverse complement strand
TCAATTCCCTTATTATTAAATCCCACAATGGCACCTGTTTGGCTTTGTCCTTCCCTGTTTAACCGATTGGCTCGTTCCTTTGCTTCTGAATAGGTAGCGAACTGCTCTGGTTTATTCTTTTCTTTCACCACCTCTCCAGACTGGGTATCATATACTACAAAGGCTTCTTTTGGATTGCCCTCTGGACCTTTAATAATGTCTCGAACAGAATAGATCTGTTTTCCTGGTGGTTGGACATCTAGCTGAATCCCTATTTCTTTTAAAAAGCTGATTAGATAGTCATGGTCCTCTTTGATTTTCAAGACTGTATTTTGTATCGTAATCAAAGCCTTGCTTATCTCGTTTCTCGATAGAATAGGACTTAGCTTCCCTTCTCTTAGGCTTATAGATGATACCTGAAACAGGTTACCGATCAGTTCATAGGTGCCCTCATCCACAGCCCTGATACCTCTTTCAACCTCTCCCACCTCCTGCTTAGTTAAAAAAGTTAAATACCCAAACTCTTCTTGAGACAAGCCCTTCTCTTCTCGAATATTTTTAATTTGCTCTCCTACTTTTTCTTTTAACGTCTCCATATTTACCTCGCTTTGAAAACCTTTTCTCTACATGGTCATCTGGGGTGAATCTATTTCCGGTACTTTTTGCACATCCATCTCTGCTACCGGCATTAGTTCCTTTATCTTTGGATCATAAAAATAGGCCGTGTCTGATATCTGGTCAACAGAATCTACCTGACTCTCATTCACTTCTTTTACCATATTGGATAGTTCCTCTGGAGAAACCCCGCGCGACTCTGGAATAATGATTAGCTCATGTTTGCTCGAGGGTAGCACAAAATAACCCTCGCCTAATATGTTCTCTATTGTTTCTTTCACCCCGGGATAGAAAAATAAGGACGCACCATAGAATCTACTTTGATTGGATAAAACAAACATCACTTCGTCCTTATTCACCTCCATGTTTTCGTTAAACTCTACGTTATTTACACTCACACCTTGCAAAAACTCGTTCATGATCTCTTCCATCGGGCGAAATTCAATCGGGTCTCTCCTGAGACTATCGATTGCCATTTCATGAATCGTATCTACATCTAGGTCTCTCGTCATAGCCATGCCTTTTGAGATGCCAACGGTTCCCTGACCACCATCAGGCATCACCTCTGTCACCTGCACTCGATAGGTTAGGGCTAGTCCGCTGCCTACATCTTTATAAACTAGATTTTCAAGATTTTCTGTATTTCTTACCTTATCCACCAGCACTGCAAATACTTTATCCTTCACGTCTACATTTAGAATATCCTCTGCAGCAACCGGCATATGGGCGTGTTCTTTATAGATATCCCGGATCTCTGTTAACACGTCCGCAAACGACCTTCCATGCTGGAGTTCTGCATAAAAATCTTCTAAATATATCACCGGAGCCACATTTTCTTTACCAGCTGTTAAGATAAGACCCGTCTTCC
>NZ_JAMXOC010000072.1 GCF_024721265.1 Ohessyouella blattaphilus | reverse complement strand
TGATCCTACCAGCAGAACAAGTTTTTGTAACCGATGAGGGGCACACGTATCTCGCGTATCTCCATAAAGAGCAAAAGCCAATCATTATGGATGCAAAAGGTGAACTGGTTACCGTTGAACAGCGTCCTACCGGCGGCGAACTCTTTGCCACTCACTATCAGCAAGTAGACTCTTTGGTAGCAAAGAAGTCGATGGATAGTCTGACTACAAAGGTAGCGAAAGATGTGGGTGAAAGAATACCAGCGAATCCGATTAAGGCTAGGTAAGGGGGAATGTAGCATGCAGACGAAAAAGCAAACACCGTATTTAATGTATAGCATATCCCTGCTGGTCTTTCTCATAATCGGGTATTATGTAGGCGCCTTTTATGTAATCCCTGGTGCAAACTTCGGAACGATTAACGAGACCATCAGGGTAATAGCTACCAATCCTTTTGCCAACTACATAAACGAGAAGACCCCCGCCATGGTTGGTCTTTTTTTTGTCCTCTGGATTATGTTTGTCAGCTATTACGCATATCATTATCGCAATTTTTACTTTCATAAGGAGCACGGCTGCGAAGAGTGGGGAGATGTGAAGAAGCTATGTCGATTGTTAGCGGACAAAGACGAAAGCAAAAATCGTATTGTCTCTAAGAATATGAAAATAAGTAAGCGGAAACTTTCCAATAACAACATGTTAGTGATTGGACCACCAGGTACCTATAAGACGACTTCTATTATTATTCCTAATCTCCTTCAAGCGGCCAATACCTATGTGGTTTTAGATGTTAAGGGTGAACTCATGCGTACCACGGGAAACTATTTGAAAGAAAAAGGATTTGCTATCAGGAGCCTAAACCTAAAGGAACCTTGGAAGTCAGATCGGTATAATCCATTTCACTGGATTGTACGTGAAAATGACCTAATTCGGTTAATCACCAATTTGCATGAAAGCGTGAGAAAACCAGAAGCCATGCAAAGCGAGCCTTTTTGGGATGATGGAGTGGATCTGTATTTGCAAGCTCTTTTCTTTTATGAATGGCTAGAAGCAAAAGAAGAAAAGCGCACGGGGAGTATGAACAATATCCTAAAGCTTGTAAATATGGAGACGAAGAAGGTTGATGACAAGACTACTCAGCTACAATTTAAAATGAATAAGCTGGCCAAGGAAAAGGGAGCGGATTATCCGCCAGTTCGCGATTATCGGAAGTTAAAAGAAGGGGCTACGGAGACGGTTCGCAGTATTGTGATTATGGTAAACGCCATGCTCAAGTTATGCGAGACGGCAGACATCAAACGAATTTTTAGCGGTAATGATATAGATATGCGAGCCCTTGGGCTAGGCATCGATGGAAATCCCCACCGAAAAACAGCGTTATTTTTAGTGCTTCCCGATAACGATAAATCGTACAATTTTCTAATTTCCATGTTCTACACGTGCGCCCGTAAGTGCGGCTCATATGTCGCACGCGGCTAATTGAAAATCTGTT
>NZ_JAMXOC010000071.1 GCF_024721265.1 Ohessyouella blattaphilus | reverse complement strand
ACTAAAATGTAATTTTAAATTCTAGTTGGCAAGAGTAAATTCTATATACCTAGAAATTACTACTGCACACATATTTACCATATTGTCTTTTTCAATTATTACTCCATATAATGTACTTGCAGCTGATTGCCTGCCTGTGCAGATTGGAGATTATTATGAATCAAAAAGGCAATCAGAAACATTTAACATTTGAGCAACGTGTTGAAATTGAAAAAGGACTTACTGAAAACAAATCATTCGCTGAAATTGGACGAATAATCGGTAAAGATCCATCAACTATCTCAAAAGAAGTAAGGCTCCACGCCAGAACCAAAGAACGTCCCGATGCAGGTTATACCAATCCGCCATGTGCTCACAGAAAAGAGTGCAAGCTTGTTTGTTTATGTGATGAGCAATGCGGAACTCTATGTAAGATTTGCAAGAAACCAAATATGCGTTGTATCAACGTCTGTCCAAGTTATGAAGTAACAGAGTGTAAAAAGTTGTTAAAGCCGCCTTATGTCTGCAATGGATGTGGTAAAAAGACACACTGCCTTATGCAGAGAACGTTTTACTCATCCAAGTATGCTCATGATGAATATCGCAGTGTTCTGGTTGATTGCAGAGTCGGAATTAACCAAACACCGCAAAGTATTCAGGCAATGAACGACCTGCTTGTGCCACTCATTAAAAACAATCATCAATCCATTGGTCATATCTATGCTACTCATGCAGAGGAATTAGGATGTTCTAGAAGAACACTTTACTCCTATATTGATTCTTGCATATTTGACGTGCGAAATATTGATTTAAGACGTGTGATACGCTATAAAAAACGAAAGCAGTCAACACAGACCAGTGCAAAAGATCGTTCATATCGCAAAGACCATAACTACGAAGATTTTGAAAGGTACATGAAAGAACATCCAGATACCAAAGTTGTAGAAATGGATTGTGTAGAGGGTAAGAAAGGTGAAAGCAATACGATTTTAACATTCACTTTTCGAAACTGTAATCTCATGTTGATGTTCCTTCTCGAACATCAGGATCAAGAGTGTGTACTTGAAGTCTTTATATGGCTTGAAACGGTGCTTGGACAGGAAGTATTTAGGAAGTTATTTCCTGTTATACTTACAGATGGAGGTTCAGAATTCTCTGCTCGAGAAGAAATGGAAGAATTCTGTGATGGAACCAAGAGTACTACTGTATTTTATTGTGATCCTTACTGTTTTTGGCAAAAAGGTGTATGCGAGAAGAACCATGAATACATACGCTATATCCGTCCAAAAGGAAGTTCCTTTGCTGATTTAAATAGTGACAAGATCAAACTTATGATGAATCACATCAACAGCGAAAAAAGAGACAGTCTAAATGGGCATAGCCCATATGAACTCTCTCTTTTACTCTTGGACAATCAATTGCATGACGCATTAGGATTAGAGGCAATCGCACCTGATGACGTTATGCTCAGTCCAAACTTGTTAAAATAAAAATAGTATAAGCACAGGCAGATTTCACTGCATAGAATTTAGTCTTACACACAAGGCATGTGGAATTTAGTCTCGCACACTATTTTCAGATGCCCGTTTGGCATGCAGTAAAGCTTACATTTT
>NZ_JAMXOC010000070.1 GCF_024721265.1 Ohessyouella blattaphilus | reverse complement strand
CCCCAAAACAATCCTATTGAAATCTGGGCTTTTAAGAAGGATAAGGAAACGAACGAGGGCAAGCCACAAGGCGGGGCAGCGTTAGAAGATACTCAGTTTAGAGTTAAATTCTATAAAGGCCATTATGACGTGGATCCTCAGACGCTTGGCAAGAAAGAGGAACGCAGCTGGATTATTCGAACGGATAACGAGGGAAGGGCAATGCTTGGTAAAGAGTATCTAGTAAGTGGCAGTGACTTTTATCTAGATTCAAAAGGAAACCCCACCCTTCCTTTAGGGACAGTAACAACCCAAGAGATAAAGGCATCAGAGGGATATCTGCTAAGTGATGCTAGTGTTCATGTAAAAAAGGTGACGGCGGAAGGAAAGCTAGAAAGTGTAAAGACTTATGATAGCCCGGTAATTAAAAATAATCCGATTCGTGGAGATCTAAAGTTCGTCAAGATAGAAGACGGTACTGGTAAACGAATGGCCAATATTCCCTTCTCAATCACGTCAAAAACGACAGGTGAAAGTCATATTATTGTAACCGACAAGAATGGCAACGCATCTACCGAGAGTAGTTGGAACAAGCACTCAGAAAATACCAATCGGGGAGAAAGTGAGAAAGACGGTGTTTGGTTTGGGAACATAGATGCGCTAAATGATGATGTGGGTGCGTTACTTTATGATACCTATGTGATTGATGAGTTGCCTTGTGAAAATAACAAAGGAAAAGTTTTGATAACAGGCGTTGAGATTGTAATCGAACGAAATCTTGTTTCCGTAGAATTGGGTACGCTAACCAACGACGAAGAACCAAAGCCAGAAATTGGCACCACCCTTACAACTGAGGATGGCGGGAAAGTAGTGGTGACAGAAGGTGTCATAAAGTTAAAGGATGTTATTAGTTATTTCAAAATGGCTAGGCACATAGGAGAAGAGTTAACAGCAAACGGAATTTTAACAGCGGACGGCAAACCAGTATTGATTGAGGGAAAAGAGCTTGTTGGTACTGCGAAGTTTACACCTGATAAAGCAGAAGGAAGTGTAGAGGTTTGGTTTGAGTTTGATGCCTCTAAATTGAGTGCTGAGGAATTAAAGAAGCTCACGGCCTTTGAAACGGTACTAGATGCAGAGGGTAATATCATCGCCGAACATAAAGATCCTGAGGATGAAGGACAAACGGTAGAGCTGGTACAACCAGAGAAACCAGAAAAGCCTGAGGAGCCAAAGGAAGAGAGCAGCATACCGAAGACAGGAATTAAGAGTAAGAGAAATTTATTCCTAGGTCTAGGCAGCTTAATGCTTTTGCTAGCTAGTGGCACGGCAATACTTATTTACTACAGAAAGAGAAATTTATAAAGGAAGCGATTGAAGAGGAGAAGACTGTTATGAGAAGAAAAGGATTTGGTTTGAAAAATGTGATTCTAGTAATCCTAGCACTACTTCTGGCAATTCTGATTACCTATGTCTTAATGACATATGTATTGCCAGTAGGGGCACTTGGGAAGTGGAAGACAACCGTGATGTATGGCTTGGTGCTACTGTTTTCAGGAATCTTAACCTTTGTATTTACTTGGATTTTTAATAGAAGGAGATGAGAGCAGAATGAAA
>NZ_JAMXOC010000007.1 GCF_024721265.1 Ohessyouella blattaphilus | reverse complement strand
ACGGTACGTACGGTGCTGTGAGAGGACGGCGGTTAGTCACCGCCTCCTACTCGATATATGCAGATAATATTTGACATCTTCCTTTGAAAAATAATATAGTGATAGGTGAAGGGCAAGAAAAAAATACAAAGGAAAATGGAGGAATGTAAGGAAATGAAAAAAGGAATAAGGAGAATTGGCGCCTTAGCATTAGTCGCGGTTATGATCCCGGGATTAATAACTGGGTGTAAGAAAAAAGCCACTCCAGAAAATCTTTTTGCAGATTTGGTGGAGAGCAGTAAGACGATTGAATCCTATGTAGGCAGTACCGTCTTAGATATGCAATTTGAACACCCTGATGAAGGGGAGGTTGGCATTGCAATGACCCTTGATACCGAGGCCATCATAAATCCGTACATTAGCAAAAGTACGGGTGAGGTGTCTATGAAATACGCAGGAGCCACCAATAGTCAGGAAATGGAGCTCTATCAGGAAGAGAAAGATGGTGAGCTACTTTCGTATGTTGGCGTTGATGATTACTGGGAAGTAAACAGTGGGGAAGCTTCAACAATCAGTATGAATGAGGATTCCTACAAAACCCTTGTGGCCAATGCTGACAAATTCAGTACGGATAAAGAAACGATAGAAGTAAGTGGGAAAGAGTGCTTTCGTCTCAAAGGAACGCTGAGCGGCAAAGATTTTTATAAGATGGTTGATGAGGATATGTTAGAGGAATTTACTAGCGGCCTTTTCGACACAGACGAGTTAGAGAAGCTAGAGTTTCCAATCATGGTTGACATCTACCGGAAGGAAGTGTTGCCAGCGAGATTTTCCTTTGATATGTCATCGGTTTTTGAGAGCATGGATGAATTCAAAGACGAAGATGTGAAGATTAATGCTTGCTTAATCGAAATGACATTTACCGATTACAATACTGTTGATAAGATTGAAATTCCGAAAGCGGCTTTAGAGGCTGGTGGCTATAGTGACTGGGAAGACGATGGGGACGATTATTACGAACGAGATGTTAAAAAGACCGATCTTAAGAAAAGTGACAAACTAAGTGATGATTGGACGGAATTTAATGTTCAAGTAGGCGAAGAAGTATTAAAGTTACCAGTAAGTATTGCTGAGTTTGAAAAACTAGGTTACGTATACGATGAAGAATACACAAGTTCGGATACCATGGTGGAAGCGGACGATATGGATTTTGTCTGGGTGGAAAACGAAGAGGGAAATAGTCTTTCCTTAACCGTGTATAATGATACGAAAGAGCCGTTAAATGTGAAAGATTGCAAGGTGTACGGGGTCTCCATTTCTGGCTATAACATCGAAGGAGAGAGCATCGAGGTACTCTTTGCCGGCGGTATCACCATCGGTAGCACTATAGAAGAGGTGAAAAAAGTCTATGGAGATGAGGATGATCTTTATGAAGGGGATAGCCTTAAGAGCTATACCTGGGAAAAAGATGTTGACAATGCTTACTACTCGGTATCAGTAGATGTGGATATAAAGACAGGTGTGGTTTTCGATATTAGTTACGATCAGTATATTTATAATTGGTAAAAATGGAAAAATAGGCGCGGTAGCGCCTATTTTTTGTTATGATAGAGACATGGAAGCGTATTACTACAGTAAAATGAATAAAACAAAACAGAATATTTACCATGCCATGAAAGTGGGGCTTGTGAAACTAGAGCCGTCATTTGCCATACCAAAAACAGATGGTGGTGAGCTCCAAGAGATTTTCTTTAAGTTACGCCTAGATCATCCGGAGATTTTCTATGCCGTAGGCTACCGTTATAAATTTTACCAAGAGGCGAGTCACGTCTTGTTTATTCCAGAGTACCTATTTACAAAAAAGAAGGTAGTGGAGCAGGGGCAGATGATGAATGCGCGAGTGAGTAAGCTAGCAGCGCCCTTAAAAGGAAAAAGCGAAAAAGAAAAAGAGCAGGCAATCCACGACTTTATTTGCCAGAATGTTCGTTATGATAAGCTTAAAAAACCGTATTCTCACGAGATTATCGGGCCTTTAGGTCACGGTGTCAGTGTCTGTGAGGGGATTGCTAAAACGGTTAAAGTGCTTTGTGATGCCGTGGGCCTTTGGTGCATTATCGCCATTTCTGAAGCAAATCCCGAAAAGGGGATTAAGTATCGACACGCCTGGAACATTATCCGTATTGAGGGCAAATATTTTCACCTTGATGCTACGTTTGATAACACCCTTGGTGGCGGGGAGATGGTTCGCTATGATTACTTTAACTTAAGTGATCAACAAGTATTTAAAGATCACGAACCGGTTATATACCCTGTGCCAAAATGTGAATCAAAGGAGCATTTTTACTACCGTGAGAAGAAGCTGTCATTTACGAAGATGGAGGACGTGAAAAAGCGAGTTCCCCAGGCTATTCGTAAGAAGAAACCGCTGATTTTTCACTGGCGAGGTGGACATCTTACCCAGCAGGTGCTGGCGGATTTAGTCGCTTGCATGGAACAGGCAGCAAGGGAAAAAGAAAGGCATGCTAGTATCAGCCTTAATCGCCCCCAAGGAGTGTTTAACGTGACGTTTGCAGAGCAACTTCCAGGTAGTGAATTGCTATTTGCTAAAGCCAATGAAGGAGAATGCTTATGATGTATATTTCAAATCTGGTGGCTCAGTCGATTGTGGAAGAAATTGGCAACGAGATAAATGAACATATTAATCTGATGGACCATCAAGGAAAGATTATCGCCAGTACGGATGAGAGCCGGATTGGTGATCTGCACGAGGGCGCTAGACGAATTATTACGGAGAAGCTGCCAGAGCTTTATATTACCTCGGAAATGGAGACTAAAACCACAAGGATGGGGACGAATCTACCCCTCATTGTCGCTGGAGAAATTGTTGGCGTGGTGGGGGTGACAGGGGAGCGAGAACGAGTTGCTCCTTATGGAAACATCGTTAGGAAAATTACAGAGATCATGATTGAAGACAGTATTCGCCGAGATGCAAAGCGTTACGATAATCGGATGAAAAATCGGTTTATCGAAGAATGGTTTTTAAACTCGGCTCTACCGTATAGCCGGAAGTTTATTCAGCGTGGGCAGAATCTGCAAATTGATATTACGAGGCCTTACCGAGTTGTGGTACTCCATTTTCTCGATTATCAAGCACTTTTAGATACCTTGGAGGGACAAAAGCTTTTAGAAGATATGGAAACTGCAGTTAGACAGCAAATGGAGCTGGAGAAGGGTCCTTATCTCAGAGCGCCAGACAAGCAGTACTGTCTGTATCCAGATTGTGACACGGCGGTATTAAAGGATAAAGTAATTCGCATGATTAATCTAATTCATGAGAAATACGGACGGGAGATGATTGCCGGAATCGATGGTAGTTATGAGAGTAAGGGAACCATATATAACGGTCGAATTGAGGCGGAAAAGGCAGCATCTATGGCGCTACTTAGTAGAGAAGGCATTATTTGTTACGATGAGTTAGATATAGAACTTTTTTTGGATGAGATATCTCGAGAGACCATGGAAGAATATGTGGAAAAGACAATGATTCGCGTTCCTAGAGAAAAATGGGAGGAGTATGCCAGAATAATAGAGAATTACTTTAAGTACGATGGCTCCCTGGGGAAGATGTCAGAAGCGCTTTATATGCATAAAAATACTCTCCAGTATAAGCTTAAGAAACTAGCAGAGTATACGGGAAAGGACATTAGGAAGCTATCCAATGCGCCTAGTTACTATATGGCCTTATTATTCTACCAAAATCTTAATCTGGGAGAGTAATGTTACAGGAGACGAAAAGAATTGAAACTTTATGTCCTCTATAACATTTACGAATGTGTGGAAATCTGCTAGATTATAGTGATAAAGCACAAAGCAGTATGAATACAATTAATGTAATTATACAAAATGTGCAAAAAATTGTCTTGAGGAGGACACACACTATGACAGGAGTACCATTTTTAATTGTTTTTATCGTGGCGATTGTCGCCATGATTCTAATGATTAGCAAGTTTAAGATTCACCCATTTCTTTCCATCCTACTAGTGTCACTAGTTTTAGGAGTTGTTGGAGGAATCCCCTTTGCGGCGGTAACGGATGCAGAGGGAAATGTAACCGATGGGATAGCCACCGTAATTGGCAATGGCTTTTCATCAACATTCACCAGTATTGGTATCGTCATTATATTTGGGGCAATGATTGGTACCTTTTTGGAAGCAACAGGCGCAGCACTTAAATTAGCGGATTTGGTCATAAAGGTTGTGGGACCAAAGCATCCTGAATTAGCGATTGAGTTAATGGGATGGGTGGTATCCATTCCCGTTTTCTGTGATTCGGGATTTGTAGTTCTTAATCCTATCCGTAAAGCACTAGTGAAAAGAACAGGGGCCTCATCAGTGGCAATGACCATGTGTCTATCTGCTGGTTTATATGCCTCTCATGTATTTATTCCTCCTACACCAGGACCGATAGCAGCCGCGAATACCTTGGGGATTGGTAATCATATGCTACTGGTTATGGGATTTGGTGCATTAGTTTCGATTCCTGCTTTAGCAGGCGCGTATTTCTTTGCGAAACATATTGGTAAGAAAGTAAAATCAAAGGATGAATTAGAAGCAGAAGAAACTGTGCAAACGTATGAGGAACTTGTAAAATCCTATGGAAAGCTTCCTTCAGGACTTATGTCATTGGCCCCGATATTAGTGCCTATTCTTTTAATGGCATTGTCAAATGTTTCGTCTATCCTAGGATGGACAGGTGCACTCTCGACTGCTTGTATTTTCCTAGGAACGCCAATTATCGCTCTAGCGGTAGGGGTGCTGCTGGGCATTATTTTGTTAGTTCAGTCAAAGCTAACCGAGCAACTTTACGATTTGACGAACGATACGTTAAAAACCGTAGGACCTATTTTGTTTGTTACAGCTGCAGGTGGCGTTTTAGGAAAAGTAATTGCAGCCACGAGCTTGGTTAATTTTATTACGGATAATGCAAATGTGCTTGAACCAATTGGAATTTTCTTCCCCTTCTTACTAGCAGCAATTCTAAAGACCGCCCAAGGCTCTTCAACGGTAGCGATTACTACAACTGCTGGTATAATGGCACCTCTTATGGGAGCCTTAGGTATGGCCTCGCCAGTTATGTCAGCCCTTTGTGTAATGGCAATTGGGGCAGGAGCAATGACGGTATCCCATGCAAATGATTCATATTTTTGGGTAGTAACAAATTTTGGAGAGATGACACCAGAACAAGGGTACAAAACGCAAACAATGGTTACATTAGTAGAAGGTTTATGTTCCATCGCCTTTATCTTTGTCCTAAGTTTATTTTTCCACTAAAGTAGAAGGAGAGCGAGATGCGGTTAAGAGAAGATGCAGACTTTATCGTTAAGGAGTCTATTAAGAAAGTGTTGCCAGATGAGGCGGTTAAGCAGGCGTTAGCAAATAAGGAGTTTACCGGTGGTAAACTGTATGTAGTGGCCACTGGGAAAGCGGCCTGGCAGATGGCAAAAGCCGCTGCCGGATTATTAGGCGATCAGATCGTTGCTGGAGTGGTAGTGACAAAATACGACCACGTAATGGGTGAAATTCCGAGGATTGCTTGCTACGAGGCGGGACATCCAGTTCCCGATGAGAACTCCTTTAAAGGAACCCAGGCAGCCCTTGACTTAGTGAGTGATTTGAAACCGGAAGATACGGTCTTGTTTTTACTTTCTGGTGGCGGTTCAGCGCTTTTTGAGAAACCATTAGTATCATCAGAGGAACTTACAGACGTGACGGAAAAGCTGTTGGCCTGTGGCGCTGACATTGTGGAAATCAATACGATTCGCAAACGTTTATCGGCAGTAAAAGGTGGCAAATTCGCTAAAATCTGTGCTCCGGCGAAAGTATATAGCATCGTCTTAAGTGACATCTTAGGAGATCCTCTCGATATGATTGCTTCTGGTCCGGCGTATCCTGACTCCTCCACCCAGGAGGCGGCATTAGAGATTGTGGAGAAGTATAAACTGTCCTTTAGTGAAAAGGTAATGGAATTACTAAAGGGAGAGACACCAAAAGCGTTAGATAATGTAGAGACGGTAATTACAGGTAGTGTAAAGAATCTCTGTGACGCCGCCGAGGGAGCGTGTAAAGAACTTGGTTATGAAGTGGTGTATCTTACCGATCAATTAGACTGTGTGGCAAAGGAAGCAGGAGCCTTCTTAGCCGCAATTGCTAAAAGCTATCAAAGCACGGCAAAGAGTATCGCGTTTATATGTGGTGGTGAGACTGTAGTTCACTTAACAGGTAAAGGCCTTGGTGGGCGCAATCAGGAATTGGCGCTAGCTGCCGCTGAAGGCATTGCCGGATTGGATAATACAGCGGTCTTTAGTGTTGGTAGCGATGGTACCGATGGCCCGACCGATGCTGCTGGTGGTTACGCCGATGGCGAGACAAAAGCTAAGCTTTTGCGAGCCGGTCTTAGCATCTATGAGGTTTTACAAGAAAATGATGCCTACCACGCGCTGCAAAAGACGGAGGGCTTAATTATGACTGGGCCAACTGGCACCAATGTAAACGATGTTTCGGTGGTATTAGTAAAAAGGTAAAGAAAAATCGTCAATCACAAGCTTAAATTTGTGATTGACGATTTTTATCTTTAAGAAACGTATTTACTTAAAATCTCCCATAAAATATTTACTTCTAGCGGTTTGGCCATGTGATCGGTCATGCCGCTTTCTTTCGCTTTGGCGATATCCTCGGCATAGGCAAAGGCGGTCATCGCCACAATTGGTACGGTTCTAGCGTCTTCTCGGTCAAGGGCGCGAATAGCGGCGGTAACTTCATAACCATTCATATGTGGCATTTGAATATCCATTAGAATGATATCATAATAACCCGGCTTCGAAGCTTTAAAGCGTTCTAAAGCTTTAGCTCCATCAACAGCTACCTCAACGGCAATACCAGTCTTCTTAAGAAGTTCTTCTAAGACGACCCGGTTAACGAGGATGTCTTCGGCAACGAGGATGGTCTTGCCTTGCAGGTTAGGAATGGTAATCTCGGTAGGTTCATCAATAGCAGTTCCCTTGGCCTTTTTAAGCGAAATGGTAAAGGAGAAAGAAGATCCGCTACCGAGGGTGCTGTCCACTTTAATTTGCCCACCCATATTGTGAACGAGATTTTGACTAATGGCTAAGCCGAGACCGCTACCCGTGGTCTCAGAGCTACTTTGGTTTGCCTGCTCGAAAGGTTTGAATAAACGTTTTTGCATTTCTTCGGAGATACCACATCCCGTATCGGTAACAGAAAAATGAAGGAAGAGCAGGCTGTTTGTTTCACGTTCGGTGGTTACGGAAAAGGTTACCTGACCGTTTTCAGGTGAGAATTTAATCGCATTGGCTAATAAGTTAATAAGCACTTGCTTTAGTCGCATTTTGTCTCCGAGGACGTTTACATCGGGAAGGTTATCGGTAGTAGCTGTAAAGCGAATAGATTTCTCTTCTGATTTTACGGAAATCATGTTAACAACCTCTTCGATAGCTTTTTTTAGAGCAAAAGGTTTGTTTTCTAATTTGAATTTTCCTGATTCTATTTTTGACATATCGAGGATATCGTTTAAAAGACCTAATAAGTGCTTTGATGCAGCTAGGATTTCTTCGTTGCTTTGTCGCGCTTTACCCGAAAGGTCTGGCAATTGCTTTTGAACCTGGGCCATGCCAATAATAGCATTTAGTGGCGTACGGATTTCGTGACTCATGCGGGAGAGGAAATCGCTCTTAGCCATGGAGGCCTTTTGAGCATTATAGGTCTGAACTTCCAACTCTTTCGTCCTTGCCTCAACGAGATAAGCGAGGTGCTTTTCCGTGTGTTTGTTTTTGCGCATCAACATGGCCATTAAGGCTAATATAAGGAGCAATAGACCGGCTAAGATGATAAGGTACGGTATTTGCTTTTTTGCAAGTAGAGCGCTGTAATCAAAGGCTTTGTGAGACCATTCATTGGAAATAGCGTCCACGTCTACAAACTGTTGGCTTTTGGAGATGATGGAAGCTAAGATGGTCTCTTCTTCATTAAAGGCAAAGCTGCTGTGATAGAGGGTATTAAAAACGATATTAGCTCGGTAGTTAGGGTTCTCGTTATAGTTCGTCATACTTAGCACGGCATCCGTGCTACCCATGATGTAATCGACTTCGCCTGAAGCAAGAGCTTCAAAGCATTCGTCCATAGTTTGGTATACGTGCTTGTGTGGATGATCAGGAAACCACTTATCAAATGTGGCCTCGTAAAGGCTGTCCTCGAGAACAGCGATTTTAACACGAAGAATTTGATTCGGTTCAATGATAGGAGTATCTGCCTTCGAGATCAATGCGTAATTATCGGATGAATAGGGCTCGGCCGGCCAGAGGACACCCTTGTCACGGACGGTGTTATAGGCGAGCGCAGTAAGCATTTCTAATTTGCCGTCTTTTAAATCGCTCTTTAACTCGGCAAACGGCGTACCAGAATGATTTTGCACTTTAAATGCGAGACCGCTAAGCTTAGAGATTTCGCCTAGGATATCAAAGGAAACCCCTTGCCACTGCTTTTCGTTTTTATTATAAAAGCTAGTGGGATAACGGTCGAACTCGGCACCTAAGAGTACGGGATTATCTGGGTTATGAGCCTCGATATAAGCCAGCTCCTCCGCGGTGAGGAGTGAATTGAACTTTTCTGAGCGATACTGGGCGACACCACTGGCATACATTTCTGAAAGCTCAGAGGTATCTTCTTGTTCTAGATAAAGGTTGATCACCTCAATGATGGGCTTAAGTTCATCATTTTTGGTAGTCATGGAAACGGGGATATGAACAAGAGGATAATATTCATTGGTAAGGATGCCACCGATTTCATCAAAATTTGCTTCGCTAGTGCCGTCGGTAAAGAACATGTCTATTGTTCCGTCTTTTAAAAGGGCTGCCGCCTCTTCAAAGGTATCCACAAAAACCGTCTTAAACTTGGCATCGGTAACCTGATCCACATCGGCGCTTGCGGTACCACCGGTGAAGAAGCCAAAGGTCATGGTGCCCTCGTCTATTTCATCTAGAGAAACAGGGTGGTCTTCGCTATAAAAATAATTAAGCGTACGTTCGACAATGGGCTTTGTCATATGATATTTTTCCATTCTTTCGGGGGTCGGCGAAAGATCCCCAACAAAGTCGTTGGTTTCATTTCTAAGACCCTCAAAAAGAGGCACCACATCTTGTAGTTCAGGCACAAATTCGATACCGAAGAGTTCGCTTAACCATTCGCAGCAGTCGGGAACGAATCCCTTGATTTTACTACACTCACTACAGACGAAAGCTTCTGTAGAGGGCGTAGTGGCAAAGGATAATGAAGAGCGAGATGCTTTTATCGCTTCCACTTGCTCGATTAATTCTTCAGTCACTCCGGGAATGTCTTTATAGCTAGCAAATGTTTTATCGTTTGTGATCTTCTTTTGACTAGGCTTCTCGCAGGCAGTTAGTAGGCTTACGAGAATTGCCAAAAGCAGAAGTATTGCCGTTATTCGCTTTTTCATGGCTGTGTGTCCCCACCTTTCATTCTTCTCTTAATTATACTAGGTGGGGGAGGAGGTGACAACAAACCAAATATTAAAGAAAAATGAACTTATTAAAAAGTAAATTAATAATAGATGCAAACCATTGTCAGAAGCATTTGTTTAGGTGTAATGTGAAAATGTATAATTATATTCAGAGGATAAAAAAGGATGCGAGGATAAGGACAGTGAAAACAGAATTAGAACAGGAAGAAAAAATGAGCAAGTGGCATTACGTATTTGGACGGGTGCCGGAGAAATATGCCAAGCGCTACCATGATATGAAGCTAAAGACGAACTTAAATCGGACGTTAGCGTTTTCTATCTACGTGATAGCACTTCAGATTATACTTAATATTTTAAACATGCTAAAACCCAGCACAGGACCGAACCCGGGGATTATGAAATATATTATTCTCTCTCTGGTAACCCTTAGTATTGGGGTGGTGTATTTGGTGCTTTCTATTTTGATTAAGCGAAAGCGGATTACCAATCCAGTAATAATTAACTGTGTACCTTACTCATTGCTATATTGCTACGTGATTATTCAGTTGATCTTTGTTTCTTTTAATGCCCAAGTAGAAGAAGGTCTCAATTCGTATATTA
The DNA here is from genome assembly GCF_024721265.1 of Ohessyouella blattaphilus. Classification (GTDB taxonomy): domain Bacteria; phylum Bacillota; class Clostridia; order Lachnospirales; family Lachnospiraceae; genus Aequitasia; species Aequitasia blattaphilus_A. The sequence goes on along the minus strand of NZ_JAMXOC010000007.1, from coordinate 109,564 downwards.
TAGCGATAATTATTACTTCCTTCTTTGTTATCACCTCGCCCATCGAGAGTGCAGCGATTATCGTCGTGGCGTTTATTACCACTCTGGTGTTAACGCTAGTGCATAATCAAGAGGCTAACAGCTTGGTATTCAACTCGGATATCTGGGCGAATATTCTTATCATTACGGTGCTCTGCGGGTATATGTCCGTGGTGGTTCATACGATGTTTATCAACAACTTTTTAAATAGCGAAAAGCTCAAAGAAAGCAACGTTAAGCTGCAAGAGATGGCCAGCACCGATGCTCTAACGGGGATTTATAATCGCCGCGGATTCTTCGACTACTTAGATAAGAAGTATGATCAACAACCAGTTAGTCAAGGGGTGTTTGTTGTACTTATGGCTGATGTAGACTTTTTTAAACGCTACAATGATAGGAATGGACATCTAGAAGGGGACGCGTGTTTAATGAAGGTGGCTCAGACACTAAAAGAAACCCTAGGGAAGTACGATGGTGCTGTGGCTCGCTACGGCGGCGAAGAATTTTTAGGTGTTTTTGAGAGTGGCAGTATAGAAAGCGCTCTTGATATCGCCGAGGAATGCCGCTTGGCCATCGAGAACCGAAATATGACCGGTAAGAGGGTGGAAGGCGAAGAAAATGGTCCAGTAACGATTAGTGTCGGCTTGGCCTTTGCGAGTGAGAAGCAACTGATTCATATCGATGGGCTGATTAAATACGCCGATGAAAATCTGTATAAAGCCAAAGAATCAGGAAGAAATCGAGTTGTGGTATAAAGGGATACAGCATAAAACAGCCGCTAGGAAAGCGGCTGTTTTTACGTTGTTAGATATCTGTTTATTAGGTAGGTTGCAAGAGAAAGAATAAATAACAGTCCTGTGGCGATAAAGTGTCTCTTTTTGTTGATAAAGAGGGTGGCGATAAACTCCCGAATGAGCGCATTGGGATAATAATAGGCAGCGGTCTTCGCGCTGATGCCAGGAGCATTTAACCCAACTTGTCTGGCGAAAATGCCGGCTCTTAGAAGATGAAAGTTATTTGTCGAGTAGATAACCTTGCATTTCTGGTCATTGCTCCGAGTTTGGATGATTTTCTTGGAGAATAGCATGTTTTCATAAGTGGTGGTAGAGTTCTCTTCAAGAATCGTATCTTCAATGGGGATTCCTTTTTCCAAAGCGTAGGTTTGCATGGCAAATGCTTCAGAAAGAATTTCGTCACCACCTTTACCACCAGACAGAAGCAATTTTGGTGGTTTTCTGTTTTTTGTCCGCTGTTTATCGTAAAAGGCAATCGCCTTATCTAGGCGGTTTGCTAGGAGTTTGCTAACGCGTACACCGTCGATTAGGCCAGCACCCAGGACGATGATATAGTCTTTGTTGTGGCGTGGGTGGTACAGCCCACAGAGAAAGCTAGAAACTAAGAAATTAAGACTGACGAAAAGGCCGTATAACACAAGGGTGTTAGCATAAGCGATGAAGATATCGGCGTTTTTGGTAAATACGCTTCGTTCTTGTAGATATCCTAGGATATTGGCTACCAAAGCAAAGATTCCTAGCGCGAGGACTAGTAGGTAACTTTTTCTAAAGCCTTCTCGTTTAATCAACACGATGAAATTAACAAAGCAAGCCAAAATAAGAATAATGGAGCCAAAGATAAAAATCATGCCGATAGTTAAGAGGATGGCGCCAAGTATAGCCAAAATAATTTGATTCTGGGTTTGCCAAGCATAAAGCATTAAGGTAGCGCCTAGTGTTCCCATCATAAGTATAAAAAGGGAGCCGTTAATCAGCTTTGCTGGTTGACGGCAATAAGAGAGGAGAAATGTCAGAACGGCGAGAACGCTTAAGGCTAAGAATAATACGTTAATCACAATTATTGTTTCCCTTTCCTGATGTTTGCCTTTAGGGCGTCAAAGCTTTCGGAGCTGATTACGTGCTCGATTTTACAGGCATCGTCTAAAGCTACATCTTCATTAACACCTAGATCTTTCAGCCAGCCAGCGATAATCTCATGGCGCTCATAGATCATTTCGGCAATTTCCATCCCCTCATTGGTTAAGGTAATAAACCCTTCAGGGGAAACTTTTATATAGTTATTCTCGCGTAGGTTTTTCATAGCCACACTAACGCTAGACTTTTTAAAGCCTAGTTCTTCGACGATATCGATGGCACGAACGTTAGCGATGCGCTTATTAAGGACGAGAATGGTTTCTAAGTAATTTTCTACAGATTCAGTTAATTTCATCTAAATAAACCTCCGTGTTTTTTTGTTCTTCCAGTATAGCATAATGGAAAAGGGTCTTCAATTGACAGATGTTCCTTGTAAAGGTAGAATGTTAAGGCGCAGAAAGGAAGAAGGATGAACTTTTATTTAGCACCCCTAGAGGGGATTACTACTTATGCATATCGCAAGTTATACAATGACTACTTTCCGGGGATGGATCGTTTTTTTACCCCGTTTTTAGTACCGCACACGAAAAGGGGCTTTAATAGCCGGGAGCAAAAGGAGATTGGCGAAGAATATAATCAGGATTTAGACCTAGTCCCCCAGATTCTTAGCAATCATAGCGAGGGTTTTTTAAATACAGTCGCAAAACTTAAAATGTACGGTTACCAAGAGGTAAATTTGAATATTGGTTGCCCGTCAAAAACGGTTACGAGAAAAGGACGGGGGGCCGGTTTCCTGGCAGAGCCGGTAGCACTTGAACGATTCTTAGAGGAGATTTTCGCCAGTCAAGAGATAGAAATCTCCCTAAAAACTCGTATCGGGATGTCTAGTCCGGAGGAGTTCCCGGCACTATTACAGATTTTTAACCGCTTTCCTGTGAAAGAACTGATTTTGCATCCCCGCCTCGGCGAACAGGGGTATAGCGGGTTTCCTCACTTCGATAGCTATCTTTACGCCTTGGAAAATTCCCGAGCACCCGTCGTCTATAACGGGGATATTAGAAGCGTAGACGACTATCAGAAGCTTCTAACACTAGCGCCTAAGACCCATAGTATTATGTTAGGGCGTGGGGTGATTGCCGATCCCCGTTTAGTATCCGCACTAAAAGAAGAAAGGGCTCCTAGCTTAGAGGTAATCGGTGAGTTTTTACAGGAGCTTCTCGATGCCTACCAAGAACTAATCGGTTCGGATAAGCAAGCGCTCTTTAAGCTAAAGGAAATATTTTCCTATATGAAGGTTCTCTTTCCGGAAGAGAAGAAGCTTCTTAAACAAATGCGAAAGACCGAGAGGGTAGCTGAGTATAAGGAGCTAATGAAGGCTCTATTCGCTAAAAAAGGTCGATAACTTTACGGTTATCGACCTTTCTTTATTAAGCTTTAAGCCTCTTCTGAGAACTGGTCTTTACCAACGCCACACAAAGGACATACCCAATCTTCTGGGACATCGGCAAAAGCGGTACCAGCGGCTACGCCGTTATCCGGGTCGCCTTCAGCGGGATCATAGATATAACCACAAACATCACATACGTATTTCTTCATCACAAAATCCTCCTTAATTCTTCCATAATCCGTGTAAGTTACAGTATTCATATGCTGCCACAAACTCTTCGCCGTCATTTAAGGTGAAAGTTGCCTCCGGTTTTTCTCCGGGCTTTAGGTTCGCAAACTGTCCGCCTTTTGAGGTCTCGATATAGATTGCCGTAATATAATGAGCTTCCTCCATTGGGTGGGGCACGCTACCAACGGCTACAGTAACCGTATTACCATCTTTTGAGACTACCGGGACGTGTTTTTCCTGAGCCGCATCTACGGTGTTAGCAGTAAGCTTCTCGTAGGTAGCTTGATCGTCTGCGGGGGAAAAGGTTGTCAACTCGGTTACGATATTTCCTGATTTTAGTTCTTTAAAAAACGTTTTCATGAATTTAACCTCCTGACCTATTTGCTTCTTGATGCTACCATATCATTAACGAATGAAGAATGCTATACCACTAGGAGTTATTTTGGAAAAATTTCATAAATATGATAGAATTGTTTATGTTGTTTATACGTAATTCAAAATGTCCGCCCTATTTAAAGGGTATGAATATGAAAAGAAAGGTTAAAAAATGAGGAAATCAGAAGAGTACGTGGATTTGCATTTGCACCTAGATGGTTCGTTGTCACCAGAATTTATTTTAGAGAGAGCGGAGAGGGAAGGCATTGATCTGGGGGTTAAATCCGCCGCCGATTTATGTCCGCTTCTTACAGCCAACCAAGAGACGGCGAGCTTGAATGAATATTTGCAGTGCTTTGAAATACCGCTTCAGGTGCTCCAGTCAGCGGAAGGCTTAGAAGGTGCTGCTTACGATCTGGTTAGGCGGTTGTCGGCTCTTAATATAACCTATAGTGAAATTCGCTACGCCCCGGGATTACATACGCGCGCCGGACTATCGCAAGAAGAGGCAGTAGAGACAGTAAATGCTGGATTACAAAAGGGCGTGAAAGACTTTGGCGTAAAGTCCTATGCAATTCTTTGCTGTATGCGGGGAGGCGAGGCCTGGCAAAATATGGAAACGATAGAACTGGCGGGAAAGTATTTAGGAAAAGGGGTGGCAGGTGCAGACCTAGCCGGCGCCGAAGCTTTGTATGGTACAGAGCTCTACCAGGATGTATTTACGAGAGCGAGAGAATTAGGCGTTCCTTTTACCATTCATGCCGGCGAAGCGGCCGGACCAGAAAGTATCCGCAAGGCCCTTGCCCTTGGAGCCAGTCGTATCGGCCATGGCATTGCCGCAGTCTTAGACGAAGACTTAATGGAAGAGCTAGCTAGGAGAGAGATTCCTCTAGAGATGTGTCCGCTTAGTAACCTTCAAACGAAGGCCGTAAAGGATATCAAGGAGTATCCCTTACGCACATTCTTAGAAAAAGGGATAATTGTGACAGTTAATAGTGATAACATGACCGTTTCGGGAACCGATGTGGTGAATGAATTCTGTTTTTTAGAAGAGCAATACGGTTTAACTAAACAGGAAAAAGAAATGTTGATGAAAAATGGCAAAAAAGCTGCCTATGTAGCTGATTAGGAGAAGGTAATGGGATATTTTTCGATTTTTTTAACAGGTGTGGGGTTGTCCATGGACGCTTTTGCGGTATCTATCTGTAAGGGACTGGGGATGAAAAGCTTTCGCGTGCGTAGTGCCCTTATTCCCGGCCTCTACTTTGGGGTGTTTCAGGCGCTAATGCCTTTACTGGGATACTTACTAGGCGCCCAGTTTAAGGAGTATATTCAGGCCTTTGACCACTGGATTGCCTTTGTGCTTCTAGGAGTGATTGGGGCCAATATGATTCGCGAGGCACTAAAGGGCGATGAAGCCTGTCCCGTTTCCCCTGAGGAAAACGAGCTTTCCTTTAAAGTGATGGCGCCCCTTGCGGTGGCGACTAGCATTGATGCGTTAGCTGTCGGTATTACCTTTGCCTTCCTAAAGGTTAAGATCGTTCCGGCCATTCTTATGATTGGGGTAACCACATTTACATTGTCTTGTATCGGTGTTAAAATAGGCAATGTATTTGGCATGAAATTTAAGAAAAAAGCAGAGCTTGCCGGCGGCGTGATTTTAATTCTAATCGGCCTGCGGATTTTGCTTGATCACCTAGGGGTGATTTGAAAGGATAAAAGATGAAGTGGAAAAAGTATCGTCTAGAGACCACCACTGTGGCCGAGGATTTGGTATCCGCCATTCTTGCTGAGCTAGGGGTGGAAGGTGTAGAGATTGAGGACAAAATCCCTCTTTCTGAGGAAGAGATGGCCGAGATGTTTATTAATATCGGACCGACTATCGAACCGGATGATGGGAAAGCTTATGTAAGCTTTTACCTAGATTCAGAGGCTGATAGCGTGGCGATTTTAGATGTACTGATGGCTGAGCTTAAGAGTTTCGAGGAGGTTATGGATTTAGGCTCCTTAAAGCTTGAAGAATCCCTTACTCAGGATGAAGACTGGATTAACAACTGGAAAGTGTATTTTCATAGCTTTGCCATTGATGACGTCTTGATTACCCCTTCTTGGGAGAAGACGAATGACCATAAGAATTACCGCCACGTAATTGAGATCGATCCTGGGACCGCCTTTGGAACGGGTAAGCATGAGACCACCAATCTCTGTATTCGCGCCCTTAAGGACTATGTAAAGCCGGGGATGCAGATGCTCGATATCGGTATTGGCAGTGGGATATTAGGGTTAATGGCGCTCAAATTTGGGGCGACCAAAGTGATTGGCACGGATTTAGACGAACAAGCTCTCTATGTGACCAAGGAAAATATGGAGAAAAATCATATTCCGATCGAGGATTACGAGGTGCTGATTGGTAACCTAATTGATGACGAGCAGCTTCTTAAGTATGTAGGGACGAAGGAGTATCAGATAATCACCGCCAACATTATTGCGGAGGTGTTAGTAGAGATGATGCCACGGGTTAAAGAGCTCTTGGCTCCTGGAGGAATCTATATTACTAGCGGTATCTTAAACGAGAAAGAAGAGCTAGTGAGTACGGCGATAAGGGCAAACGGAATGAAGATTTTAGAAGTGAACCACCAAGGCGAGTGGACGCTGATTGTTGCCACGAATTAGGAGAGGGAAGATGCAGCATTTTTTTGTAAATAAAGAAGCTATAGAAGGGGAGGTAATCCGGATCACCGGTGGTGATGTTAAGCATATCAGCCAGGTGTTGCGGATGAAAATCGGGGAAGAAGCTTTCGTCAGTGACGGTAGCTTCTTTTATCAAGGGAAGATCCAAAGGGTCTCTAAGGAAGAGGTTCTCTTTCAGGTGGCTAGTAAGCGCCAGATAGATACGGAGCTTCCGGTAAAAATCACCCTCTTCCAAGGTCATCCTAAGCAAGATAAGCTGGAAGTGATTATTCAGAAGTCGGTAGAACTAGGAGTATATCAGGTGGTTCCGGTGGAAACGAAACGAACGGTAGTAAAGCTAGATGAGAAGAAACGCCTGCGCCGGCAGGAGCGCTGGCAGAAGGTGTCGGAAAGCGCTGCCAAGCAGTCGGGTAGAGGCTTGATTCCCGAGGTTACGTCGCCGCTTTCTTTTAAAGAAGCCGTGCAAATGGCATCTCAGTTAGATACGGTGCTAGTGCCCTATGAGGAGGCTGGCGATATAGGACATACAAGGGCGGTGCTAGAAGAAGTAAGTTCCGGGGAGCGTCTAGGGGTCTTTATTGGGCCAGAGGGCGGCTTTTCCCGAGAGGAAATAGAAGTGTTAGAAGGTGAAGGAGCGAAAGTAATCACTCTCGGTAGCCGGATTTTGCGAACAGAGACGGCGGGACCGGCAGTACTTTCGGTACTTTCGTACCTGTTCGAAGGAAGGTAGAAAAGATGACGGTATATTTAGATAATGCAGCGACTACAAAGGCCTATGAAGAAGTCGGTGACTTGGTTCGCAAGGTGATGTGCGAAGAATACGGCAACCCTTCCTCTATGCATAGCGAGGGCATGGCAGGTGAGAAGTACGTTAACAAGGGAAAGGAAAGCCTGGCGAGGATTCTAAAGGTAAAGGAAAAGGAAATATACTTTACTTCCGGGGGTACGGAAAGCGACAACCTTGCCTTAATCGGCGGTGCGCGGGCCCTTTCCCGAAGAGGGAAGCATTTAATCACCACCTGTATCGAACACCCGGCGGTCTATAACGCCATGAAATACTTAGAGGAAGAAGGCTTTGAGGTGACCTACTTGCCGGTGACTGGTGGCGGTCAAGTGGAATCGGCAACCTTAAAAGAGGCCCTTAGAGATGACACTATCCTGGTTTCGGTGATGCAAGTAAATAACGAAATCGGCACCCTTTTAAACATCAAAGAACTGGTGCAGACGGTGAAAGAGTTTCGAGCAGATATTCTTTTTCACGTAGACGGGATTCAGGGATTTGCCAAGTATCCCTTTTTTCCAGCCAAGCTGGGGGTGGATCTGTATTCCTTAAGCGGCCACAAAATCCACGGACCGAAAGGGGTAGGCGCTCTTTACATTCGCGAAGGTGCGAAAGTACGTCCCTTGCTATACGGTGGCGGTCAGCAAAAAGATATGCGTCCGGGAACGGAGAACGTACCGGGAATCGCTGGTCTTGCCCTGGCAGCAGAGATGCTCTGGGATAATCACGGAGAAAAGGAAGCCCGGATACGCAGTTTGCGAAATTACTTTATTGCCGGGCTTACAAAGCTTCCCGAGGTGGTTATTCACGGCGAGAAAGAAGAGACGTCGGCGTATATTTTAAGTGTGGGGTTTGCTGGGGTCAAAAGCGAGGTGCTTTTACACGGTCTTGAAGAAAAAGGGATCTTTGTTTCTTCCGGTTCAGCCTGTGCCTCTAATCACCCAGCGATCAGTGGGGTATTAAAGGCGATCCATACGGAGAGTGCCTACTTAGATTCGACGCTGCGCTTTAGCTTCTCGGAAGAGACGACTAGTGAGCAGATTGACTATACTTTGGAAGTGCTATATAATATTGTACCGTTGTTCAGAAAATATACGAGAAGGTAGAAAAATATGAAATATCAAACATTTTTAATAAAATACGGAGAGATTGGGCTAAAGGGACGAAATCGCTTTATCTTCGAGGATGCGCTAGTGCGTCAAATCAAATTTGCTCTTAAGAAAGTAGATGGGAAGTTTGCCGTCTATAAATCGCAAGCTCGTATCTACGTAGACTGCGATGGTGAATATGACTACGACGAAACGGTAGAAGCACTGCAAAGAGTCTTTGGAATTGTCGGAATTTGTCCGGTGGTGCGCTTTGCGGAAGAGGGCTTTGCGGCTCTAAAAAAAGAGGTTCTTTCTCATATGCAGGAAATGTATAGTGATAAGGAGTATACCTTTAAGGTGGAATCGCGACGGGCCAATAAGTCCTACCCTCTTAACTCCATGGAAATCAATCGTGATTTGGGAGAGGTAATCTTAGAAGGGATGCCCAATATGACAGTTGATGTCCATCACCCAGAAGTGCTTGTAAATGTGGAAGTTCGTAATGAGGTCTATCTTTACACCCAGGTAATTGAAGGACCAGGAGGAATGCCAGTGGGTACCAATGGTTCGGCGATGCTTCTTCTATCTGGCGGTATCGATAGTCCAGTAGCGGGTTATATGATTGCGAAAAGAGGCGTGTCTCTAGAAGCGACGTATTTTCATGCACCCCCGTATACTAGTGAAAGAGCTAAGCAAAAGGTGGTAGATCTAGCGAAGATTGTGGCTCGTAGCGCCGGTCCGATTAAGCTAAACATCGTTAACTTTACCGATATTCAGCTCTATATTTACGATAAATGTCCCCACGATGAATTGACGATAATTATGCGTCGTTATATGATGCGGATCGCTGAGCATTTTGCGAAAGAGAGTGGCTGCCTAGGGTTAGTGACGGGTGAGAGTATCGGTCAGGTGGCTTCACAAACGATGCAGTCCTTAGCTTCTACTAACGAAGTGTGCACTTTGCCGGTCTATCGGCCGTTAATTGGGTTTGATAAGCGAGACATTGTGGAGATTTCAGAGAAGATAGATACCTACGAGACTTCGATTTTGCCTTTTGAAGATTGCTGTACTATCTTTGTGGCTAAGCACCCGGTTACCAAACCGAAATTAGAGGTAATCAGAAAGTCAGAAGAAAAGCTTGCCGAGCAGATTGATGAATTAGTGGCGACTGCGATTGAAACCACGGAAGTGCTTAATGTAAGACCTTAACGTAAATTAAAAGCGACTAGCCGAGGCTAGTCGCTATACTTGAAGCATAAAGCTTCTGATTAATCGATAATGTAAGGTTTAAGAACTTCAAGCACCTTGTCCACGCTATCATCGGCATGGATATTTAAGTCGATTGGTTTTGATAAGTCTAAGCTAAAAATACCCATGATAGATTTTGCATCAATTACGTATCTTCCTGATACGAGGTCAAAATCGTAATCAAATTTAGTGATGTCGTTTACGAAAGATTTTACTTTATCGATAGAGTTTAGAGATATTTGTACTGTTTTCATTGGATAAGTCCTCCTTTAAGTGTTTTATACCCTTAATATTATAGAGGTAGACTCTTAAAGTCAAGGAAGAATGGTAAGGAAAAATAAAATGATTAAAAAAATTGCCCTTCATAATCTGGGCTGTAAGGTAAATGCATATGAAACACAGGCGATGGAAGAGCTGCTTCTAGGGGCGGGCTATGAAATCGTCCCTTTTAAAGAAGGGGCGGACGCGTATATTATCAATACCTGCACCGTCACCAGCGTGGCTGATAAAAAATCCAGACAGATGCTCCACAAGGCCAGAAAGTGGAATCCGAATGCCGTTGTTATCGCAGCTGGTTGCTATACGGAGACCTTGGACCGAGAGGTGGATCCAGTTATCGATATTATTATCGGCAACAATAAGAAGCAGGAGTTATTACAGATTTTGGCGGCTTATGAAGAGAGTGATAAAGAACTTATGGTTGCCAGAGCAGGGATAAATCAGACAACGAAGTATGAAGAGCTGTCGTTAGGTGTAGCGTCAGAACATACGCGGGCGTTTATTAAGGTTCAGGACGGTTGCAACCAGTTCTGTAGCTATTGCATTATTCCTTACGCTAGAGGACGAGTTAGAAGCCGGGCCCTACCCCAGGTGGTTAAGGAAGTAGAAAATCTTGCCAAAGCAGGTTATAAAGAAGTGGTCCTAACCGGTATTCACCTTAGCTCCTATGGACTAGGAACGGAGGATAACTTGCTGACCTTAATTAGGCAGGTACATCAGGTAGAGGGAATTGAGAGAATTCGTCTTGGTTCTCTAGAACCGCGAATTATTACAGAAGAATTTGCCAGGGCGCTGGCGGCTTTACCGAAGTTTTGCCCTCATTTTCACTTATCCCTGCAAAGCGGCGCGGATGCTACACTTAAGCGGATGAATCGCCGATATAGTGCGAATGAATACCGAGAAAGCGTTACTCTTTTGCGAAAGTATTTTGATTATCCAGCTCTTACCACCGATGTGATTGTCGGTTTTCCGGGAGAGACGGAGGAAGAGTTTCAGGAAAGCTACGATTTTATTGCCGAGATGAATTTTTATGAAACCCACGTGTTTAAGTACTCTAAACGTGAGGGGACGAAAGCGGCTAGCATGGCGGGACAGGTTCCTGAGCCCGTTAAGACCTTGCGTAGTGGCCGTTTATTAGAATTGTGCAAAATTAATAAAAAAGCCTTTGAAGAGCGGCTGATCGGGACGACCCAAGAGGTTCTGATTGAAGAAACGGTCCTTAGAGACGGGAAAAGCCTACAAATAGGGCATACGAAAGAATATATCAAGGTAGGCGAAGAACTGCCAGAAGACTGTACCAACCAATTTGTTAATATTGATATTAGGAATTGTTTACAAATAATTGATTGAATTTTTGTGAAAAAAGGAGTAAACTAGTTTTAGTATGAATAAAGGACGTGGTTAAATGAAAGATCTAAGCAATACTCAATTTTTTTCGGTAGAGTCCGGTCCCCAGGTGCAAGCAAAAGATATTCTGGAGGCAGTTTTTCAGGCGCTTTCCGAAAAGGGTTATAATCCGGTAAATCAAATTGTAGGTTATATTATGTCAGGTGATCCGACGTATATCACCAGTCATAACGGTGCTAGAAGTTTAATCATGAAGGTTGAAAGAGACGAGCTAGTTGAAGAGATGCTTAAAGTCTATATTCAGCATAATGGATGGAACGAATAATGCGGATTATGGGCCTTGACTACGGAACGAAGACAGTGGGCGTGGCAATCAGTGATCCTTTAGGAATTACTGCACAAGGAATCACGACGATTGAACGAAAAGATGAAAATAAGCTAAGGAAGACCTGTGCACAAATCGAAGCCTTGATTGAAGAATATCAGGTCACGAAGATTGTGCTGGGATTTCCGAAGCATATGAATAACGATATTGGTGAACGGGCACAAAAGTCCATCGAGTTTGGTGAGATGTTGCATCGCAGGACCGGCTTAGAAGTCGTGATGTGGGATGAACGTCTAACTACGGTAAGCGCAGAGCGCACCTTGGTGGAGAATAATGTAAGACGAGAAGACCGCAAGAAGTACATTGATAAAATTGCGGCTATTTTTATATTGCAAGGATACCTGGACTCAATATCAAAGTAAATGATAAGCAAAAGGAGAGGTATTGTATGGAAAAAATTACGTTTATGCCGGCAGACTCAGACGAGGCGGCTGAGTTTTTCGTGCTCGAACAAACCCGTCTAGGTGGCATACCCTATATTTTGGTAGCGGACTCTTTGACGGATGATGCCCAGGCGTTGATTCTTAAAGACACCAGCGAGGAAGAAGCAAGCGAGGCAGTCTATGAGATTGTGGAAGATGATGACGAAATAGATAGCGTTATTAAGATATTCGAAGAGCTACTAGAAGATGTGAGCGTTGAAAGGTAGGCCGGAGAGATGTCAATTAACCAAGAACAATTTAAAACAATGCTTAAGGAAAAGGGGTTAAAGGTAACGAACCAGCGGATGATGGTTCTGCAAGTGCTCGGTGATAACGAGGATGAGCACCTGACGGTGGAGGATATTTACGACATCGTGAGAAAAGATTACCCAGACATCGGCTTAGCCACGATTTATCGCACCGTTCAGCTGTTGCACGAGATGGAGCTAGTAGATAAAATCAGTCTCGATGATGGCTTTGTACGCTACGAGATTGGTGAACACGGGGATGGTGATAAGCACCATCACCATCATTTAATATGTGAAAAATGCGGAAAAGTAATTCCGTTTAAAGATGATAGACTGGATTCCCTAGAGACATTTATCGAAGAGTCGACGGGTTTTCACGTTCTTGACCATGAATTAAAGCTATACGGTATCTGCAAAGAGTGCCGAGGAAAGTCGTAAGACGAGAATAAAAGGAGAAAATTGTATATGAAGAAAGAACATAAAGGGAAGGTAAAAATCATACCTCTTGGTGGATTAGAAAAGATAGGTATGAATATCACAGCCTTTGAATACGAGGATAGTATTATCGTTGTAGACTGTGGTCTAGCATTCCCTGAGGACGGAATGTTAGGAATAGACTTAGTCATTCCTGACGTTACTTATTTGAAAGACAACATTGAAAAAGTGAAAGGGTTTGTCATTACCCATGGCCATGAGGATCATATTGGTGCCCTCGCTTATATTTTAAGAGACATCAACATTCCCGTGTACGCCACGAAATTGACAATGGGAATTATCGATCGGAAGTTAAAAGAGCACAATCTACTGCGTTCTACCAGAAGAAAAGTGGTTAGACACGGACAGTCTATCAATTTAGGAAAGTTTAGAATTGAATTTATCAAGACCAATCACAGTATCCAAGATGCAGCAGCGTTAGCGATTTATTCACCGGCGGGAATTATCGTACACACCGGTGACTTTAAAGTAGACTATACGCCGGTATTTGGCGATGCGATTGATCTTCAGCGCTTTGCGGAAATCGGGAAAAAGGGCGTTTTGGCACTTATGAGCGATAGTACCAATGCCGAGCGACCAGGCTTTACTCAGAGCGAGCGGAAAGTGGGAATCACCTTCGATCATCTCTTTGCGGAGCATCGTAATTCTCGGATTATTATAGCTACCTTTGCTTCTAACGTGGACCGGGTTCAGCAGATTATCAACTCGGCCATTAAGTATGAGCGAAAGGTAGTGGTAGAAGGTCGAAGCATGGTTAATATTATCGAAGTAGCCGGTGAACTAGGTTACTTAGATGTTCCTAAGGGAACGATTATCGAGACCTCTCAGCTCCGTAATTACCCACCGGAGAAGACGGTGTTAATTACCACAGGAAGCCAAGGAGAATCCATGGCGGCCCTTTCACGAATGGCGGCGGATTTACATAAGAAAGTAACAATTATGCCTGGAGACACGGTCATCTTTAGTTCTTCACCGATTCCGGGAAATGAAAAGTCGGTTTCAAAGGTTATTAACGAACTGTTTGAAAAGGGCGCAAATGTAATTATGCAGGATACTCACGTATCAGGGCATGCTTGCCAAGAGGAGTTAAAGCTGATTTACTCTTTGGTAAAACCCAAATACGCGATTCCTGTTCACGGTGAATACCGTCATTTAAAGGCCAACCAAGATATTGCCAAATCACTAGGTATTCCTAAGGAAAACTGCTTTATCTTACAGTCGGGAGACGTGCTCGAGGTTTCCGATGAGAAGGCAGAAGTTGTGGATCACGTGACTACCGGTGAGATTATGGTGGATGGTCTCGGTGTGGGTGATGTAGGTAATATCGTTCTTAGAGATCGCCAGCACTTAGCGGAAGATGGGATTCTGATTGTGGTGATGACCTTGCAAAAAGGCAGTAACCAGCTGTTATCAGGACCGGATATCGTCTCTCGTGGATTCGTCTACGTTAGGGAATCGGAGAGCTTGATGGATGAAGCCAGCAAAGTGTTAGTCAGTGCGGTTGAAGATTGTCTGAAGCACCAGAAGAATGCAGACTGGAGCAAAATCAAATTGGTGGTTCGCGATACGATGAACGATTTTATCTGGAAGCGTACTAAGAGAAGACCGATGATCTTGCCGATTATCATGGATGTCTAGAAGTAGAGAAGACGTATGGATATTACAAAATTTATCTTGGCCTTTGAAAGTCCAGAGGCCGATTACTTAGAGGAGCTTCGGCAAATAGCCGAGGCTTCTGACGTCCCGATTATTAAAAGAGAAACCCAGAGCTTACTAAAGGTGCTCATTCAGATGAAAAAACCTAAGCGTATCCTAGAGATTGGCACAGCCATTGGTTATTCGGCCCTACTGATGAAGGCGTACGCTATTAAGGCTCAGATTACCACGATTGAGAATTACCCTAAGCGTCTTGAATTAGCCAGAGAGAACTTTCAGAAGCTGGATGAAGAGGGGCAAATCAATCTTATAGCCGGCGATGCGGGAGAGGTTATCACGGGTTTAGATGAGACTTACGATGTGATCTTCGTTGATGGCCCGAAAGGACAGTATATCGGCTATTTAGAAGATTTATTAAGGCTCTTAGCACCTGAGGGCATATTAGTTACCGACAATATCTTGCAGGACGGGGATGTGTGTAAGTCTCGTTACGCCATTAGGCGCCGAGATCATACCATTCACAAGCGGATGCGAGAGTTTTTAGAAGCAATTAAGCACGATTCACGCCTAACGACAGCCTTATTGCCTGTCGGCGATGGGGTGGCGCTTAGTTACAAGAATTAGAGGCATTTTATGAGAAAAAAACCAGAATTATTAGTCCCGGCAAGCAGTTTGGAAGTCCTAAAGACGGCGGTGATTTTTGGCGCTGATGCGGTCTATATTGGCGGGGAAGCCTTTGGCCTGCGGGCAAAAGCTAAGAACTTTTCCAAAGAGGATATGGCTGCCGGCATCGACTTTGCCCATCAGTATCATAAGAAGGTCTATGTGACGGCGAATATTATCGCTCATAACGGCGACTTAGAACCAGTACGGGAATATTTTAAAGAACTAAAAGAACTGGGGCCCGATGGCCTGATAATTGCGGATCCGGCCGTTTTTACCATTGCCAAAGAGGCCTGTCCGGAGATTGAGATTCACATCAGTACCCAGGCCAATAACACCAACTACGGAACCTTTCAGTTTTGGCATAGTCTAGGGGCGAAAAGAGTAGTGACGGCTAGAGAGCTATCATTAGCCGAAATCGGTCAGATCAGGAGCCAAATTCCTGACGACTTGGAAATAGAGAGCTTTATTCATGGAGCCATGTGCATTTCATATTCTGGTCGCTGTCTACTCAGCAGTTATTTTACGGGACGGGATGCCAATCGCGGAGCGTGCACTCATCCGTGTCGCTGGAAATACGCAGTGGTGGAAGAAAAGCGTCCCGGTGAATACTTGCCGGTCTATGAAAATGAGCGAGGAACATATATCTTCAACTCCAAAGACCTTTGTATGATTGAGTATATTCCTGAGCTTATCGAAGCGGGGATTGATAGCCTAAAGATTGAAGGACGGATGAAGACAGCCCTTTACGTAGCCACTGTAGCCAGAACGTATCGCAAGGCTATTGATGACTTTTACGAGAGTGCTGAGAAATACCGTGAAAACATGCCTTGGTATTTAGAGCAGATTGCGGGCTGTACGTATCGCCAATTTACTACAGGCTTTTACTTTGGCAAACCAGACGAGACCACCCAGATTTACGATAGTAACACGTACATTCGGGAATATACGTACTTAGGAACGGTAAGTGAAGGTCCTGAGGATTTGCTGATAATCTCTCAGCGGAATAAGTTTTCTGTAGGCGAACAGATTGAAATTATGAAGCCTGACGGCGAGAATGTACAGACGAAAGTTTTAGAGATTTTCGATGAGGAGATGACGCCCATGGAAAGTGCGCCCCATCCTCAGCAAAAGCTTTATGTCAGATTAGATAAAAAAGCGGAAGCTTATGATATATTAAGAAGAGAAGGGTAGTTGACATCCCCCTTCTCTTCTTTTATTATTAAAGTAATTTCTTGAGATTCTCTCGTTGTAGTATCAATCCCCATATGCAAATGAATAGAAAGAAGAAAAACGAGGTGGGCTATGGCTTATAGCGTTGTTTTTGCGGCGGCAATTAACGGTAATAAGGCGGAGCTTGTTGAAGTGGAGACAGATATTAGTAGTGGTCTGCCGATTTTTCAAATTGTTGGCTATTTGGCGGCGGAAGTCAAAGAATCGACACAGCGGGTGCGCACGGCGATAAAGGCCCTAGGTCTGCGCTTGCCACCTAGGCGTATTCTGGTGAATATCTCGCCGGCAACAATCAGAAAGAGGGGACCAGCCTTCGATCTGCCCATTGTAGCCACAGTCTTGTGCGCTCTTGGTGAACTGCCGGAAGCGCTTTTAGAGAATGTCTTGATTATTGGTGAGATTGGTCTAGACGGCAGTGTAAAAGGAGTTACGGGAGTCTTGGCAATGCTGATTGAAGCCAAGAAAAGAGGGCTCGCCCGCTGTGTCATACCCCGAGATAATTACGAGGAAGCCAGACTTCTCACGGACCTTAAGGTAGTGGTTATTGATCACATTGAAGAGCTTAAGACGGTTCTATCTGAAGAACCAGAAGTAAGCCAGAAGCTGCGCTTACCGAGAAAAAGGCCAAGTACGGTTACTGATTTTCGGGACATCAGTGGCCAGGAGATGGCGAAGCGAGCGCTAGAAATCGCCGTTAGCGGTGGTCACAATCTTCTGATGATTGGGCCACCAGGTGGTGGCAAGACCTTATTGGCAAAGAGTATTCCTTCAATTCTACCAGCGCTTTCCGAAGAAGAAATACTGGAGCTAACGAGCATCTATTCCATTGCTGGCTCTCTTTCTAAAGACAGGCCGCATATCTATGAGCGCCCTTTTCGCAGTGTCAATCATACGGCTACTAGTACGGCGATTCTAGGAGGCGGAACATTCCCTAGGGCGGGTGAAGCAACGCTGGCTCACCGAGGCGTACTCTTTCTCGATGAGCTAACGGAGTTTCGAAAAGGGGTGTTAGAGTGCCTGCGGGAACCCCTAGAAGAAAAGCAGATACTGCTGATTCGTCAGCAAAATACGTATTTATTTCCGGCGGATTTCCTGTTGGTTGGTGCTTGTAATCCCTGTCCTTGTGGAAACTATCCCGATCGTAATCTCTGCCAGTGTACCGAGGTGGAGATTAGTCATTATCTGCGGCGCTTAAGCGACCCTTTCCTAGACCGGATGGATATCTCCATTCAGGTGCCAAAAGTACCAATCGAAGAGTTACAAAAGAAAGAGCGGGGAAAGCCCTCAGCCACCTATCGCAAACGGGTGCTGGCCTGCCTTCGGCGCCAGGAGAAGCGTTATCAAAGTGAGGGTCTTATCAGAAACGGGAATCTGCAGATTCGCCAGATCAAAAAATACTGTGGTCTTTCGCCGGCTGGAGAAGCACTTATGGCTCAGGCGTATGACCGCCTAGACTTGACCGTGCGCAGCTATCACAAGGTCCTAAAGGTGGCTCGTACCATTGCCGATCTAGATGGCTGTGAAAAGATAGAAGAAGCCCATCTGCTGGAAGCCTTAGGATATCGCTTGAATCTTAAGCAGGCTGATGAGGGGGTGAGGGTTTGACAGAGGGAAAAGGGACACTTTATATAGAAGAAACTCACTCGGAAAAGGTTAAAGTGGTTCATCACTATGAACCAAGCTATCCAGCGAAATTACGGGAGGTGAAAGGGCATCCGCAAACGCTATATTATCTAGGGGAATTGCCACAAGAAGGGGTTCCGACAGTTGCTATTGTGGGGGCTAGAGAACCGACGCCCTATGGCAGGGAGATGACCCGTTATTTTGCCGAAACCTTGGCAAGCTACGGGGTTCAGATTATTAGCGGCATGGCCAGAGGAGTGGACGGAATTGCAGGGAGAGGGGCGCTTAGTAAAGGTGGTTATACGGCAGCTGTACTGGGGAGCGGTGTGGATATCTGTTATCCGAAGAGCAATCGCGGTCTTTATTTAGACCTAATCAGAAAAGGCGGTATTATTTCGGAATATCCACCGGGAACACCGGCCAAACCGTATCATTTTCCAGCGCGGAACCGCCTGATCAGCGGCCTTGCTGATGCGGTACTGGTAATGGAAGCAAGAGAAAAAAGCGGCTCCTTAATTACCGCCGATATGGCTCTCGAACAAGGAAGGGATGTCTACGCACTCCCGGGCCCGATAACGAGCGCATTAAGTCAGGGGTGCAACGGACTCTTAAAGCAAGGAGCGGGTATTCTTTTAGACCCGGAAGAGCTACTTTTTGACCTAGGAATTACCTGGTCGAAAAAGGTGGTCGCCGAAAAAGAAAATAAAATATTTCTTGCGCCGGATGAAAAAGTGGTGTATAGTTGCCTTGATTTGTATCCCCAAAATATTGAACAGCTGATAAAAGCGACGAAGCTTGCGCCTATGCGAGTGCAAAGTGCTCTCGTTTCCTTAGAGCTAAAAGGGGTAATTAAAGAAATATCGCAAAATTTTTACGTGAAATTATAGAGTGGAGGATAAGTATAAATGGCAAACTACCTAGTGATCGTGGAATCACCGACCAAGGTTAAAACAATCAAAAAGTTTCTGGGAAAGAACTATACAATAGAAGCTTCTCAGGGACACGTACGCGATTTGCCGAAAAGTCAATTAGGGGTTGATGTGGAAAATGATTATGAACCGAAGTACATCACCATCCGGGGAAAAGGTGAACTTTTAGCGAAGTTACGTAAAGAGGCCAAGAAGGCCGACAAAGTATATTTGGCAACTGACCCTGACCGTGAAGGTGAGGCGATTAGTTGGCATTTAAAAGCAGCTCTTGGTCTAGATGATAAGAAGGCGAGCCGCATTAGCTTTAACGAGATTACTAAGACGGCTGTAAAAGCGGCGATTAAAAAACCGCGAGAGTTAGATATGGATCTTGTTGATGCTCAGCAAGCGAGACGTGTTCTCGACCGAGTGGTGGGTTATAAGATTAGCCCCCTTCTCTGGGCAAAGGTTAAAAGAGGCTTAAGTGCAGGGCGTGTGCAATCGGTAACGCTGCGAATTATTGCCGATCGAGAAGAAGAAATCAATAATTTTATTCCTGAAGAATACTGGAGTCTCGAAGCGATTTTAAAAGTTGCGGGAGAAAAGCGTCCGATTACCGCTAAGTTTTACGGCGCGGACAATAAGAAAATGATCATAGGCTCGAAAGCGGAGCTAGATAAGATTTTAAAAGTGGTTGAAAAGGCCGAGTACAAGGTGACGGATATTAAAGTAGGCGAGCGTAATATGAAAGCGCCCCTACCTTTTACCACCAGTACCCTTCAACAAGAAGCTTCGAAGGCCCTTAATTTTGCTACTTCAAAGACCATGCGGATTGCCCAGCAGCTATACGAAGGACTTGATATTAAAAAACACGGCACCGTTGGTTTGATTACCTACCTGCGTACGGACTCGACGCGAGTATCAGAAGAAGCGGATGCCAGTGTACGAGAATACATTAAAGAAACCTTCGGGGAGAAGTATGTAACCAGCTTAGACCCTAATAAGAATGGCAAGAAGAATATTCAGGATGCCCATGAAGCGATTCGTCCGGCCGATGTAAGTCTGACACCAGCTATCGTTAAGGATTCCCTTAGTAGAGAGCAGTTCCGTTTGTATCAGCTAATTTGGAAGCGCTTCGTTGCTAGCCGGATGGAGAGTGCGAAGTACGAAACGACTTCCGTGAAAATTGGCGCAGATAAGTATGTATTTACTATCGCTGCTTCCAAAGTCTTGTTTGACGGATTTAAAACGGTTTATACGGAAGCAGATGAAGAGAAAGAGAAGAAGAATCTGCTCTTAAACGGTTTGACCAAAGACAGTAAACTCACTAAGGAGAAGCTAGAGAGTGAACAGCACTTTACCCAGCCACCGGCTCACTATACCGAGGCTTCGCTGGTTAAAACACTTGAGGAGTTAGGGATTGGCCGTCCTAGTACGTATGCTCCAACCATCTCCACTATTATTGCCAGACGGTATGTGGCGAAAGAAGGAAAGAATCTGTATCTTACGGAAATCGGTGAAGTGGTTAACGGCATTATGAAGCAATCCTTCCCTTCCATTGTTGATGTAAACTTTACCGCCAACATGGAAGAACTTCTAGACGGTGTAGAAGAAGGGGACGTGAAGTGGAAGACGGTAATTGAAAACTTCTATCCTGATTTAGATAAGGCGGTTAAGAAAGCGGAAGAAGAGTTAGAAAGCGTAACGATTGAAGATGAAGTGACCGATGTAATCTGTGATAAGTGTGGTCGCAACATGGTGATTAAGTATGGCCCCCATGGAAAGTTCCTAGCGTGTCCAGGCTTCCCGGAATGTCGGAATACGAAGCCATATCTAGAGAAAATCGGTGTCTCTTGCCCGCTTTGTGGTAAAGACGTGGTGATTAGAAAGACCAAGAAGGGACGTAAGTACTACGGCTGTGAAAACAATCCAGAATGTGAATTTATGTCTTGGCAGAAACCGATTGAAAAGAAATGTCCACAGTGTGGGGGCTACATGGTGGAAAAGGGAAATAAGAATGTTTGTGCCGATAATCAGTGTGGATATAGTGAAACTAAATAAATAGTTGCAATTCTTCGTTGAATTGTGAAAAATTGTGTGATAATATTATTCCATAAGATGGAGGGATGTGGATGAGCGTACAATTATTAGACAAAACTAGAAAAATAAACAAATTATTGCACAACAATAATTCCAGCAAAGTTATATTCAACGATATCTGTGAAGTCATGACGGACATCCTTGAATCTAACGTGCTTGTGATTAGCAAGAAGGGGAAAATTTTGGGTGTGGGTGAAACCGTGCAGGTGCCTGAAATCAAAGAGTTTATCGATGACAAGGTGGGAAGCTATATCGATGAAGTGCTCAATGAACGGATGTTAAGTGTTCTCTCGACAAAAGAGAATGTTAATTTAGCTACACTTGGTTTCTCGGAAAAGGCAGCTAGCGGTTACCAAGCGATTATTACGCCGATTAATATTGCTGGTGAACGTTTGGGGACGTTATTTTTATATCGTAAGGAAAAGCCTTATGAGATTGACGACATTATCTTAAGTGAATACGGAATTACTGTTGTGGGACTAGAAATGCTGCGTTCGGTGAACGAGGAAAGTGCGGAGGAGAACCGCAAAGAGCATATCGTCCAGTCAGCGATTAGCACCCTTTCCTATTCGGAGCTAGAGGCTATTATTCATATTTTTGATGAGCTTAAGGGTACCGAGGGAATTCTGGTAGCGAGTAAGATTGCCGATCGTGTGGGGATTACCAGATCGGTAATCGTCAATGCACTACGCAAATTCGAAAGTGCTGGTGTTATTGAATCAAGATCTTCGGGAATGAAAGGGACGTATATCAAGGTGGTTAACGATCACGTCTTTGCCGAACTTGGTAAGATAAAAAAAGAACGTAACATAAAGTAAAGGTGGAGGGGCGTTGGCTAGACCAATACCCCTCTTTACCTGTATTCGCGGAGCGCAAGCTTTGGAAAAAAGTGGAGGTGATGTAAGTGTTTGCAGGGTGTCCAGCGGACGTCAAGATGAAAGAGATGTATCTTGAAGATGGGTTTTATGATAAGACTTCGTATCCGGCGATTGTCGATCATTACGACAAAGAGAGGGAGCGGTTATATCTGCAGGTAGATGATGAGTTACCAATTTTTTCTCTTGATGCGTTATACGAATGTAAGATTGCGGATGGTGACGAAGGAATTCTCATTTGTACCGGGGCGGTACGAGAAAGATACTTAGCTAAGAATAAGAAAAACATTGTTATCCAATTGAAAAAAGGGTTTGACAAACAATAACGGGAGTGCTATCTTATATTTATGGGGTTAGCACTCCTTTTGAATGAGTGCTAACAAGATTATAGAAATAGGAGGAAGATGTAGATGAAATTAGTACCTTTAGGTGACAGAGTCGTATTAAAACAAGTAGCGGCTGAAGAAACTACAAAGTCAGGTATCATTATTACCGGTGAGGCGAAAGAGAAACCACAACAGGCAGAGGTTGTCGCTGTTGGACCAGGCGGTAGTGTAGATGGTAAAGAAGTGAAGATGGAAGTTAAAGTTGGCGATTTGGTTGTCTACTCCAAGTACGCTGGAAATACTGTTGAAGTAGATGACGAAGAGTATATTATTGTCAGACAGGATGAGATTTTAGCAATTGTTAAATAGAAACGTATAAATGGAGGTAAATAATCATGGCAAAAGAAATTAAATATTCGGCAGAAGCCAGAGCCGCCCTTGAAGAAGGGGTGAATAAATTAGCAAATACCGTACGGGTTACCCTTGGACCAAAAGGAAGAAACGTCGTTTTAGATAAATCTTTCGGTGCGCCCCTAATTACTAATGATGGTGTAACCATCGCGAAAGAGATTGAACTTGAAGATGCGTTCGAAAACATGGGCGCTCAATTAATCAAAGAAGTAGCCTCAAAGACGAACGATGTGGCTGGTGACGGTACGACGACAGCTACCGTTCTTGCCCAAGCAATGGTTCACGAAGGCATGAAGAATCTAGCAGCAGGTGCCAATCCAATTATCCTAAGAAAGGGTATGAAAAAAGCCACAGATGTGGCTATTGAAGCGATCCAAAAGATGTCTAGCGAAGTCAAAGATAGAGACAGCATTGCCAAAGTAGCAGCGATTTCTGCTGGCGATGAGACGGTTGGTCAAATGGTATCAGATGCTATGGAAAAGGTTAGTAAAGATGGCGTCATTACGATTGAAGAGTCAAAGACGATGTTGACAGAACTTGACTTAGTAGAAGGTATGCAATTTGATCGCGGTTACGTAAGTGCCTACATGGCTACAGACATGGATAAGATGGAGGCTAACTTAGACGAGCCATATATCTTAATCACCGACAAGAAGCTTTCTAATATTCAGGAAGTATTACCAGTTCTTGAGCAGATTGTGCAAGCAGGTGCAAGACTTCTCATTATTGCCGAAGATATCGAAGGCGAAGCTTTAACCACTCTTATCGTTAACAAGTTAAGAGGAACTTTCAATGTAGTTGCTGTTAAGGCTCCAGGTTATGGCGACAGAAGAAAAGAAATGCTTCAAGATATTGCGACTTTAACAGGAGGTCAAGTGATTTCCGAAGAACTGGGAATGGACTTAAAGGAAACTACTTTAGATATGCTAGGTAGAGCAAAATCCGTAAAAGTTCAAAAAGAAAACACCGTAATCGTTGATGGTGCTGGTGATACGAAAGAAATCGCTGATCGTGTAGCGCAGATTAAAGGACAAATCGAAGAAACAACTTCTGATTTCGATAGAGAAAAACTTCAAGAACGCCTTGCTAAATTAGCAGGTGGTGTAGCCGTAATCCGTGTAGGTGCAGCTACAGAGACAGAGATGAAAGAAGCGAAGCTACGAATGGAAGATGCTCTTAACGCTGCTAGAGCGGCAGTTGAAGAGGGAATTATCGCTGGTGGTGGTTCTGCTTATATCCATGCAGCGAAAGAAGTTACTAAGCTTCTTAAGAAATTGGAGGGTGATGAAAAGACCGGTGCGAAAGTAGTACTAAAAGCGTTAGAATCGCCACTTTACCACATCGCTTCAAATGCCGGACTAAAAGGCGAAGTTATTATCAATAAGGTAGCTGAGTCGAAAGTAGGCATTGGCTTTAACGCCTTGACAGAAGAATACGTAGACATGGTAAAATCAGGAATTCTCGATCCTTCTAAGGTAACGAGAAGTGCTCTACAAAACGCTACTAGTGTAGCTTCTACCATGTTGACTACGGAAGCAGTAGTTGCTGACATTAAAGAAGATGCTCCAGTTATGCCTCCAGCCGGCGGCGGTATGGGAATGATGTAGCAGGAAAGCTCTAAAAGAGCAAGTTGTTTATTCAACTTGCTCTTTTTTTGCCATCTGGGGAAAATGGGTGTATACTCTATTGACAACTCTTGATGAAATTTGATATTATAGCGGTTAATTAAACGTAGAAAGTGGGGTTAAAAAATGGGTAAAATTATTGGTGAAGGTATTACTTTTGATGATGTCTTATTAGTACCAGCTCATTCACAGGTTATACCAAATCAAGTGGATTTATCGACTAATTTAACGAAGAAGATTAGATTAAATATTCCGATGATGAGTGCCGGAATGGACACAGTTACGGAACACCGAATGGCGATTGCGATGGCGCGCCAGGGGGGAATCGGCATCATCCATAAAAATATGAGTATCGAGCAACAAGCAGATGAAGTAGATAAGGTTAAGCGTTCAGAGAATGGTGTTATTACCGATCCTTTCTATTTGTCACCAGAGCATACCCTAGCGGATGCCAATGATTTGATGGCGAAGTTTCGGATCTCTGGAGTACCGATTACCGAAGGCAAGAAGTTGGTTGGTATCATTACGAACCGCGATCTTAAGTTTGAAGAAGACTTTACCAAGAAGATTAAAGAGTCGATGACTAGTGAAGGCTTGATTACCGCCAAGGAAGGTATAACCCTAGAAGAAGCGAAGAAGATTCTCGCTAAGGCTAGAAAAGAGAAATTGCCAATTGTCGATGAGAACTTCCATTTAAAAGGTTTGATTACGATTAAGGATATCGAGAAACAAATCAAGTATCCGCTTTCTGCAAAAGATGATCAAGGTCGCTTGCTCTGCGGGGCGGCTGTGGGTATCACCGCCAATGTGCTTGACCGGGTTAGTGAACTTGCCAAAGCGAAAGTGGACGTGGTAGTTATGGATTCGGCTCACGGGCATTCCGACAATGTGCTTAACACCGTCAGAATGGTGAAGGAGAAGTTCCCGGAACTTCAGGTTATTGCGGGAAATGTAGCCACCGGAGCGGGCACGGAAGCGTTAATTAAAGCTGGTGTAGACTGTGTAAAGGTAGGGATTGGACCTGGTTCTATCTGTACCACGCGAGTGGTAGCTGGTATCGGCGTTCCCCAAATCACGGCTATTATGGATAGCTATGAAGTGGCCAAAAAGTACGGTGTTCCGATTATTGCCGATGGTGGAATTAAGTATTCAGGTGATATGACGAAAGCAATCGCGGCAGGTGCAAATGTATGTATGATGGGTAGCATGTTCGCTGGTTGTGATGAAAGCCCCGGAGAATTTGAATTGTATCAAGGACGTAAGTATAAAGTATACCGCGGCATGGGATCGATTGCCGCAATGGAAAAAGGTAGCGCCGATCGCTACTTCCAAGCGGATGCCAAGAAATTGGTTCCTGAAGGTGTAGAAGGTCGAGTGGCCTACAAAGGGTCCGTAGAGGATACTGTCTTCCAGCTACTAGGTGGTATTCGTTCCGGTATGGGATATTGTGGAACCCCAACGATTGAGGATCTGAAAGAAAAGGCGGAGTTTGTAAAAATTTCTTCCGCTTCGCTTAAAGAAAGTCATCCTCACGATATTCAAATTACAAAAGAAGCGCCAAACTATATGGTGGACTAAAACGGTATCTAGGCGAAAGGAATTTCCTTTCGCCTTTCCTATTTATATGTAGACGAAAACAGGGAAAGATTGTATTATAGAAGTCGAGAATATTTTAACGAGGAGGCTCCTATGGATAAGAATGTATTATTGCAACAATTTGAAGAAAAATTTGGTGAAGGTGGAGATATTCGTACCTACTTTGCACCGGGGAGAGTGAATTTAATTGGGGAGCACACAGATTATAATGGTGGCCACGTATTTCCCTGCGCGTTAACTTTAGGGATTTTTGGAATTGCTAGAAAGCGAGAAGACAACAAATTGCGCCTCTACTCGGCTAACCTTACGGATCTAGGAATTGTGGAGACAAGCCTTGATGATTTAGTGCCTAGTGACGCAGCCGGTTGGACAAACTATCCAAAGGGGATGTTCTGGACATTTGCGCGCCGCGGTTACAAAATTGAAAAGGGCATGGATCTTTTGATTTGTGGAGATATTCCTAATGGCTCCGGTCTTTCTTCATCAGCCGCTCTTGAGGTATTAACAGGTCTGATTATCAAAGATATGAATGGGTTTGATGAGGTGACGATGGTGGATATTGCCCTTTTCGGTCAGTATTCAGAGAATAACTACAACGGTGTTAATTCGGGGATTATGGATCAATTTGCCTCTGCTATGGGGAAAAAGGACAATGCTATCTTCCTTGATACCAATACGTTAGAGTACGAGTATGCACCTATCGATATGCCAGATGCGAAGATTGTTATCACCAACTCCAAGGTAAAGCACTCCTTAGTTGATTCCGCTTACAACCAGCGCCGTGAGCAGTGTGAAGCGGCTCTGCGCATCTTGCAAAAGAATATGGATATTATGACTCTTGGTGACTTGTCAATCGCCGAGTTTGAAGAGCATAAGGATGAGATTAAAGATTTAGTGATGCAGCGCCGGGCGAAGCATGCCGTTTATGAGAATCAACGGACAATCCAGGCAGTAGCGGCTTTAAAGAAAGGTGATATCGCAGAATTTGGTGAGTTGATGAATCAGTCTCACGTTTCTCTTCGAGATGACTACGAAGTGTCATGCGGTGAAGTTGACGCGTTAGTAGACCTTGCCACAAGCGTTTCAGGGGTATACGGTTCGCGGATTACCGGTGGCGGCTTTGGCGGCTGTACCGTCAGTATAGTGAAGAATGAAGCAGTCGATGAGTTTAAAGAAGTGGTCGGCAAGGGCTATCAGGAGCAAATAGGTATCGAAGCCGAGTTCTATGTAGTTGATAGTGGCGACGGCGCGAAGAAGTTATAAGGGGCGAAGACTTATGTTGTATGAAAATATTAAACGCTTAGTGGCGTATGGAGTACAGACAGGGTTAATGCCAGAGTGTGAACGGGTTTACGCAACGAACTTACTGTTAGAGATGTTCGGCGAAGATAATTATGAAGATACCGAGATAGATAAGGAGCAACTTTCCCTAGAAGAAATACTGGGGAATCTCCTGGATGTGGCAGTAGAAAGAGGCATTATCGAAGATAGTATCGTGTACCGGGATCTCTTTGATACGAAGCTGATGAATGCCCTTGTGCCAAGACCTTCTCAGGTACAAAAAGAATTTTGGGAAAAATATGCCCAGTCGCCAAAAGCGGCGACCGATTACTATTATAAGTTGAGTCAGGATACGGATTATATCAGACGGTATCGTATAGCCAAAGACCGAAAGTGGCAGGTAGACTCTCGCTACGGCAAGATTGATATTACCATTAATCTGTCAAAGCCAGAGAAGGATCCAAAAGCCATTGCTGCCGCCAAAAATGCCAAGGCTTCTAGCTATCCGAAATGTCTGCTTTGCGTGGAAAACGAAGGGTATGCCGGACGAACCAATCATCCAGCTAGGGAAAATCACCGTATTATCCCGATTACGATTAATAATAGTCCTTGGGGATTTCAATACTCTCCCTATGTGTATTATAATGAACACTGTATCGTCTTTAATCAGAAACACACCCCGATGAAGATCGAGCGGGCGACATTTGTGAAGCTCTTTGATTTTGTGAAGCTCTTTCCTCACTATATTTTGGGATCAAATGCCGATTTACCGATTGTGGGGGGCTCTATTCTCAGTCACGATCACTTTCAAGGCGGGGCTTACGTCTTTCCGATGGCGAAAGCGTCTCTTAAGGAAAGGGTAACGATTCCTGGGTATGAGGACGTAGAAGCAGGGATTCTTGACTGGCCTATGTCAGTTCTCAGGATTCGTAGCACAGATGAGCAGCGTTTGATTGATTTGGCGGACCATGTGCTTAAGACCTGGGTAGAGTACACCGACGAGGCGGCCTTTATTTATGCCAAGACCGCTGGGGAAAGGCACAATACCATTACGCCAATTGCCCGGTTCGCTGGTGGTGCTTTTGAACTGGATTTGGTCCTTAGAAATAATATTACTACGGAGGAACACCCTTTAGGTGTTTATCATCCTCATGCCCAGCGTCACAATATTAAGAAAGAGAATATTGGCTTAATCGAAGTGATGGGCTTAGCGGTCTTACCAGCGCGTTTAAAAGACGAGATGGAAGCCTTAGCCGAAGCGCTAGTGGCCGGGCGAACCGCAGAGGAATTGATGGCCAATGATCTTTTAGCTAAGCATGCGGCGTGGGTGGCGGATTTTGCTACGTCGGTTCCGAAATTTACGAAAGAAAATGCAATGAGTATTCTCGAAGAGCAAATCGGTATTACCTTTACTAAGGTGTTAGAAGATGCCGGTGTGTATAAAGCAGATGCAGAAGGCTTAGCAGCGTTTATGCGCTTCGTAGGAGCGCTATAGGAGAACAGTATGGGAAATATATATACGTTAAAAAATGACAATGGTATGGTAGTTACCCTTAGCGATTTTGGTGCTACCTTAGTACAGATTCTTTTCCCGGATAAAGAGGGAACGCCGGTGGATGTAACCCTTGGTTACGATCATATCAGTGATTACGAAAAGGGTGGTGGCTTCTTTGGGGCCGTTGTGGGTCGCGTGGCGAACCGGATTGGCAAAGCAAAATTCACCTTAAATGGCAAAGAGTACCAGCTAGTGGATAATGATAACGGGAACAATCTTCATAGCGGTCCTGAGTTTATGAATAAGCGGATGTGGAAGACGGTAGCCGCAGATGATAAGAAGGTTACGTTTGCTCTACATAGCCCAGATGGAGATCAGGGCTACCCAGGGGCAGTGGACATTACTATTAACTATGAACTCACGGCGGACAATGAAATAAAAATTGATTACCGGGCCGTCCCTACAGCCGATACTTTGCTTAATATGACCAATCACAGCTTCTTTAATTTGGACGGTCATAACGCCGGGGATGTGCTAGATCAAAAGGTCTTTATCGATGCAGATGCGTTTACGCCAAGTGACGAAACCTTGATTCCTACCGGCGAGGTGCGTTCCGTTACCGATACGCCGATGGATTTTCGCACAGCTAAAAGAATCGGGAAAGAGATTGAGGCTGATTATGAACCGCTTAAAATAGCGGGTGGTTATGACCATAACTGGGTGCTAAATGGAAGTGGATATCGCTTGGTAGGATCTCTTGAATCGGAGAAGACGGGCATAAAAATGGAAGTTTATACGGATCTTCCAGGTATGCAGCTCTATACAGGGAATTTTATAACCACAGAACTAGGGCGAGACGGGGCCGTTTATAAGAAGCGTCAAGGCGTATGCTTTGAAACCCAGTTTTTCCCAGATGCAATTAATAAGGAAGAATTCGTTTCGCCAATCACCAAAGCTAGTGAAGAGTATCAAACGATGACCACGTATAAATTTATCAGTAAGTAGGGAGTTTTTATGGCGTCAAAGCGCAAAGTAGTTAGTAAGAGGCAAAGGCAGATTTTCCTGGCGAGGATCTGCTTCTTTGTCTTGCTAGCGCTTTTGCTGGTGTTAATCTTGTTTCGCTGTGTAAAGGGAGACGGAAAGTATCAGGAAATCGAAAGTCCGGAAGTAGATGCGACAAAACCGGAGATTGAGGTCGCCCTCTTAGATGTGAATCCCTATTCTAGGCCGGGTATCGAAACGAACAAAATACGCAACATTGTGATTCACTACACGGCGAACCCTGGCTCAAGCGCCATGGATAACCGTAATTATTTTCAGGGGTTAAAGGACAGTGGTGCGACTAGCGTAAGTAGTAATTTTGTCGTGGGAATTGAAGGCGAAATCGTCCAGTGTGTCCCTACTTGGGAAGTGGCCTATGCTTCTAATGACCGCAATATCGATAGCGTATCCATCGAGATGTGTCACCAAGACGAAAGCGGCAAACCAAGCCAAGCGACCTATGACTCGCTAGTCCAGTTATGTGCTTGGCTCTGCCTTAAGTTCGAGTTAACGCCGGAAGAGGTGATTCGCCACTACGACGTTACCGGAAAGAACTGTCCTAAGTACTTTGTAGAAGATGAGGCAGCATTTGTAAGGCTTAAAGAAGACATCCAGGCAGCGCTTAAGCGAGGGGGAGATGAGTAGTGAAGAATATTTATTTTATCGGGTTTATGGGAGTAGGCAAATCCACAATATCCTACCGAGTATCCCGAATCTTAAAGAAAAAGATTATCGATACGGACCGGGAGCTAGAAAAGCGGCAAGGAAAAGCGATTCATGAAATTTTTACCGAAAAGGGTGAGCTCTACTTTCGGAAATTAGAGTCGGAGCTACTTAGGGAAATTAGTCAACAGACGGATTTGATTATCTCTTGTGGCGGCGGGATGATTTTAAAGGAAGAGAATCGAAAGCTGATGAAAGATTCTGGCATTGTGGTTTTGCTTACGGCGACAATCAATACGATTTATCGCCGAGTAGCCTTGAATGATCGCCGTCCCCTATTAAAGGGGAAGAAGACAAAGGCCCATTTAAGGGCGATGTATAGCAAGAGAGAGCCGATTTACAAAGAGCTAGCTGATATTGAAGTGAGTATCAATCGAAAGACTGTATCGATGATTAGCGAAGAGGTAATTACAAAAGTAAAGGAAAAAGAAAACCATGTTTAAGGCGTTTTATCCAGATGAATATTTGGATTCTACCTACGAAATTGATTTTGATAAATTAAAGGAAGAGGGGATAAAAGGGGTTATTTTCGATATCGATAATACGCTAGTTCCTCACGGTTTCCCCGCAGATGAAAGAGCGAAGGAGCTTTTTCGGCGATTACACAGCTTGGAGATTAAGGCTTGCTTACTTTCCAATAACCAACAGCCGCGAGTGGAGAAGTTTAATCAAGACATTGGCGTCTTCGCAATCTACGACGCCCATAAGCCTAGCATCAAGAATTATGAAAAAGCGATGAGCCTAATGGAAACGGACCGCGCGGACACAATTTTTGTAGGCGATCAGCTTTTTACCGACGTGTGGGGCGCTAAACGGGCGGGAATTAGAAATATTCTCGTTAAGCCGATTCACCCTAAGGAAGAAATTCAAATCGTTTTAAAGCGCTATTTAGAGAAAATTGTGCTACGTTCCTACGGGAAGCACGGGGACGCGATAAAAAGGTTGAAAAGTTAGGGGAACTATTATACAATAAATTGATGGAAGTGGGCGTATGCTCGCTAATATAAGGAGGAAATAAAGATGGTATCAGCAGGAGATTTTAAGAATGGATTAACTGTAAATATTGAGGGAACAGTCTATCAGATTCTTGATTTTCAACACGTAAAACCGGGAAAAGGTGCGGCGTTTGTTAGAACGAAGCTTAAAGATATTATGAATGGTGGTGCTGTGGAGAAGACGTTTAGACCGTCAGAAAAATTCGAAACAGCTCATATTGAGAGAAAAGATATGCAGTATCTGTATGCAGATGGTGATTTATTCCACTTTATGGATACAGAGAACTACGAGCAGATTGCTGTAGATGCTGAGAGCGTTGGCGATGCGCTTAAGTTCGTTAAAGAAAACGAAAATGTGAAAGTGGCTTCTTACCAAGGAAAAGTATTCTCAATCGAGCCACCAATTACCGTAGAGCTTAAGGTTATAGAGACGGAACCAGGATTCAAAGGTGACACCGCTCAAGGAGCGACTAAGCCAGCTATCGTTGAAACGGGAGCTCAGGTAATGGTACCACTTTTTGTTGAAGAAGGCGATATGCTGAAAATCGACACACGTACCAGTGAGTATTTATCAAGAGCATAAGAGAGTTTTCAGAAAAGTCTTGCACTTTGTGTGAGACTTTTTTATAATTTAAATACCATTTATTCTATTCAAATCTAGGCAATCTCTGCCGACTATTTCCATGAGAAAACTAAATAGAAAGGAGATTAATGAAGTTTGAAACTTTTATTATTCAGGTACAAGGTGACCTACAGGAACGCCTACAGAACCAAGACGTCCTTCTAAAGGAGGTGGAAAAGAACAACAATCAGCGGAAAACTGGCTTGCTTATTAGTGACAAAGAAAGCAATATATCGCCGATTTTTTATCTTGAGGAATTTTATGAAGATTATCAAAACGGCGAGGAAATCGAGAGTATCGTGACGACCCTAGTCACAAACTACGAGGAACAAAAACATCTAGACATCGCCAAAATGGAGCTATTAAAGGATTATCAACAAGCGCGAAAGCATTTGCTTGTTAAGCTGGTGAATAAGGAGTTAAATAAGGAAATATTAAAGAGTATGCCGTACTTTGAATATCTTGATCTGGTGCTGATTTTCTCAGTTGTGGTACATGCGAAAAAAGGAAAGACGGGAACGGTACTTGTAAGCAACTCTCAGCTAGAAGAGTGGCAAATCGACAAGGAAACCTTAAGAGAAGATGCGCTTACTTGTGCGAGGGAACGGATGCCTTTAGAGTTTCTGGGGATGAGCGAAGTACTATTTCAGATGTGTGGTGTTCGCGAAGAGGTGGAAGAAGAGGTGATGTACGTGCTCAGCAATACCAGTCGTAGCTACGGAGCCTCAGTTATTCTCTATCCTGAGTGTTTGAAAATGGTAGCAGAGCACTTGAATGACGATTATTATCTACTACCCAGTTCGATTCATGAGGTGATTATTGTGCCTAAGGAGAAGGCGGTGACCGAAGAGGAGCTGAGTAACATGGTAAAAGAGGTGAATGCGACTCAGCTAGATCCAGAGGATATTCTAAGCGATCACGCTTATTTCTACTCTCGTAGTTTACAAGCCTTGCAGATGTAAGAGGGTTACAGTTCTGCCATGCAGCTCGACTTCGCCATAAAAACGGCTACGTCTCGCTTTATGGGCTCCGCCCTATAGAAGCACGTACACTTCATCTTTTGTGAGCAAGCTCCCGCAGATGGAGTGTACGCACTTCTGCATGGCAGGTAGGCAGTTTCAGTTCTGCCATGCAGCTCGAGCTCGCCATAAAAACGGCTACGTCTCGCTTTATGGGCTCCGCCCAATAGAACCAAGCATCCTTCCTCCTTAGTGAGCGAGCTCCCACGGATGAAGTATACATGGTTCTGCATGGCAGAACTGTAATAAAATATCATTGACAGGGTGGGGGTGGAGAGTCTATAATACTTCTGTTAGGCTTACATCTGTAGCTCAGGGGATAGAGCACCGCCCTCCGGAGGCGGGAGCGGCGGTTCGAATCCGCCCAGATGTGTTAAGAAGACGTGGAATTCCGCAAGCGGAATTCCATTTTGCGTTATTATAGTTAATTGGGAATGAGGAAGAGAACATGTCAGACAGAAAAAGGGTGATCAAAAAAGCGTTTCCCTATACGATACCGGTTCTAGCAGGTTATCTGTTTATCGGTATCGCCTTTGGGGTAATGTTTGCGGAAAAGGGCTATAATTTTTTATGGGCAGCGTTAATGAGCCTTCTGGTATATGCGGGATCTGGACAGTATCTTGCAGTTAATTTCTTTGTGCCGGGATATTCTTTGGTTCAGGTGGTGCTCCTAACCTTGATGGTAAACGTGCGCCATATCTTTTACGGGGTATCGCTGCTTAGTGAGTTTAACCGTATGGGCAAGCGGCGGTTTTATATGATTTTTTCTCTAACAGACGAGACGTATTCTTTGCTGTGTACAACGAAGATCCCGGACGATGTGAATCAGGATGATTTTCTATTTGCCATTGCAGTAATGAATCAACTATACTGGGTTATCGGCTCAGTGATTGGGAGTTTAGCAGGAACCTTTCTCCCTTTTAATTCAGAGGGAATAGATTTTGCGATGACTGCGCTTTTTGTTGTGATTTTAGTAGAGCAGCTTTTAGTTAAGGAACGACAGATTCCCGCACTTGTGGGAATTGTGGCTGGCTTTATCTGCTTGCAGGTCTTTGGCGGCAACCAGTTTGTCTTTCCGTCGATGGTGCTAATTATTCTTATACTCCTGCTGGGAAAGAAGAAGCTTAATCATGAGGAGGTGACTAAGACATGCCAATAAGTATTACCCGTTCATTGATTATTATTTTGTTGGTTGCCTTAACCACGTTTGCCACAAGAGTGATTCCTTTTTTGCTTTTTCCTAAAGGAAAAGAGATTCCTAAGATTATTCAGTATTTAGGAAAGGTGCTAACCCCAGCGATTATCGGCATGCTCGTTGTCTATTGCTTGCGAGGTACCCAAGTTTTTAGTGGTAGTCACGGTGTGCCCGAGCTGATTGCGGTGGCCCTTACGGCGCTGCTACATTTATGGAAGAGAAACAATCTTTTAAGTATCGGTGCCGGTACAATCTGCTATATGTTCTTAGTTCAAGTGGTGTTTTAAAAAATGATACAGTAATGCCCCTGGCTTTTCATAATACAAAAGCTAGGGGCATTATTTTATAAGTCGGTTTTCTTTTTTATTAAGTAGAGGCTTAAGATATAGGAGACGACACCGGTAACAACCGAATACATGACTAAGAAGATACCTGTTGAATTAATCAAAAAGCGATAGTCTATTGAGGGGACGTTACTTGTTACCGAGAACATCCCGGTAGGAATCATCAATCCTGAACTAAGGAGCGAGGTGAGTGTCGTTATTCCGAAATACACCGCAACGCTTCCTAAAATCTTGTGGCTCGTAAAGAGCTGACCAACGGCGATTGAAAGATAAATCATCAGAACGCCAGAGATAACGCCGATGGTAGAGTAGATACCTATAAAAATGATGAAGGTGGTTAAAGAGTAGCCGAGCTCCTTTTGAAAACTGTCAGTCAGTTCTTGATAGGTAACGCTCATTTCACTTAGCATTGCCGGTGAGAAAAAAACAAACATAATGGATAAAAATATTAGTATAAGATCGATAAAGCACCACAAAGACCCGCTGAGAACCTTTGATAAAAAGGTGGTGCTGTGTTTTAGCGGTAGCGTTCTTGTGAGATACCCTTGATTCGAAAACATACTTTTATAGAAGTCAACAGCGATGATTAGCTGAGTGGAAAAAGCGGCCACCGAGATAAAGATTACGTAAAAGAGGAAGAAAAGGATAATCCACATATTACTCTCTTTGCTTTGGAACAAAGCCGAATTGTTGCTGAAGAAGCTTCCAATAATCGCCATCACGACGACGAAGGCATGGACGATTAGGAGAATCCGCGAGAGGGATCTCATGTCGTATTTAAATTGTTTGCCTAACATTGAAACACCTCCCTAAATAATGCATCAACAGATTTTCCTTTTTCGCTACGAATTTCATCCACCGTTGAGTTAAGGACTAGTTGACCTTGTTTTAAGAATAGCACGCGGTCGAGCACATTTTCGATATCCGCAATCAGATGAGTGGAGATTAGGACGGTTGCATCTTCGCTGTAATTGCTTAAGATGGTCCGTAAAATGTAATCTCTAGCTGCAGGATCCACACCGCCGATAGGCTCATCGAGAATATAGAGCTTAGCGTTTCGGCTCATGGTCAAAACCAGTTGTACCTTTTCTTTTGTACCTTTTGATAAGGTCTTCATTCGGGCGTTCTGATTAATGCCCAAGTCTCTTAACATGTTCCAGGCCTTATCCTTATCAAAGTTATTGTAAAAATCCTGATAGTAATTCAATAAATTATTTACGCGCATACTTTCGTTTAAAAAAGTGCAATCTGGTAGATAAGCAATGTCCTCCTTGCTCTCAGGACCTAGCGGGTTACCATTTACGAGAATGGTTCCAGCGGTGGGGTAGAGGCAGTCGTTAACCAGTTTGATTAAGGTGGTCTTACCGCTACCGTTAGGTCCAAGTAGACCGACGATTTCGCCGCCGTTAAGCGTAAGATGCAAGTCGTTTAAGGCGAAAAGATTGCCAGAATAGCGTTTTGTTAAGCCTTCGATTTTCAGTAGCTCATTCATTGCTTTGTCCTCCCTTTGCAGCATCGGTAATCAGTTCAGGGATTTCGTTTATGTCAAATCCTAGTTGCCGCATGTTTTCGATAAAAGCGCGGATGTGTTCCTGCGCCAATTCCCTTTTCAATTCTTTAATCATGTTCTCATCCTCGGTAATAAAGCGTCCACTCGTTCTCTTCGCATGAATTAGCCCATCTCGCTCAAGTTCCGACATGGCTTTTTGCATAGTATTAGGGTTTACGCCAGCTTCAAGTGCCAAATCACGGACAGAAGGTAGCTTGTCACCAGGGTTATATTTGCCAGACACGATATCTTGTTCGATTCGCTCCATCAGTTGCAAGTAGATCGGACGATTTTCATCTAAGTCCCAAGGCATGTAATCACCTCACATTCACATATTGTATTACGATAATAATACAATATACTATTTTGGGAAAAATGTCAACTGTGGAATTATGAGGAGATAAGGAAAATTCGAAGGGCTTTCTGTTACATTGAAAAACGGTGAAGCACTTAGCCTCACCGTTTTCCTCGAAGATATTTACACTTCCTTTTTTACAAATTTGTCTTTTGGTTGTCCACAGACAGGACATTTGTAGTCTTCTGGCAACTCTTCAAAAGGAGTGTCGCCATCGTAGATATAACCACAGACTGAGCAAACCCATTTTTCTGTCATCTTTGTATCCTCCTTCTCTTTAGTTTCAGCATCAGGGTTGTATGTAGGAGCATTTTTAGGGCTCTTACCCTTGATTACATTGTGATAGTAGGCGTAGGTCATCGGGGTGTCGTCTTTCATTACGTCACAGTCGCTCACTTCACCGAGGAAGACGGTGTGAGTGGCAGATTCCATCTTGTCGATGACGTTACAGATAATATAGCCACAAGAATCTTTGAGTACAGGCAGAGAATCTTTAACATCAAAAGCCCAGAAATCAAATTTATCAACATCTTTTCCTGAACGAAAACCAAAGGTTCCAATAATCTTCGGGTCCACATTTTCGCCGAGGATATTAATGGCGAATTTGCCAGTTTTTTCAATGCATTGATTGGTATAGTTATCGTGATTGATGGAGATAGCGATAGTAGCGGGAGTAGAGGTAACCTGCATCGCTGAGTTAGCTGTACAACCGGTAGGACGCTTGTCGTCCAAG
Organism: Ohessyouella blattaphilus; assembly: GCF_024721265.1. GTDB lineage: Bacteria > Bacillota > Clostridia > Lachnospirales > Lachnospiraceae > Aequitasia > Aequitasia blattaphilus_A. Next base: position 72,336 of record NZ_JAMXOC010000007.1, on the reverse strand, counting down.
GTGGAGATTACATACACACCGTAAGATAAAGAGTAGAGCGCTTTCACATTCATAATAAGTACTCCTTCCAAGAACTGTATTTATTACAATAAAATTACCATATTGCCATAATTAATGCAACTGATGGGTTCTTCTTGCTCAGATGTTTGGAAATGTGCTAAAATAGGGAAATGACAAGAGTTTTGGAGGATTAATGATGGAGAATTTAATAGAAATTTTAGATAAAAGGTTTGCTAGCGCCTTTGCCGCTTGTGGCTATGACGAAAAGCTAGGAAAGGTTACCCTGTCTAACCGTCCGGATTTGTGTGAATTTCAGTGTAATGGTTCGATGGCAGGAGCGAAGCTTTATAAGAAGGCACCCATTGTCATTGCTAATGAAGTTCTGGAAAAGCTAGATAAAAGCGAGATATTTACGTCAGTTCAAGCAGTGCCCCCAGGGTTTATCAACATTATCGTCAGCGACCAGTTTGTTAGCGATTATCTAAGTAAGATGCAAGCAGATGCAAACCTTGGTCTAGAAACAGCCAAGGTGCCTCAGACGATTATCGTAGATTATGGCGGCCCGAATGTGGCTAAGCCTCTTCATATCGGCCACCTGCGCTCGGCGATTATCGGCGAGAGCCTTAAAAGGACAGCGCGAAAAATGGGACACAAGGTATATGGCGACATTCATCTAGGCGACTGGGGCTACCAGATGGGGCTAATTATCACCGAAGTAAAAGAGCGTCAACCGAACCTGCCTTATTTTGATGAGAATTTTACCGGCGAATATCCTGCCGATGCGCCCTTTACTATTTCGGAGTTAGAAGAGATCTATCCAACGGCAAGCAATAAGGCGAAGGCGGATGAAACTTACCGAGAAGCTGCTCTACACGCTACGTATTTGCTGCAAAATGGCAATCCTGGTTACACAGCTCTGTGGAAGCAGATTATGGCGGTATCTGTAGCCGATTTAAAGAAGAACTACGGGAACCTAAATGTGACCTTCGATCTTTGGATGGGTGAGTCTGATGCTCAGAAGTACATTCCTGATATGGTGGAGAAGCTTAAGAAAGATGGTTTTGCCAAAGAGGATGACGGAGCCTTAGTGGTTGATGTGACGGAGCCAGAGGATAAGAAAGAGGTTCCGCCTTGTATCATTCTTAAATCCGACGGCGCTGCCCTTTATTCAACGACGGATCTAGCGACAATTGTTCAAAGGGAAGCAGACTTTCACCCAGATGCTATGACGTATTTGGCGGATAAGCGTCAAGATATGCATTTTCTGCAGGTGTTTCGGACGGCTAAGAAGACGGGACTGATACCGGAGACGTGTCAATTATCGTTTCTTGGATTTGGAACCATGAATGGAAAAGATGGCAAGCCCTTCAAGACACGAGATGGCGGGGTTATGCGTCTAGAGAGCTTGATTACGGAGATTGAAGAAGAAGTTTATCAAAAGATAATGGAAAACCGGGAGACCGATGAAAAGGAAGCGAAAGATACTGCAAAAATCGTCGGTTTAGCCGCTCTTAAATACGGCGATTTATCGAATCAAGCGGCTAAGGATTACGTCTTTGATATTGAGCGCTTCATTTCCTTTGAAGGAAATACCGGACCGTATATCCTATATACGATGGTACGAATAAAATCTATTTTGAAAAAGTACCAGGAAACAGGCGGCACCCTTTCAAGTGGCCAGATTGCAATTACGGATAATGCAAGCGGCAAAGCCCTAATGTTAGAAGTGGCCAAATACAATGAAGTGGTGGAAACCACCTTTGCCGAACGGGCTCCTCACAAGCTCTGTGCTTTTGTTTACGACGTCGCCAATGCCTTTAATAAGTTCTACCACGAGACGAAAATCCTTGGGGAAGAAGATGAGGTAAAGAAGGAAAGCTACTTAGCGTTATTGCAACTGACTCTTAAAGTTTTGGAAGAGTGTATCGATCTCTTAGGCTTTGAAGCGCCAGAGAGAATGTAAGAATACGTAGAAAAAGACTGTGCCGGACCAAAAATCCAACACAGTCTTTTATTATGCTTTCTTTAGAGATTGATTTTCATCACATCGATATCGTTTGCGTATAGGAATTTTTCCAAATCCTTATAGGTGAGAAATACGGTAGCGGTATTAATGAGGGGGTGAATTCCGATTTTTACGCCCTTTGTCACGTCTTTATCGATAAAGAACTCCACATCGTGATTTTTATCATTCATCAGTCCAAATGGAGTGACGCTACCTTGGGTTAAGCCTAAATACTTTTCTAAGCGTTCCTCAGAAGCGAAGCTTAAGTTGCCCCCGCCGATTTTCTTTCCGAGAGACTTTAAGTCTACGGGTTTGTGTTCGTCACACGTTACTAGAAAATGACGTTTCCCTTTGCTATCTCGTAGAAATAGATTTTTGCAGACTACGCCTTTTTCTGAAAGGCCGAGCTCATCCATCTGTTCCATTGTAAAGACGGGTTCGTGTTCTACCGCTTCGTATTTGATGCCTAGTTTATCTAGAGCATCGTAAATCATTTGTTTGTCTTGGTTCATTCTTCTCACTCCTGTATAGCTTGTTTTTTAACATTTTGTAGCCCCTTGGTAACGGGTGGTAGGGAGATGACAATCAAGGTGATGATCGCCTCGGCTCCTAGATAGGCACCGTTATAACTAAGGGAATATACGAGAGGACTCATGCCTGAGCCTTCGGCGTAGACGGCAAAAAAGAGGATGCCAGAAAGGATGGCAAAGAAATAGCGTCCTAAAACTCCAGCGATATAGCCGATTTGCAGTCCGTATTTTTTGTTTCTAAAGAAACCCGATAATCCTAAAGCACCGAAGGCCAGCGGATAATCGCAGATGACTTGGGGGATGGACAACATATACGGGTCGATAAAAAATTGCAAACAGCCGTAAGCAACCCCGCAAAGCAGACCGTATCCTGGTCCAAACCAGTAGCCAATAAGGGTAATAAAAAGCATGGACATGAGGGTGACAGAGCCGCCCATAGGCATGTCGATGACCTTTAGGTACGAGGTTATCAAGGCTAAAGCGATGGCCATCGCCGAGAAAACCAGTTTTTTGGTAACCGAAAAAGAGGTCACCTGAGTGTTGGTTGTGTTATTCATTATTAAATTCTCCTTCCTTACGCCGGCATTACCCGGATCAAGTTCAAAGGGACTGCACCCTATGTGCATCTCAGCATAATCAGCGCCCCACAAGTACAATTATGCGCTAAGTTCACACATTCGTCAATCTTTAGTTATTGCTTATTCCTAGGAAAAGCAGTAAAATGATAAGCAACTTTGAAAGTGAGGAATTATGGAAAATAACAACCAACAACAAATGGAACAAGTAATAAATGCTAGAAAGCGTTTCTTTCGTGTTTGGTCACCGGTTTTGATTCAACAACTGGGGACTTATTTAATCATTATCTTTGTGATGGCAGCGATTACCATGGCATATGTGGTCACTAATCCGAGCCTAATGGGCGAAGGCGTAGGCAGTCAAGAGTGGATGAACGAAATGTATAAGCTAGCGGAGATGATTACCCTAAAGTATCAAGTTTTCGCTAGTGGTATCGCGAGTGCTTTGCTGCTTATCCCTTTTGGCATTATGTTTTACTTAGACCGTAAAAAGGAGCGCGCACTGGGAAGTGCACCGACGAAAAAAGCCGGAATCGCTAAATACGGTTATCTATTTATTACGGCAGTGGCGCTTCATTTTGTCCTTAATAGCTTAATCTTTATCGCTCATGTACTGGAGAAGGATGAATATTACGCCCAGACCCAAGAGATGATTTATGCCGCCCCTTTATGGGCACAGATTCTCTTTTTGGGTATCTGCGGACCCCTTCTTGAGGAACTCGTATATCGCGGGTTGGTGTTTAAGCGGATGCGAGAGAAGCAGAGCTTTATCGGTTCGGCGCTCTTATCAACGGCCATGTTCGCTTTTCTGCATGGGAATGTGGTGCAGATGCTTTATTCTTTCGCCCTAGGAATGTTGTTTTGTTACGTTTATGAGAAATATGGCCGAATCGCAGCCCCGATGGCGGCACACGTTCTGCTAAACCTTGTTTCAATAGTTTTAACCGCCGCTGGTTTTTACGAAGTACTTGTAAAAAATGAAATCGTATTGATGGGCAGTACGGTGATTGTTGCGGGTGTTGGGGCGATGGCCTTTATGGGAATCCGCGGTATCAAAGAGAAACTGACAACAAATTAAAGTTGTCAGTTTTTTTATATAAATACAATAAAAAATCTAATAATCTGACAATTTACGAAAAAAAGTTCTTTACAAGTTAAAAAAACTGTTGTATATTATGAAAAAATGTTGGAAAGGAAGATGGTAGATGGATCAGCAGCGAATAAACTGCGCAAATGGTCTGTATCAGTCTGAATTTGAGCATGACAACTGCGGTATTGGAGCAGTCGTTAATGTAAAAGGTATAAAGAGCCATCAGACAGTTGCAGATGCGCTAACGATTGTAGAAAAATTAGAACATAGAGCCGGCAAAGACGCCGAGGGGATGACCGGAGACGGTGTAGGAATCATGTTACAGATTTCACACAAGTTCTTCAAGAAGGTCACTAATCCCCTCGGTATTTTTTTGGAAAAAGAACGAGATTACGGGGTGGGGATGTTTTTCTTTCCTCAGGATGAATTAAAGCGTAACCAAGCCAAGAAAATCTTTGAAGTGATTGTGGAAAAAGAAGGGATGGAATTCCTTGGATGGCGAGAAACGCCGGTGGTAGCAGAAGTACTTGGACATAAAGCGAAGGCTTGTATGCCTTATATTATGCAAGGCTTTATTAAAAAACCAAAAAACGTGGCTGAGGGTCTGGAATTTGACCGAAAGCTTTATATTGTTAGACGTATTTTTGAGCAGGCAAGCGATGACACCTATGTTCCGTCTTTATCTAGTCGGACGATTGTCTATAAAGGGATGTTCTTAGTAGATCAGTTACGATTATTCTTTAAGGATTTGCATGATTCGGATTACGAATCGGCGATAGCTTTAGTACACTCTCGCTTTAGTACCAATACCAATCCTAGTTGGGAGCGAGCACATCCTAATCGCTTTATTGTTCACAACGGGGAGATCAATACGATTCGCGGAAATGCAGACAAGATGCGAGCCCGGGAAGAAACCATGGAAAGTGATTGCCTAAAGGGAGAGCTTCATAAAGTACTACCAGCTATCAGCATTTCCGGCTCAGATTCGGCAATGCTAGATAATGCTTTGGAATTTATGGTAATGGGCGGAATGGAATTACCTTTAGCGGTGATGATTGCCATACCCGAGCCATGGGCAAATAATAAGAGTATGTCTCCTAAAAGAAGGGATTTTTACCAGTACTTCGCAACGATGATGGAGCCATGGGATGGGCCGGCTTCGATTCTCTTTAGTGATGGTGATTATATGGGGGCGGTTCTTGACCGCAATGGCTTACGTCCTTCTAGGTACTACATCACTGATGACGATACGTTAATCCTTTCCTCAGAGGTAGGAGTTCTTGATATCGATCCAGCTAAGGTGGTGGTTAAAGAGCGCCTGCACCCAGGGAAAATGCTTCTAGTTGACACCATTAATGGACGTATTATTGATGATGATGAGTTAAAAGAATCATATGCCGGGAATGAACCCTATGGAGAATGGTTGGATGCCAACTTAATTGAATTAAAAGACTTAAAGGTTCCGAATCAGAAAGTGCAGCAATACTCGGGAGAAGAGTTGCGCCGATTGCAAAAAGCTTTTGGCTACTCTTACGAGGATGTCCATAGTTCGATTTGCCGTATGGCTGAAAATGGTGTAGAACAAACAGCAGCGATGGGAGTGGATTCGCCTTTGCCTGTTTTATCCAGCTATCATCATAATGTATCGGCCTATTTCAAACAACTTTTTGCCCAGGTTACCAATCCGCCGATTGATTGCATCCGTGAGGAAATTGTTACTTCAACCACAGTGTATATAGGAAAGGACGGCAATCTTCTACAGGAAAAAGAAGAAAATTGCCGCATGCTGAAAGTTAACAACCCGATTTTGACTGAGACGGACTTGTTGAAAATTAAAGCTATGAAAGAAAAAGGCTTTAAAGTTGCAGAAGTGTCCACCATATACTATAAGAATTCCAGTTTAGAAAAAGCGATGGACGCTTTGTTTTTAGAGGTTGATAGGCATATTCATGAGGGTGCTAATATTATCGTGCTCTCGGATAGAGGCGTGGACGAATATCATGTACCAATCCCTTCACTACTGGCTGTTTCAGGTTTGCAGCAGCACCTAGTTAGGACAAAGAAACGTACGGCAGTGGCGATCATTATTGAAACGGGAGAGCCTTGTTGTGTGCATCACTTTGCCACGCTTTTAGGGTATGGCGCCTGTGCGATTAATCCTTACCTGGCTCATGAGAGTATTCGCCAGTTGATTACTAGCAATATGCTCCAGAAGGATTTTTATGCGGCGGTGGATGATTACAATCTGGCGATTATCCACGGAATCGTTAAGGTTGCTTCAAAAATGGGAATTTCTACCATTCAGTCGTATCAGGGAGCCAAGATATTTGAGGCTGTCGGTCTAAAAGAAGAATTTATTAGCAAGTATTTTACAGATACAGTTAGTCGTATTGGTGGTATTGGCATAGAAGAAATTGCCAAGGATTATTTAGCCAGTCACCAAAAAGCCTTTGATCCCTTAGGACTAGAAGTGGATTTGACACTTGATAGCATTGGCCAGCATAAAACAAAAAGTGGCGGTGAAAAGCATCTGTATAATCCCCAAACAATTCATCTTTTGCAGGAGGCGACAAAACGAGGTGATTATCAGCTGTTTAAGGCCTATACGGAATTGGTGGAAAAGGAAAGCGAAAAAATCACACTACGAGGACAACTAGACTTTGTTTATCCCGAAAAAGGCGTCCCCCTTGAGGAGGTAGAGGCTGCCAGTGAAATTGTGAAGCGTTTTAAAACGGGAGCGATGAGTTACGGCTCGATTTCTAGAGAGGCTCATGAGACCCTAGCAATTGCTATGAACCGCCTTCATGGAAAGTCAAATAGTGGAGAAGGTGGAGAGGAGATTGACCGGCTAGATAATGAGAGGTGCTCGGCTATTAAGCAGGTGGCGTCGGGGCGTTTTGGCGTCACCAGTAGATATCTTGTCAGCGCCAAGGAAATTCAGATCAAGATGGCCCAAGGGGCTAAGCCCGGGGAAGGTGGCCATTTACCAGGCGGCAAGGTATATCCTTGGATTGCGAAGACGCGTCACTCGACTCCAGGAGTCAGTCTGATTTCCCCGCCGCCTCACCACGATATCTATTCTATTGAAGACCTAGCCCAATTAATCTACGATTGTAAGAATGCAAATAAGGATGCCAGGATTTCGGTTAAGTTGGTGTCAGAGGCTGGCGTGGGAACCATTGCCGCCGGAGTTGCTAAGGCGGGAGCTGGATTGATTTTGATTTCAGGTTACGATGGCGGTACAGGAGCGGCTCCTAAAAGCTCCATTCACAATGCCGGCTTACCTTGGGAACTGGGTCTTGCGGAAACCCATCAGACTTTAATTCATAATGGTCTTAGAGACCGGGTGCGGGTAGAGACGGACGGAAAATTAATGAGTGGACGAGATGTGGCGATTGCGGCCATTTTGGGAGCCGAGGAGTTTGGCTTTGCGACAGCACCGCTGGTATCGATTGGCTGTGTAATGATGCGAGTCTGTAATCTGGATACCTGTCCGGTAGGTGTAGCCACTCAGAATCCGAAGCTTAGGGCACGCTTTAATGGGAAACCCGAGTATGTGGAGAATTTCATGATGTTTATCGCTGAAAACTTGCGAGAGTATATGGCAAAACTGGGCGTTCGCTCGCTTGATGAATTAGTAGGCAGAGATGATCTTTTGAAGGCGAAAACGACAAAATTGGATCTGACGAGGATTATCGGTCAACCGTATAGTGAGAAGCAGTCAACCATTTATGATCCTACCAAAAAATATGATTTCAAACTGGAGAACACGCTTGATGAAAAGGTCCTCATTAAGGAGTTGCTTCCATATATAGAGAAAAAGGTGAATCGCAGCATTGAAGTAGATGTTACGAATATTGACCGCACGGTAGGGACGCTTCTGGGGTCGGAAATTACTAGACGTTATCCGGAGGGGCTTAAAGAGGATAGTTATATTGTGAAGTGCTGCGGTGCTGGCGGCCAGTCGTTTGGCGCCTTTATACCAAAGGGATTAACTCTTGAGTTAACTGGGGACAGCAATGATTATTTTGGTAAGGGTTTATCTGGCGGAAAACTAGTGGTTTCACCACCTAGGAGTGTTAAGTTCAAGGCAGAAGACAATATTATTATCGGCAATGTTGCTCTTTACGGTGCCACTAGCGGCAAGGCTTATATTAATGGGATGGCAGGTGAACGCTTTGCTGTTCGTAACTCGGGAGCCCAGGCGGTGGTAGAAGGTGTCGGCGATCATGGATGTGAGTACATGACAGGTGGCGTCGTCGTGGTAATCGGTGAAACAGGTAAGAACTTTGCCGCAGGAATGAGTGGCGGTATTGCGTACGTCTTAGACGTAGACAATAAGCTATATCTTAATTTGAATAAAGAGATGGTAAACGTGGAGAAAGTTACGTCGAAGTATGACGTGAATAAGATTAAGGAAATGCTAAAAGAGCATGTGGCATCGACCAACTCGCCTCGCGGAAAAGAAATTTTAAGTGATTTCCAAAGTTTTTTACCAAAGTTTAAGAAGATAATTCCAGCTGACTACGAGGTGATGCTAGGAAAAATCATGCAGCTTGAAGAACAGGGTTTGAACCGTGAACAAGCACAAATAGAGGCGTTTAATCAAGTGCGAGGAGAAAAATAGGAGGTAGTTAAGCAATGGGAAAACCGACAGGATTTTTAGAATATGCCAGAAAGGATAAGCGAGCTGCAACTCCTAAGGAGCGAATTAAGCACTTTCGTGAATTCTATTCTCCGCTTGAGAAAGAGGAACAGGAAGAACAAGGAGCGCGGTGTATGGCTTGTGGCGTACCTTTTTGCCAGTCGGGGCAAATGATGATGGGTATGGTCAGTGGCTGTCCTCTACACAATCTAGTTCCTGAATGGAATGACCTTTTATATAGAGGCAATTGGGAAGAAGCCTACATGCGACTTAAGAAAACGAATTGCTTTCCTGAGTTTACCGCAAGAGTGTGCCCGGCGCCCTGTGAGGCGGCGTGTACCTGTAGTCTTAACGGCGATGGAGTATCGATTAAGGGCGATGAATATGCTATTATCGAAAATGCATATCAGGAAGGGTATGCCAAGGCGCGTAATATTCGTGTGCGTACGGGCAAAAAAGTTGCCATAGTTGGTTCAGGACCAGCAGGGTTAGCAGCGGCAGATATGCTTAATTTGAGAGGGCATCAGGTGACTGTCTTCGAAAGAGAAGATAAGGTCGGTGGCTTGCTGCGCTACGGGATTCCTAATATGAAACTGGAAAAGAAGGTTATCGACCGGAAAGTTAAGATTATGGAAGAAGAGGGAGTCACCTTTATGACAGGAGTCGATGTGGGCAAAGACAAACGCGCCAATACGATTTTGAAAGAATATGACCGGGTAATCTTAGCTTGTGGTGCGACAAATCCTCGGGATATACAAGTAGAAGGCAGAAAAAGTCAAGGTATCTACTTTGCCGTGGATTTCCTTAAGTCGACGACAAAAGCCTTGCTAGAGGATGGTGCTACGCTTCAAAAAGGAAGTTTTGTCTCGGCTAAAGACAAGCACGTTCTCGTAATTGGTGGCGGTGATACAGGCAATGACTGTGTGGGAACTAGCATTCGCCACGGAGCAAAATCTGTACTGCAATTAGAAATGATGCCAGAGCCGCCAAAAGATCGTCGTGAAGATAACGCTTGGCCTGAATGGCCAAGGGTACTAAAGACAGATTATGGACAAGAAGAGGCGATTGCTGTCTTCGACAAAGATCCTCGAAGGTATCAGACTACGGTTAAGCGTTTTATTAAGGATGACAAAAATCAGGTCAAGGAAGCAGTGCTAATAAAGCTAAAGGCAGAAATCGAACCAAAATCGGGAAGAATGATGATGAGCGAAGTAAAGGGGAGTGAGTATACGGTACCGGCAGATTTGGTTCTTATTGCCGCCGGTTTTCTTGGTAGTGAAGACTATATTACGAAGGCATTTAAAGTGGCTACCGATGAAAGAACAAACGTTAAGACGGCACCAGGTACATACAGGACCGAGAATCAACAGCTTTTCGCTGCTGGAGACATGCGCCGCGGACAGTCTTTAGTTGTTTGGGCTATTCGTGAGGGGCAGGAGGTAGCAAGAGAAGTGGATGAGAGCTTGATGGGGTATACGAATCTGGTAATTCAGTAAGTAGAGAGTTCAGCCATGCAGCTCGACTTCGCTAAAAGGCATATAGGTTCGCATGGCTGAACTGTAACCAAATGTTACAAAAGTGTTAAATTGGGGTTGCATCTTGCCTTTTAATGGATTATAATGAGTTTGTTTAGTGAATGTTTTTAAAAAAAACAAGAACAAAAAGGGGAAAACAAAATCTATGAATAGGTGGTTTAGAATGAAAAAGATGGTTCGTGTATTAACTGTTACTGTTTTAGCCAGTGCCTTAGTGGTATCACCGGTACTTGCTGATCCGTCAGTTGAAGAGTTAGAGCAACAGAAAGCGGAGAAACAGGCAGCGGTTGATTCTTTGCAGGGAACCTTGCAAGCAACCCTTGGAAAGATTGATGATTTGAGTGCGCAGCTTGTAGAGACTGGGGAGAAGGTTATTCAAGCAGAAGCGGATTTGGAAGAAGCTAAAGCCAAGGAAGAAAAGCAAAACGAAGACATGGCGAAGCGTATCAAGTATATGTATGAAAACGGCAATGAAAGCGTTGTTCAGCAAATATTAGAAGCGCAAAGCATTACCGATATGATTAATAGCGTGGAGCTATATAATCAGTTATATACGGTAGATAGAGCAGAGCTTAATAATTACATCAAGACAAAAGAGGATGTAACTGAAAAGAAAGCCTCTTTAGAGACAGAAATGGCTAGCCTTGAAGCGACACAAGTTCAGTTTGAACAAGAAAAGGCGAACTTAGAAGTAAGTCTTGCGTCAGCTGAAAGCGAAGTGAGTAGTGTAGATGCGGCTTTACAAGAAGCAGTAGAAGCTAGAAGAGCTGCTGAAGAAGCAGCACGTATCGCGGCAGAGCAAGAAGCACAAAACCAAAACCCAGGTGGTAATACCGGTGGAAATACTGGTGGCAACACGGGTGGAAATACCGGTGGTAATACCGGAGGCGATTACCAAGGCCAAGGAAATACAGCTGCGGCACAGACAATTGTAGCAACGGCTTATACTCAACTAGGTGTGCCTTACGTATGGGGTGGAACCACGCCGTTTGTGGGACTTGACTGTTCGGGTCTTACACAGTACTGTCACCGAATGGCTGGTATTAGCATTGGTCGTGTGGATACAGCTCAAAGAGACGGTGGACAATGGGTAAGCGATCCGCAACCAGGAGATATTGCTTGGTCACCAGGTCACGTAGCGATTTATATCGGTGGTGGTCAGATGATTGAGGCGCCGCTTCCGGGACAAGTAGTATGTATCAGTGCAGTACGGGCAAGTATTTACGTTCGCTACTGGTAAAATGGAAAAATGACGATGGGAGATGCGAAAGCATCTCCTATTTTTGTCTTTGAAAGCTTTACAAGGTGGAAGAACAATCTAAAAACTTTATAAAATGCTTGAAATTATCTGACAAATGTTGTACGCTGAATTTATCACGTGGGGAGTAACGTGATAAATAATTAATGAGGTGGGTGTGAATATGAAAGCAAGATTGATTCGGGCACTCATTGCGTCTATAGTGATGAGTGTTTTTTTAATTGGACCAGTGGTAAAAGCGACTCCTACAGATTCAGAAAACCTTAGTGTCAAGCGAGAGGAAGCAGCGGCACAGAGCGAGGAGATATCTAAGCAGCTCTTTGATTTAATGTTTTCTTATGAGGTATTAAACCAGGATTTAGAAAATGCTAAGGGGCGAGCACGGGAAGCAGAAGCTCAGCATACGCTAGCCATAGAAAAGGAAAGCGAACAGTATGATAGCATGATGTCGCGGATTAAGTACCAGTACGAAGAGGGCGACTACGGTTTTTTAGAAGTATGGCTTGGTGCTAAGGATATGAGCGACTTTCTCAATAAAGCTGATATGTTTGGGCAAATGTATGCGCAAGATAAAGAGATGTTAGAAAATCTCAAGAAAGCGAGAGAAGAGGTGGCAATAGCCCAGGAAAACTTAGCCTCGGAGTTATCAATGCTAGAATATACTCTTGATAAAATGGACGCTGAAGAGCAAACGCTACAGTCACAGCTGACCCAGCTACAGTCTCAGGTGGATAATTTTGATGCCCTTTTAGCGGTCGCTCAGCAGGAAGCGACTAAGAAGGTGGCGGAGCTAGTAGAGACAACGAATAAAACGCCAGTTTTTAGCAATGATAATCAAGTGGCTCAGGCGCCACCGACAAATAGTGGTTCAGGTAACCAAGTAAGTACGACCCCGACCCCAACCCCAACACCAACGCCAACACCAACACCAACGCCAACACCAACGCCAACACCAACGCCAACACCGACCCCGACGCCGACGCCGACGCCAACGCCAACGCCGGAGCAACCAACCACAAATCCTGGTGGGAATACGGCGATGGGACAACTGATCGCTTCTACAGCGCTACAGTATGAAGGGGGTCCTTATGTCTATGGCGGGAATAGTCTAACGAACGGTATTGATTGCTCAGGATTCGTCTACCAGATTCACCGTTTACTGGGGATATCTACAACAAGGCATACCTCCACCTTGTTGACTGGTGGCAAGGCTGTGTCCTACGCTCAGATGCAACCAGGAGATGTTATTTGTTATCACAACCATGTAGCAATCTATATTGGGAATAATACGGTGATTCACGCCTCCCATCCAGAGCCATATCCAAAGGGAGGGATTCGGCGAACTTCTCCAGTTAACTATAATACGGTATTAGGAGTAAGAAGATATTGGTAACGTTTTTTTCTCCTTTGTATACAGGCGGACATAAAGGCTTTAGACAGATGCTCTTATGTCCGTTTTATGTTGCATTTTTTTCTTGCATATAGAAGCAGAAGAGTATATAATTGTATTGTTTAAATAATACAGATTAGAGGGTTGGTATGGCAGAGTTAATTAACATTCAAAATATGTACAAAATTTATAACCCTGGTGAAGATGAGGTGCGCGCCCTTGATGGTGTTAGCCTTAAGATCGATGAGGGAGAGTTTGTAGCGATTATCGGTCATTCTGGATCAGGGAAGTCAACATTGATGAACATGATTGGTTGTCTTGATGTGCCGACCAAGGGCGCTTATTTTCTTCACGGAAAAGATGTGGCTAAGATGAAGGACGACGATTTAGCGGCAGTTCGCAATCAGGAGATAGGGTTTATTTTTCAAGGCTTTAATCTGATTGCCAATCTAGATGCGGTGGCGAATGTGGAATTACCACTGATTTACCGGGGATTAGGAAGAGCTCCAAGACGTCGGATTGCCAAACAGTCGCTTAAGATTGTGGGCCTTGAGAAAAGAGCTAAGCATAAGCCATCTGAGATGTCAGGTGGACAACAGCAGCGTGTGGCTATTGCGAGAGCAATTGCGGCAAAACCGCCAGTTATTTTAGCTGATGAACCGACTGGAAATCTTGATAGTAAGACGACAGAAGAGATAATGGAGATTTTGACCGAGTTACATAGTGCTGGCCGGACGGTTATTATTATTACCCACGACGATGAAATTGCGGAACGTGTTAACCGGGTGATACGCCTTAAGGATGGGAAGATTATAGAAGACTATATTAATGGAGGGAAGATAGATGGTTAAAAAGGATGAGTTATCGCAACTAGATATTATGGAAGAGGAACAAGGAACGTCGGGGAAAGGAAAAAAGAAACTACCCAAATGGTTAATCTTTCCTATTCTCGGTGTAGTATTATTGTTTTTAGTCCTGTTAAGCTTCTTAGGCGGGAATTCGCAAAAGGATAGCGGCAGTGCGGTAGAAGTTGTTACTGTTAAAAGTGGCGAGGTCAAGGAGACATTTGATACTTCAGGAACGGTTGTTAGCGATAAGCAGAAAGTTTTCTATTCACCGGTGAATGCTCCTATAAGTGATTCTAAATTAGAGGTAGGCAAAACTGTGAAAAAGGGCGATTTGCTCGTTTCTTTTGACGTAAAGGATTTGGAAAAAGCTAATCAAGAGTCACAGCTTCAGGGACTACAAACGACCTATAGCAATCAATCGACTCTAGAGCAGGCAGCAAAATCAGCAAATGAAGTGGCAAAGCAGAATGCAGAAGTCGAACAACAAAAGCAAAGTCTGAGAAACAAGATTGCAGACTTGCGGAATCAGATTAATAATGCAAACAATGCGATAGAATCAAGCCAACCAAATAGAGATAAATTGAACGAACTGAAAAAAAAGTTACAGGACAATTTAAAGCAAATTGAAACTTTAAAGGTGACGGAAAAGCATGGAGCTGAGCCAGATGCGACCGAGGCAGCTAATGAGATTGCCAGATTGACTAATGAGAATATGGATTTACAAAATAGCATCACATTACTTGAAGCTCAAATTCCCTCGGGTGACGGTAGTGCTGCTCTGTATTCAGAGCTGAGTGCAGCTGAGCAATCCTTAGCCGATCTTGAGGCAAAGGCACCGGCTGAGGTGAATGGTTTAACTGGTGGTGAGCTAGGCGGGATGCAGGTTTCTGAGAATTTAGCTGAATTAGCCTCTCTTTCTACAGAGGAGCTATTACAAAAAGGCCGAGAAGGTATTAAGGCTGAGTTTGATGGCGTGATTGCCAAGGTGGATATTGAAGGTACGAATATGGCAACCCAAGGTAGCCCACTGTTTACACTAGTTGATAACCAATCGGTAGGTGTTGAGCTAGAAGTGTCGGCTAATGATTTTGATAAGCTGGTAATCGGTAATAAGGCAGTAGTTACCGTTGGCAAACATCAGTATGAAGGTGAAGTGGTTAAAGTCAATAAGATTGCCACGACAAATGAAAAAGGCGTATCTTCAATTGGCGCAAAGCTTAAGATTAAGAATCCTGATGGGGAATTATTCATTGGTGTTACTGCAAAAGTATCCGTGACTGTTGATGATGTGAAAAGCGCTCTTTATATTCCTAGTGAAGTGGTAAATGAAAGTAAAAGCGGTAGTTATGTGTACATTATCGAAGAAGGGACGATTAAAAAACAGACTGTCGAAACAGGTATTAATTCTGGATCGCGAATTGAGATTAAAAAGGGCTTAGCAGAAGGTGATTCGGTAGTATACGATACCACCGATGTCAAGGAAGGCATGTCAGCCACAGCCGTAGAAAAGGATCAGTAGGGAGGCAGTATGGGACAGATAGTCGAATATATCAAGATGGCTCTTTATAGTATTTTGTCCAATAAAGGGCGCTCCTTCTTAACCATGCTAGGTATTATTATTGGCATTTCCTCGGTTATCACAGTAGTTTCTATCGGTAGTGGAGTGAAGTCCGAGGTGATGGCTACCACCGAAGAAAAAAGCGTGTCGGTATCAGTGGATACGGAAGTGTTAACTAATCCGATGATTATGACAGATGATGATATCTTAGCTGTAAAAAGCGGTTTAGGTAAACGAACGACTGGAGTGGTGGCAACGTCTCAGGGGATGGGGACCACTACGACGAATAAAGGAAGTTTTGACGCGTATCTTACGTTTGCCACGCCGGATGCTCAGTACGATCCTAACATGGAGGAAATGTATAGCGGCACCTATTTTACCGAAGACGATATGGCAAATGCCAGTCCGGTGGCAGTTATCGACCGGGAAAGTGCACTTTACGTTTTTGGTAATACCGATGTATTAGGAATGGATTTAGACATTACTATGGAAAATCGTATTGTCACCGTTCGGATTATTGGTATTCGCGATGTTACCGATGAGGTTATCGCTGCCAATAAGGAAGTGAACCAAATGTTTGGCATGGAAATGCCGATTTCTCTAGAAATGCCCTATACGGGCACAGAGCTTTGGGGAGAACCGGTGAATAACTACTCTACCCTTAGTATCTACTTAGCAGAAGGTGAGAACGCTAATGGTGTGGCAAAAGCAGCGATGCAAATATTAGCAGCTAGACACGTTAGCGATGGAGATGATATCTTTAAGAAGGATCAGGGGCTTGATTTAACGAGCTATATGGGGACAATGTTAGATACGGTAACAGCGTTTATCGCCTTTGTTGCCGGGATATCTCTGTTAGTTGGGGGTATCGGAGTCATGAATATTATGTTAGTATCAGTTACGGAGCGTACTAGGGAAATCGGAATCCGTAAGTCTTTAGGAGCGACGACCCGCTCTATTGTCGCTCAGTTTCTCTTTGAATCGGCGATTATTTCGGGAATTGGTGGGATAATCGGTATCCTATCAGGGGCCGGGATCGCCAAGCTGATTTCCGTCTTAAATATCGGTGGGCTTTCATCTAAGCTTTCACCAGGAGCGATTATTATCGCAACCGCCTTTTCATGTGGCGTAGGTATTATTTTCGGCATTTATCCGGCTAGAAAAGCAGCAAAGCTTAGCCCGATAGAAGCGTTAAGACAATAATATAATAAAAAGTAACGGAGGAAAAAGGAATGTTTAAAGTTACAAAATTAGTAAAGGTAATCTCTATTCTGATGATTATCTTTGGGGTGTTTGGGATTATCTCAACAGTATTGGGACTAGTCTCTTTGAAAGGCTTAGAAAGCGTTCAAGGAGTGGATCCAACTCTTATCGAGGCGTCAAAGGCGGCGTTGTCACCACTTAACCTAGTATTAGCTTTCTTATCATCAGCGCTTAGTATCTTAGCTGGTATCGTAGGCATACAAGGTAAGAACTATAAGCTAGCGATGTTTTCAATTATCGCTTATATCGTTCTCGATTTAGCATCGGTTGTTAAGTTAGCAGTGACTACAGGAATCGACGGAGTTACCATCATTTCTAGCTTTATTGGTTTGATTCTACCACTTCTCTATTTATGGGGTGTTTATCAGGCTAAAGGCGAGGAGTAAGAAAAAAATTAAAGACCTGCGGATGTTGGCTAAAAGGCTTGCATTTGCAGGTCTTTTGTGGTATTGTATGTAGGTCGCAAAAAATCACTTATGCGTTGCTTAGAAGGGTGCCGAAGCTTGAGAAAAAGCCGGTTTTCTACAGTAGAATGCATGGGGAAGAAAAAACCAAATGGAGGAATTAACAATGAGTGTTATTTCAATGAAACAACTTTTAGAAGCAGGTGTACACTTTGGACACCAAACAAGAAGATGGAACCCGAAAATGGCTCCTTATATTTACACAGAGAGAAACGGTATCTACATCATCGACTTACAGAAGTCTGTAGGTATGGTTGATGACGCGTATAACGCGATTTCTGACGTTGTTGCAGATGGTGGTACCATCCTTTTCGTAGGAACGAAGAAGCAAGCACAAGACGCTATCAAAGCGGAAGCTGAGAGATGTGGAATGTACTACGTAAATGAAAGATGGTTAGGTGGAATGCTTACGAACTTTAAGACCATCAAGAGCCGTATCGATAGATTAAAAGAAATCGAAAGAATGTCTGAAGACGGAACTTTCGACGTACTTCCTAAGAAAGAAGTAATTGGCCTTAAAAAAGAATGGGATAAGCTTGAAAAGAACTTAGGCGGAATCAAAGACATGAAGAAGCTGCCAGATGCGATTTTCGTAGTAGATCCTAAGAAAGAAAAAATCTGTGTGCAAGAAGCGCATAACTTAAGTATTCCGTTGATTGGAATCGCTGATACAAACTGTGACCCAGAAGAACTTGATTACGTAATCCCAGGTAATGACGATGCAATCAGAGCGGTTAAGTTAATCGTGTCAAAGATGGCAGATGCTGTTATCGAGGCTAATCAAGGCGAAAGCGCTGCCGATTACGCAGACGAAGAAGTGGAAGAAACAGTAGAAGCGTAAGTAAAATCAAATAAAACGGAGGAAGATAAAATGGCTATTACAGCAGCAATGGTAAAAGAATTGCGTGAAATTACAGGCGCCGGAATGATGGACTGTAAGAAAGCGTTAAATGAAACAAACGGAAATATGGAAGAAGCAATTGAGTACTTAAGAAAACACGGCCAAGCAAAAGCTGAGAAAAAAGCTGGTAGAATTGCTGCCGAAGGTTTGGTTGGTGCTCACGTAGAAAATGATAAATTAGCTTCAATCGTAGAAGTAAACTCAGAGACAGACTTCGTAGCTCAGACAGATGACTTTAAGGATTTTGTAGCAGCCGTAGCTGAGCAAGCTAAGAAGACTGGTTGTACAGATATCGAAGCGTTCATGGATGAAGAATGGCTAGCAGAACCAGGAAAGACGGTTCGCGAAGCTTTAACAGCTAAGATTGCCGTAATCGGTGAGAACCTCAACATCAGAAGATTTGAAAAAGTCGTTTCTGAGGGAGCAATCGTATCTTATATCCACGGTGGCGGTAGAATCGGTGTTTTAGTTGATGCTGATACAGACGTTGTTAACGATGAAATTAGAACGGCTCTTCGCAACGTAGCTATGCAAGTAGCAGCTATGAGCCCAGTATACGTATCAAGAGATGAAGTATCTCAAGAATACATCGATAAAGAGACAGAAATCTTAAAAGCTCAAGCCAAAGAAGAAGATCCTAACAAACCAGATAATATCATCGAAAAGATGATTGTTGGTCGTTTGAATAAGCAGTTGAAAGAAGTATGTTTATTGGATCAAGTATACGTACAAGATTCTGATTTGACAGTTGGTCAATACATCGACAAAGTAGCGAAAGACAACAATGCAAATATTAAAATTGCTAAGTTTATTCGCTTCGAAACCGGTGAAGGCCTTGAAAAGAAATCAGATGACTTTGCAGCAGAGGTTGCCGCACAGTTAGGTTAATAAAGACTTTATGAGAAGTGTGCACTTTAGGTGTGCACTTCTTTTTACGCGGAGCAGTCTCGCAAAACGTGATGCTTCCGGTTTTAAGGAGGAAAAATGAACGGGATAAAGAGTTGGAAGAAGAATTTCTTTACCATTTGGACAGGACAAGCATTTTCTCAGCTTTCTAGCTCGGTGTTACAATTTGCTATCGTGTGGTATCTAACGGATCGAACGGGTTCGGCTTTAGTGCTATCAGCAGCGATGCTGATGGGCTTTTTGCCGCAAGGGGTTCTCGGTCCTTTTATCGGCGTGTTTATCGACCGTTATAATCGAAAGAAAATCATGATATTGTCGGACTTGCTGATTTCTTTAGCGAGTCTAGTAATGGTGCTTGCCGGCGCTCTCGGCTTTCTCACCACGGGTTTAATTATGGTCATTCTATTATTGCGCTCTATCGGCACGGCTTTCCACACTCCGTGTCTGCAAGCAGTGACCCCGCAGATTGTGCCCACCGATCAGTTAACAAAGTGTGCCGGCTACTCCCAGTCGCTAGAATCGATTTCCCAGATTCTAAGTCCAGTAATTGCAGCAGTGCTCTATCAGACTTGGAGCCTTGGGGGGATTGTCTTTTTAGACGTGATTGGTGCTCTTATTGCTGTCTTTGCGTTAACGATTAGTCATGTGCCAAAGTTAGAAAGAAGTGAGCAGTCCTCAGACTTGCACGTTCTAAGAGAAGCCAAGGAAGGCTTTCGGATATTGCGAACCAATAGAGGGATGCTAGGGCTGGTGTTTATCAGTGCGCTTTATACCTTAGCGCTAATGCCTACAAGCGCCTTGTTTCCGCTGATGAGTATGTCTTATTTTGGGGGGACGAGTACCCATGCTAGTATTATTGAGGTTATTTTTTCTGTCGGTTTGCTAGTGGGATCGCTGATTTTGAGTAAGTGGGGCGGCACAAAAAATCGTATTTATACCATTGTTGGGTCGTATTTGTTAATGAGTGCTTGTCTTTTCGTTTCAGGGATGCTTCCGCCAAGCGGTTTTGTCGGTTTTGTTATCTGTTCCCTAATGATGGGGGTATCAGGACCCTTTTATTGGGGCATGTATACGCCGCTTATTCAGAGCAAATTTGCGGATGAATACCTTGGCCGAGTACTTTCGTTGGCAGCGAGCATTCGCTTGATTGTAGCGCCAATTGGCTTGTCTTTATCAGGGGTATTTGCCGAAATCTTCGGGGTGGAAAAATGGTTTTTGATTGCTGGCGGGTTAACGCTTATTGCAGCAACTCTATGTCTTAGTATTCCGGTGATTCGTCATGCCGATATTCCAAATACTCAAGAAAACGAGTAACTGCTAGAGGAGCCGTTTTTTCTCCGCTTGTAGCGATACAGATTTTTCTCGCAGCGGGCACATCTAGCTCTTTGATAACTACTTGATTGGGAATGCGGCGCAGGATTAACTGGGGGAGGATGCTGATTCCCAGACCGTTTTCAATCATGGCGAGAATGGCATAATCATCCCAAGTGGTAAATTTGATATTAGGTGTTACGTTTAGGTGCTCTAGGAGTTCGGAGATATCGCCAGGATTATCTTTTTCTAGAAGCATGAAAGGATAGTCTCCAAGCGCTTTTACGGGGAATTTATCCCGATCAGCGAAAGGGTGATCCACTGGTAGCACCACCATTAATTTATCATCTTCTAAGAAGGTGGTTTCTAGATGGTCGCGTACAGGCAGTCTTAAAAAGCCACAATCCACGCGACCTTCTAGGAGCCACTTTTCAATTTCTACATAATCTCCTAAAAGAAGCTCATAATCGATATTTGGATATTCTTTTTGGAATTCTCGGATAATACTAGGAAGCCAGTGGGTAGCCACGCTAGAAAAGGTACCGATCCGAATGAGGCCTGATTTTAGACCACTTATTTCGTCTACTTGAGTTTGCAGTTCTGTGTATTCGTTATAAACTTTTCTAGCATAGGGGAGTAGTCTTAAGCCATCAGAGGTCAGGTGAACCCCAGCTCTTCCTCTGACTAAGAGGGTCACTTGCCAGTCTTTTTCCAAGTCGCTAATCATGCGGCTGATACCGGATTGGGAATAGTCCAGAAGCTTAGCAGCTTTAGTGAAGCTGCCGTGTTCCACAGTGGTGATAAAGGCCAGAAGTTTCTGAATGTTCATATCCATATGCGCAAATCCTTTCTATCTGAAAACGTCATTTTAAAGATGATATTTATTCGCTTTTGTAATCATTAAGATTATGATATCCTAGAATAGGAGAAAGCACAAGTAGAGGAGTGAACAAAGATGATACACGTAAGCGAAGTGAAGACCACAGCACCGGAAGTTTATAATAATGAGTTGCAGGAAAAAGTGTTCCAGGCCTTAGCGGAACTAGAGATCCCCTTTGAAAGAGTAGATACCGATGAGGTAATCACCATGGAAGACTGTGAGAACGTTAATGAAAGATTAGATATGCAGATGGTGAAGACCTTATTTTTATGTGACCGCAAGCAACAGGATTTCTATCTTTTTGTAACTAAGGGAAATAAGCCTTTTCGTGCAAAAGATTTTTCCAATGTGTTAGAAGTACCGCGGGTTTCTTTTGCTCCGGCCGAAATGATGGAAGAGATGCTAGGGACGAAGATTGGCGCAGCTACTATTTTTAGTGCCCTGTTAGAGGGTGCCAAGGAAGTTAGAATCGTTGTGGATAAGGCTGTAGCAAATATGGAATGGTACGGATGCAGCGATGGTACGACAACGGGGTACATGAAAGTGAAGACAGAGCAGATCTTACAAAAATTCTTGCCTTTTACCGGACGCCGGGCGGAGACGATAAGAGTCTAGTTGGAAACGGGATTATCAAACGATAGTCCTGTTTTTTTCTTTTTACATATTCATGAAATCCTTGAAGAAGGCTACCTCATCAGCTTTGAGCTTAAAGTTAGCTTCATAAGGCTTTCCGCCTGGTGGAGTAATAGTGATTTCCACCACAGTATCCTCTTCGATAGCGACTTTTGACATCTGCTTGAAATAAAGAGGGATTTTGGGATGGTTTCTTTTGAAAATTTCGTAACCTTCTCTTAGTTTATTTAGTTTTGTGAGTTTGCTTAGATCCATAGGTGAGCTCCTTTTTTATTGTTTAAATGTTATCATTTATCAATTTAACGAAAATTATATCATAAACCTAGCGAGATAACAGAATAGTTTGGCGATAATTGTGTAACATGCACAAAAATCGAGTTAAAAAAATAACTAAAATAGTAATAACCGTTCACGAATGATACAATTATAGAGATAACAAAGTTGGGATCTTAGAGGAGTGAATAAGAAGGAATGATCGAGATCCTGGATAAGGGAGGTAGAAATGAGCAGATTACAGGTGAAAAAATCTGACGATGTACAAAGGTCAGTGAACCAAATGTACGAAGTTCTTGAGCGGCGAATGATTGCCGGAGCAGTGGATTCCTGTCCGGCGGATTTTCATTTAGGCTTTTTGAAGATGTGTCACGCTCAAACTTGCGGAAAATGTACTTCATGTCGTATCGGTTTGAAGCAGCTACAGAATTTATTAGAGGATGTCTTAGAGAACCGGGCGACGCTTAAAACCATTGATTTAATCAAGGAAACAGCAGCGAATATTTACCAGTCGGCAGATTGTGCTATCGGTTATGAAGCTGCAAGAATGGTGTATCACGGAGTGACCGAGTGCTATGATGAGTATGTGAAATACATTGAGCAAGGTGGCAATATCGATGCTACGAAGATTGCGGTGCCGTGTATGGCGGATTGCCCAGCTAACGTGGATATTCCGGGCTATGTTGCGTTAATGTATAGTGGGCGCTATGAGGACGCGGTGCGCCTCATTAAGCGGGATAATCCGTTCCCAGCTACGTGTGCCTTTGTCTGTGAGCATCCTTGTGAACGCAAGTGTCGTCGTCGCATGCTAGATACGCCGATTAATATTCGGGGAATTAAAAGAGCGGCAGTCGACTTTGCCAAAGACGTTCCCGATGAGCCAAAAGCAGAAGCAACGGGTAAGAAGGTAGCAATTGTAGGTGGCGGTCCTAGCGGTATGAGCGCGGCTTATTACCTGACTTTAATGGGACACGATGTGACGATTTATGAAGAAAAATCAAAGCTAGGCGGGATGCTTCGCTACGGAATTCCCAGTTACCGTTTCCCAAGAGAACGTCTGCAAGACGATATCGATGCGATTATCAATTTGGGCGTGAAAGTTCACCGCGGTGTGCGTATCGGTAAAGATATTAGTCTAGAGACGCTCCGTCAGGAAAATGATGCTGTCTATATTGCTATCGGTGCTCAGACGGATAAGAAGATGGGGATTGAAGGGGAAGAGGCCAAAGGCGTTATTTCGGCTGTTGACTTGCTTTACCAAATCGGTGAGGAGCAGATGCCGGATTTAACTGGTAGAAATGTTGTGGTACTTGGCGGCGGTAATGTGGCCATGGACTGTGCCCGGTCAGCGGTGCGCTTAGGGGCAGCGAAAGTCTCTGTGGTGTATCGCCGGCGTCAACAAGATATGCCAGCGTTAGCGGCAGAAGTAGAAGCGACGGTAGCGGAAGGGGTAGAGATGATTACCCTTCAAGTGCCACTAAAGATTGAACAAAATGCCACAGGTGAAGTAATCGGAGTACGGGTTCAACCCCAGATTATTAGCCTTAGTGATAAGAAGGGCCGTCCATCTCCGAGAAATGCCGCGAAGCCAGAAGAGGTGATCCCTTGCGATACGGTCTTAGTGGCAATCGGCCAAAATATTGAGTATAAGCATTTTGAAACCTCTGGTATCGAGATTAAGCACGGAGCAATCGGGGCTTTGGATGATGGAAATGTTCCTGAAAATCACGGTGTATTTGCTGGTGGTGACTGTGTAACAGGACCAGCTACGGTTATTCGCGCGATTGAAGGCGGCAAGGTTGCTGCTGCTAATATCGATGAATACTTAGGTTTTCATCATGTATTAGGAGAAGAAGAAATTGAGATTCCGGTAGTGCATTTGGACAATAAACGAGGATGCGGACGGGTAGAATTGCCGGAGCGAGAAGCTCATGAACGGAGAACGGATTTTGAAGGAGTCGAGCTGGGAATGACCGAAGAAGAGCTTAAGCAAGAATCTAATAGATGCCTCCGTTGTGACTATTATGGTTATGGATCGTTGAGAGGAGGTAGAGCGCAGAAATGGTAAATTTAACAATTGATGGAAAACAGATTGCAGTGGCAGAAGGCACGACTATCATGGAAGCGGCGGCGATGTTAGATATCACCATTCCTAAGTTGTGTTATCTAAAGGAAATAAATGAAATTGGTGCCTGTCGTGTCTGTGTGATAGAAGTCGAAGGCATGGATAGGGTAGTTACCTCCTGTAATCATCTGGTGGAAGATGGCATGGTGGTTATGACCAACAGTCCTAAGGTAAGAGATGTTCGTAAAACCAACGTGCAGTTGATTTTATCAGAACACAATAGTAATTGCCCCACCTGTATCAGAAATGGCAACTGCTCCCTTCAAGATTTAGCAGATCATATGGGACTTCTTAGTGTGCCTTATAAGACGAGCTATGAGGAAGGCTTTACCGACACGGAATTTCCAATCATCAGGGACTCCAGCAAATGCATTAAGTGTATGCGATGTGTAAGCTTTTGTGACAAGGTACAAGGGCTTGAGGTCTGGGATGTGATTAACACCGGTTACCGGACGACGGTGGGAGTGAAAGACAATAAAGAGATGGCAGAAGCCAATTGTTCCATGTGTGGCCAATGCGTAACTCATTGTCCGGTAGGCGCTTTGACGGTACGAAGAGATATTAAAGACGTGTACGACGCCCTTCACAATCCCGATATTATTACCGTGGTACAGGTGGCGCCAGCTGTTCGCGCAGGTTTTGCCGATGCTTTAGGAGTTGACGGCGAAGAGTTAACGCAAGGGCAGATGGTAACCGGTCTAAAGCAGCTAGGGTTTGATTACGTATTTGATACCAACTTTACTGCTGATTTAACGATTATGGAAGAAGGAAGTGAGCTCATTCACAAGCTGACCCATAGGGACGAATACGCTTGGCCCATGTTTACCTCTTGTTGCCCCGGTTGGGTTCGCTTTATGAAAAGTGAGTATCCAGAGATGGTGGATCAGCTTTCTACCGCCAAATCGCCCCAGCAGATGTTCGGAGCGGTGGCGAAGACATACTTTGCGGAGAAAATCGGCGTAGATCCTTCAAGACTGCATGTAATCTCGGTGATGCCTTGCAGTGCGAAGAAATACGAATGTAGCGTTGATGAAGTGAACGTGGTTTCTGGTGTTCGAGACGTGGATACGGTGCTGATTACCAGAGAAATGCTCCAGATTATGAAGATGGATAATATCGATTTGGCAAATCTTGAAGAATCGGAATTTGACTCACCTCTTGGTGAAGGCACAGGTGCGGCGGTTATCTTCGGTGCCTCTGGTGGCGTTATGGAAGCGGCACTGCGCTCTGCGTATTTCTTACTTAAAGGCGAGAATATCGATCCTGATGCCTTTAAAGAGGTTCGTGGCTTTACCGAAAGGCGAGAGTTAGAGGCGAATGTGGATGGTACAGTAGTTCGCTGTGCAGCGGTATCGTCACTAGGAGAAGCGAGAGAGCTGATTGAGGATATTAAGGCCGGTAAGGTCACGTATGACTTTGTGGAAGTAATGGCCTGTCCAGGCGGCTGTGCTGGCGGCGGTGGGCAACCGATTAATGATGGCGAGGAAAGAGGTGCTCTTCGCGGATCCAGACTGTATCAGTTAGACAGAGACAATAAAGTACGTTATTCTCATGAGAACAGTGAAGTTCAGATTCTCTACAAGGAGTATTTAGAAAAGCCACTATCTGAGAAATCTCATCATTTATTGCATACCCATCAAAAAGACTGGGTATATTAGAGTTACGATTTTAAGAAGAAAGTCCTTGTCGGCAAAGTTTGCGGCAAGGGCTTCTTTTTGCTATAATGATAAAGTTAAAAAAAATAGGGGAAAGCGAAGATGAGACTTAAAACAAGAATTGCCATTCGGATGGCGAAGATTACCAGTTTTGTAATAAAAAAGATGAACCGGGGAAGCGGGGTAACTCTCCCGGGGAAGATTGCCCATATGATCGATAAAGATATTTTGCGCGAGCTGTCACAGCAAGTAAAGAATAAGACCGTGGCCACCATGGGCACCAACGGTAAGACCACCACCAATAGCCTTTTATACCATGTGCTGTCAGCGGAAGGTCATGAGGTGATTATTAATCGCACCGGCGCCAATATGCTAAATGGAATCATTTCGGCCTTCGTCTTAGCAACCAACCACAAAGGTCAGATTACGGCTGATTACGCTTGTATTGAAGTAGATGAAATGGCCTCAGTGGCGGTATTGCCACAGCTTATGCCAGACGGCGTGGTTCTAACCAATATTTCCAGGGATCAGCTGGACCGCTTCGGTGAGGTGGACATTACCTTAAACAAGCTAATTCAGGCTTTTAAAAGCGTTCCTCAGACGAGACTCGCCATCAATGCCGATGATATGATGAGTGTCTGCATGGCCGAGGAAGCAGGCAATGATTTTATTACTTACGGTATTGATGAAGAGATATTTGATACCACCTCAAAGTCAGAGATTCGGGAGAGTATTTTCTGCCGAAAATGTGGGACGAAGATGGAGTATCAGTTCTTTCACTACGGTCAATTAGGGCTCTATAGTTGTCCAGGTTGTGGCTTTAAGCGGCCAAGGCCCGATTACTTAGCTCACGATATTCGCTTAGAGGGTGAAGTGTATAGCTTTTCTCTTAATGAGCTTCGCGTAGATACGACTTCGCGGACGCCGTACAATGTCTATAACACCCTTTCCGCCTATGCACTCCTTAAAGGTCTTGATATCGAAGCACCCCACTTTAAAGAGACAGTAGAAGACTTTAGCTATGAAAATGACCGAGAGGTGCTCTTTCATATTGGGGATACGAGAGTCCAGCTTCACCTAGCGAAGAATCCGGTGGGCTTTCAGCAGAAGGTATCCCTTGTGCTTCGGGATGAAAAGGAAAAAGACGTCATTATTCAGATTAATGATGGATTTCAAGATGGTCGAGATATTTCCTGGCTTTGGGATGTAGACTTTCAATATTTGCAAGAGGCGAAAGCTTGTAGTCTAGTGTGTCTAGGTACCCGCAGGTACGATATGGCTCTTCGGCTCAAATACGAAGACGTGGCTTATTCGGTAGCAGACAGTATGGAAGAAGCAGTTAGAGCGGCCCTTAGGTCTTCGGCGAAGAATCTTTATATTATCGTAAACTATACCGGGTTATATGAAACCAAGGGACTGTTAGAGCGGATTAAGAAGGAGGCCGAATAATGGAAAAGAGAAAATTAGCCATCGGACACCTCTACCCAGACCTTCTAAACCTCTACGGTGACCGGGGAAACATCCAGTGTTTTCGCAAGCGTCTAGAATGGCGGGGAATGGATAGCGAGGTTATCTCCGTATTATCCGGGGAACAGGCGGATTTTAGTAAACTGGATATTGTGCTATTAGGTGGTGGTTCGGACCGAGAGCAGCGCCTAGTGTGCGAATATTTATTGAAAATAAAGGATGAATTTAAAGCGTATGTAGAGGACGGCGGGGTGGTTCTCGCTGTCTGCGGCGGCTATCAGCTTCTTGGTCGGTCGTATAAGACCAACGATGAAGTGATTGAAGGCTTAGGCATCCTCGATCTTGAGACCCAGTGGCAGGCAGAGCGCCTGGTGGAAAATATTGTGCTGAAAAGCGATTTGTTTTCGATGCCAGTTGTGGGCTTTGAAAACCACGGTGGGCGTACGTATATCGGTGAGCATACTCCTTTAGGGAAGGTGTTGTTTGGAAATGGCAATGCCGAAGGTGCCGGTTATGAAGGGGTGGTGTATAAGAATGTGATCGCTAGCTACCTTCATGGACCCTTATTACCGAAGAATCCCCAGGTTTGTGATTATCTGCTCAGTAAAGCGCTGAAACGTAAATACGGGGAAGAGATAGCGCTAGAGCCTCTTGATGATTCTTTAGAAAAGGCGGCAAACGAAGAGTTATACAAACGCTTTGTGGGTTAGGAAAGGGAGGAAGCCATGGCAAAATCATTTAACCAAAAGATGAAGCTTCTTTTCATTATGGATACCCTTTTAAAAAATAGCGATTTCGAGCATCCGGTAGCGACCCAGACGCTCATTGATATGCTAGCGGATAACGGGATTAGCGCTGAGCGTAAGAGCATTTATGGAGATATCGAAACCCTGACGAATTACGGTTTAGATATTATGCGAAGAACAGAGCGGCCAGGGGGATACTACATCGCTTCTAGGGAATTCGAATTACCAGAACTAAAGCTACTAGTTGATGCGGTGCAGTCGTCCCGGTTTTTAACGGCAAAGAAGTCAACGGAGCTGATCAAGAAGTTAGAAGGTCTTACTAGTCGCTACGAGGCTAGTCGGCTTAATCGCCAGGTCTATGTGGCGAACCGGGTAAAGACCATGAATGAAAGTATATATTACTTGGTGGATAGTATTCACGAAGCCATCCACAAGAATCGGCGGATTGGCTTTATGTACTACAAGTGGACGGTGACGAAAGAAACCACACCTAAGCGGGCAGATAAAGAGTATCAGTGTTCACCCCTAGCACTAGTATGGGAGAATGACTTCTATTATTTGGTAGCGTACGACTCGGCGGTAGAAGACATTCGCCACTACCGAGTGGATAAAATGGGTGAGGTGGAGATATTAGAGACGCTCCGAGATAAGGCTCTTGATCAGAAAGGGTTTGACTTGACAGATTACCTCGGTAAAACCTTTGGCATGTACGGCGGCGAGGACATGAAAATCAAGCTACGTGTAAACGAAGAACTTGTAGGGGTGATGATTGACCGTTTTGGAAAGGAGATTCCCGTTATTAAAGACGGAGATACTTTCTTGACCACGGTAGATGTGAAGGTATCTACCCAGTTTTTCGGCTGGTTAGCCGGTCTGGGAACGAACGTACAGATTATTAGTCCGGATACCGTAAGGGAACAATACAAAGAACATCTAAAAGCCCTTCTTGAAGAACTCTAAGGGCTTATGCTATAATCGGGATAGCCTATAAGATGAGGAGAAATTGATAATGAAAAGAGTATTACTTAAACTTAGCGGAGAAGCGCTAGCTGGAGATAAAAAAACAGGCTTTGATGAGGCCACTTGTATCGGGGTAGCAAAGCAGGTGAAGACCTTGGTAGAAAGCGGTGTTCAAGTAGCGGTGGTTACCGGCGGCGGCAATTTCTGGCGGGGGCGTACAAGTGAGACCATAGACCGGGTTAAGGCAGATCAGATTGGCATGCTGGCAACAGTGATGAACTGTATCTATGTGGCGGATATCTTCCGGTACGTAGGTATGGAGACCGAAGTTTTTACCCCTTTTACCTGTGGCGCTTTTACCACCTTATTTTCTAAAGATGCAGCGGTGAGTGCTCTAAATAACGGAAAGGTGATATTTTTTGCTGGTGGTACGGGACATCCGTATTTTTCGACGGATACCGGTGCTGTCCTTAGAGCAATAGAGATCGAAGCCGATTATATGTTACTGGCAAAGGCGATTGACGGAATTTACGACAGCGATCCCAAGTCAAATCCAGATGCGAAGAAATACGAAACCATTACTATTGAAGAGATGATTGAAAAGAAGTTAATGGCTATTGATATGACGGCTTCGATTATGTGCTTAGAAAATCGGATGCCCATGTTGGTCTTTGGCTTAAATGAAAAAAATAGTATTGCAAATACAATGGCCGGAGAATTTACCGGTACAAAAGTGGAGGTATAGAACTATGAATGAGAGACTAGAAAAGTACAATGGAAAAATGCAAAAGACCCTAGAAAGCCTAGGCGAGGAACTTGGGGCAATCCGAGCCGGTAGAGCCAATCCTAATCTTTTAAATAAGATTATGGTTAATTACTATGGCACCCCAACGCCAATTCAACAGGTGGCTAATATCTCTGTACCAGATGCCCGGATGATTCAAATCGCTCCTTGGGAAAAAAGTCTAATTGGAGAAATTGAAAAGGCGATTCAGCAATCAGATCTAGGAATCAACCCCACAAATGACGGTTCTCATATCCGCCTGGCCTTCCCAGAACTAACGGAAGAACGTCGTAAGGATTTGGTTAAGGATATTAAAAAGCGAGGCGAGAATGCCAAGGTTGCCCTTAGGAATGTGCGCCGGGACGGTAATGATGCTATCAAGAAACTAAAGGGATCGGAAGTGTCAGAGGATGAGATTAAAGATCTAGAAGCAGAATTACAAAAAATCACAGATAAGTTTGTAAAAGAAGTGGATAAAGCCATAGAAGTAAAATCGGATGAGATTATGACAGTATAGTAAAATGAGCCTAAAGGTACCTTTTGTTATTTGGGTACCTTTTTTCATTATCTTAGGAGAAATAATATGAATGCACCAAAACACGTAGCGATTATCATGGATGGCAATGGTCGCTGGGCAAAAGATCGAGGACTACCTCGGAATATGGGCCATACCCAAGGGGCGAAGACGGTAGAGCAGATCTGTGAAGACGCTCATGACTTAGGCGTTAAGTATTTAACTGTGTACGCTTTCTCAACGGAGAATTGGAACCGTCCAGCGGCGGAAGTGACGGCTCTAATGACCCTTTTGCGCAGCTATATGAAAAACAGTATTAAAAGAGCGATGAAAAACGATATGCGAGTCCGGGTTATCGGTGATAAGACCCGGCTAGCCCCTGACTTACAGCGAGATATCGCGGGGCTTGAGGAGACTACGAAAGATAATACGGGGTTGTCTTTTCAAATTGCTATTAACTATGGAAGCCGAGACGAGATGATCCGGGGGATGAGAAAGCTTGCCGATCAGGTTGCTAAAGGACAGTTAAAAAGCGAGGATATAACAGAAGAAATATTCGCAGAGGCTCTTGATACGAATGGTATCCCGGATCCGGATTTATTGATTCGCACCAGTGGTGAGCTGCGGATATCTAACTTCCTTTTATGGCAGTTAGCCTATACAGAGTTTTATTTTACAGATGTATTATGGCCAAACTTTAATAAGGATGAATTAGCAAAAGCGATTGCTTATTACAATGAAAGGGACCGGCGTTTCGGCAAGGTTTAGGTAAGAAAAAGATGTTTAAAACTAGATTACTTAGCGGAATTGTGTTAGTGGTGATTCTGGCCCTGGTTATCGGTCTAGGTGGCAATGTTCTCTTTGGATTCTGCCTTTTGATTAGCCTAATCGGGATGAACGAGCTCTTTAAAATAGCAAAAACCGATAGGAAGGCTCCAGGGATTATGGCATATGGGGGCATTATTCTCTACTATTTCGTCCTCTTATTAGGAGCGAAGGAATACGTGATGGCGACGATTATCATCACGCTTGTAGCGATTCTAGCAACGTATGTGTTTACCTTTCCGACGTATGATGCCACCCAAATCGTATTAACGTTTTTTGGCGTTATTTATGTGGGGGTCATGCTTTCTTATATCTACCAGTCCCGGATGAGCGGCGATGGCGTTATCGGCGTGGCCATTGTGGTCTTAATCTTCCTGGCTTCTTGGGGAAGTGATACCTGCGCGTACTGCGTGGGCATGCTTTTTGGCAAGCACAAAATGGCTCCGATTCTAAGCCCTAAGAAATCCATCGAAGGCGCCGTTGGCGGTGTAGTGGGTGCGGCAATACTCGGCTGTCTTTTTGCCTTTGTTCTTAATCAGGCGAATTTTGGTAGCCATTCAGTGGGGCGCTATGGCATTATCTGCGGAGTAGGTGCGCTTATCTCCATGGTGGGGGATTTGGCGGCTTCAGGTATTAAGCGTAATCACCAGGTAAAGGACTACGGTTACTTGATTCCTGGACATGGGGGAATCCTTGACCGCTTTGACAGCGTGATTTTCACCGCCCCTATCATTTATTATTTATCCCAGTTATTAAGCAGTATTTAGGAGTTTATTATGAAGAAAATTGCAATCTTAGGATCCACCGGTTCGATCGGAACGCAGACGTTAGAGATTGTGAATCGGTTTCCAGAAATAGAAGTAGTTGCCTTAGCGGCAAAAGAAAATATCGATCTTTTAGAGGCTCAGGTTCGCCGTTATAAGCCCAGTCTTGTGGCGATGGGAAATCCTGATAAGGCCTTGGAGTTAAAGCAGCGTCTAGCAGATATGGAAGTTACGGTCAGTGGTGGTATGGATGGGCTAGTCGAAGTAGCTACCGCCGCCGAGGCCCAGACAGTAGTTACGGCAGTGGTGGGTATGATTGGCATTCGTCCGACCTTAGAAGCAATTAAAGCCGGAAAAGACATTGCCCTTGCAAATAAAGAGACCCTTGTCTGCGCTGGCCATTTGATTATGCCTTTAGCGAAGGAAAAGGGCGTTCGGATTCTTCCGGTTGATAGCGAGCATTCGGCTATTTTCCAGGCCCTTCAAGGGAACTCCCAGAAGGCGGTGGAAAAGCTGTGGTTAACAGCCTCAGGTGGTCCTTTTCTAGGAAAACGAGAAGAGGAATTATTGAGTGTAAAGCCAGCAGATGCCCTAAAGCATCCCAACTGGACTATGGGGCAGAAAATTACGATAGACTCGGCCACGATGGTAAATAAAGGGTTAGAAGTAATGGAAGCCAGATGGCTTTTTGATATTGACATTGACCGGGTGAAGGTAGTGGTACAGCCTAAAAGCGTGATTCACTCCATGGTAGAGTATATAGATGGCTCGGTGATAGCCCAATTAGGAACGCCGGATATGAAGATGCCAATTCAGTACGCGCTCTTTTATCCGGAACGTCGGGAACTACCGGGAGAGAGATTAGACTTTAAGAGAATTCGTAGCCTTGATTTCCGGGCTCCGGATATGGATACGTTCTATGGCCTTAAGCTAGCTTATATTGCTGGGCGTCGGGGCGGAAGTCTGCCAACGGTCTACAACGCGGCTAACGAAAAAGCGGTAGCGATGTTTCTTCGGGGGGAAGTTACATTTCTAGAGATCGCTTTAATTATTGAGGATTGTCTGCTGCACCACAAGGTGATTGAGAATCCTACATTAGAAGAGATTCTTGAGACAGAACAAGCGGTCTACGCACGGATTGAATCTAGGAGGTAAAGATTAATTTGGGTATTATTTTAGCAATTATCGTATTTGGTTTGATTATTTTTGTACATGAGCTGGGACATTTTCTCTTAGCAAAAGCAAACGGTATAGATGTTACCGAATTTGCTTTAGGTATGGGACCGATTTTACTGAAGAAAGAGTATAAAGGTACCGTCTACGCTTTAAAGTTACTTCCCATTGGTGGCTCTTGTATGATGGGAGAAGATGAGGAAGTGACGGATTCTCCAGGAAATTTTAATAATAAAGGAGTATTGGCCCGGATTTCGGTTATTGTCGCCGGGGCGGTCTTTAACTTTATCTTCGCCTTTATTCTAGCGGTAGTTTTAAAAGGGTTTGTAGGGTATGACGACACCGTTATTGGTGAAGTGACACCAGGTTATCCGGCCGCTGAAGCGGGCGTGGAAGCGGGTGATGTGATTACCAAGATTAACGGGAAGAACGTGCATCTCTTTCGCGAATTAAGCACCCATAATCAGTTGCATCAAGGAGAGGACGTGACCTTAACCTACGTTCGTGACGGAAAAGAGGAAAGTGTAAAGCTAACGCCGAAATACGACGATGAGCTCAAGTATTACCGTTTGGGAGTGACAGGTGGTGCGTATCAGAAAGCCAGCGTTTCGCAGATGTTTCAGTATGGCTTTTACGAGGTGGAGTATGTTATTAAGGTGACCTTTAAGTCGCTAGGAATGATGGTCACAGGCCAAGTAGGTATTAATGACCTATCAGGTCCAGTGGGTATTGTAAATCTCGTTGACGACACCTATCAGCAGACCAAAAGCGACGGCGCGCTTACGGTGATTATTAACCTGATGAACCTAGCCATTTTGATTTCGGCTAACCTAGGGGTTATGAACCTTTTACCACTACCGGCTCTTGACGGCGGCAGGCTGGTATTCCTGATTATCGAAGGGGTTCGCCGAAAAAGGATTCCCCCGGAAAAGGAAGGGATGGTTCACATGGTGGGAATCATTCTCTTATTACTGTTAATGCTAGTGGTAACCTTTAACGACGTTCGTAAGTTGTTTTTCTAAGAGTTGCAATTGATGATAGAGGAAAAGAAATGGGCAGAAAGTTAATCGCTACGATTTTACTAATCTCCTTGCTGTTAGCAGGGTGTGGAAAAGAGCCCCAGGTAGAAGAAGAGAAGGAAGCGCCCAAGACGGCTGTTCAAGTGGCTAGTCGTATAGCTGGTCTTGGCGGCGGTGTTAGCGAGCTAAAGGCGCGAGAAGCAAAGGGCTATCTTTATTATTTTGATCAGTTAGCTGAAAATGAGAAGATTGCCTACGGCGAGCTCTATTACGGAATGATGCGCCAATTGCCTAAGATATACGTAAGTCATGACGACATCGACCGAGCGTTTTTACTCTTTGAATACGTGACTCACGATAACCCAGAAATCTTCTGGTGTGATAGTGAGGTTAGTATCTACGGCGGTGAATACGATGAGGATTATGTCGGCCCGCCTGGTCAGGAAGAGTCGTGTCTTGTCTTTGAGATTGACTATAACTACAGTAGGGAGGAGCGGGCAGGTATCACCGCGCAGCTAGAAACAACGATTGCCGCCGTTTTAGCGGGCGCTCCGGTAGAGGGTTCGACCTACGAGAAGATTCAGTACTGCTTTGATTACGTGGGGCAAAATACGACGTTTGATTTAAGCTCTTCAGATAACCAAAATATAATCAGCGTCTTTTTAAATAAGACCTCCGTCTGTGCTGGCTACTCTAAAGCCCTGCAGATTCTTTTAGAGCGCCTAGGAATCGAGTGCGTCTACGTTACTGGCTTTGCCAATAACGACTATCACGCCTGGGACCTTGTTAAGATTGATGGCGAATTTAAGTATGCGGATCTGACTTTTCAGATTCCCACACCGCTTGCCGCTAACAACTCATATTTTCTTTGTGATTATTCCCTGCTGGCATCGACTCATGAATTTGATGATTTAGAGTACTTGCCACATTAAGAGTTTTGTAGTATAATTCTATAAGTTTAAGCATATTGAGGCAACCAAGGGAGGGGACACGTTTGTTACGCGTTCCCATTTTTATGAAATGATATAGGAAAGTAGGGAAAAGAATGAAAGCATTTCTTATTTTGGAAGACAAAACCGTCTTTTCGGGTATTAGTATCGGCTCGAAAAAAGATATAATTAGCGAAATCGTTTTTAATACGTCGATGACTGGCTATTTGGAAGTATTAACGGATCCGTCCTATGCAGGACAAGCCGTCGCGATGACCTATCCTTTGATAGGCAATTATGGAATCACACCCGATATGGAATCTAAGAAAGCCTGGCCCGATGGCTTTATCGTCAGAGAATTATCTCGCATACCTAGTAACTTCCGTTCTGAAGGTACTATCCAAGACTTTTTAACAACTCAAGATATTCCCGGTATTGCTGGTATTGATACCCGTGCACTGACGAAGATACTTCGTGAAAAAGGGACGATGAACGGCATGATTACCACCAATGAGAATTATGATTTGGAGGAAATTATTCCCAAGCTTAAAGCATATAAAATTGGTGATGTGGTCAGCAAAGTAACCTGCAAAGAGAAGTATGTTTTGCCAGGTGACGGCCCTAAAGTAGCCCTAATGGACTACGGCGCCAAGAAGAATATCGCCAAATCTTTAAATGACAGGGGCTGTGAAGTAACCGTCTACCCAGCTAGTACGAAAGCGACGGAGATCATCGAAGCGAATCCTGAGGGGATTATGCTGAGCAATGGCCCTGGAGATCCGGAGACAAATGTTCAGATCATCGAAGAGATAAAGCAACTTTACCAGAGTGATATTCCGATTTTTGCTATCTGTCTGGGGCACCAGTTAATGGCGCTAGCTAATGGGGCGAAGACGTATAAGCTAAAGTATGGTCACCGGGGAGGCAACCATCCGGTGAAGGATTTAGAGAATGGCCGGGTGTATATTTCTTCCCAGAATCACGGATATGCTGTAGATGGTAGCACATTAGGCACAGAGGTGGCTGAAGAAGCCTTTATCAATGTAAATGACAAGACGAATGAAGGGTTTGCCTATAAGAATAAGAATATCTTTACCGTGCAGTTTCACCCAGAAGCTGCCCCTGGTCCTCTAGACTCAGGCTATTTGTTTGACCGTTTTATGGATATGATGAAAGGAGCTAAATAATGCCTCGTATTGAAGATATAAAGAAAGTTTTGGTAATTGGTTCTGGTCCGATCGTCATTGGTCAGGCAGCCGAGTTTGATTATGCTGGTACTCAGGCGTGCCGCTCTCTGAAAGAAGAGGGAGTAGAGGTAGTGCTTTTAAACTCGAATCCGGCAACGATTATGACCGATAAGGATATTGCGGATAAAGTTTATATTGAACCCTTAACCGTAGAGGTGGTAGAACAGCTGATTTTAAAAGAAAAACCAGATAGCGTGCTACCTACTCTCGGGGGTCAAGCCGCACTTAATCTGGCGATGGAACTAGAAGAGAACGGGTTCTTAAAAAGAAACAACGTGCGCCTAATTGGTACTACTTCGAGTACAATTAAGAAAGCCGAAGATCGCTTAGAATTTAAAACCACCATGGAGAAAATCCATGAACCGGTGGCCGCTTCCTTGGTAGTTGAAGATGTGGATGCCGGTGTGGCTTTTGCAAGTGAAATTGGCTATCCGGTAGTGCTTCGCCCAGCCTATACTTTAGGCGGAAGTGGTGGCGGCATCGCTTATAACCAGGTAGAATTAATGGAAATCTTAGAGAACGGTCTGCGACTTTCAAGAGTTGGGCAGGTTCTCGTTGAGCGCTATATCGGTGGTTGGAAGGAAATCGAGTACGAGGTAATGCGGGATAATGCAGGAAACTGTATTACGGTCTGTAATATGGAAAATATCGATCCAGTAGGCGTGCATACCGGGGATAGTATTGTGGTCGCTCCGTCTCAGACACTAGGTGATAAAGAATACCAAATGCTGCGGACGTCCGCGCTTAATATAATCAGCGAATTAAAGATTACGGGAGGCTGTAACGTTCAGTATGCCCTTAATCCGGATTCATTTGAATACTGTGTTATTGAGGTAAACCCCCGAGTAAGCCGTTCTTCGGCTTTAGCCTCGAAGGCTACCGGTTATCCTATTGCCAAGGTGGCAGCGAAGATTGCTCTCGGTTTTAACTTAGATGAGATTAAAAATGCAGTGACGAAGAAAACCTATGCAAGCTTTGAACCGATGCTTGATTACTGTGTGGTAAAGCTACCACGTCTACCTTTTGATAAGTTTATTTCGGCTAAGCGTACGCTGACCACTCAGATGAAAGCTACGGGCGAGGTTATGAGTATCTGTAGCAATTTTGAAGGTGCGTTAATGAAAGCGATTCGTTCTCTCGAGCAGCACGTAGACTCATTAATGTCCTATGATTTTACGGAGCTTACAGATGAGGAGCTTAAAGAGGCTCTAAAGATTGTGGATGATATGCGCATCTGGCGAATTGCTGAGGCTCTTAGACGGAGCATGAGCTATGACGAAATCTTTGAGATTTCAAGAATTGATCGTTGGTTTATCGATAAGCTGGCTGTGATTGTGGAAATGGAAGCACGCCTAAAGCAGGAGGTGCTAAGCGCAGAACTTCTAAAAGAAGCAAAAAGGATCGAGTTCCCCGATCATGTAATCGCTCAGCTTACAGGGAAAAGCGAGCAGGTGATTCATGACCTGCGCCATGAAAATGGCATTGTTGCTGCCTTTAAAATGGTTGATACTTGCGCCGCGGAATTCGCAGCGGAGACGCCTTACTATTATTCTATCTTTGATGGTGAAAATGAAGCTCTTGCTACCTCAGATAAGAAAAAGGTGCTGGTTCTGGGCTCTGGTCCGATCCGGATTGGTCAGGGAATTGAGTTTGACTTCTGTAGTGTCCACTGTACTTGGGCCTTTGCGAAAGAAGGCTACGAGACGATTATTATCAATAACAATCCGGAAACGGTCAGTACGGACTTTGACATAGCTGATAAGCTATACTTTGAACCGCTGACTCCGGAAGATGTGAAGAGCATTGTGGATATTGAAAAGCCAGATGGAGCCGTTGTCCAGTTTGGTGGCCAGACGGCGATTAAGCTTACGGAAGCCTTGATGGCGATGGGTGTGCCGATTCTAGGAACTAGTGCCGAGAATGTGGATGCGGCAGAAGATAGGGAGCTTTTCGATCAGATTTTGGAAGAGTGTCAAATACCAAGACCAACTGGTGGTACGGTTTATACTGCTGAAGAAGCTAAGGAAGTAGCAAATCGCTTAGGGTATCCGGTGCTAGTACGTCCCTCGTATGTCCTCGGTGGTCAAGGTATGCAGATTGCCATTAACGATTACGATATTGATGAATTTATCGGTATTATCAACCGCATTGCTCAAGATCATCCAATCCTAGTGGACAAATATTTGCAGGGCAAAGAGATCGAAGTGGATGCTGTCTGTGATGGGGAAGACATCTTGATTCCTGGAATTATGGAACATATTGAGCGGGCCGGAATCCACTCTGGAGATAGTATCAGCGTCTACCCAGCTAAGAGTCTATCCAGCGCCGTTAAAGAAAAGATTGAAGACTATACATGGAGACTGGCCAAGTCCCTTCACGTTATCGGTCTTATTAATATTCAGTTTATCGTAACCGAAGACGAAGAGGTATACGTTATCGAGGTGAATCCTCGGTCTAGTCGAACAGTACCGTATATCAGTAAGGTGACGGGCATTCCTATTGTGCCACTAGCGACAAAGGTAATTATCGGCGAAAAGATTAAAGACTTAGGATATAAGCCAGGACTGCAAAAGGAAGCAGAGTATTTTGCCGTCAAGATGCCGGTATTCTCTTTTGAAAAGATTCGCGGTGCCGATATTAATTTAGGACCCGAGATGAAGTCTACCGGCGAGTGCTTAGGAATTGCTAAGACCTTCGATGAAGCTCTCTATAAAGCGTTCTTAGGTGCAGGTATCAAGCTTCCTAAATACAGGAATATGATTATTACCGTTCGGGATGAAGATAAGCCAGAGGCTGTAGAAATCGGTCGTCGTTTTGCTAACATTGGCTACCGTATTTTTGCGACGGCTAGTACCGCAGCCGCCCTTAACGAAGGCGGGGTAAAAGCGATCCCTATTCGTAAGGTGGAACAGGAATCGCCAAACATCCTCGATTTGATTTTAGGTCATCAGGTGGATTTGGTTATCGATACGCCGGCAAACGGGGCAGAGCATTCGAAAGACGGCTTTATCATCAGACGTAATGCGATTGAAACGGGCGTTAATGTGCTGACGGCTATCGATACGGCAGAAGCACTGATTACTAGTTTGGAAAATACCAATATTAGGAAACTACAATTAGTTGATATAGCGAAGATTTAATTAAATAGAATTTGCGTTCCGCAAATTCTTGCGCATTCGGCGTGTGCTGCTGCACAAAATTCCTATCGCCGAAGTGCGCATCCTTAGCGGAGCGCTTTTTATGTAATAAAAAGCAGAGCCATCACGAGTGTTTAATATCATCGTGATGGCTCTTTTGAAAGACGCGTTTTACTTCAGTGCCCTCATAGGATAAAACAGAGGGCATGAAAGTAAATTCGAAACAGGTAAAAAAAATCTATGAAAAAACCTACTTTCATGCTATGATGTAGGCAAGAAGATAGTATAAAAGTAGGTGAGCATGTGAGACAAGTAGAGAAGATATTAGAAGTTGCAAATAAGAATAATGGAATAATTACGACGAGTCAAGTGGACGAACTCGGTATCGGTCGCTGGGCTTTACGAACATTGGAGAATAGAAAACAATTATTTCTTGTGCAGCGAGGTGTTTATGTTACTGAACATGGCTATGCTGATGATTTCTTTTTACTACAACATCGTTATCCTAAAGGAATTTACTCGCATGAAACGGCGTTGTTTTTGTTAGGGTTTTCCGATCGCGTGCCAACCCAAATTAATATGTCGTTTACAAAAGGAACATCAACAACTCGAATGAAGGTAGATAATATGCGACCAGTAATTATAAGCGATAATAAGTTGTTTGATGTTGGTGTTAGAACAACGGATAGACCCGGGGGTACGAATGTTAAGGTATATGGGATTGAACGGGTGCTCGTGGATCTGTTAAAACCAAAATACGATGCAGATTTAGAACAGGTTATTCCGGCATATAAACGTTATGCTAGAAGCGAAATAAAGGATGTTAATAGGTTGTTTAGATATGCACGTATGTTTGGCGTGGAGGATAAGGTAAGGGGTTATATGGGGGTGTTGTTATGATTTTTAAAGAAAGAGGAGATTCGCATGTATAAAATACATATTATAGAAGACGACTTAGGAATTGCTGAAGGGCTTAGTGAGCATTTTGGCAGGTGGGGGTATGAAGTGTTTTATACTACCGATTTTGAGAAGGTACTAGTTGATTTTTTGAGAGAGCAACCAAGCCTTGTAATCATGGATATCCATTTACCTTTCTTTAGTGGCTTTCATTGGTGTAGTGAAATTCGCAAGATTTCTCAGGTGCCACTGATTTTTTTATCTTCCGCGGATGACCAGATGTCGATTGTTATGGCGATGAATATGGGTGGTGACGAGTTTATTGAAAAGCCCTTTGACTTAAATGTGATGACGGCTAAGGTACAAGCGTTACTTCGCCGAACTTATGATTTCTCGGAGCGTCTCAATATTTTAAGCCACCTTGAGGCGGTTCTCAATTTAAGCGAAGCTTCACTTACGTATCGCGGCACAAAGGTAGAGCTAACAAAGAATGAGTTTAAAATTCTCGAAAGTCTGATGGAGCGTCCGGGAGAAATCCTCACCCGGGAAGAGATTATCAATCGTCTCTGGGAGAGCGAAGCCTTTATTGATGATAATACCTTGACAGTAAACGTAACCCGACTTAGAAAAAAGTTAGCAGAAGTTGGCTTAGAGAATTTTGTCGTGACGAAAAAGGGGATAGGTTACTTGGTAGGAGGTATGGAT
The DNA here is from genome assembly GCF_024721265.1 of Ohessyouella blattaphilus. GTDB lineage: Bacteria > Bacillota > Clostridia > Lachnospirales > Lachnospiraceae > Aequitasia > Aequitasia blattaphilus_A. The sequence goes on along the minus strand of NZ_JAMXOC010000007.1, from coordinate 31,324 downwards.
GTTTAGAAAATATATACGCGAGCATTATATGAAAGTAGTGCTATTTGCTCTGGTAGTAGGAATCTTTATGCTTCTAGCCTATCTTGACAATCAGCAAGTGCGAATTATCTGTTATGGGGCTTTGCTCTGTGGTAGTGTAGGTGCGCTTTTTATGCTAATCGATTTCTTGCGGTATCAAGCTAGGCATAAGCGATTACAAGAGATTCTGTTAAGCAATGATTTTTCTGGGTCAGCATTACCAGTCGTTTATAAGACGGCAGAAAGAGACTATCAGGAAATCATTAAGAAGCTTTTAAACCAGCGCGAACAAGAAAGAGCAGATACCAGGGAGTATGAACGGGATTTAGCAGATTACTACAGCATGTGGACGCATCAGATCAAGGTACCGATTACCTCTTTGCGGCTGAGTATGCAAGGGGATAGTTTTAAAGAGGTGAAGGGGACCCAGGCTTATAAAGAAATGCAGATGTCTGTTTTTCGGATTGAAGAATACGTAGAGATGGCGTTATCCTTTGCTAGGCTAGAAGGTGGAGGCAGCGACTACCGCTTTGAGGTATACGACCTAGATGAGATTATTAAGGATGCGCTAAAGTCGTATTCCACCATGTTTATTTTAAAAAAGCTAAGTTTAGAGTACGAAGGGACGACGGCGCAAGTGCTCACAGATAGGAAGTGGCTAGGTTTTATTATTCGTCAACTACTGTCAAACGCCCTTAAGTACACCCCGGCAGGGAAGATTACCATTACGGTATCGACTACCGATGAGTCGGTACAGCTAGCGATTTCGGATACCGGTATCGGGATTCGGGAAGAAGATTTGCCGCGGATCTTCGAGCAAGGGTTCACAGGGTTTAACGGGAGAATGGAGCAAAAGTCTACAGGGATCGGTCTCTATCTGTGTAAAAGTGTTGCCGAGCGTCTAGGACACCGCATCTTTGCCACTTCTAGTGGCGAAGGAAGTACGTTTTATGTGGAGATCGTGCACAACCTTACAAAAATGAAAGATTAAAGGAAGGATTGTAAGCCAAGGCGATGGATACACCTTCCTTTTTCGTATAAGATTAATTACGAAGCACAGACATAAAAGATGACGAGAAAGAGGAGAAATGATGAAAGTATTAGACGTGAAAAATCTTAAAAAGGTATATACGACGAGGCTCGGAGCTCATAAGGTTGAGGCGCTTAAGGATGTGAATTTTTCCGTTGAGCAAGGTGAGTTTATCGCCATTATGGGAGAGTCCGGCTCAGGGAAGACGACGCTACTTAATATCTTGGCGGCCCTTGATAAACCGACTAGCGGAAAGGTGCGATTAAAGGATGTTGATCTAAATGCAGTGCCGGAGCGAAGAATCGCTGAGTTTCGCCGGAACAATTTAGGCTTTGTCTTTCAGGATTTTAACCTACTAGACACCCTTTCTTTAAAGGATAATATTCTTTTGCCACTCGTGCTAGCTGGTGACAAATATAAGACCATGGAAGAAAAGCTAATGCCATTAGCAAAGAAACTTGGCATCGCACCCCTTCTAGAAAAATACCCCTATGAAGTATCCGGCGGTCAGAAGCAACGAGCGGCAGCGGCTAGAGCGTTAATAACTAATCCAGAGTTAGTTCTTGCTGATGAGCCGACAGGCGCTCTTGACTCTAAGTCATCGGAAGAGTTGCTGCGACTATTTACGAACATCAATAAAGAGGGCCAGACCATACTGATGGTAACCCATAGCGTAAGGGCGGCTTCTGTAGCTAGTAGAGTGCTATTTATTAAGGACGGCGAAGTTTTCCATCAGCTATACAGAGGAAACGCGGGTGAGGAGCAGATGTATCAGAAGATTAGTGAAACGTTAACTGTTCTAGCAGCAGGAGGTGAGCGTAGTGCGTAGTTCGCTTTATGTTAAGCTGGCAAAGACAAATATCGTAACGAATAGAAAAACTTATATACCCTATATTATTACGGCAGTCCTGACCGTAGCCATGTTTCTGATTATGGCGAATCTACGTTTTAGTGAGAGCGTGGCAGGCATTGAAAAAGCTACTCTGCAAATGATTTTGAACTTTGGCGTAATTATTATCGGTGCCTTCGCTCTTATCTTTTTATTCTATACCAATAGTTTTCTAATAAAGAGACGGAAAAAGGAGCTAGGTATCTACAATATCCTCGGTATGGAAAAGCGTCACGTACGCCGAATGATTACCCTAGAAAGCTTATTTGTGTCGCTTACGGGAATTGTCGGTGGCGTAATTATCGGGCTATTGCTTAGCCGCTTGATGTATATGATTTTGCAGAAAATGGTCCGCTATGACAATGGTCTGGATTTTGAAGTTAGCATGAAAGCCATATGGATCACCTTGATTCTTTTTGGCGGCATTTTCTTCCTAATATTGCTAGCGAATCTTTTCACCATTCAGATGACGAACCCGATTGAACTTCTCCGGGGAGGAAAGGTGGGAGAACGGGAGCCAAAAAGCAAATGGATACTTGGTGCCATTGGCCTGGTAGCGATTGCCGCTGGGTATTATATAGCGGTTACCACCGAGAGCCCTGTGGCGGCCTTGAATACGTTCTTTGTAGCCGTGGTCTTGGTAATTATCGGAACGTATGGAATCTTTATGGCGGGAAGTATTATTTTCCTAAAGCTTTTAAAGAAGAATAAGAAGTTTTATTATCAGACCAATCATTTTGTAGCGGTATCCGGTATGATTTATCGGATGAAGCAAAATGCTGTCGGCTTAGCTAATATCTGTATTCTAAGTACAGCGCTTCTCGTTACCATCTCGACAACAGTCTCCCTTTATGCGGGGATGACGGATATGATTGGACACAGCTTTCCCAACGAAATCCAAGTAGCGTTAACTGGGGGGACAGATGAAGAACGAGAACGTTTGCCTCAGAGAGTGGATGAGTTTTTGGCAGATAAGGGGCACCCGGTTAAGGAGAGCAGCTATTATACCTTGCGAGATACCGTAGTGGTAAAAGAGGGTGGCAAACTTATATCGCCTGCCTTATACGGGAGCACGCCAACCACAAGCCAAATGGCTCAAGTTATCTTGATGACGTTGGATTCTTATAACCGGAATACAGGACAAAAGTTAAATCTAGATCAAAACGAAGTGCTGTTGTATACCAATGATAAATTTACAGACAACGAGCTTACTATCAACGAGCAAACCTTTGCCATTAAGAAGCAAGTGAAAGACCTAGAAAATGATATCAATAACGTGAATGTTCAAATACTAGAACAAAGCTATTTGGTGGTTTTTAATGACCGTGAGACCATCTTAGGTGTTCTACCCGAAGAGGATCAAGATATTTACGATACCTACGGTGTGGATTTTAATGGTTCGGTCTCGGAAAAACTGGAGATGTCTGAAAGTATCCAACAGCTGAACCAGGAATTCGGGGAAAAACTTACGTTTTCGTCTAAAGAGAACGCCACCAAAATGTACTATGTCCTAGTGGGCGGATTGCTGTTTATCGGAACGTACTTTGGTGCTCTTTTCCTCATGGCAACAGTACTCATCATCTACTACAAGCAGATTTCTGAAGGATATGATGATAAGGAGCGCTTTGGAATTATGAAGAAAGTGGGCATGAGCAAACGAGAGATCAGCAAAGCCATTAAGAGTCAGGTGCTTCTAGTGTTCTTCCTACCTCTAATTGTGGCGGTCGTGCATGTGTTCTTCGCCTTCCCAGTCGTGCGAAAGCTCTTGGCTATTCTCTACTTAGAGAACGTGGGCATCTTTATGATCGCTACCGCGGTGACGATTTTAGTCTTTGCACTTATCTACTGCTTAGTGTACGTTATCACGGCGAGAGAGTATTATAAAATTGTAGAGTGAAAAGTGAAAAAGCTAGTATCGGCGATTATGCTGATACTAGCTTTTTTTAATAGTGTCTTCTAAGTAGTGCCAATAAGCGGTCGTTATCTTCGGGACTTAAGATGCCAAAGCGGATATATTCCCCTTCAAGTCCGGCCATGCCTGTACAGATGCGAATCATCATATTTTCTTCTAAGGCCTCGTCGAAGAGCATTTTTGCCGTTAAATCCTTCTTCAGGATTTTAAGGAGAAAGAAGTTGCCGTAGGCTTTGTAGAGTCGAAAGCTTTGATTATTCTTTAGGGCGTCGGCAATCCGGATTTTTTCGCTCCAGACCAGGGCTTTGGTTTGTTCGATATAGTCGGTATCACCTACCATGGCTTCGGCGAAAAAGGCGGCTACGCTATTTAAGCTCCAAGGGTTTTGTTCGCCCTTCATAATCCCCCGCATTTCTTTGTTACTACACAGAGCGTAGCCAAAGCGTAGACCAGGAACAGCGAAGAATTTAGAACCGCCTCTCGTAATCAAGAGGTTATCATATTGAGTAAGTAAGAGGCTAGCGTTAATTGAATCGTTGGCCTTTGTAAATTCCTGATACGTTTCGTCTACCAGTACCCAGCAGTCTTGTTCTTTGGCACGCTTAAGAATCTGCTCTAATTCGCTATTGGCTAGACCAGAAGAAGTGGGGTTATTAGGGTTACAGATGATTACCAGATCGGTATCGTCTTCAATCGCTGCAAGGAAGCCGGGGATATCGAGCTTAAACTGGTTTTCCTCAGCGAGACAGTAGTAGGAGAACTGACTGTTATTTATCTTAAGCTCTCTTTCGTATTCGGAATATGTGGGCCCAAGAATGAGTGCTTTCTTGGGGGCGACTTCGCCGATAAAGAGGGATAATAGTTCTGTAGAACCGTTGCCAACGAGGATATAGTGGTGGTCTGTATGGTTATAGCTAGCTAGAGCGCGCCTTAACGTGCCATAGTCCCGATCGGGGTAGCGAGTCATAATATCCATATGCTCTTTTAGAGCCGAAGTAGCTAGTGGTGAGAGCCCTAGGGGGTTTACGTTGGCGGCGAAGTTTTTGATTGCCGTAGGTGCTACTCCCTTTCGCTGAGCGATTTTTTCTATGTCAGAACCGTGAAACATCGTTTTGTTTTCCATGCTTTTATCCTTTTCAAATCTAAGTTAGAGTGATATACTTTATTATAGTGAGTATAAACAAAAAAAGCAACGAAGGCAGCAGGTATAGATCGTGAAGGATAAAATTCAACGATTTTCAAAGGGGGATTTCCGTACTGAGAAGCCGAGGATAAGTTTCGATGAAACCAATATCGTAATTATTATCGGTGAGGGAGAAGTATATAGGGGAAGTCTTAACATAAAATCAAATACGAACGAGAAAATAAGAGGGCTAGTATATCCCTCTTCTTTGCGTGTCACTTTAAAAGATCAAGGCTTTGACGGCGTTAATAACCGGGTGGATTTCACCTATGACGGTCGCGGACTTTTGCCGGGACACGTGGAAAAGGGTAGCTTTACGGTAGTGTGTGATGTGGGCGAGTACGACCTTGACTTTACCGCCATTACGGAAAAGCCATATATCAATACGGCTTATGGAAAGATTCAGAGTACCGCGGACTTTAAGAAGTTGGCGATTAAGGACTATTCTGAGGCTGCACGTCTATTTCGCTCGAAAGATTTTTATGAAATTTTAAAATACGAAAACGAACGTATTTTTTATCTATATGACAATATGCGGAAGTGGTCACTAGGTGAACAAGCGCTAGAAGAGTTCTTAGTGGGTACGAAGCTTAAAGAGTGCATTTTCCTAACGTTACAAGGAGAAGGTATGCTCTTTGAAGATGTGACGGATGCGACCAAAGGAATGCTGACGGTGATGAAGAATACCTGGGGCTTTATGCCGGTAAAAGTAGCGGCCGACGGCGACTTTATTCGCTTATCAAGAGATACTTTTACCACCGATGATTTCGTAGGTAACGCCTATGAATTTGAATTCTTTGTGAGACCAGAGAAGCTTCACGCCGGTCACAATTACGGGCGACTTTCTTTCACGACCCCGTACGAAACCTTAGTTTACGATGTGGAGGTTATGCAGTCGGGCGAGAGTGATGAAGATCACCGCATGGCCGAAATCTACATGGGACAGATTCTCAAAGGCTATATTCGCAACGTAGGCGGACTTGAAAACACCAACGAATGGGTGGGCCAGTCCTTGCTGCGTATGCAGACGCTGAGAAATATGGACCCTCAGAATGATATGTATCAGCTGTTGACGGCTCATATTAGTATTATTGGTAAAAAAATAGAAGAGGCCAAGTGGATTTTAGAGAATTATAACTACAACCGCTTTGCTCTCGTAAAAGATTTTGAGGTGAACTGCTATTACCTTTATCTTACGGCTCTTATTCGCGGCGAAGGAAGTCACCACGCCCGGGTGCTAAGTGATATTGAGAAGACGTATACTAGGCATCAAGAGTCTTGGCTACTTCTGTGGATGATTATGGATTTGGATGTGAAGTTTCGTTCGCCAACGAAGCGTATTCACGCTCTAGAACAGCACTTTGCCTTTGATAATCACCAAGTGATTTACTATTTGGAAGCATTTTTATGCTATAAGGAAAAGCCGGATTTAATAAAAAAATTAGGAGATTTTGAACTACAGGTTCTTAATTTTTCTGTTAAGTATCAATTGGTAACGCGAGAGATGGCTCTTCATTTGGCGAATTTTGCCAGTCAGCAGAAGTTTTATTCCGAGAAGCTTTTTCGGGTACTTTCTCGGTCGTACGAGATATATCAAGAACCGACGCTTCTCAATTCCATTGTAACCTTGCTTATTCGTGGAGGGAAGGTGGAAAGGAAGTATAACAAATGGTATAAGTTGGCGATTGACCAAGATTTGAAGCTAGCGAGACTATACGATTACTTTATGGAGACTCTTGACGAGACCAAGATACACGGCCCCCTGCCGAGAGTTCTTTATTTATACTATATGCACGGCAGCAATCTAGATTACAAGAAGACGGCTTTCCTCTACGCTAGTTTAGTAGAAAACGAGGGCGAGTCGGGTGATCTTTACTTTTCTTACCGGGAGCAAATTTATGCTTTTACTATCCGCCAACTTGAGCAGCGCCGTATTACGGAATCGCTGCGGGTGTTATATAAGCGCTTCCTCAGGGAAGAAGAACTTACTAGTGGGCAAATCGAAGCTCTTAGGGATATTTGTTACGCTTATGAAGTGAAGACGAAATTGAATAATATGGCCTATGTTCATGTGATAGAAAAAGACGGTAAAGTTCGTCAAAAGGTTCCGTATCAAACGGGAGGTGCGATTATCTGTCTGTATGATAAAGAAGCCAGGGTTATCTGGGAATCAAAGGATGGCCGTTATTATACGGACTCTATTTCTTATGATACGAAGCGTTTATTTTATGAACCGAGATTTTTGGAGTTTTGTAAAAAATACGCCACCACTACCGGTGCTTGGAAAGAGCCGGTAAAGCGGCTGGAGTTGACGCTGGATAATCTAAAGGATAATGGCTTTAGGCCCTATCGTCACAAGGAAATTTTGAGTTTCTTTAGCCATAAATTGCGGGATGAGGAGATAAAAGAAGATAGTACCATTCTCTATTACGTATTAGAACTTTTTAAAGAAGGGTTTTACGATAAGGTGACTCTTTCCTATTTGGGCGAATACTTTGTCGGCGGAACGTCACTGATGAAACGGATTTATACGGCTTTAAGGGGGTATGAGTTGCCGGTGGGGCAGATTGCTGAGCGGATTATTACCCAGATGGTTTTTTCAGAAAACCTTTTGGATGAGGAGGAAATTTTCCTCTCCTATTATGCCTCTGAGCGGGTGTATTTTCGTTTGAAACAGGCGTACCTTGCGCTAGTAGCCAAAGAGTACTTTTTGGCAAAGCATATAACAAAGCAAAGTACCTTTGACATTATTATGCGAGAGTGCGAGTTAGGCGAAGACTTAGCAGATATTTGTAAGGTAGCGCTTTTGAAACGCTATAGCACTAGGAGCTATAAAGAGGACGAAGAACAAGTTCTAAGGAAAGTACTTGGCGAAATGTGCGAAAAAAACATTATTATGCCTTTTTATAAGGAGTACCCTAAGAGCTGGCTTAGACAACTGCAACTTTATGACAAATGTATTATTTCCTATACGGCTAAGTTTGGCGGAAATGTTCAGGTTTTTTATAAAATAAAACGTGCCCAGGACGAGGATCTATCCTATCGTAAGGAGGCACTGATTCCTGTCTTTGGCAATATCTACGTCAAGACTCTAACTTTATTTAGCGATGAAGAGTTGGTCTACTACTTTGTCGAGAATACTGACGAACAGGTGCTAGAAACGCCTAAAAATTTCTTGAGGTGCGGGAATGAGGATAAGCTAGCGGGACGCTATGCAAGGCTTAACGAAATGAGCGAGTTAAGCCCGGCTAAGCAGATGGCAGCGATGGTTGCTTATGAGGAAGAGGAAGCCATCGGTAGAGAGTTTTATGTGAAATATTAAAAGGAAAAGAAGGAGGACGCCGTGGGCAAGGGATATATTCTCGGTTATGACATCAATGACCTATATGGTCAAATTAGCTTTTACAACTTTGAAGATGAAGAGCCAGAAACCGTAAGTGCGGGGACAAATAATTACCAGATTCCCTTGATTTTAGCGTTCTTTAATGAGCGCTGGGTTTATGGAAAAGAAGCTAAGCGTTTAGAGATTATTAACGAAGGGGTGGCGTTTACAGATTTTTTCTCGAAGGCAAGAAAGCGTGAGAAAATTGAAGTGGGCGGCAAATCTTACGATGCTGTGTGGCTACTAGCCAAGTTTATTCAATTATCCTTAGAACAGTTCGACAAAATAGAATATATCACCTTTAGCGTTCCTAGTGCCGATGTAGATATGTACAATCTTTTAAAGGGATTAGGACAGCACTTGGGAATTGCCAAATCAAATATTGCCGTACAGGATTACCAGGAGAGCTTCTGTCATTTTATGTACGATCAACCGAAAGAGTTGTGGCAGTACGAAGCAGCGCTTTTTAGCTGCAATAAGAAGGAGATGAAGGCATATATGCTTCGTCGGCTTAGTTCGCGAAAGCGTGATGACCCGAATCTGTACGTGACGGTTGAAGAAGTGGCAGGGGCGACGATTGAAGAGCTTTCCGCAATCTTCCCGGTGATGGATGATAACCGGGCCCGGGATGCGGATGAAAAGTTTAAGACGTTTATTCAAGGTGTCTTTGAGAAAAAGGTAGTTAGTAGCGTTTTTCTAACAGGTGAAGGCTTTGAGAATGAATGGTTTCCCAACTCCTTAAGAGTCTTATGCAATGGTCGTCGGGCCTTTGTTGGTAACAATCTTTACAGTAAAGGAGCTTGCTACTATTCGTATAAGAGGATGTTCGAGGAGCAAATGGTACCGATTTATTTAGACCACACCAGTCTGCTGACGAGACTTTGTTTGCGTGTTCGTGAGCGTGGGAAAGAGATATGGCATCCGCTGGTTAATTGGGGGCGCCACTGGTACGAAGCCGATAATGAGTGGGAAGTGATTCTTGAAGACACTCAGGATTTAGAGGTGCAAGTGGAGTCTTTAGTAGGTGGTGAAGTTAAGATAGAGAGAATCTCGCTAGAAGGGTTGCCTGTGCGAAAGGACTATTCGTTGCGAGTACTGATTGATGTAATGTTTTTTGATGATCGTACCTGCAAGGTTACGGTTAAGGATATTGGGTTCGGCGAGTTTTTTGAAAGCTCTGGCTTTAAGATGGAGAAGTTGATTGATTTAGGAGGAAGTAGTGGGCAGTTTAATTCTATGTCATGAAAAAAAAGCAAAAATCCCCTATGAAATTACGCGGGTACATAAGAAGATTTATTCTATTGAAGAGCTTTGTTACTATTTGGTGAACTATCTCTATTTGATTGACTATACCATTATGAATCACGCTCTTTGTGGCTGGATTGACCGGGAACTGGGAATGAGTGCACTGGCGACGGAGCTGCGCTTTATCTTAGCAAAAAACGGTTCCGAGGCAACCTTTATTGCGGCTGTTTTAGAAGCCTCTAATATTTATTTGGCGGAAGAGATTGCGGGCATCGAGGTTACCCTTGCTAAGCTTAAAGATCAAAAAGAGGTGGAGCGCGAAAAGTTTAAGGCGGATACCTTATTACAAAGCGGTGAATACGATGCGGCGATTCTAGTTTACCAAGGGATACTTGGAGATGAGCATGACGAAACGGTTTCGGAGGAGTTCTATGCGAGCATTTATGCTTCCCTAGGAAGCTGCTACGGCAACCAGTTTCTTTACCAAGAAGCGGCAGGAGCGTATAAAGAGGCGTACCGGGTGTTATCCACACCGAGTATTTTGCGTGCGTATCTTTATAGTTGTTATCGCTCTTTACCAGAAGTAGAGTATGTTAAAATGCTCTCGGGTAACAGCGAGTTTCTCGCTATGGATAAAAAGATGAAGGAAGAAATGTCCAGTCTTAAAAAGATGATCGATCTCGATGTAACGCCTGAGAAGCTTGCTAAATGGAAAGAAGACTATCGAAAATTCGATACGTAATTGATTTTGACACTGCCTTGTATTATACTAGTTAGGCAGTGTTTTTCAGTACATGATGATAATAAGAAAGGTGTAAGGAATGCAAAAATTAGAGCAGTTATACGAAGGTAAAGCCAAAAAAGTATTTATGACAGAAGATCCAGATGTGGTTATCGTTGATTATAAGGATGACGCCACCGCTTTTAATGGAGAAAAAAAGGGAACCATAGTAGGTAAAGGTGTGATTAATAACCGTATGACCAACTATATCTTCCGCATGTTAGAAGAGGAAGGGATTCCGACCCACTACGTTGAGGAGTTAAGCGACCGGGAAACAGCGGTAAAGAAAGTGGAAATCGTTCCTCTAGAAGTGATTGTCAGAAATGTGGCGGCTGGTAGTTTTGCTCAGAAGCTAGGAATCGAGGAAGGTCGCAAGTTACTGGCACCGACGCTGGAATTTAGTTATAAGGATGACGCTCTTGGCGATCCGATGATTAACGATTACTATGCGATTGCTATTGGTGCGGCAACCCGCGAAGAGATTGATAAAATTACGGAGTACACCTTTAAAATAAACGAAGTGTTAAGTAAGTTCTTTGCCGAGGCAGGCATTGAGCTAATCGACTTTAAAATTGAATTTGGTCGCTTCCACGATCAAATTATCTTAGCTGATGAAGTGTCACCAGATACTTGTCGCCTCTGGGATATTAAGACGAGAGAAAAGCTAGATAAGGATCGTTTCCGCCGAGATATGGGGAACGTGGAAGATGCCTACCAAGAAGTGTTTAGAAGAATCGGAATTAAATAAGGAGTTTTTTAAATGAACAAATTTGAGAAAGTCACAACTGGAACCGGGGAAGAATGTGGAGTCTTTGGCGCTTACGGGTTAGACGGAGAAGATGTTGCCGCTTCTATTTACTATGGTCTCTTTGCCCTGCAGCATAGAGGGCAGGAAAGCTGTGGGATAGCGGTGACAGATACTTCCGGTGAACGAAAGATGATTTCCAAAAAAGGGTTAGGATTAGTAAATGACGTTTTCGATGAAGAGTCTTTATCTTCTTTAAAGGGAAATCTAGGGATTGGCCACGTTCGCTATTCTACTGCTGGCGCTTCAAGAGCAGAGAACGCCATGCCTTTAGTAATCAATTACATTAAGGGAACCTTAGCTATTGCCCATAACGGTAATTTGACAAACGCCGTAGAGCTTCGTAAGGAATTAGAGTATACGGGCGCTATTTTTCAGACAACTATCGATTCCGAAGTGATTGCTTATCATATTGCCAGAGAGCGAATCAAGACACACTCAGCTGAGCAGGCGGTAAAGGCGGCCATGCAGAAGATCAAGGGTGCTTATGCATTAGTAGTAAGTTCCCCGAGAAAGATGATCGGTGCTAGGGATCCCTTTGGATTAAAACCTCTTTGCATCGGTAAGCGGGGAGACACGTATTACCTAGCTTCAGAAAGTTGCGCCATTGCTGCCGTTGGCGGTGAATTTGTCAGAGACGTAGAACCAGGTGAAATCGTCAGTATTACGAAAGACGGTATCACTTCGGATACCTCTTTAGCAGTGGAGAAGGGACAGGAAGCGCGTTGCATCTTTGAATATATTTACTTTGCGAGAACCGATTCAAAGATTGACGGTGTTAATGTATATCACGCTCGAATCGTTGCTGGGAAAGCGTTAGCAGAATCCTATCCAGTTGAGGCGGACTTAGTTGTCGGCGTACCGGATTCGGGGTTAGTAGCCGCGAAGGGATATTCTGAAGGCTCCGGTATTCCTTACGGAATGGCATTCCACAAGAATAGCTATGTGGGACGTACCTTTATCAAACCGAAGCAGAGTCAGCGCGAAAGCAGTGTTAAAATCAAGCTAAACGTGATTGAGGAAGTGGTAAAGGGGAAGCGAATTATCTTGGTCGATGACTCGATCGTTCGCGGAACTACTTCAGCAAATATTATAAAAATGCTTAAAAAAGCCGGGGCGAAAGAAGTACATGTGCGAATTTCTTCACCACCGTTTTTATATCCTTGCTATTTTGGAACCGATGTCCCTTCTAACGAACAGTTAATCGCTCATACTCATACAAAGGATGAGATATGTAAGATTATCGGAGCAGATACTCTAGGCTACATGGAACTTGAAAAGCTAGAAGAGATGATTCCCGGTCTCGGTTTCTGCGATGCTTGCTTTACTGGTAAGTATCCGATGGAAGTGCCCGGAAAAGATGTTTCTCACGCGTTTGAATAGGAAGAAAGGAATTTTTTTGGAATGAGTACAACTGATAAATACGTTAGTCCACTTTCACAACGTTATGCCAGCAAGGAGATGCAGTATATCTTTTCCCCTGACAAAAAGTTCCGTACCTGGAGACGTCTTTGGATTGCTCTAGCGGAGACAGAGAAAGAATTAGGACTTAAGATAACGGATGAGCAGATTGCCGAATTAAAAGCTCACGCTACGGATATTAATTACGAAGTGGCCGCTGAACAAGAGAAGAAAGTACGCCATGACGTTATGGCTCACGTTCACGCTTATGGCGTTCAATGTCCGAAAGCCAAAGGCATTATTCATCTAGGAGCGACTTCTTGTTACGTTGGTGATAACACAGATATTATCGTTATGTCAGAAGCGCTAGCCTTAGTAGAAAAAAAGCTTGTAAACGTAATTGCTAAATTAAGCGATTTTGCGAGAAAGTATAAAGACCAAGCAACCCTTGGCTTTACTCACTTTCAACCAGCCCAGCCCACCACAGTGGGAAAGAGAGCGACTCTTTGGCTACAAGAATTTTTGATGGATTTAGAAGACTTGCAGTACGTTAAAAGTACCATCAAGCTTTTAGGCTCAAAAGGCACCACCGGAACTCAGGCTAGTTTCCTAGAGCTATTTGAAGGAGACCAAGAGACCATTGATAAAATTGATCCCCTGATTGCTAAGAAATTAGGATACGCGGATTGTTATCCGGTTTCGGGACAGACGTATTCTCGTAAGGTGGATACCCGGGTATTAAATGTATTGGCGGGAATTGCAGCCAGTGCCCACAAGTTCTCCAATGACATCCGTTTACTTCAGCATCTAAAAGAGGTGGAAGAGCCTTTTGAGAAGTCACAGATTGGTTCTTCAGCCATGGCTTATAAGAGAAACCCCATGCGCAGTGAACGCATTGCGTCCTTGTCTCGTTATGTGATGGTAGATGCCCTTAATCCCGCAATCACTTCAGCCACTCAGTGGTTTGAAAGAACGCTAGACGATTCGGCGAATAAGCGCTTGTCGATTCCGGAAGGATTCTTAGCCATTGATGGTATTCTTGATCTTTGCCTAAATGTGGCTGACGGTTTAGTGGTCTATCCGAAAGTAATTGAAAAGCGTTTGCTCAGTGAGTTGCCGTTTATGGCTACCGAGAACATCATGATGGATGCGGTAAAGGCCGGTGGCGATCGCCAGGAACTTCACGAGAGAATTCGTGAGCTTTCCATGGAAGCTGGTAGAAATGTGAAAGAAAAGGGTATGGATAATAACCTACTAGAACTAATTGCGGCGGATCCCGCCTTTAACTTAAGCTTAGATGAGCTAAAAGAGGCGATGGAACCTTCGAAGTATACCGGTAGAGCGGCGATTCAGACAGAGAAGTTTTTAGACGAGGTAGTCGCTATAGTGCTTAAGGAAAACGAAGAACTCCTAGGCGTTACTGCAGAAATCAACGTTTAGCATAATAAAATATTGTTTCGAATTTTGAAGTTAAATCGGCTCTAGCCCCTATATTTATTGGGCTAGGGCCATTTTGTCTGTGGGGCTTGTGGAGCCATAGTTCGTAAAGGTAAAGAACTTGTTAATATTTGCTAACAATTCGCTTTGATATTATTGCCTATGATACACTGGCGTAAGAGACAGAAGATTGGGTGAAGGAGGGAATAGTCATGAAAAGAAAAGTAATTACAATGATAATGATTTTGGTTATGACTCTGGCCTTGGCTGGTTGCAATAAGGCCAAGACCTTATACACTAATGCAGACAAAAGCACATCAGCAGCGAGCGAGGATGCAAAAGATGATGAAGTGGTGGGGCGATACGATGCACATGGTTTTTCCTTAGATAAGGTGATGATTGGTCCATCAACGATGATGCTGATGCCGACGGAGCAGGATATTGTATTCTTGTTTAATGGGCAGTCGACGGGAACGATGAAACTGGGAGCCGCCGGTGATAAGCTGTTGACTTTAAATGTCGATTTTACCTTGGATGAAGATGCTTCAGGTACAGTAATGTTGGTGGTTACTGATGAGAACGGTAAAGAGTATGTCCAGGAAGATAAGGGCAACTTTGGTGTTGCCGGCGCAAATACCTTATCAGCGCACATTAAAACTGAAAGTGGAATTACGGCAGCACATACCTATGTTTTAACGATTGACGGAAACCTAGTTGCAGAAGGGCAATATAAGCCGGCCGCAGATGAGGAAACGGAAGAGGAAGGAGACAAATAATGAGAAAAAAGCTTATCGCAATTATAGGTTTGGTGGCTATAATCTTGTCTCTTTGGGGGTGTCAAAGGACATTAGGTAATCATACGGGAGCCATTGAAGCAGAATTTGACCGGATAGTCATGGAAGAACATGAATTATCGACATTTATGTGTGAAGATTTGAAGCAACAGGTTAAAGAGCAGATAAAGGAAGACAAAGAGAAGGCCGAGAACAAGGCCACCACCTATACAATTAAGGTTAAGGTGCCAGATCTTTCCAAAGTTGCGATGAAGGATGTTGATATCGAATTACCTGATTCCACGCTTGGAGAAACTACATCATCTGCATACGAGCAGGAATATCGCGATAAGGCTAGGCAAAAGCTGGAAGAGATGATTACGAAGGATAAGGGGATTGATTGGCAAAATCGTATCATTGAAGTCACGCTTACCAAGCAGGAAGAAGGCTGGAAATGCTCCTTGCCTGCACCTGAAGCGCAGGCACTCGCAGGTGCTGCATCGCAAGGGATATCTGATAAAATATATGCTTTTCTGGATGAGGATCTTGAGTATCACAAGTTGCGAGTAGCTGAGAGCATGGATGAAATTCTGGCTGGAGTTTTCACCGAGCAAGAATACCTAGACACCATAGAGGTCGAAGACGTATCGGTGAAAGAGCATGGTTTTACCGCTAAGATTACTTATAAAGATCCCGAGAAGTTATATGGCCGTATTATGGATGCTTATGTTGAAGCAAAATCAAAAGAAGGTCAGCACATTTTTAAAGAAATCAGTTACGAGAGTGGCTATAGTGAAATCACTGCCAAGATTGGTGATGCTATTGCCGATATTAGCGACACGAAGGAGGCCGAATTCTTTATCGAAAAGGCAAATGAAGGTTATAGTCTTGGCTATAACGATCAGAACATTATGACAGAAGCAATTAGTGATAAACGAACAGCTATCGTCAAGGAAGCTGTCGATAAGATTAATAAAGCTTGCGTAATTCCAGAGCAGCCGCGACCCGGAACCTCAGTTCTTAGTCAATCCGGATCCGGATCGCCGATTTCTATCAGCAGTAGCGGGGATGTCCCCGACAAGCACCTTACTTTTATCAACGAAAGTGGCGCCGAGGTTTTAAAGGCTTTCGTAAAAAAGGGGGAATCATTGTCCGTTAGTCTGCCGCCGGGTAACTATAGGTTGATACAAGGATGGGGTGACACTTGGTATGGCAATGACCATGCTTTTGGGCCAGGCGGAACTTATCAGGAATCGTCAGATATAATAGGTGTTCAAGGTGGGTACACCTATACTCTGACATTGTACAATGTGGCTGATGGAAACCTTGGCTCGAGAGGCATTGATTACCCATATTAGTGATGATATAATAATGCCAGTAAGGCGACATAAATGTGCCATGAGAGACGAGGGCGAAGATGAGAATAGCATTCAAAAATAAAGGGATAGGTCGGTTGATGGCAATGGTTTGTATTTTGACGTTTTTAGCCGGCCTTCTGTCCGGTTGCGGCCGAGAAAAAATATTAGATGAAGAGGCAGGATTAAGTTATGCAGAACTGAAAGAAATATCTCCGGCAGTAGCTTACCTAGCGACTCGGGTTCGGGACTGTGAGGGCTTTCTTTATATCGGTGGTGACGGTGCCGGTGGCGAAGATGAAATCGCCTATCTGTATGACAACGCCCTGGCAATGATGGCTCTATCGTCTGCCGGCGCGCAGAATCATGCAGAAGTGATTGCCGACGCGATTCTTTATGCCATGGATCAGGATCGCAGCTTCTCAGATGGTCGACTACGTAACGCCTATATTGGTGGTAATCCTAAAGACGAAGCGAATTGGTCTTTCTGGGGTGGAAAACGTTCGATGCGGATGCCAGGTATTTGGAAAGACGGAAATTGGCATGAAGATTATTATTCCATTGCCTCCTCAACAGGGAATATGGCCTGGGCGATTATCGGTCTTTGCGAGGTTGCGCGAAATGCTTCCGAAGAAAAAGCGGAGGAGTATCTTGAGGCGGCGGTTAAGGTTGGCGATTTTATTTTAAGATTGCGCTCAGAAACCGGCGCTGGCGGATTTACGAGTGGATTTGAGGGGTGGGATGACAAGAATCAAGCCAAGGTGACATACAAATCCACCGAGCACAATATTGATTTAGTGACGGCTTTTGCCATGCTTTCAGGGCTGATTCGAAACGGTGACTCAGAGAAAGCTGGTGAATATATGGAAGCTGGTGAATATGCTAAAGATTTTGTCATGGCAATGTATAATAAGGAAAAGGACTGCTTCTATACTGGCACCGAAGACGACGGGGAGACAATCAGCGAGGGTGTGTTGCCACTTGACACGAATACTTGGGCACTGCTAGCATTGGGCGAGGATGTACCCGATGTGGAGAAAGTTTTTGCTTTTGTAGAGGAAGAAATTGCCGTTGAGGCGGGATTTGATTTTAGTAATGGCGATTTGGACGGGATTTGGAATGAAGGAACTGCACAAATGGCAGTGTGTTATAAGGTATATGGTAAAACAGCGGCATATGAAAAGGTGCTAGAATACCTTAATTCGCAAATGGATGAGGAGGGGAGCATCACGGCTGCCGATAGGGATAGTGTATCGACCGGGTTCGTAGTAAGTGGTACAGATGTTAAATGGGAATTCCATAAGGTTAAGAGCATTAGCGCGACTAGTTGGTTGGCATTTGCTCAGATGGGCGTAAATCCAATGGCAGTGTTGCTATAGGCGATTTGATGCGCGGTGCGAAGAGGTAGTTAAGTGGGTGATGGAGTGAGTAAGAGAAAAAAAGATAGAAATATACCACCTTGCCTCGGGAACGAAGTATGCGGAGTTTGGCCTTATATCATGGCTCTTATTATTGATTTGGCAATGCATATAAGGCTGTTTCTTTATGTTGCAAATCCTTCTCCTTATACGATCTTTAGACTAATTATCTCGTACATATTTTTTATCTATCCATTTTGTTATGTTGCCGATGTCTTATGGTCGATGCGACCGTCAGTGACGGCTATTTTATCCGGTGAAGCCGAAATTAATTGCCGAAATTACGCGAATACTGCTAGAAGCGATATCGATAAGACGACTCTTTTGCCAGTTACGATCAGCATCCCTGTTTATATGGAACAAAACGAGGTGATTTTTGAAACCATTCGTCAGAGCATGCAGGCAATCAAGCATTTTCGTAACGAAACCGGGAAGAAAGCTAATTTGGTGATTTCTGATGACGGATTGGCTCAGATGCTAGGTGGAAGCTGTACCCAGGAAGCAGTGGAAACACTTATCAGTCAGTACCAAATTAATATCGCGAATCTTTCCCAGTTGGAACGCTTGGCAGCTAGACGCATCCTTTTTTATCGAGACTTTGAAATAGGCTTTGTTGCCAGACCGACATCCGGACGCACCGGTAAATTTAAGAAAGCTTCAAATTTAAATTATACCTATCGACTTGCCGAACGTTTATCTGAAGGCGAGTATTTCGGGATGTTAACGGGAGCTGGTGGCGATTTTGAAGGAGGGTATTACGAAGGCGATATCACGATATCCGAGATTATCCTTTTGCTAGATAAGGACTCCGGTCTAAGCCCTGGGATTTTGGCAGCGGTGGCACCGGAATTTGTCGGGGATGAAAAGCTTGCTTATGTTCAGTGTGCTACTCGTGCGGCCAATATTAGTGAAAACTATTTTACGAAAGCGGTTGGGTATAATACCAATAATCTATTTCATAATATTTGGCCATGCAAGGCTTTGCAGGGGTACTTTGTGCCACTGGTTGGACACAATGTATTCGTCAAAAAAAGCTTATTGACGGTAACCGGATTATGGCCGGAAGACCGAGTCTCGGAGGATTACGCTAAGGCAATTGATTTCTATAATCACGGCTATCATGGCAAATACGTACAGTTTAAAGGCTTGGAGTTTACAGAAGTAGTTAGCCGCACTTTTGCTGAAGAGACTTCCAAGCAGTTTCGCTACAACTATGGACTGCTGGAGATGCTTTTTCAGGGAACGATTATCCCTGGGCAGACCAGAAGTTGCGACACTATGTTTATGATTATGTATTTTTTCTCCTGTTTCAATGCAGCTATGTTACTGCCGACAGCACTGCTGGAGTGTTATTTTGGGAATGTCAACCTGATCTGGGCGGGCTTTATTTTGTGTAATATCGGCTTTATCATTCTGCCATGTATTAGAAGTTTGATTATGCGGAAGCGATTACCTTCTGAACGCCGCGCTAATCTTGGTCACACAACTTTGTTGGCACTTACTAACTTGGGGCATACCCACTCGATTTTAGCTGGTTTTTTTAGTTATTTTTCCGATCGTCTGCGTCGGCGTGTGAAAGCCTTCCCGACGACCAATGTTGACAGTATTGACTATCGCTTCGTTGATGGGATTCGGCTTTTGTGGAATTTTTATAAGAGAAATAAAGGGCTTTTACCAGTGATGATAATGTGCATTGAGCGTTGTATATTCATCTGGTTGCGACTACATGTCGAGTTGCCGACGCTGCTTACCTATACTTATATATTCTTAGTGTCTGTGCTGGTTCCGATTATTATGACGCCCCAGCTTTATTCAGCACCGATACGCTTTTTTAATAAAAGCTTTTCTCAATCTAATATAATGGTTAACGAGGATTCGCTATGAGACAAACGGTAGGGTCTATTTTAGGATTTGTAATAATTGTTGTTGGTGTGATTCTGGGTATCTTTTTCATCGGGAACTTTCCAGTTACAGCGGTAGGTGGTGATGACGGAGTGGTCGATTTAATCACTTTTCCTTTTGATACGCAGGCGGCTGAAACGGACGCCTTTGTTCATTATCCAGATCAGTTGCTAACACCGGACGAGCTATACCGTGGCCAAGTCGGTAACGAACCGGCGAATTATGGCACATTTGCCGCCAATCTTAAAGTTACTAACGACGATATCAACGATTCATATGTATTGATGTTTAATAGCCCAGAATTCGCCTCGCGCATTTATGTCAATGGTGAGAAGGTCGATGAAGTTGGAATTGTCAGTCAGTTTGAAGATGTGTATGTTCCGGCCAGACGCAATGTATATCTTTCGGCTAATCCGATTGACAGTAATATCGAACTGGTTTTACAATATTCCAATTTTCGCACCGCAGATTCCCACAATCCGACCATTACGATTGGTTCGCCGTCATTGATTTATCGCCTGCAGACACATCGAGATTTTTTAAAATATACAATTCTGGCTGTGTATCTGATGGGGTTTATCATCTTTGCCGGGATGTATCTATTTAATCACAAAAATAAGTCAAACCTGATTTTCTCACTTATCTGTCTGGTTTTATCAATCCAAGATTTATTTTTTAGAGACCAGTTTTTCATAATGATGAAACAGGGCTCATTGATGGAACCGATATTCACCTTACAATATGTGGTGTTTGGTTTGCTGCTTATTCTGCTCTTTGCTTATATCAATTCATTGTTTCCTGTATTAATTGGTGGTATCGGTAGGCGCCGAGTTTATGCCGGCATCCTCCTGTTTATTGCCATTTCAGTCTTTACCAGGGGCCAGTTGCCGCGACTGTCTGCGATTTTTTTCGTCATCCTAGGAGCAGTAGTCATAGTCTATCTTTTTTACAGAGTGATCAAAATTCGTAAGAGTGTCATGTCCAGTCAGATGGTATCAGCCGCCGGGCTGGAGTTACTCTTTGGGGTCATGTTGCAGGATTTACTTTATTATATGAATATCCACATTGGTCCACTGGGGCAAATTAGTCTACTCCTACGAATGATGGTTGTCTTTATCTTTATTCAGATGGTGGCATTATTTCTCAGTTTTCTTCAAGTTGAACGACAATTGGGAGAAATTCGTGAGAAAGAAGCCGCGCTGTCAGCGAAGAATGAAACCTTGGAAACAGTTGATAAGCAACGAATCCAGTTTCTTTCCAGTATGTCGCACGAGCTACGCAC
Organism: Ohessyouella blattaphilus; assembly: GCF_024721265.1. GTDB lineage: Bacteria > Bacillota > Clostridia > Lachnospirales > Lachnospiraceae > Aequitasia > Aequitasia blattaphilus_A. The sequence continues at coordinate 10,511 of NZ_JAMXOC010000007.1, read as the reverse complement.
TCCGCTGACAGTAGTGTCTAATTATGCTCAGTTGACTAAGGAATATATGAAACAATTCGATGGCAAAGGCGACTATGTGCAGGATAAGATGTTGCTGATATCCTCGGAAGCCGAACGGATGGCAGTGATGGTCGATCAGATGCTTGATATCGCCAGAATTGAAGAGGGGCGAATGGTCTATGATTTTAAAGAAACGGATCTTCAGGCTTTAATTTATGACCTGATTGAGGTGTATTATCCGATTCTTAATAAAAATCGCAACACTCTTGAGACGGAAATCTCTGATGATTTACCACCGGTGATGGCCGATGACAAGCGAATGCAGCAAGTTCTGCTTAATCTGATTAATAATGCGGTTCGCTTCACGAAAAAGGGGTTTATATCCATACGAGCATATGCGAAAAAGAATGAAATTGCCATCGAGGTTGAGGATACAGGTATCGGCATGACGGAACAACAGTTGGCCGGGATTTTTAAGCGTTATACCACAACTAAGGATGCCAACGACAAAAGCACTGGAACAGGCTTAGGCCTTTATATTGTTAATGCAATTGTTCGTGACCACGATGGTCGGATAACGGTTGAAAGTGAAGTGGGAAAAGGTAGTAAGCTTACTGTTTATTTACCGATTACCGGTAGCTAGAGTTCTTACCTATAAGGAGATTAACTAAAATGAAAAGTAAAACAATTCTGCTGGTTGAAGATGAAACCGATGTAATGCTTGCCAATCAAGAATATATGTTAATGAAGGGAATGAATGTGCTCTGTGCTGATACCATTGCCGAGGCCAAACAGATCCTTGATGATAACAATCCTGATATCATCCTACTCGATGTTATGTTACCCGATGGAAACGGGATAGACTTCATAGATAATATTAAAGAAAAAACTGCGGTGCCAGTCCTCTTTCTCACCTGTCTGAGTGATTCTGATAATGTGATTCGCGGTCTTATTAAAGGGGGGAGCGATTACATCCGCAAGCCCTACGATATGGACGAGCTATACGCCCGTATTGTAGCGAATCTGCGCAAAGAGGATGAAGTGCGAGAGCGCGCTGTGAAGATTGATATTGGGGACATCCACATGGATACACAGACCCGTCGGGTCCTAGTTGGCGGGCAGGAGAAATACATTACCCCGATTCAGTTTAATATTCTACTCTATTTGGCTAAGAATTTGGACCGTGTCATTTCCGGCAAAGAAATATACAAAGAAGTATGGGGGATTGAGGATGCGAAGATTAGCAGTAATGTGCGCATCCAAATCTACGAACTGCGGAAAAATCTCGGCATGCCAAAGGATAACGATCCTGAGCGTTATCCCTATCTGGATACCATCTTTGGCAAAGGATATATGCTAGCAACGAAAGAGCGTTAGTATTTCTTAACAATTCGTTTTGATCTCTATTTATTTGTTAAACTTCGCATATACAATGGATATGCGATAACAAATAAATGGAGGTCTTTTTACGTATTTACCGGTAATAATGGGCCGTCGGGTTGGTCGTCGGAGGTGCGAAGATGGGAGAAAATAATAGTAACGGAAAGAAACAATGGATTAGAGTCCTATCCAATCTTTCTCATGAATTAAGGACACCTTTAACAATCGTTTCTAATTATGCACAGCTTGCAAAAGAACATGCGCGTCGAAAAGGAAAGGCGGATGACTATACAATTGATAAAATGCGTTTGATTACTTCGGAGGTAGAAAGGATGGCGATGATGGTTGATCAGGCCTTAGACATTGAAAGAATCAGGGAAGGGAAAATGTGCTATCAGAAGGTAGATATCTCGCTTAACGAGTTGATTGGCAACATTATCGAGGTGTGCTATCCGGTTCTCAACAAGAATCGCAACCGGTTACAGGTGAATTTGTGTAAGGAACCGCTGCCGGTTAGTGCTGATGAGCAACGGATTCGTCAGGTGTTAATCAATCTGATCAATAATGCCTTATCGCATACACGTAACGGTGAAATAACTATCGGCACCTATTCTCAGCAAAACGAGGCTGTTATCACAGTACAAGATACTGGGATTGGCATGGAAGAGTGGCAGCTTGAGACAATTTTTGATTACGATGGAGAAAATGGTTATGGTCTATATATTTCACAGGCTATTATCACCGACCACAATGGGAGAATCACTGCAAACAGCCAACCGGGCAGCGGTAGCGTTTTCCTTGTTTATCTGCCTATTACGTCGGATATTAAGAATGAAACAGAGGTGAAATGATGAGAAAACGAAGAATCGTAGCCATAATATTATCCCTGCTACTGATAGCTATCACAACAGGTTGTGGAAAGCAATATAATAGTGAAAATCATGGGATAAAATCCCTATATAATAATGCCAAGAAGAACGAAAAAAAAATTGATGATTACTTTGAGCGTAGTGAAAAGATTCCCTTAACACCTGAGAGCAATGGCTTTGAGTTACTAGAGCATACGGTCAGCGATCCACTGCTCGGCGAAAAATGGGTAGCACTTGATGAAACCGCGGTGGTAATTGAGCTTGGCTATGAAAAGAACACAGAGTACGAAATAATTGAAGAAGATTTAAATTTGCCAATTATTGAGCTTAAGACCACTTTTAGAATTGACGACCGCAAGGAGGGCAATCTGAAAATCAAAGTGCAAGATAGTGACGCGGTGGAATATATAGGCGAATATAAAGTTCCTATCTATGACTATAGCGACAATGAGATGAAGGCTCATGTCTGTTTGGCACCCGACTATCGGTTACCACTTTACTATGAGATATCACTTGACGACAATTTAATTTTGGAGGGTATCTATACCGGCACTAACGATGAGTTAGGAGTTGACCCTGAGCGGCAGGACCAAATCAGAGAAAAGGAGGCAGAACAAAACGAGGATGAGTCCTCGAGGGAGCATGAAGCCGAAATTCAAGAGGCAACAACACCGGCGCAAGCTATCGGGGAGTTGTTTGAGCAGTTGACTACAAAGAGCAAAACGCTATGCTATTTTCGTTGTGAAGGGCTAGCGGAACAGGTTGAAGAACAAGAAGCTGGCGACGACGGCGCGACTTATCAAATAAGCGTCATGATACCAGACTTAAGCGAAATCGAGACAGATGAGATATGGAAAAATGTCGCGAAGGAAATAACAAATGAAAGCTATTCTTACCAGTATGAACAAGATTTTATCCGTCTTTATAATCAGGAATTGAAGGATATGATTCTTGTTGACAGTAATTATAAATTGCGAGAAATAAAAGTCAACGTCACAACTAGAAAGCAATCTGGCGGATGGACGGCCGAAATGAGGGAAGAGGATGCTCTTACCTTATCAGAAGCCACCAGACGGGAAATCTGGCTTACCAGTAAGCGTGAGCTACGAGATAACTTTGGATATCTAGAGCGCTTTATCAAAGATGCTCTGCCGCGGAATTTAAAGGAATTTTTTCCATATTACAGTTTCTATAACGCTATTCGTGTTGAAAATATTGTCGAGACAGGCGACCGTGAGTTTACACTGCGTGTTAATTATCATGATACAGAAACGGTTTACAATTATTTGCTGGAGGGATTTTACCAGTCAATCATGAACGACAGTGAAGCGAAAGATGTTATGGTAATCGACAGTAAAGAGTTGACTGACTACATGAACGAGAATGGTTTCCAGTACTTTCGAGATTTAAGATCAGCTGAACACGAGGTCGCTCGCCAGACCACTGAACTGAAAATTGCAATTGATCGGGACCTAGAAATGACGGTTTTAGCAGGAGCCGAGGAATTGCGAAAGGAAACGACCGATAAGTGGACTCCGCTAGTTGTGGCGACACTTAAGAAGATTAATGAAGAGAGAGAGTGAGGGATTATGAAAAAAGGAATATTATTACTGGCAATTGTCATTTGTCTATTGCCTGGTTGTGGTCTGATACAGAAGGAACCGCTTCCGGAGTGGACAAAGGGGCATGAGATGTACAAAGAAACCTATAAAGCAATTCGAGAACTGGAAAAAGAGCAAGAGTTGGATTTCGAAATCCTTACCTATGAAGAAAGGTACGGATACCCGATTTTTTCCTTTGGTTTGGAGAATGAGTTATTAGCTGATGTATTTGCGGTAATCACTCCGCTTTGGGAGAATCAAGAAGTGCCTATGTTTGGTTTTTGTGATAACTCTAGGAGCGTCCATTTTTTTGCACTAGAGCAGCTAGCGGCGCTTGATTGCAAATCTCTTTCACTGGCTCTTGATGGAGACTGTGCTGAGGGACATACTGTAGCAGATATTAAAAATCTCGAACAACTAAAACTGGTTAATGGCTCTGTCAGTCATACGGAATCCTATCTGGCTACCCAAGTGAAACATCTACTTATATTGGCCAGTAACTCACTAGACATTAGTCAAATCATCGTGTCCTACCCGAATCTTGAGGAAATAACCTTTCTATTGGAACCGGAGGTCCTCCTCACAAATATATCTAAGCTGAGTAATATAGCTTCGTTACATAAGATTAATTTAGTCGATCCTAATAATCAACAACTGGAAACAACCATCGATTTAGTAAGTATCTACGAGGATATCTTGGCAATACCAACCATTGAGCAAATAAACGGGGTTGCCAAAGCGGATTTTGATATGGGGATTAACGCTGAACTCCAAGCGGAAATTGATCGTGTAAAAATAGTTACCGAGGTTAATGATTATTGTAGCAATAAGGCAAAGGAAATGAGAACAAATGAACTAAAAAGCAATCAGGGAACTCCGCGTTTAGAGGAGAAGTTGATTGTTTATTATGGTGAATCGTCGTCAATTGAGAGCGCCATAAGCGGAGAGGCGTTTGAGGGCATACCAGCGGAGCGGTTGGCCAAGAGTCTTGAAGAAGCGGATACGGTAGCACTGGTCTATGGATACTATGAGTCGGTTGGATTCTATACTGGTGGTGGGATAGCCAACAAAACTTATACGATGGTCGTAACGGTTGATATGCGTGACAACGAAGCGGTGGCTTCTCATCTAGTGGCAACCGAGAATCCGCCGCAAACAATCACAATTCACAATAATTTGCCCACCGGCGCTAGTGGGGAATTAAAGAAGAAAGACGCGATGAACTATCTGTTAGGACTATTATAGAAAGCGAGGATAAAAATGAGTGGGATGAATAATGTGACTACACAGGAAATTAGATTAAGCTTTAGTGGTGAATATGAGCTTATTACGCTGCCGGATAAGATTAAGGATGTCTATTCAATGAATGCGAATGCCTACACGGTGATTATCGGATCAAAAATGGGGGCAGTAGATAACAGGGGACGACTATTTATCCCGGTAAACTATAGCCAGATTACGCCTCTTAACGAAAAGCTATTTAAAGCGACGAAATCGGGTCTTTTAGGTGTGAAATATGAAATATATCATCTTGACAAGGGGCTCGTTCTAGATAATTGCGACCAAATTATGGAGTGTGCTGAAGGGCGGATACGCTTTTGCCAAAAGCAGTGGGGGTTCATCGACGAAGAAGGGCAGGTTATTGTCCCACCTATATACGCAACTCATGCGGATTTTCAGGAGGGGTTGGCCTTTGTTGGTGATGGTAAAAAAGATGGTAAATATATCGATATAAACGGCAATACGGTCTTTACCATTAATGCTTCACAAGGGTTTCTCTTTCACAACGGTCTAGCAGTATTTGAAGTGAACGGATTAAGAGGAGTGATAGATCGACAAGGAAATATTGTGCTTGTGCCTACCTATCAAAAAATGAGTGACTATAGATACGGATTATTTGCTGTCTCCGAAAATTCGGCTAATTGGGGAGTGATTGATGTCAGTGGCAAGGTTATTGTTCCGCCTAAATATCCCTTTGTTGAAATTCGCGAGAAAGATATTAAGTTTGGACATGGTGAGCAAAGCAAATATGGCAATACCGTCTATTCATTCCTCGTCTATGGGCTAATGGATCATACAGGCAAGGAGATTTTGGCGGAGAAATACATGGAGATATTGCAACCTAGTGAAGGCTTTGCAGCCTTTCGTGCCTGGGAAAACGGGACGGCTTGCTCTGGTTACAGAACAATGGACGGGCAGGAAATAATGATGACCAAACCGACGTTTACAACCTCTATACTTTTAGAAACCGGTGGGAGCATGATGGAATATTTGCGCCCCCACTCGGAAGGGCTGGCATTTGCCCGTAATCCCAATGACATAGGGAAGGAGTACAATACTGGACTGTTTTATGTGATTGACAATATGTGTCGTCCGATTTCAAGTAAGGGTTTTTTGGCAGTGGCATGGGATTTCAAGAATGGATACGCATGTGTTTGCGACAAACCGGATAGATATTATCTCATCGATCGAAATTTAAATCGTTTAACTCCCGATTATACCGAAATTCATCAGGAGAGCCATGGCCGCTATATTGGAAAGCGTATCCGTGAGAAAACCCTATTGGGTGCGCCTAAGGGTCAGCAGTTTTATGATATTATGGATGAGGATTTGCAAATAATTGCGTCGATACCTTCGGATGCCGAAGAGATGTATATTGGGTCAGACGGTATCATAGAGGCTTTAGTAGGGGGAATGATTGAGTTTCTTGATATTAATGGGTGTACGGTAATGCGAAGTGACTATAAAGCAGCTATGGCTGCCTCGTTCTATCGTGAAGATATCGGAATGAAGCCGAAGCTGATCGGAACGAATATATGGCTGGTGCCTCCGTCACTTGGCGAGAAAATGCCGGAGGAAAAAATCAGTCTTCGAGAATCCCATTTCTTTACAGAGGGTTTAGCAGAGGTAACTAACGGTAATAAATACGGTTTCATCGATCAGACTGGTAGGCTAGTTATTCCTATCGAGTTTGACAGCACTAGGCAAGTCAAATATAATCGCGTTATTGTTAACAAAAACAACCGCTTTTATATCTTACGTCGTAAGGGTCAGATTGAGGTGGTAGATAGTGGGCAGGTGTTGGAGAGTGTAGAGCTTTTGTAGAAGAATAACGGAAATCAACGTCTAGCAAAGTGCATATTTTTTATGGTAAAACTTAACAATTAAATTAGTATTTTTTGAACAGATAACACAAAAAAATATTATTTCTAAATTTCGGTTGAAAATTAACAATCTATGTTCTATTATAGACGTAGGAAATAGGTTAATCGAGATAATAAATATGTTGCGGTATGACATTTCCCCCGAGAGAACCATTAAATTGGTCGCCGAAGAGGCAAGTCCCTCAAGCAAAAGCATGAGGATGAAACTTTCAGGCAAAAGGATGGGGAGAGAGACTGCGTTCTGGAAATTGCGCTATTAGGCGAAAGACAGAAGGACATAGTACTTTACGTACGATGTCCTTCTTTTTTTTATACTTTCCGTATATAACGTTGCAACGCAGTAAAGTGAAACATCCTTGGGAGGTAACTTATGGATACAGATTATATTATTATTACCAATAACCCTTTCGTTGCCTCAGAGTATGGAGAGGATCATTTGGTAGATTATCAAGAAGAGAGTTTTATTTCCCTCTTGCAGCGGGTGCAAAGGTTTGTCTATGAAGGGCACGAATTACTAAGCCACCCATTATCAGGAAGTGTAAAGCCGAAAGAGACTTTATACAAGTCAGTATTAATAGCCAAAAAGGTAGCAGGATTAGACCTGTCGTCCCTTAAGCTGATAGATAGCAGTATTGAAACGTGTGAAAAATTCCATTATAAGGAAGAGACGAACGAAAAAAACTTAGAAGATATGCGTTTCGTCGATTACACACTCATAAGTAGCGCCATAGCATCGGCAGATGTTTAGGTATAAAAAAACAAAGGAGGGTATTAACGTGAAACTAGAAATGGGGCACATTAATATTAAGGACGTGCAGTTTGGAAGTGAGTCAAAAATCGCTGATGGCGTTCTTTATGTATCAGAAGACGCGTTAAGACAAGTAGTTCTAGAGGATGAAAAGCTTAAGTCGGTATCATTTGATATCGCAAAGCCGGGGGAAAGTGTGAGAATTACGCCGGTTAAGGACGTAATTGAACCAAGAGTTAAGGTGGAAGGCCAAGGGGGAATCTTCCCAGGAGTAATCTCTAAAGTGGGTACTGTAGGAAGTGGTAAAACTTACGCCCTAAAAGGTATGGCAGTGGTAACGGCTGGTAAAATTGTCGGTTTCCAAGAGGGTATTATCGATATGACCGGACCGGGCGCTGATTACACACCATTTTCTAAGTTAATCAATTTAGTAATGGTTATCGAGCCAATTGCTGATATCAAACAACATCAATACGAAAAAGCAGTTAGATTAGCTGGCTTTAGAGCAGCTACTTACATCGGCGAGTTAGCAAGAGAGCTAACCCCAGATGAGACCCATATTTATGAAACTTGTACCATGAAGGAAGGCTTAGAGAAGTACCCAGAGCTTCCAAGAGTTGCTTACGTGCAAATGCTTCAAAGCCAAGGTTTGCTTCACGATACCTACGTATACGGCGTGGATGCAAAACAAACACTACCTACAATTCTTAACCCGACAGAGGTTATGGATGGGGCAATCGTATCTGGTAACTGTGTATCTGCTTGTGATAAGAATACAACGTATCATCACTTAAACAACCCGGTAATTACCGATTTGTTTGCAGAGCATGGAAAAACGATAAACTTTGTTTGCCAGATTATAACCAATGAAAATGTTTACTTAGCGGATAAAGAACGTTCATCGGATTGGACGGCAAAGCTTTGTAAAATGCTGGATTTAGATGGCATTATCCTTTCTCAAGAAGGATTTGGTAACCCGGATACAGACCTTATCATGAACTGTAAGAAGATTGAAGCCCAGGGCGTTAAGACGGTAATCATTACCGATGAGTATGCAGGTCGCGATGGCAAGTCACAATCCCTCGCTGATGCCGATGCTGCTGCTGATGCAGTCGTAACTGGTGGTAACGCTAACCAAGTGATTATTTTACCAAAACTTGATAAAGTAATCGGAACCATGGACTACATTACTAAGATTGCAGGTGCTTCTGACGAAACACTTCGCGAAGATGGTTCACTTGAAGTAGAGCTTCAGGTAATTACCGGAGCAACCAATGAAACTGGATTCAATCGCTTAAGCGCACGATAGGGAGGAGACAAAAAATGGCTAAATTAAAAGCAGTACATTATATTAACCAATTCTTTGCCCAAATCGGTGGCGAAGAAAAGGCAGACTACCCAGCCGAGCTACGGGTAGGAGAGGTTGTAGGACCAGGACTTGCATTCAAGCAAGCTTTTGGCGATGAGTTAGAGATTGTAGCAACGATTGTCTGCGGCGACTCTTACTTCAATGAAAACTTAGACAAAGCAAAAGCAGATATTTTAGCAATGGTTAAAGAGCAAGCACCGGATGTATTTATCGCGGGCCCAGCCTTTAACGCTGGACGCTATGGTGTAGCTTGTGGAACAATCTGTGATTGCGTTCAACAAGAATTAGGAATTCCGGCAGTGACTGGTATGTATATTGAGAACCCAGGCGCTGATATGTTTAAAGCCGAAGTGCTTACTGTAGCTACGAAGAATTCAGCAGCTGGTATGAAAGATGCCGTTGCCAAAATGGCTCCTTTAGCTCTTAAACTAGCAAAGAAAGAAGAAATCGGCGTATCTTCTCAGGAAGGTTATATGCCAAACGGAATTCGTAAGAATTTCTTTGAAGATGAAAGAGGATCAAAAAGAGCGGTTAATATGCTCCTTGCAAAACTTGCAGGTAAGCCATATACCACTGAGTATCCAATGCCTGATTTCGACAGAGTGGATCCAGTACCAGCGATAAAAGATTTAGCTCATGCAACCATCGCTTTAGTTACATCGGGTGGTATTGTGCCAAAAGGAAATCCAGATCATATCGAAAGCTCTTCAGCATCTAGATATGGTGAGTACGATATCGATGGTGTGGATGACTTAACAGAAGAAACTTACGAAACCGCTCACGGTGGTTACGATCCAGTTTACGCTAACGAAGATGCTGACCGTGTTTTACCGGTTGACGTACTTCGTGACATGGAAAAAGAAGGCAAGATTGGCAAGCTTTATCATAATTTCTACACTACCACTGGAAACGGTACAGCGGTAGCGTCAGCCAAAGCTTTTGCTGAGGAATTTTCTAAGAAATTAGTGGCTGATAAAGTAGATGCAGTTATCTTAACCTCCACTTGAGGCACCTGTACTCGTTGCGGTGCAACGATGGTTAAGGAAATTGAAAGAGCTGGCATACCGGTAGTACACGTATGTACAGTAACACCGATTTCAATGACAGTTGGTGCGAACAGAATCGTTCCAGCGATTGCTATCCCTTATCCTCTTGGAAACCCAAGCTTAGATAAGGTAGAAGAGAAAGAACTCCGTAGAGGCATTGTTGAAAAAGCTCTTGAAGCTTTAACAACGGAAGTTGACGGACAGACAATCTTTGAGTAAGACAAGAAAGTAGAGGAATAAATCATGAGCAAGATTTATGATGTAATCATCCTCGGCGCCGGTCCTGCTGGTTTAGCAGCAGGACTCTACGCCGGTAGAAGTCGCCTGAGTACTT
>NZ_JAMXOC010000069.1 GCF_024721265.1 Ohessyouella blattaphilus | reverse complement strand
CAGCTCTGAAAGGTAAAAATAATTCGCACTAATGCAGCCTATATACAGGCTGCATTAGTGCATTTGTGGTAAGATAAATAAAAAAGTTTATCGCAAAGGAAATAAAAATGACACGTGCAGAACGAAGAATACTAAAAAAATCAGAAACAGAGCCCGTTATTGCATTAAGAGATAGTATTAGCCATTATTATCCGGAATTCAATAATAGATTAAACGCAACGAGAGATCCACGTGATGTACGCTATATTACCTACACGCCGGCAACCATGCTGGGTACGGGATTGTTAAAGAACATATGTGGAATCGAATCGATGCAACAGATGACAGAACGCTTTAATCAAGAGGAGTGTATAAAAAATATTTCTAATCTGTTTTCTAATAATAATGAGGAATTACCCCACTATGTTACCCTAAATGAGTATCTAAAGAATGTGGATATCGCGGAGCTCCGGAAGGTTCGCAAAGACATTGTAACTAAATTGTTGCGTGGACGTAGCTTTGAGAACGGTCGTTATAAAAAGAAATGGCTTGTCATAGTAGATGCGACCTGGTTGCAAGTGTATGGAAAAGAACAGGATGGAAACTGTTTGGTGCAGAAGCATGTGACTGAAAATGGCGAAGAACACTGTGTTTGGTACCGTGTGGTACTGGAGGCAAAGATAGTACTAGGTGATGGTCTTATTATAAGCCTAGATACAGAGTTCATTGAAAATAACAGTATAGATGCCGTGCAACAGAAAGAAATGAGTGCAGAAGAGATAAAACAGGATTGTGAAACAAAGGCCTTCAAACGCTTGGCTAGGCGTTTAAAAAAAGAGTACCCACGCTTGCCGATCTGTTTGCTTGGCGATAGTCTTTATGCTAGTAACCCAGTCTTCGAGTTGTGCAGAGAGAATGACTGGGATTTTATCATTCGCTATAAAAAAGGTAGTATTCCGACCTTACAAAAGGAATATGAATCTTTGCCGGAAAGGGAAGCGGGAAGGGATGGAAAGAGTGAATTCGCAAATGAGCTTGATTATAAGGGGAAGCTAATAAATATGTTACGTTATAAAGAAAGTAGAAATGTAGACGGTAAGATAGTAGAGACCACGTTTCAATGGCTTACAAGTTTTACCATAACTAGTAGTAATGCGGAAAAGATGGCACAGGTAGGGCGCAAGCGTTGGATGATAGAAAATGAGGGATTTAATGTCCAAAAAAATCTTCGTTATGATTTAGAGCATGGGAATAGTAAGAATAGTACCGCACTAAAGAATCATTATCTGTTAACCCAGATAGCCGACATCTTTAGGCAGCTGTATGTTTATCGCTATTTAAGAAGGCTGGGACAGAAAAGAACAGAAAAAAATATATCTTCAGACCTATTAGCCAGCTTTGCACGGCAACTAATAAGAGAAGATATATTCAACCCAAAAGCGGGAGACAATAAAGTCACCTGCTAATAAGATAATAGCAAAGGTGGTGATTAATGGGAAGTAAAAAATAAAAAAATATCAAAAAAAGGTAATAAAGGGTTAGTATACCTATCTGGTGTGGATAACTCCCCTTCTAAGGAGCTGTTATTTAGCTAATCTGTGGATAACGATATTTTTTTAAAAAATCCCATTAATCAATGACTATAAAAAGATTTACCTTTCAGAGCTG
>NZ_JAMXOC010000068.1 GCF_024721265.1 Ohessyouella blattaphilus | reverse complement strand
CCAAAGCAAACAATTAATAATGTGAAACAGGCGGCTTACAACGGTTATCAGAAGGCAGCTTCGGCAACACATCCACCTTTATCAGTAGTGCTGGGAATGCACTGCAGAATACCCAGAGAGCTTTTATTTCCTTCACTTCCTACGTGACTCACAGAACTGCAGAGATTAAGGACACAGTAGTACGAGAGTTACGTACAACAGCAAACGGGATTAGTGGTGCTCTGGGTAAAGTAGATTGGAAATCAGTTGGCAAGGTTGCTATCAGTGGACATATAATTGCTGGACTTGGAGTTGCAATTGTACTAACAGGTGGAGCAGGCGCAGCTACGTCGACGGCAGCCTCTGGAGGTTCTTCATTACTAAGCAACCCGCTTGTCAAAAATGGTGTAGACAACCTGATTGATACTACTGTTGGTGCTGTAAACGATGTGGCCCACGGTAGAGATGTAACACTTGGCTCACTAGCTACTGACTTTGCGCTCGGAACGATAACCTCTGGCGGAAGTACGAAGAAAGCGTCTGGAACCAGTGGGGTGATGGATGATGCTTTCAGTGGTACAAATACAGGAAGAGCAAAGAACAATATTAAACCTGTTGAGAATGCAGTTGGAGACCATAGTGTATTTAAGACGGATTCTAACACTGGTAAAATAACAAATTATAAAACATATGAGGTGAATCCAAAGAATCCATCAGGCTTTCAAGAGGTAAAGGGATATGATGGGGTGGGCGCACCGCATACAAATAAAGTGACGGGTGAGAAACTAATGCCACATATACATGATAAAAACGTTCCTGGTGGAGTTAGAAGTCCGATGGAATGGGAAATACCTAGATAATGGAGGAAGACAAATGGAAGTAATTGAATGGATTCAAAATTGGTATCATAATAACTGCGACGGTGACTGGGAGCATATGTATGGTATGAAAATTTATAATGTTGACAATCCTGGCTGGGCGGTTGAAATTGAGCTAATTGACACAAAGTTTGAGGATAAAGTGTTTGAAAAGGTACAATATGATAATGGAGATGAAGACTGGTTATTGTGTTTTGTGAAAGACGGGATATTTCAGGGAAATGGAGATAGCCGTAAATTAAAAAAGATTCTTGACATTTTTAGAGACTGGGTTGAGGAGTAGTGACATTTAAGGAAGAGATGATGTCTTTCGTGCCCAAGACACTGTGAGCTTCGAGCGTCAGGCAAGAAGTAAATTGAGTGTCTATGGGCACAAATGCCTAGGAATTGGCGGAGAATGGTTAAGTAATACATCCATAGAAACACAAGACGAAACTTGCGTATTCGTGATGAACACAGGGATTGAGAAAAAACTTAAGCAAAATCTGAGTGAAAAAGGCTATTTTTTTGAAGATTCTGATGTAGTAATGAGATTATATGCGTAATCTGCAATAGGAAAGATTCGATAGGCGGGTAATCGTACAGCCTATGAGAAAGGTATCTGGTGGCGAGACCAAGGAAAAGTATAGCTATAAATACAATGATTCAAATCAGTTAATCTCGAAAACAGAAAAGTCCGATTGACGTATCTGGAAGCAGGAACTACTATGGCTATGATGCCGAGTCTACGAATACTAACACAGGACTAGAATATCTTAGAGTCAGGTATTTGTTGTGGTTAAGCGAATATGGCAAATAAGTGTTTATCTATATAGTGGAATGGTATTATGCTATGTTTTTTCATGTATAAGTGGAGCATATCCAACAAGAATTATACTATTTGCTGCGTTCTTTATCTATTCGCTATGCAGTATAAT
>NZ_JAMXOC010000067.1 GCF_024721265.1 Ohessyouella blattaphilus | reverse complement strand
ATAGTCTCTCGGAATCTCTAGCCCTCTGTTTACAAGGCTTGTAGATTCCTTTTTTATTAAAATCCCCCACTTTTTGTCAAAAAAAGCTTGACAAACATATCGAAAAATGTGGCGCTTCGCGCCTGTTAATTAAAGTATATTTTTCGATTGGAGGCGATTTACATGTTACCTATTATCACTGGCGGTCATTCCGCCTATCAAAAGCATTTGCTTGAGCAAATGCGCAAATATTATCCGGATCCTTCTACGATTTCTCGTGCTACATGGGATATTATTGATCGTTTTTGGCATCTCGATCTTTCCTTCACAGATGAATTTATGCAAGATAAGTACTCTCGTTTTGGGCCAAAGCCTAGAACCCCTTCTTGCATGCAACGATCCCTTCTACTTTCCATAGCGTTTAAAATCGCTATCACTGAGTGGGCGGCACAACTAAAGTTAAATCCGCTCTTTGCAATTCTTAGCGGTTTTGAATTCGGAGATACGCCTGGGGTTGGAACTTTTTACGACTTTCTGAATCGACTTTGGGACTCCGATTCTGATAACTTCTCTCCTCACGTGAAGCCAGTAAAAAAGAAGAAGGTTAAGAAACCTAAGCAGAAAGGTGAGAAAGCGGAATCTGTTGAAAAAGTGACTGTGGATCAGTTGTTCACTAGGTTAGAATCTTCTGTCTTTTCCATTGACGCTGAGCCTTATTCTTCTCTCTTTCAAATTTACCGCAAAGAATTCTTAGATAAATCCGTGGAGAAAGGCTTGATTTCACCCGAATCACTTGCCATTTCTGGGGATGGAACCCCTGTTGTCACGTCTGCAAGAGAACGCAAGAAGCGTATCTGTGATTGTGCTAATAATGGCATCTTTGATTGTGACTGTGATCGCTTATTCTCCCAACCCGACTGTGATATCGGATGGGATTCCTCTAGAGATCGCTTCTACCATGGCTATGATCTATACATGCTTGTTGCCTCTGACTCGGAAAGTGACTTGCCTATCTTTCCGCTTTTGAATAAGGCCTCAATGCATGACTCGCACGCCTTCCCAGAAACGTTCTTCCGGATGAAGTCTTTCCTTCCTGAATTTCATGTCTCTAAGTGGCTTTTAGATGCCGCTCATGATGCCATGGCTTACTATGTTCACTGCCGCAAAAATGGAATTACGCCATTTATAGATCTAAATAAAAAGCGTGGAATCCAGGTTCCCTACAAGAACGACTTCACTATTGGCGAAGACGGGGTTCCTATCTGTAGAGCCGGCAGAAGGATGCATCACGATGGCTCTGAACCTTCTAAATGTAGATACAAATTTCGCTGTCCGCTTGCTAGCAGAAAACATGGTTGTTCTTGTGAAAATCCCTGTTCGGATTCTAAATACGGACGTACGGTTCATGTTGCCATGAAAGATAATCCGAGATTATTTAATGATCCGCCAAGAGATAGTAAGGAGTGGAAACTAGAGTATAATGCCAGAACTTCATCAGAACGCTGTATTAAACGTGAGAAAATAGACTTTAAATTAGAAGACGGCAAACACCGATCATCTAAGATGTGGTACTGCCGTCTCTATCACATCCTCATGCTACAGCACTTGGATGCCTGGGATTTGCCCTATGAATCGACCCTACAAAAGCTGATTCTACAAACGGCATAATCCACTAACTATTATACACATTTTTAGGGCATAACAACAGTTATGTCTGTTTCTCGTGTCCACTTTTTCTTTTTTGGATAATATTTACTTATCAATGTTCAATGTTCGGCTTTGCCGAAATAATCACTCGAGATTCCGAGAGACTAT
>NZ_JAMXOC010000066.1 GCF_024721265.1 Ohessyouella blattaphilus | reverse complement strand
AGTCTCGCACACTATTTTCAGATGCCCGTTTGGCATGCAGTAAAGCTTACATTTTTGGTGCTTCTAGGTTAATTATACGACAAATATATGAATTTGTTAAGGTGCAAAACAGAAGTTACTTCCGCAGATTTACTACGGTTAGAGATTGCTGGAATTTAATTTTTCATTTAAGTAATATAAATAAGAACAGAACATTTAACGAGTTTATTCCCTACATACACATATTAAAACTCCCGTAATAACAGCTACAAATTAATGATAATCAATTGGAAGAGTTATTGCATTAAGAGGGACTTTTAGGAGGAAGTCATTGAATATTTTAGACCTTATAAAATCTAATACAAAATGTCTTTCCTTAGGTACTTTGCCTGACGATTTAATTGCATTCGTTACAGATAAAGATCCGCAAATAGGCTCCCTTTTAGCAAAGAAAAAAGACATTCTATTTTGGAAGGATCGTTTGCAGCATATTGAGTTACATAAAGATGACTTCTTTAGCGATGCCCTCTACTTGACATGTTTAGAAGATATACCTGACATTATCTGTCAGCCCGATTATGTAAGTATTCACCCTAAACGAAATAGCATATCTTTTATTAAAACATACACTCAAAATATTTCCGTTGCGGTGCGAATAACCACGGATGGGCGACTTGCTGTACGTACAATGTATCCTATAACTGATGCTCAGCTTAGTGACTATTTAATCAAGAAACGCGCATGGGAATATCCAAAGGAAATTTGACAATATGAAAAATTATTGTATAATGTACTTACCAACGAATGAAAGCAGAGGACGGAACAGGCAGCCGTCACGCCCTTGTGGTCTTTAAAGAGATGTGGGAATGTCACCCCACCTATTTCATTCAGGCGTTTAGAGCGGGTAACTTCTGTTGCTCGCTCTTTTGCTATAAACAATTTCAAAATGATGCAGCATAAAATTAAAAGAGCCTAGCAAACACTAGACTCTTAGAACGGAGAGGGTGGGATTCGAACCCACGCGCCCTCTCGGACAAACGGTTTTCAAGACCGCCTCGTTATGACCACTTCGATACCTCTCCATTATCGCTTTTCGCGACATTTTGTATTTTAGCATATTCCGAATTTCACGTCAACAAGATACTTGCATTTTATGTAAAATTCCTTGGAATTATTCCTCCATTTCGCATAATTCCCGGTTTTCTAGAAAACACCTAGCAACCAGCATATCCTCAGAAGTCGTGATTTTGATGTTTTCATAAGAGCCTTCTACTAGCTTGACCGGCTTACCCAGCATCCGTTCCACCACCATGGCGTCATCGGTAATGCCTGTAGCATCTGATTCCATCAATTTATTGAAAGCTTGGTAAGCAATCTCAACTGCGAATGTTTGTGGCGTTTGGATTGTCCATAAGTGACTTCTATCAGGAGTGCTTTCTACAAAGCCATCACTATCGCTTATCTTCAGCGTGTCTTTTGCCGGCATTCCGGTAACACAGGCTCCGTGTTCCTTAACCGCCTCCAGATTACGCCGAATAATATCTTCATCGATCATGGGTCTGGCACTGTCGTGGATAAAGACGTAGCCGGACTGATCCTTTAAAAGCTGTAGACCATTCCACACTGAGTGGAAGCGTTCCTTGCCGCCTTCAGTTAGCATCACTACCTTTTTAAAGTTATATTTAAAGATTATTTGTTCTTTTATAAAAGAAAAGAATTCTTTTTCCGCTACAATAATTACCTGATCGATACAAGGAGAAGCTTCAAAAGCCGCTAAACTATAGTAGATAACCGGCTTTCCTAAGATTTTGGCAAACTGTTTCTTCTCCAGCATTTGCATCCGCGAGCCGCTTCCTGCAGCCAGTAAGATGGCGATATTTTTCATCTTTTTTATAGCAAGGATACCCCATCTAAAACTTAGGTGGGGAGGAAT
>NZ_JAMXOC010000065.1 GCF_024721265.1 Ohessyouella blattaphilus | reverse complement strand
ATCGAGTAGGAGGCGGTGACTAACCGCCGTCCTCTCACAGCACCGTACGTACCGTTCGGTATACGGCGCTTTCAATAGTTGACGTGCACAGACTGATAGGCTGTGGCTAAATCATAGAAGCCACTGTTTATCAGTCTTTCTTTTGTCAAGGCTCTGTTGACCGCTCCCATTCCTGACACATACCAGTGTTTCTTGCGGCTATTTGCCGCCATATGTGCGAAGTACTCCGGTATTCCAAGTTTTATTAGATTCCTTTTCTTCGTTCTAGGCAATTTCCATTGTTTCCATATACACATACGAATCCTATGGTAGAGCCATGAATTAAGGGCATCTATCTTATTTTTCATGTCAGCAATCCCGTAATAATTAAGCCATCCTCGCATATACACCTTTATTCTCTCAAGAGCAGGACGTATGCTCTGAACAGACCTTCGGGAACTAAGTTCTTTCAGTTTCGACTTCATTTTCTTCCATGACTCCCCATGAACCCGGACATATACGCCCTTTCCGTTCTTTCCCAATGTGAAGCCAAGGAACTTAAAATTTCGGATTGCAAACACGCTTACTACACGACTTTTCTTCTGGTTTACTTTCAACTTTAATTTTCCTTCCAGATACTTCGTGCATGATTCCAAGAGTCTCGTTGCGGCTCTTCTGCTCTTCGCCAACAGTACGATATCATCAGCATAACGTACGAAAAATACGCCTCGATTTTGATACTCTTGGTCAAACTCATTTAGATAGATGTTCGCTAAAAGGGGAGATAAATTTCCCCCTTGCGGTGAACCTTCTTCTGTTTTCACGACAACGCCATTTTCCATGACGCCACTCTTTAGGTATCTTTTAATCCACTGAATCACTCGCTCATCTTTTATATTTCTTCTCAAGATATTTAGGAGCATCTCGTGGTTCAAAGTATCAAAGTACTTCGATAAGTCCAAAGATACTGCATAAACGTATCCTTGCTCTGCGTATTCCTTTATTTTCAGAATGGCTTCTTTTGCACTCCTTCCCGGACGATAGCCATAGTTATTGTCCGAGAACAGTGGTTCATAGATAGGCATTAGCTGTTGTGTAATTGCCTGTTGGAATATACGGTCTTTAACGGTCGGAATACCAAGCTTTCGTATTCCACCATCCGCCTTTGGGATTTCTACTCTTCTTACCGGGTCGGGGGTATATTTCCCTCTGTAGATTCTTTCAACAATCTCTTTTTGATTTTCTTGTAGATATTTGCCTATTTCCTCTACTGTAATTCCGTCGATTCCCGGCGCTCCCTTATTTGCCTTCACTCTCTTAAAAGCTCTGTTAAGGTTATCCTTATACAGTATCTTCTCCAAAAGCTCCGGCTGCGCACTATCTCTTTCCTTCCATATCTGACGGAAAGAGCGACGCGCTCTCACATACCCTTTGCATTCCGTGCTATCTCTCTGTGAGCAGCTTTCCTTGTTTTCTGCGCCCATTTCTCTTTCCTCCTTTCCCGGTTGTACTAAAGATTCCTATTGATTCGGTCCTTCGCCTAAGTGCCCTGCGGGTGCTCGGCTAATATGACCTCTGCTGACTTCTGCATGTTCAGCACTGCCTCATTTCTTTGTACAGTGGTTACTCCTTTCAGAGCGTATCACACAGACCTCCCTGGGTACCACACGTTTCTTTCTCTCCATCCATCTGCCACATATACCATACATGATTCCGTGTAGTTATTGGGCTTTAGCTTGTGCAGCAGCCTTACCCTCATGCATAGCCTGATGTGATTTCTGTTCGTCAGACCAGAGATTTGCCCGTTGGTTAGTATGTTCCCAACATCCAGCTTCCTTCAGATTCCACCTCACGATGGACACCCTTGCCTTCGGCTATATCCTTCCCACTACCGGGCGGATTGCGGACTTACACCGGTTAGAAACGTGCGCCGCCAGGCGCAC
>NZ_JAMXOC010000064.1 GCF_024721265.1 Ohessyouella blattaphilus | reverse complement strand
AGATTAGTATGATGGAAATGGTTCTTGACATTGACGATATCGTGAATGAAATGAAAGCTATTCGCGACGAATTTTGCAAGTACTAATCATGGAAATAAGGAAAGAGAAATGTGATGAATAGTGTAATAAAAGGTGCCAGCTACGTGCTGGCACATACACCAGATATGGTACTTCATAACGGAACCACTCAGACCACCGAGAGAATTGTGAATCCTGAGTCTGAATACTTGAAAGAAGTACCAAAGAACCTGCGAAGCTTCGAAGACGCAGTGAATTATTATCCGAATCAGACCTATATTGGAAACCTACATCCAGACGAACTAAGAGAAGTAGAGCTTCCTTGGTATAACAAAAAAATGGAAGGTGCAGACCGCTTTGGTAAGTTTGGGGAAATTATGCCTCAGGAAGAATTCTTACTCTTAGTTCAAGCTTCGGATATGTTCGAAGTGGTGCGCCTAGAGAAGGGGTTTGTTGCCTCTCACAAAGAAACCTTTGCGGCCAATCCGATTATCTCCGAAGACATCAGTGCCAGAATTCACGAAGGGGTAGAACAAGGTGAAATCGAGCGAAGTGTAAGTGAGGAGCATAGCGAAGGGTTATATCACAATGGCAAGTTAGTGGGCTGCGTGAAGCGAGCTCATGATATAGATAGCAACTTATCGGCTCACGTAATGCACGAGAACCTGATGAGTAAGGCTTCCAGCGTCTTAGCGCTTCTTTATGCCGTTAAGAACGCGGGAATCCGTAAAGAAGACGTAGACTACGTAGTAGACTGCGCGGAAGAAGCATGTGGTGACATGAACCAAAGAGGTGGCGGTAACTTCGCCAAAGCGGCGGCAGAAGTAGCGGGTCTTGTAAACGCGACGGGTTCAGATTTAAGAGGTTTCTGTGCAGCACCGACCCATGCAGTCATTGAAGCAGCAGCTCTTGTTAAATCAGGTGCTTATAAAACCGTCATCGTTACCAGTGGTGGTTGTACCGCAAAGCTAGGTATGAACGGAAAAGATCATATTAAGAAAGAGATTCCGGTTCTTGAAGACTGCTTAGGCGGCTTTGCCGTAGTGATTACGGAAAATGACGGCGTTAGCCCAGAAGTGAACCTTGATCTTCTTGGACGCCATAGCGTGGGAACAGGGTCAGCTCCTCAGGCAGTTATGACTGGCCTGGTAATCTCCGGTCTAGAAAAGGGTGGACTTAAGATTTTGGATATCGATAAGTACTCGCCAGAGATGCAAAACCCTGATATTACCGTACCAGCAGGTGCCGGTGATGTACCCCTTGCTAACTACAAGATGATCGGTGCTCTTGCTGCTAAGCGCGGGGAGATGACTCCGAAAGACTTAAATGACTTCGTTAAAAACCACGGGATGATCGGCTGGGCTCCTACTCAGGGACATATCCCATCGGGTGTACCTTATATCGGCTTTGGACTTGAAGACATAAAAGCCGGCAAGGTAAATAAAGCGATGATTATCGGTAAAGGAAGCTTGTTCCTTGGCCGGATGACCAACCTATTTGACGGCGTATCCTTTATTATGCAACCTAATAGCGGCGAGACCGAGGGTGGCAGCTTTGATAAAGCCCAAGTCAAACAACTAATCGCCGAAGCCTTAAAGGACTTCGCGCAAAATATGCTAGATAAAGCAGAGTAGAGGAGGCGCAAAATGGCTAAGAATTTAAATGAATTAGTAGCGTCCACCTTTCTCGAGATCGCGGAAGGTATCGAAAGCGGAAGCTTCGCTGCCAAACCGAAGATCGCTCTAACCGGCATGGGTAGTGAACACGGTGAAGCCAATGCAATCGCTGGAGCTCAGGCGGCAGCCAAGATGGGAATCGATGTGTATTACATCGGGACTCTGGAGGCAGAAGGCGTAACCACAATCCACGTGGCTGACGAAGAAGAAGGCCATAAGAAGATGGAAGAGCTACTGGATAAGAAGGAAGTGGACGGGGCAG
>NZ_JAMXOC010000063.1 GCF_024721265.1 Ohessyouella blattaphilus | reverse complement strand
CTGCCCCGTCCACTTCCTTCTTATCCAGTAGCTCTTCCATCTTCTTATGGCCTTCCTCTTCATCAGCCACGTGGATTGTGGTTACGCCTTCTGCTTCTAACGTCCCGATATAGTACACATCGATTCCCGTCTTCGCTGCCGCCTGAGCTCCAGCGATCGCATTGGCTTCACCGTGTTCACTACCCATGCCTGTTAGAGCAATCTTCGGTTTGGCAGCGAAGCTCCCGCTTTCGATACCTTCCGCGATCTCGAGAAAGGTGGACGCTACTAATTCATTTAAATTCTTAGCCATTTTGCGCCTCCTCTACTCTGCTTTGTCTAGCATGTTTTGCGCGAAGTCCTTTAAGGCTTCGGCGATTAGTTGTTTCACTTCCGCTTTATCAAAGCTGCCGCCCTCTGTCTCGCCGCTATTAGGCTGCATAATAAAGGATACGCCGTCAAATAGGTTGGTCATTCGGCCAAGGAACAAGCTTCCTTTACCGATAATCATCGCTTTATTTACCTTGCCGGCTTTTATGTCTTCAAGTCCAAAGCCGATATAAGGTACACCCGATGGGATATGTCCCTGAGTAGGAGCCCAGCCGATCATCCCGTGGTTTTTAACGAAGTCATTTAAGTCTTTCGGAGTCATCTCCCCGCGCTTAGCAGCAAGAGCACCGATCATCTTGTAGTTAGCAAGGGGTACATCACCGGCACCTGCTGGTACGGTAATATCAGGGTTTTGCATCTCTGGCGAGTACTTATCGATATCTAGAATCTTAAGTCCGCCCTTTTCTAGACCGGAGATTACCAGGCCAGTCATAACTGCCTGAGGGGCTGAGCCTGTTCCCACGCTATGGCGTCCAAGAAGGTCAAGATTTACTTCCGGGCTAACGCCGTCATTTTCCGTAATCACTACAGCAAAGCCACCTAAGCAGTCCTCCAGAATCGGAATCTCTTTCTTAATGTGATCTTTTCCGTTCATACCAAGCTTCGCGGTACAACCACCACTAGTCACGATAACTGTCTTATAGGCCCCTGATTTCACAAGGGCAGCCGCTTCGATTACCGCATGCGTCGGTGCTGCACAGAAGCCACGTAAGTCCGATCCAGTAGCATTTACAAGACCAGCCACTTCTGCAGCAGCCTTGGCAAAGTTACCACCACCTCTTTGGTTCATGTCACCACAAGCTTCTTCCGCACAGTCCACTACGTAGTCAACGTCTTCTTTACGGATTCCTGCGTTCTTAACGGCATAAAGAAGCGCTAAGACGCTGGAAGCCTTACTCATCAGGTTCTCGTGCATTACGTGAGCCGATAAGTTGCTATCTATATCATGAGCTCGCTTTACGCAGCCCACTAGTTTTCCATCGTGATATAAGCCTTCAGCATCTTCGTTATTCACGAAGTTCTCGATTTCCGAAAGCTCTACGCCTTCGTGAATTCTGGCGCTGATGTCCTCGGAGATAATCGGATTGGCCATAAAGGCTTCTTTGTGAGAGGCAACAAATCCCTTCTCTAGGCGCACCACTTCGAACATATCCGAAGCTTGAACTAAGAGTAAGAATTCTTCCTGAGGCATAATTTCCCCAAACTTACCAAAGCGGTCTGCACCTTCCATTTTTTTGTTATACCAAGGAAGCTCTACTTCTCTTAGTTCGTCTGGATGTAGGTTTCCAATATAGGTCTGATTCGGATAATAATTCACTGCGTCTTCGAAGCTTCGCAGGTTCTTTGGTACTTCTTTCAAGTATTCAGACTCAGGATTCACAATTCTCTCGGTGGTCTGAGTGGTTCCGTTATGAAGTACCATATCTGGTGTATGTACCAGCACGTAGCTGGTGCCCTTAATTACACTATTCATCTTTTATCACCTTTCTGAGATAGAATTAAGGGGAATAGGGCTCTTTATTATCCCTATCCCCCGACTGATTCTCTAGTATTTCGTGTATTCGTCACGAATGGCCTTCATTTCATTCACGATATCGTCAATGTCAAGAACCATTTCCATCATACTAATCT
>NZ_JAMXOC010000062.1 GCF_024721265.1 Ohessyouella blattaphilus | reverse complement strand
GCGCCGTCTTAAAGACGGCGTGTTTCTGTCAAGGTACCGACTATGGAGCATTTACAAACATTCAGGACAACTCAGGTCAATCTACCACCTTTTTCTTGATAAAAGGTAATACAAATTCCTATTTAGAAATCTCCATTTTGATGTTGTGATGTATTCACCTATATTTACTCAATATACAAAAGGAGGTCTTTGCACTTTACACATATATCATGATAAAATGAACTAATCTATGTATACGAGGAGATCACTAATGAGTACAGAAAACGAAACTATTGTAATCGATTTTCCAGAGCCCCGCATAATTTCGTTAATGTTAAGCGGTAAATCCTATTCAATTCCTTCATACTTTTCTTTTCACGATCTGTTAATTTATCAAGAAGTCTTAAAACGCGATAATAGTGCCAAGAAAGCCTTAGTAGAAGTGATATACCATAAGCTAGAGACTTTGGAGCAATCAATACCAACTAAAAATGAATTGTACCTCGAGAACGATAGCTCTTTTGAACCCTATATTTTAGCTATAGTAAGTAACGGAAACGAGTTGGGGAAATATTATTCTGAAACCGATTGCTCCCTTCTAGCGACTGAACGTTTTGCAATAGCTTTTAATCAATACGTACCCGAGTTTACAAAAAAAATATCTGAACAAATACAACCTGCTCTAAAACAATTTATGCAAAGCATTAATGTCCCCAAGTTAAACGCTTCCTTTTCACGTATTGCTAGACAAATGACCGAATTATTTGCCCCTATACAAAAAATAGCTTCCCAAATTTCCACTTACCTTTTCGATGTTTTCTCGAAGATTCAGATACCTACTCTTACTCAAGAGGAAAAAGAAGCATTAAAAGCATCGTATGAAAAGTGGGGGCAATTTGGCTGGTCTGCAATTCCCAATAGCACAATAACTCTCTATAGTCATGCACCTCTAGACTATAGAGAAGCAGATAAAATCGCGCTAAAGTATTTTAATACTGATGGATTAAAAGATTTATTTGCGAAACTACAAGAAACGCCCTTAAGGAAAAACGATTTGAATTCAGCAATTTATTGTTTTGAACATAAACAATACAAAGCATGTGCTACCCTACTATTTGGAATTATTGACTCCAAACTTATCCGATTACAGGCAAAAACCGAAACTAATAACCGTAGACAGGTTGGCCAAAAGGCCATTAGAAAACTTGAAACTAAAATTAGAGAAAAAGCTGATTTAGAAAAATACCTATACCATTTCTTATACCTTTCCAATCTAACATCATGCTTATCCACTTTTTTCGAGAATGGTAACGACTTTTTACATGAACCAAAAACTATAAACAGAAACTACATTTTGCACGGAATGAATAAGCGAAGCGTTAGAAGGAAAGATTGTATTCAACTATTTCTAGCACTTTATAATCTTACAAATCTTTTGGATGATTTGAAAAGTTTCTAATTTTTTGGATCAGCTTAAGCACTTGATTCAGCCAAATTGTTAATATATATATTGGTGTGTTCAAAAAAGACTCTCCTTCGCTACAAACAAAATACATTTTTTAGCTGATTAATCTCTTCCGCTACCTCTTTCTTGTTTTACTAGATAGCAATTTTCGCAAAAAAATGAATTAATCTGTCGTTCTCATTAATCTCTTTGACGTATTTTAAGTATATGACACCCATCCAATACTCGAAATTTCAAATTTCGCTACCATCACCAAAGGAAAACTCTTTTTTTAATCGTTTATATTTATTCATCCCACATCTAATTTCGGGTCAACTTCGGGTCAATCACCTACCCTATTCTTGATAAAATATAACACGATATAACACAAATTCCTTTTTAGGAATCGCCATTTTAAGCGCTGTAACACGCTATAACACTAGATAAAATCAAATTTTGCAATCCTCATTCCTTTAGATAACTATAAACAGTAACCCTGTGAACCCTAGTGTTTACAGGGTTTTCTGTTGTTATCATTGTTCATCAAAACCCTCCGGGCCAACTTCGGGCCAACTCCTTTTTTCGGGTTATTCATTATTCATTTATAAGATCCCCCCTATCTAATTGACCATATAAATAGGACATTCTCTTTTGACGGAGAA
>NZ_JAMXOC010000061.1 GCF_024721265.1 Ohessyouella blattaphilus | reverse complement strand
GGAGCTTGCGAGGCGGAGAAAAGTCCATTCAAGATCTGCAAAACCTAACGAATAACAATGACAGTATCATTAGCATTCCCTTAGAAGGAAAACAAAAATTGATAAAGGAAGACTTCTTGTCCTTAGGGATCAATTATGCAATACTTCCAGACTTAAATGTAGGCGATGGCGAAATCCAGTTGATGGTTGCTAATGGGGACGTTCAGAAAGTACAGCACTGGTATAAGCTGTACCGTGAGGAGTGCTTTCGAGGTGGCGAAGAACTAGGTGAGCTTCAGCTTATCAGCTCTGCGGATTATGGAAATACTGGGCTTATCACAGAAGCCCAGTATATCGAGCAGGCAGATGAAACGTACAGACGAGCAAGTGAAAAGTATAATCAGCCTCCCGGTAGCATAGAGAGTCTGTTCTTAAACGAAGAGCAAAAAGTCCGACAAGCAACAGACGTAGGCTTCTTAGAGTACTATAACAATCCAGAATACGTTGCTCTTTCGATCAATCGTGAAACCCTAGTAGAAAAAAGTTCCTATGCTGGGGGTGATACCGTGAACAGTCAGGGCTTTTTCGCTTCTAGGGTGCCAGGCACATGGGGAGAAAGTGAACAAACGTTAATCCTACCAGCTGAACAAGTTTTTGTGACCGATGAGGGACACACGTATCTCGCGTATCTCCATAAAGAGCAAAAACCAATCATTATGGATGCAAAAGGTGAATTGGTTACCGTGGAAAAACGTCCGACCGGCAGCGAACTCTTTGCCGCTCACTATCAGCAAGTAGATTCTTCGGTAGCAAAGAAGTCGATGGATAGCCTGACTATAAAGGTAGCGAAAGACGTGGGTGAAAGAATACCAGCGAATCCGATTAAGGCTAGGTAAGGGGGGAAAGTAGCATGCAGACGAAAAAGCAAACACCGTATTTAATGTATAGCATATCCCTGCTGGTCTTTCTCATAATCGGGTATTATGTAGGCGCCTTTTATGTAATCCCTGGTGCAAACTTCGGAACGATTAACGAGACCATCAGGGTAATAGCTACCAATCCTTTTGCCAACTACATAAACGAGAAGACCCCCGCCATGGTTGGTCTTTTTTTTGTCCTCTGGATTATGTTTGTCAGCTATTACGCATATCATTATCGCAATTTCTACTTTCATAAGGAACACGGCTGCGAAGAGTGGGGAGATGTGAAGAAGCTATGTCGAGTGTTAGCGGATAAAGACGAAAGCAAAAACCGTATTGTCTCTAAGAATATGAAAATAAGTAAGCGGAAACTTTCCAATAACAATATGTTAGTGATTGGACCACCAGGTACCTATAAGACGACTTCCATTATTATTCCCAATCTCCTTCAAGCGGCCAATACCTATGTGGTTCTTGATGTTAAAGGTGAACTCATGCGCACCACGGGAAACTATTTGAAAGAAAAAGGATTTGATATCAGGAGCCTAAACCTAAAGGAACCCTGGAAGTCAGATCGGTACAATCCTTTTCACTGGATTGTGCGTGAAAATGACCTGATTCGGTTAATCACCAATTTACATGAAAGCGTGAGAAAACCAGAAGCCATGCAAAGCGAGCCCTTTTGGGATGATGGGGTGGATCTATATTTGCAAGCCCTTTTCTTTTATGAGTGGCTAGAAGCAAAAGAAGAAAAACGCACGGGGAGTATGAATAATATCCTAAAGCTCGTAAATATGGAGACGAAGAAGGTCGATGACAAAACCACTCAGCTACAATTTAAAATGAATAAGCTGGCCAAGGAAAAGGGAGCGGATTATCCGCCAGTTCGCGATTATCGGAAGTTAAAAGAAGGGGCTACGGAGACGGTTCGCAGTATTGTGATTATGGTAAACGCCATGCTCAAGTTATGCGAGACGGCAGACATCAAACGAATTTTTAGCGGTAATGATATAGATATGCGAGCCCTTGGGCTAGGCATCGATGGAAATCCCCACCGAAAAACAGCGCTATTTTTAGTTCTTCCCGATAACGATAAATCATACAATTTTCTAATTTCCTTGTTCTACACACAAATGTTTGACACGTTAATGCGAGTGGCGGACGATGAGATAAAAGGCCCTCTTCCAATCGAGGTAGAGGTTATGGCGGATGAGTTTTATTCAGGACCAAAGCCTAGTAACCCAGACGAACTATTAGGGGTAA
>NZ_JAMXOC010000060.1 GCF_024721265.1 Ohessyouella blattaphilus | reverse complement strand
GTTAAAACAAGAGGTCTCAGAGTTTAAGGGGGAGTTAATAGATTTAAAATCCATGGTAGCAAGTCTTAAGGAAGATATTGGGAGGATAGACATTTCTAGTTTGGTGACAGAAGGTAAAAGAAATCTTAAAACAGAGTTGGCCGAAGAACGCCGTCAACTAACACGAGACGAAATCGACGAGCTATTGCTTTTTGGAGATTTAGAATCGGAGCTGTAGGTAGAGAGCTGAAAAGGTTCTCTTTTTTTATGCAGAAAGGAGGGTCTAGATGGCAAGAAAGGAAACCCTTATTATTCGCTTAACAAGCAAAGAGAAAAAGCGTCTTCAGGAATTAGCTGGTCTTGATAATAAGAGTAAGACCCAGTCAGGATCCGCTAATCTAAGTGCTTATGTTAGAACCAAAGTCCTTTCGATGTCTCAGGAGTATGAAGCAGAGGAAACAAGGGAACTTATCTATCAGATCCGAAAGCTTAGTACAGCTCTTCGGTTTCTCGTTAACAGAATTAACAGGGGATCCGATAGGGAGCATGATAGGGAAGCTCTTATAACAGAGCTATCCTATTTTTGTACGAAGCTTGAGGAATACCAGAAGCGGATAGAAGGAAAGGAGAACGTGTATGGCGGTAACAAAGATAATGCATCTTAAGCAGTCATCACATCTTTATAACAGCCTTGTTTACATCTTAGAGCCAAGCAAAACCAGTGGCAGCTTGTGGGTAGGCGGCAATTCGGGAAATGAGCCTGAGGAAATCTACAATCACTTTATGAGAACCAAAAAAATGTACGAAAAGCTAGATGGGCGCAAAGCCTATCATTATGTTATATCTTTTGCACCAGGAGAAGTAGATGAAGAAAAGGCTTATGAGGTTATTCGGGATTTTTGCGAAGCGTTTTTAGGTGATCATTACGATTATGTCTTTGCCATTCATAATGATCATGCCCATATTCATGGTCACATAAGCTTTAATTCGGTCTCCCGGACCAGTGGCTATAAGTATCAATACCGAAAGGGGGACTGGGAAAAACATATTCAGCCAATTACAGATATGGTTTGTCGAAAGCATGGACTAAAAGAACTGAGCTATGAAAAAGAACGAGTAGGTAGACACTATGCAGAGCATCTAGCTGAAAAAAGAGGACGTCCCACTTGGAAAACGATTATTAAGGACGATATCAATTACGCTGCCAGTAAAGCAAGCGACTTTTCGGAGTACCTTCAGGAGATGAAAAAGCTAGGGTATACGCTTCGCATGGGGAATTCTCGTTCTGAGGGTGAGTACATTACTTACTACGCTCCCGGAAGTGAGAAAGGCCGTCGCGATTTTCGCTTAGGAGAAGAGTATAAGATTGCAGGAATTAAAAAGAAGATTGCTCAAGTGGAGCTAGCGTATCGTCCCAATTACACGCCGACGCTAAACAGGGCAAGGGTTATGTCTCTTGCCAGAACACAAAGAAAACTATCACGCTATCAAGTGAGAAAAGTAGGGAATTTGTTTCGGTTGGCCAACTTTAGAACTCTTTCTAGATATGACAAAAAGAACCATCAAGTCCGAAGGGAATTGCTTAAGGTGGATAAGTTTCAAGAAGAATGTAGGTATATTATTCGTAATCATATCCGGGCGCCAACGGCTATGAAAGAGCGCCTGGCGATTGTCTTGGATCAGGAGCGACTCTTAAAGGAGAAGGAACATAATCTAAAAGCTATTCTTGGAGAGCCGGAAGCCTTAAGATACAAATCCTTAGTAAGATTACTGGAAGGTGTTTCTAGGGAAGATGATCAGGCAGAAGAGGTGATTGATGAGTTAGAGGCGCTTGAAGAGAAGGTTTCTTATGATTTACTTTTAGATAACCTTGCAGAGGTTCAGAACCAGTTAAACGATGTAAGGAAGGAGAAAGCGATTGTTCGGCGACTAAGTAAAGAAGGTGCGGAAAATAAAGTTAGAGAAATGCTTGTTACACCAGTGCTCGAAAGGAGGTAGGTTTGAGCAAACGAGTAGAAGATATTAAGGACGTCCAGTTAACTGTTGCCCAAGGTCTAGGAGTTACGGATAAAGGACGAGAGTTATTGGAAGAAATAGCCCAGTGGCAGTTAAGACACGAATGTCTTATATCACTATTAGATGCGGTACCAATTGACAGTATCAAAGAGACAGTCGAAAAAGGTGCTGGTGCAGAAGGGATCAAAGTTCTTAGACGTAATCACTTGCGGGAGCAGCTAGTCAACTTAGAACCACTAGGGATTAAACTAAAAGAGCTAGAAAAAGAAGTAGAGGGTATGAGTAAGGAAAGCGGCATAATCAGGGAGGTGATTGAAACAAAATTTGAGTCCGCGTATGCTCAGCAGCAGGCCGCGCAAAAGGAAGCCTTGAAAGCAAAGGATCAGGTCATTGACCTGCTAAGGGGTCAGTTAGAAGAAGTAAAGAATAGGAAGACAATCCATGTATCACAACCACTTAAGTTAAGAGAAGGTAAAAAGTCAAAGGCCCAAGGAAAGGGTCTTTTTTCATACCTTAAAAAGGCGGAAGCAGAGCA
>NZ_JAMXOC010000006.1 GCF_024721265.1 Ohessyouella blattaphilus | reverse complement strand
ATCGGTCGAGGGCATGACCAAAAATGGATAGGTTTTAAAATGAACAGGATGATTAATTGTTTCTTGTATGCTGGTTTTGAAGGTATAATGCCTTTTATATTCCTCGATAGCTCAGCGGTAGAGCATTCGGCTGTTAACCGAAGGGTCGCTGGTTCGAACCCAGCTCGGGGAGTTAGAATTAGAAAATCCTGCAGACAATTGTTTGCAGGATTTTTCTATTACAGTTTTTTGTATAAACCTCTTGAAATAAGACGAGCTTTATGATAATATAACGATTGGTCGCTATAGTGAAGTGGCCGATGCGGCCCCTTGGTCAAGCGGTTAAGACATCGCCCTTTCACGGCGGTAACACGAGTTCGATTCTCGTAGGGGTCATTTAGCAATTTAATATGCCGTTGTGGCTCAATTGGCAGAGCAGCTGATTTGTAATCAGCAGGTTACCGGTTCAAGTCCGGTCAACGGCTTTAAGTCCTTACTGGGGACGGGTAAGAAAGAAGGACCTTTAGCTCAGCTGGTTAGAGCAATCGGCTCATAACCGATCGGTCCGGGGTTCAAGTCCCTGAAGGTCCATTTAGGCCCAGTGGCTCAGTTGGTTAGAGCGCCGCCCTGTCACGGCGGAGGTCGAGAGTTCGAGTCTCTTCTGGGTCGTTAGTACATTTGTACTAATGATTAATTTTATATTTGGGATCATAGCTCAGCTGGGAGAGCACCTGCCTTACAAGCAGGGGGTCATAGGTTCGAGCCCTATTGGTCCCATAGTAACAGCTTGTCTGTTACTCTTCTTTATGAAGATGCCGCAGTGGCGGAACTGGCAGACGCACAGGACTTAAAATCCTGCGAGGGTTAAACTTCGTACCGGTTCGATTCCGGTCTGCGGCATTCGTTAGAACACCTCAAACACCTTGTAAATAGGGCGTTTGGGGCGTTTTTATTTTTGCCAAAAAGTTGTACAATTTTGTACAGCCCCATTATACAAGGATTTCAGCCATTTACGAGTGTTATATGAAGAGCAAAACGGTCGATTGCACTTTAGGGTGAGATGGTCTAAAATAGTGAGTTGGAAAGTGCAGCATTATTGGGTATGAGGGACATGTGAATGAAGACAGAAAATAATAACTATGGAAAACAAAAGAATTATATTCAGGGAATAGATGGTATAAGAGCTTTTTCGGTTTTAATGGTCGTTGCGTATCATTTAAAACTTCCCTTCGCAAAGGGAGGGTTACTAGGTGTTACTATTTTTTTTGTGATATCTGGATTTTTAATTACTCGGATATTGTTGCCGGAAATAGCACGAACGAAGACAATCGATTTTAAAAATTTCTGGATTAGACGTCTTAGAAGATTGTTACCAGCAATTTTAACAATGGTAACAGCGCTTATATTTGTGAGTGCTATTTTTAATCGTGTTTTATTTACTAAAACCTGCTCGGATGTTCTTTCCGTCATTTTAGGTTATAATAACTGGTGGCAGATATTTAATGATGTCTCTTATTTCGAAAATGCAGGAGCGCCATCTCCATTAACCCATTGTTGGTCATTGGCTATTGAAGCACAATTTTATTTAATATATCCGCTACTACTTATTTTTCTTGCTAAGTTTAGAAATAGAAAGAGAAATACTATCCTGATTACCTTTATACTAGCCTTAATTTCTATAGTCCTAATGTGGGCTTTATTTGACCCATCAAAAGACCCTAGCAGAGTATATTACGGAACGGATACCAGAG
The DNA here is from genome assembly GCF_024721265.1 of Ohessyouella blattaphilus. Taxonomy (GTDB): domain Bacteria; phylum Bacillota; class Clostridia; order Lachnospirales; family Lachnospiraceae; genus Aequitasia; species Aequitasia blattaphilus_A. The sequence goes on along the minus strand of NZ_JAMXOC010000006.1, from coordinate 122,742 downwards.
TGTTTTCACTACTAATCGGAGCACTTTTGGCATTGATATCAGAGGATGGAAAAGTAAATAGCGAAAAAACAACCCATTATTGGGATGTTATTGGAGTGGTATTATTCGTAGGACTTTTATATATGATGGTTATGATTGATGGGTATAGTAGCTTTTTATACAGAGGCGGACAGGCTATAGCATCAATTATGACCGCTTTAATAATATTTTCTGTAATGAGCGAAAATAGTATTTTCGGAAGAGTTATGGGCATCTTTCCATTAAAGTGGATTGGGGATCGTTCTTACAGTATATATTTATGGCATTACCCTATTATTCTATTAATCAGTGGGGGCAAGAAATCTAGCTGGTGGATAATACTTGTCGAAGTTCTCTTAACAGGAGTGGTTTCTGCTATATCATATCAGTTGATAGAAACACCGGTGCGTCATGGCATTATCAAAAAAAATATTGACATTATAAAAGCGCATCCGAGAACAAGAGGAGAACGTAGAAGACAGATACGGACGATACGAAGAAGTATTAAAACCGTTTTTGTTATTACGATAATAGGGATAACTGCTATAGTATGTATCGCTTTTGTACCACGCGAGAAGTCATTGAATGATATTGAAAAATTGCAAGTGCAAGCACAGAAAGCAAAGAAACTTACTGAGCAGAAGACGTCTTCGACAAATGAAAAAACAACAAATCAGGATGCAAGTAAAGATGCTACTGTGGCGTATCAAACAGATGAAGAGATTCTTGAAAGTCTTAATCTGTTACTGATTGGTGATTCGATAGCACTAGGGGCGACAGATGAATTTTATGCTGCCTTTCCAAACAGTATCTGTGATGCAGCCGTCAGCAGATATACGACAGAAAGTTTTGCGATTTATGGTTCCTATGTGAATGAAAAAGGGTGGAACGGTGATGGTGTGATTTTTGCTCTTGGATCAAATGGACTTCTCTACGATTCTCTTGGGACACTCAGAGAGATGCTGGGAGCAGATAGACCATTTTTTATAATTACCGCCAGAGCGCCCTATGCAAGCTGGGAAGAGTCAAACAATAAGGAAATATATGAATTTGCAGAAGCTACAGATAACACTTATCTGATAGACTGGTATAAAGCAAGTGAAGGACACAGCGAATATTTTGTTGGAGACGAAACACATTTAACAGATGAAGGCTGTAAAGCATATATTGATTGTATTAGAGCGGCAGTTCTTCAGGTGTACAAAAAATAGAGGCATTGTCTGATAATATTGATGCTTTGTATTCTTACCTTGATAAACTAAATAACTTACTGATGGAATTAGAATGCACTTATACCAAAGCTCCTTTCTTGTTTGTCTAGTCAACAACATTTAGTATAGAGCCTTTTTTCTTTTGTGTGATATGACAGAGTGGGAAGAAAACCGAAAGGGTATTGTGTAGTGATTACACATTCGTTATAATGAAATTAATCTATTTGAGGCATAGCAGGTCACTGTAAACGCAATGAATTAATACCCTTCAAGGGGTCAACTTTGCAAAAAGAAAAGTTGGTGGCAATATGAAAACTGAAGGAAGTAGTTATGCAAGAGAGGATTTTATAATATCTGAGTATAAGAGAAAATTTGATTGGGGCATGATGCTATATTTTGCGATTGCTACTATTGCTATTTTGATTTTTAAGATAGGCGTATTCCCTTATCCATTCCCAGTCCCTATAGTGGTAAAGTTAACTTTGGGGGTTTTTACACTTATAGTCGGTTATAGTATTTCAGCGATGGAAAAGATCACTGCTCGGCCTCTATTTTATGCATATGCAGAGAATTGGGATGGTGGCTTCCTAAATAATAGTGGGCTTATATTAGCTTTTTCAGTATCAATCTTATCAGATAATATATTGCAAACGATAATATGGGCGCTTGTAATTGGTGTAATCCAATTGTTTTTAAGATATTTCTTATCGGTGAAGCGTGAGGAAAAGATTGATAGGTTAATAGGGAAGACCGGAAGTGCAAAAACGGAAATTAGTTATAAGGGAATTGCGAAGTTCAATAATGAGGAATGTAAGGTTCGTGTATTAAATAAGGGCAATGTAATCAGCTCCAATAGTATGATAAAGGTAGTGGCATTTGATGGGTTTACGCCATTGGTTGAAAAGCTTAAATAATGTCCCGACAACCGCATAGAGTAGTGAGACTGCTAATGAATATCTTTTTATTAGCAGTCTTTTTTGTAGTAGAATCGTCTCGACAGGTGAGCGCATTATTGCTATATTGAATAAAAGAGAGGGGATATTATGAGCGTTTATTTTTATGGATGTATCACAATGGATGGTTACCTTGCGGATGCGAACCATAGTTTAGAGTGGCTATATCAGACGGGATCAACCGAGGAGACAAGTTATGCTGACTTCTACAAGAAGATGAATGTTACTATCATGGGGAAGAAAACCTTTGATGAAGTTGCAAAGATGGACGATATTAATTCAGTCTATCCGACAACAGAAAATTACGTTTTTACTCATCAAGAAAGCTTACCTGTTAGTGGATTTATTCCTATAGCTACAGATATTGTTGAATTTGTTAGCGGTATTAAGGCAAATCAAAACATATGGATAGTTGGTGGAAATCAGCTATTAGCGCCTTTGCTCGATGAGAATTTGCTTGATACAATGATTATTCAGATTGCTCCGGTCCTTTTGGGAAGAGGGGTGCCTTTATTTACTCAAAAAGAAATTCTAAGAAGGTTCTACCTAGAGGAAGTCAATAAGTACGGACAATTCGCTGAGTTGGTGTATCAAAAAATGGGAGGTCGTCTTGAATAACTTCGAAAAATATTTACAAGAAGTCTTGCCTGAAAAAGATTCGTTAAAACTTGTAAAAAAAGAAGCTGAAAAATATTATAAAACTCATTCGCTAGAGGAGTGTCTTTCCATGGGCTTGGAATTATATAACTCGCCCAATTTTCAAATACAAGAAATTGGCGTGTTTTTACTAGGGTATTCTGCTCATAGTAATCAAGAGGCATTAGCCTTTCTAAGAGATGAAGTCAGCAAGCATGAAAGCTGGAAAGTTCAAGAAATATTAGCAATGGCTTTTGATAATCATTGTGCAATTATCGGCTATGAACAGGCATTGCCGTTGATTAGAGAGTGGTTAAATAGTGACCAGGCCAATGTCCGTAGAGCGGTTTCAGAAGGCCTAAGAATATGGACAAGTCGTCCCTATTTTCGCGAACATCCAAGCACAGCAATCGAGCTGTTAGCGGCGTGTAAAGAAGACGAAAGCGAGTATGTGCGCAAATCAGTGGGAAACGCTTTGCGGGATATCAGTAAAAAATATCCAGAACTAGTGCATGAGGAAATAAAAACATGGGAGTTATCTTCAAAAGGACTCCAGCAGGTATATAAATTAGCAAGCAAATTTCTGTAAAGGAGTAAAGATTATGTATGAATTTAGGAATTTAGCAGACATAATCTTTTCGGACATCGTTAATTGTATGAGGGAAGCCTTTTCGGATTATGTGGTGCAGATGGATTTAGACGAAGAAACCCTGTATCAACGATTTAAGCATGAGAATGTCCGATATGAACTATCCTATGGCGCGTTTTATGAAGGGCGCCTAGTTGCGCTTTTACTCAATGCAATCGGGATGTATAAAGGTAAGATGGTTGCCTTTGACGCGGCAACAGGAGTGATTGCCGAGCATCGGCGAAAAGGCATTTCTTCTAGGTTAATGGATTATTGCAAAGAGAACTTAAAAGAAGAGGGGGTTCATTATTATATGCTTGAGGTTATTCAGTCGAATACACCGGCAGTAAATGCTTATCAGAAGACGGGGTTAAAGATAGTGGAGGAGTTTGCCTGCTTTCGTGGGCATGGAAGTGCGGATAAGGTTCAAAAGGATGATATTATAGATGTTTCAGTGACGGAAGTTCCTCTTGAGAGCATCGAAGGGCTATTAAGCTTTTCGCCATCCTTTGAAAACCGGATGGATATTATAAAAGAGTTTGCCAAACAATACCGAGTTCTTTATAGTGGCGCCTTGGATAATCTTGAGGCGGTAATTATCTATGATGCCGATAGTGGCCAAGTCAAGCAATTAGGCTACGCTTCGGGAAAGATGAATAACCAACTCCCAATGCCTATGCTTGGAAGTGGTATCTTGTGCACCGAAGTGCGAACAAGGATGTAAGTCTCCGACTTACTTTACTAGCCGTAACACTTTCGTCTTTCGAACCTGTATCGTACAGGCTGTTCGTGCCGAGACGGCGGTCTCATGCCACCACTATCCGTTTGACCGGAATACTTTTTAAGGAACGGTATGTTTTATCGTCTTTACTTGACGACACATATTGTTTTACTTGTAAGATGTTTGACTTACAAAACCTCATACAATATTCACTTTTCAATGTTCCGTTCTTATTTATATTGTATCAGATTTACCGACATTATGCAAACAAATGTTCGATTTAAAATAAGCGTTTTGAATTATGGACATGTGAGCATTCATCCACGCCCATGCACGTTTTATGGACGTGGTACTCTGCTTGAGATTATAGAGGAGGTTAGTTTATGGACTACTCGCAGATAAGACAAAATTTTGAAAAACACGGATTTACTACCCAGTTTTTTTCTACAAAGGAAGAGGCCTCTAGATATCTTTCGGATGCTTTACAAAATCAAACGATAGGGTTTGGTGGTAGTGAAACGCTGAAGGAGATGGGCCTCTTTGAGGAATTACAGCAAACTAATGTCGTGGTATGGCATAATAAAATTCCCGGAATGCAAGTGCGAAAACTGGCGAACTGTGCAGATATTTATATTACCAGTGCCAATGCCGTGACAGAAACGGGTGAAATCGTCAATATTGACGGAACCGGGAATCGCGTGGCCATGACGGCCTTCGGACCTAATATGTGCTACTATATTGTGGGAAAGAATAAAATCAGAACGAATTTAACAGATGCATATGAGAGATGCAAGAACGTCGCAGCCCCCCTTAATGCCAAGCGCTTAGGGTTTAAAACTCCGTGTGCAGTTAAAGGTGATAAGTGCTACGATTGTAACAGTCCTGAGCGTATTTGCCGTATCGTCTCGATTATAGAGAGGGTGCCTCTAGGGATGAAATGCGAGATTATTTTTGTGAATGAGGAGCTGGGATATTAATGAAAGAATTATTAAGCAAATTGGAAAATAAAGATACCTCAGTGGCTTATCAGGCGTTGCAAGAACTAGAGGCATTGTCTGATAATAGTGACGCTTTATATTCTTACCTTGATAAATTTGTTTCGATGATAGACAGTGATCAGTACGTAATACGGGTTCGCGGGTTTCGCTTATTTTGCAAGCAGGCAAAATGGGATGAAGAAGAGAGAATCGATAGCAACTTGGACTTGGCACTGTCTATTTTAGATGACGAAAAACCGACGGCGGTGCGTCAAGCTCTTGTGGCGCTACAAGATGTGATTCCCTACAAAGAGAGCCTGTGTGAGAAGATTCGTCACCGTGTATTTGAGATTGATTATCTACGGTATAAAGATACGATGCATAGCTTAATTGAAAAAGATATTGAGGCGTTATTAAAAGTGATGGAGGAAAATTATGGCAAATGAAAAGGGAACATTTAAAGACTTCCTATCATCGGTCGAACCAGAGCACCAGGCATTTGTTGAAAAACTGAATTATGAACTTACAGAACAAGGTTGTGACCTTGTAATCAAGGAAGCAAAAAGCGGTTATACGGCTTCGTACCAACTAGCAAAAAAGACAGTCATGAATTGGGTGTTTCGTAAGTCAGGTGTTTTGGCAAGAATATATGGTGATAATGTCAACAAGTGTGAAGACATAATTGCTTCTTTACCAAGTGATATGCAAAAGAAAATGACGGATTCTCGCGATTGTAAGAGACTTATTGATCCCGAGGCGTGTAGTTCTACATGCGTTAAAGGGTTTGTTTATACCTTGGATAATGCCACACATAAAAAATGTCGTAATGATGGAATGTTCTTCTTGTTGACAAAGGATACAGCTGAGCATATATCTAATCTGGTCTGTGCAGAGGTTAATGTACGGGCGACGAATTTATTATAATAGTAACTCGGAAGGGAAATAAGAGGGAGAATGATTAAGAAAATATTGACTACAGTCCTATTAGTGATGGTCTGTAATTTTATACTCTGGCAAAACATTTTGCAGTTAAAAAATGGTAGATTTTGGTTAGTTCTCGTTTTGAGTCTCCTTTTTTATCTGGCTTTTAGTGTTTTGCCAGAGCGTTTTAGCGTTCGGGATTTGAAGTACATGACGCTGCGCATGAAGGTTCTATATGGCGGGTGTGAGCTATTAACGGCTTTTGGTTATGGGTTTATGATTGAATTGGTTTTTTATGTAATCCTACTAATTGTTGGGAACTTACCTTGGCGCTTATTATTAGCCAATGCCTTGGTCTTTTTAGTGTTGTTCCTACTTTTAGAGATGCAGGGTATCTTTCGTTTGTTGCTTTTGTCAAAGCAAATAAAGGTAGGAAAAAAGTTAATGGTTATGTTTTTTTGGTGGATACCTATCTTTAATATTTATATTATCCGTAAGGTCACCAGAATTGCCAGAATTGAGTGTGAAGTAGAATCTCACATTGCCCAGATGGATGCAGCGCGAGCGGAGAACCAGGTTTGCCAAACGAAGTATCCTATCCTTATGGTGCACGGTGTGTTCTTTCGCGATTGGCAGTACTTCAATTATTGGGGGCGGATTCCTAAGGAGTTAATCAAAAACGGCGCCAATGTATACTATGGCAAGCAAGAAAGTGCACTAGCGGTAAAAGAAAGCGCAAAGGAGCTTAGTGCTCAAATAGAGCAAATCTTAGAAGAAACTGGAGCGCCAAAGTTAAATATTATCGCTCATTCAAAAGGAGGTCTTGATTCCCGCTACGCGATCAGTATGTATGGAATGCACGAAAAAGTGGCTTCGTTGACGACCATTAACACTCCGCATTATGGGTGCAAATGGGCCGACATTCTTCTTGGGAAATTGCCACTATCGGTGGTTAAGAAGGTAGCAAAAACCTATAATAAAATGTTTAAAAAGCTTGGAGATGCCCATCCGGATTTCATTGGTGCCGTAGAAGACTTGACCGAAGAAAGAGCCCTAGTCTTTAATCAAGAAGTCATGGATATGCCAGGAGTACTCTATCAAAGTGTTATGTCAAAAATGAATAGCCCTAAAAGCGCTGGCTTTCCTCTTAGCTTGACCTATCGAATTATTAATATGCTACAAAAGGTAGAAAATGACGGACTGGTACCGATTACTTCGGCAAAGTGGGGAGAGTATCTGGGAGATGTAGTGGTAAGCGGTAGGCGCGGGATTTCTCATGGGGATATGATTGATTTATTCCGAGAGAACATTGCTGGCTTTGAAGTTAGAAATTTCTATGTTGATTTAATTAAGGACTTAAAAAGCAAAGGCTATTAATTATTATATAGATTCCCGATATAACTCTTGACATGTATAGATTATCGATATAATATTAATATATAGATAGTCGATATAGAAAGGAGGAATAATCGTGATGAATGTAGACAAAAGTTTGATATCTGGAAGTACGACGATGCTGCTGCTTAATCTTTTGCTTGAAAAGGACATGTATGGTTATGAGATGATCGATACACTGTCACAACGTTCCATGAATGTATTTGAGTTGAAGGCGGGAACGCTATACCCGCTTTTGCATCAAATGGAAAAGGAGAATTATTTAGAGAGTTATGAAAAAAAAGTAAGCAATAAAACCAGAAAATATTATCACTTAACAACACCGGGGAAGCAGTATTTAGAGCTTAAGATCAAAGAATGGGAAATTTATGCAAATGCAATTTCTAGCATGCTGAGACAAGGTGGTGAAGTACATGAGTTTTAAACGATATCTTAGATTGTTAGCGAAGCAAATAAGTGTGTCAGATAAACTTGATGAGATTGTAAAGGAGTACAGCGACCATATGGAAGATCATATGGAGGCCTTGATGGAAAAGGGAATGTCTGCCGAAGAAGCAGAGAAAGAAGCGGTATATCAATTAGGGGATCCAGTATATGCAGGGAGAAAGCTTAATAAGGTGTACCGTAAAGGCGTTGAATGGCCATTGCTGACCTACTTTCTAATTGTGAGTGCAGCCTTTGTAATCCTACGATATTTTCTACCTTTTCGTATTTTGCCTCAAGAGTGGGCAGACTATATAGGTTTAGGAACTTTACTGCTTGGCTTATTGATTTCTGCGCTGGAAAAATACGAGGATTTACCACTTTTTTATGCCTGGGCTAGGGATTGGAACGGTGGCGGAATTACAAATAGCGCCTTTATCTTAGCGGTTTCGGTATACTTTTTTGCACGTAATATTAAAAGTGCTCTGATTTGGATTTTATTAATCTTAGTGTTATTGACGTTAGAAAGGTATTCGATAGCTTGTATTAGAGATAAAAAGGTACGGGAACTACTGTGGGAAGTAGGCATTGCTGAGACGGATATAAATAGCTATAAGGGATATGGATTTGTAAACGGCAAACGAGTACGACTAGAAGCGAAAGAAGGCATTATAAAAAGGGGAAATATCTTTATTGTGGTCGAGTTACATGGATTTCGCCCTTTAGTAATGTCTCTTTAGAGATGTAATGACAAGGAGATGAAATGATTACAATTGATGATTTTGTAAAAGTAGATATGCGAGTGGGGACAATTCTAGAGGCAACACTAAATGAAAAAGCGAGAAAGCCAGCGTATAAATTGATTATTGATTTTGGTGAGGAGTTAGGAGTTAAGACTTCCTCAGCTCAGCTTACAGAACTTTATACAGAAGAACAGCTAGAAGGAAGACAGATTATAGCTGTAGTGAATTTTCCGCCTAGACGAGTGGCGGGAGTAAAAAGCGAGGTCTTAGTGTTAGGGACGGAGTCAGAACAAGGAACGGTGCTGCTTGCTGTGTCGGAAATGGTAAAAAATGGAGATCGTATTTACTAGAGAGAAAGTACATGAGGTAAAAAATGGAATTACAAGAACTAAAAAAAGACTTTGCGGTATGCAAAGTATCGTCGGTAGCGACAGTTGATTTGACCAATAAATTCACCTTCTTATCTGTTACGGATGAAGAAATATCGTTGGTCTGTGAGGAATCAAGGATTCCAGATAATACGATTGCCGTAGAGAAAGACTGGAAGGGGTTAAAGATTTGTGGTGCTTTGGACTTTGGTATGATTGGGGTGATTGCTAGGATATCTAAGCTATTGGCGGATGAGAAAATCAGTATTTTCGTAGTGTCAACTTTTAATACGGATTATATTTTCTTAAAGTCGGAGCATTATGTAAAGGCGCTGACAATTTTACAGAGCAATGGTTATGAGATAAATTGACAGGAAGCATAAAAAGTGATATTCTCGTGTTGGGAATGAGGTTCTCCCATGGTATGATAAACCAAAACTGCTACTATAAGCTGATGACTTCTGTGATTCAAAATCGCAGGGTTACCAGCTTTTTTTATGTAACAGGAAAGTTCTTTGAATTTTCCTGTTACATAAAAAGCGCTCCGCCAGGATGCGCACTTCGGCGTAATGTATTTTGTGCGTATGCACACGCCGAAGGCGCCAGAATTTGCCAAGCGCAAATTCTATTTTATGTAAATAGGAGGATTATTTTATGTTAACAAGTCTCGCGTTTATTTTTCTATTGGGAATGCTATTAGGTTCGATTTTTACAAAGTTGAGGCTTCCTAGTCTTTTAGGAATGCTTCTAACAGGAATTATCTTAGGTCCATACGTGCTTAATCTAATTGACGAGAGTATCTTGGGGATCTCGACGGATTTGCGACAGCTTGCACTAGTGATTATCTTGACGAGAGCAGGACTTTCCTTGGATTTAAAAGAGTTAAAGAAAGTGGGACGCTCAGCAATATTGATGTGCTTTGTGCCGGCTAGTTTTGAAATTGTTGCCACAATAATATTGGCACCGATATTATTAAATATATCGGTCCTCTCTGCCGCAATTATGGGTAGTGTTATCGCCGCTGTTTCACCGGCGGTAGTAGTTCCAAGAATGCTTAAGTTGATGGAAAAAGGATACGGGACGGATAAAGGGATCCCTCAGCTTATTATGGCGGGTGCTTCGGTAGACGATGTCTTTGTAATCGTACTTTTTACATCCTTTACCTCTTTAGCAAATGGCGGCAAAATATCTTATCTTCGTTTTGCGGGAATTCCGCTTTCGATTATGTTAGGCATTGTGGTTGGGGGAGTGGTAGGGATTGCTTTTGGTCTCTTTTTCAAAAAAGTTCATATTCGGGACTCGGCGAAAGTAATTCTTCTTTTAAGTGCATCCTTTTTATTAGTAGCGCTTGAGAAAGCGTTGTCGGAAACCATACCTTTTTCCGGCTTGCTAGCAGTTATGGCAGTAGGAGTGGTAACCTTACACTATAATCCAGTTTTGGCGGAGCGACTATCAGCAAAGTATTCAAGATTATGGGTAGCCGCCGAGATTCTCCTGTTTGTTTTAGTAGGAGCGACTGTCGACCTACGCTTTGCGGTAGCAGCCGGTGGGAAGACGGTTTTACTATTATTAGTTGTATTGTGTGTGCGTATGTTGGGGGTATTTTGTTGCCTGTTAGGAACGAAATTGAGTTGGCGGGAACGTGCCTTTTGTATGATTGCTTATATTCCAAAAGCGACGGTACAAGCGGCTATTGGAGGCATTCCTTTGGCGATGGGACTTCCTTGTGGGCAAATTGTTTTGACCGTGGCGGTGCTGTCAATTTTAATAACAGCACCTCTAGGAGCACTAGGCGTAGATGTGACTTATAAAAGTTTCCTAAAGAAATCGAGAAAAGCCGCTAAACCCCTTTAAATTCCCGCAAATTATCGCTATAATGAGAAACAGAACGAATAAATATTGAGGTGTATGTACGTGGGAGATGTAGGGAGTGAAAAAACACAAAAAAATTATATAACTGGTATTGATGGGCTAAGAGCAATTGCTGTCTTAATGGTTCTCGCCTATCATTTGCGCCTCCCTTTTGCCAAGGGAGGTCTTTTAGGGGTAACGATCTTCTTTGTAATCTCTGGTTATTTACTAACCAGGAGCTTACTACCAGAGGTGGAAAACACAGGGAAGATTGACTTTAAAACCTTTGCCGCGAAGAGAGTCAAGCGACTAATACCAGCTATTTTTGTGATGGCAACGATTATTATAATCGTTAGCGCGATTTTTAATCGCGTACTGTTTACCAAGGGAAGCGAAGATTATTTGTCGGCGATACTCGGGTACAACAACTGGTGGCAAATTTTCAATAACGTATCGTATTTTGAAAATGCGGGAACACCGTCGCCGTTTACCCATACCTGGTCTCAGGCGATAGAAGCCCAGTTCTTTATCTTATTTCCGATCTTTTTACTCCTGATGAATAAGTTTTTTGATAAGAAAATTCTGATTAGAGTAACCATCGTCTTAGCCATTATCTCAATGGCTCTTATGTGGCTTTTATTTGACCCAACAAAAGACCCTAGCCGTGTTTACTATGGAACGGATACTCGGTTATTTTCCCTTTTATTTGGGGCATTGTTGGCGATGGTAAATCCGCGATTGTCATCGCAGAAGAAAGATCAGTATCTGCGACAGGGAATCGGCGCAGCGGCTCTTATTGGTTTATTGGTTATGACGGCGACGATTTATGGTTTTAGTGACTTTTGGTATAAAGGCGGGTTAGCAATTGCTTCGATTCTGGGCGTCCTGGTGATATATGGCGTTTTGGACGGTAAGGGCGTGTTGTCAAAGGTCTTAAGCATTTTACCATTTCGTTATATAAGCGAACGCTCCTATGGGATTTACTTGTGGCACTATCCGTTGATTTTACTAATCAGTGGCGGGCGCCCCATGAGTTGGTGGCAGATTGCGATTACTTTAATCTTAACGCTAGTGGCGGTAGAGTTGTCGTATCGCTACGTAGAAACTCCGATTCGCCGAGATGCGATAAAAAAGAATATTGCGATTATTCGGAAAAATCCTAGAAGTAGTAAGGGGCGAGAACGACAAATGAAGGTATTTAAGAAGGTTTTGATAGTCACAGGTAGCTCTCTAGCCGTAGTCTTAGTGATGCTTTTATGCATGCTATTTGTGCCTAGGAAGCAAGCTCTAAATACTGAGAAGGAAATGCAGGCAAAAGCGCAGAAAGCGCAGGAATTGGCGGCTGAGAAGCTAAAAGAAGCGCAGGCGAATAAAGAAGATAAAGTAGCAGAAGAAGAGAAAGTGGCAAAAACCGATGAGGAGATTTTAGCAGAAATCAAGTTGTTACTCATTGGGGACTCGATTGCTCTAGGAGCGACAGACCAGTTTTATGCTACCTTTCCTCAAAGTATTAGTGACGCAGCGGTTAGTCGTTTTGCTACAGAGGTAGGCGGTATTTACAATCACTATGCAGTAGATAGCGGTTGGAATGGTGATGGAGTGATCTTTGCTCTAGGAACGAATGGTACGCTCGGGGATTCGCTTCCTGTACTACGCCAAGAGCTAGGGCCAGACAAACCGCTCTTTGTAATCACTGGCAGAGCTCCTTTTGTAAGCTGGATAGATGATAATAACCAACAAATCAAAGACTTTGTGAAAGCCACGCCGAACACGTACCTAGTGGATTGGTATGCGCTAAGCGAAGGACATCCGGAGTACTTTGAACCAGATGAAACCCATCCAAATGTCACAGGAGCAGATGCTTATATTCAAGGGATTAAGGATGCAGTCTTAGCTGTTTACCGCGAAAAGAAAGAATAACCGGAAGCATTACACTTTGCGAGACTGCCCGGGTAAATTAAGGAGGAGCCTATAATAGGCTCCTCCGTTTACATTCTTGCGGCGGCATCGAGGGCGAGAACGGAACGTTCACATTCCTCGGCTTCCATAGTGACTTGAAAACACAGGTCGCTGCCTTTCATTTTCTCGGCAGCGTAGCTTAAGCCATTGGTCTGGTTATCAAGCATGGGATGATCAATTTGCTGGGGATCACCAAGAAGCACAACCTTTGTGCCTTTTCCGACGCGAGTGATAATCCCTTTGACTTGTCTAGGTGATAAATTCTGGGCTTCATCAATAATCAAATACGTATTCGAAATGGAACGGCCGCGAATGTAGTTCATCGCCTCAGCTTCAATAATTCCCCGGTCAAAAAGCTCGTCGATCTTATCTCGCAATTCGTGTTCGTTTTGATAGCGCTCTTTTTCGTCGCGGTCTACGAGAATTTCGAGATTGTCGATAATAGGGCGCATTAATGGGGCGATCTTTTCGTCTTCTGTACCAGGTAAAAAGCCGATATCCTCATCGAATTGAACATTTGGACGGCAAACGAGAATTTTTCGATACATTTTTTCTTCTCGTCCCAGAATCTGTTCTAGACCACAAGCCAGTCCAAAGAGGGTCTTAGCGGTTCCAGCAGCCCCTTTGACAATCACTAGCGGGGCGATTTCAGGGCCTAGTAGCAGGGCCTCTTGCATAAAGCGCTGGCCGACGTTACGAGGAATAATTCCAAAAGGTTGTATATTAATAGAGTGTAATGGAACGACACGATTTTTTTCCACCCGTCCTAGGACGGTTTTCTTTTCGGATTGATCGGAGTGGAGGATCAGAAATTGATTTGGTTCCGTAGAAAGTGGCGTAGTTTCGCCATCATCACTGGAGGTGTAAAGCTGATCAAGGGGAACCCCTTCTTGGTGAAAGGCGGCAAAAGCGGAATCAGGTACATAAGCATGGCCGCGTCCGGTGTACTGCTTATCTAAGGCGACGACCTGCTCCGTGGTGAAGTCCTCAGCGGGGATACCTAGCATTTGCGCCTTGATTCTCGCAACCACGTCCTTAGTTACAAGGACTACGCCATCGCCGGCGTCGCTTAAGCCTTTGCACACTTTAAGGATGCGGTTATCGGGGCTTTTTTCTTTCCAGCCGTCAGGGAGTTTGACGTCGATGTGATTCACCTCTAGACGGAGAGTACCACCGTTTGGTAAGCTGATGCCATCAGGAAGGTTTCCTAAGAGTCGAAGCTCCTCAAGGAGCCGAATTGCTTGGCGGGCATTTGCCCCGCGCTCGCCTTCGTCGTTCTTAAAGTTATCTAATTCCTCTAGAACAACGACGGGGAGAACGATGTTGTTATCTTCGAAACTATAGAGTGCTTGGGGGGATTGGAGTAAAACGTTGGTGTCCAAAACAAAGGTTTTTTGCATAGCATTCCCTCACTTTCAATTCACAAGATATTGTAGTTCAATACTCGCTCTTTATACTATAATAATATCTGATAATAAAGACGAGTTCAAGTGAATAATGAGACAATTTAGCAAAAACAAACTATTTGTGTCTGTGGAATGCTTGTAAATCAGGGATTTTGCTAAGGATAGGATACAGCACACTACTTAGAATAATTCCCGTTATCCCTTGAATAAGATTGGGTAAAAAGCTAGCTAGAGCGGCAGCAAAACCGTAAAGGAAGCTTTCGCAAAAAAGATAGCCAAGGGCGACAATAAGCGTACAGATAACACCGCCGATGATAACTCTTAGGGGAGCTTTTTTAAAAGCACCTCGGAAAGAGTGAAAGGCATAGCCCACAAGGCCGCCAGCGAGCCCTTTTATGAGAAAGGTAATGGGGATATAGATTACGTAACCACCAACTAGATCGGAAAGTGCGGAACCGATGCCACCGGCGAGAGCGCCCCAAAGGGGGCCAAGCAAAATACCACCGAGAATGACGAAAGCGTCACCAGGGTGCACGTAGCCGCTGGTCCCTGGTGTGGGGATGCGGATAATGGAAGTGGCAACGAAAGTTAGGGCGGCAAAGAGCGCGGCGTAAATCATTTTCTTGTGGGTAGTTTGCATGGGTAAATCCTCCTTATTTTACATATACATATGATTATACGACGGAAAAAAAAGACTGACAACCTACAGTTTGTAAGTAATCAGTCTTAAAGTGCTGGCACAGTGGCAAAAGGTAGCTTGTATTTGGCAGCGATTTCAATGGCTGCACAAGCTTTATCCACGACCGAGACAAGAGCGCTTTCCCGGTAACGATAAGGTATTAAGGTTAGCGGAAACATGTGCTTACGAATAATATCTTGTTCTCGCCTGGTTAGCTGAAATTCTTTCTTAGCATTTTTAAGGGCGGTTAGCGGATGGTGAAAACCATGGAGTCTAGCATGCTCCTTATCGTGCCAATCGTAGAGAAAGAAATCATGTAAGAGGGCACCGCGTACGAGTTCATCTAAGTGTTCGGTAAGGCCAAGCTTTTTGGCTAGACAGAAACTATAATAAGCGACGGCTAAGCTGTGCTCATAAACCGTTGTGGTGCCATGTTGCATGTGCTTGGCACTGTCTTTGAATTTATTGTTTTCGAGTACTGGTCTAGCTAGACTTAGAAACTCTGCCACATCAGTATTGTAGTTTTCCACTGTCTTATCCCCTTTCCTTTGCATTCTAGAAATAATTATATACCTTTTAGCGAGAGAATTCGCTTAACATTTCCTAAAGATTTTCTCAACTTTTAGAAAACCTAGAAATGAGCATTCCCAGATTTTGTTCGAAGTTAACCCCTTCTCTGGTTGGTGTGTTATCGGCTTTTGTATCAATTAAGGACTTACCGATAAACTGCGCCGCGGTTTCGATAATATCCTTAATCTCCTCACCTCTAGCAATCCCACCAGTGAGGCAAGAAGCAAATAAGTCACCGGTACCTGAATAACTGCCGTGAACGCACGGATAGGAAGAGAAATTGCAGCCATCTTGATAGACGTGAAGATTTCCCATGGAGGGAACCTGGTCTATTTCTAAGTGGATGCCAGTAATGATTACATGCTTATTTGGCTTATTTAGAAGCTTTCTACCAAGAGTAGCGATTTGGTCTAGTAAACCATCAGGATTGGTGGTCGCAGTAAACTGCTGATAATCGCTATTAGCAAGAAGACACGCTTCCGTTAGATTAGGGGTGAGGATGTCAGCTTTTTCGCAGAGACGCTTCATTTCCTGTAAAAAGGTGTCCGTAAAGATCGGGTAAGTCTCACCGTTATCACCCATTACAGGGTCAACTAAAAGAAAATTATCCTCATTATAGAAAGCGTCTAAGAAGTGAAAAATCTTATCGACTTGCTCAGTGTTAGCCAGGAAGCCGGTATAGATGCCAGAAAAGGCGACTTCTTGCTTTTTCCATTCCTCGGTAAAAATATCCATTTTATCGGTAAGGTCATCACAGTAGTAACTGGGATAGCCTGTTTGGGCAGTTAAGACTGCTGTTGGAAGAGGGCAAGGAGATACTCCCATGACGGAAAGCACGGGAATAGCCGCAGTCAGGGAACAGCGCCCGAGGCCCGATAGATCATTTATAACAGCAATTTTTTTTGACATATTTCATAATCTCCATTCACAATAACTAAGAATATCTTACACTACCAAAGTCTTTTTTTAAAGTTATTTCACAGAAACTTAATTGTATCTTATGGGTAAAACCGCTAGAATGGATATATAGAAAAGAAAATGTGAGGAGGATGCATATGGAACGAGAAGAACAAGCGTATTTACGAGATATTGGAAACATCCCCCTTCTAACTGCCGAAGAAGAGATTGAGTTGGCAAAGCGGATAGAACAAGGCGATGAAGAGGCGCTAAAGAAATTAGAAGAATCGAACCTGAAATTAGTCGTTTCGATGGCTAAGAAGTATCGAGGACGAGGATTATCCTTTATGGATTTGATTCAAGAAGGTAACCTCGGACTGATGCAGGCAGCGAAGAAATTTGATTACCACAAGGGCTTTCGCTTCTCTACCTATGCAAGTTGGTGGATTAATCAAGCGATGGCAAGAGCGATTCTTGATAAATCACGGACGATTCGGATTCCGGTACATATGGCTGAGAACGTGAATCGCGTGCTTAAAAATCGCAATGAACTGACAGTGGAATTAGGCCGTGAGCCGACGCCGGAGGAGATTTCCGAGCGAATGGGAAGCGTAACTCCAAAAGCCGTATGTGATATGCTCTCTTATGCCCAGGATCCCTTATCTTTAGAGACGCCTTATGGCGGTGCAGAGGATGAAAGTAGTCTTGAGAGTTTTATCGAGGACGTCAATAGTGCCAGCCCAGAAGGGGCGCTGATGAAAGAGGCTTTACACGATGAGATTAGCGAGGTGCTAGCCACAATCCCTGAGCGCGACCAAGAGATTATCCGCATGCGTTTTGGCCTTAACCCAGAAGGGAAAATCTATACCCTGGAAGAAGTAGGGAATAAAATCGGACTTACCAGAGAACGAATTCGTCAGATTGAAGGGCGAGCTCTAAAGCAGCTTAAAATAAATTTAGTTAAAATGGAGAACGAATAATCGTTGACACGTGCCGAAAACTGATATATAATTACTATTGCTGTTGAGAAACAGCATGTGGGTGTAGCTCAGCTGGATAGAGCGTTTGGCTACGGACCAAAAGGCCGGGAGTTCGAATCTTCTCACCCACGTTTTTGTAGACTCAGGATGGTTGTCCTGGGTCTTTTTATGTAAGTAGGAAAGGATTGGAGACAAATGAAAACACTAATCGTATACGCGACAAAATATGGATCGACAAAAGAGGTGGCAAAAAAGCTAGCCGCTAGCTTTGAAGATGTTACCTTAGTGAACAGTGCGACTGAGCAGATACCTGATTTGGCGGCTTATGAATGCGTAATTATGGGCAGCAGGATTACCGCAGGCATGGTGGATAAGAGTATAAAGTCATTTGCGAAGGAAAATGAGGAGGTGCTCGGGCAAAAGCGACTAGGGATATTTCTTTGCGGTCTGCAGGAGAAAGGGGAAAAGGAGTACTTAGAGGCAAATTTTTCTCAGGCACTTGTACAGAAGGCGAAAGCAGTTGCCTTTTTAGGTGGTGTCTTTGATCCGAGTAAGTGTGGTTTCCTTGCCAAAGCAGTGATAAAGAAAGTGGCAGGTTTGAGTGAATATACCAATATGATTAACGAGAAGAAAATAGCGGATTTTGGCGAACAAATGAAGGCTTAATTATTTAGATGAAGGACCCAGATAGTGATTTCCTAGAAACCACTATCTGGGTCCTTTACTAAGCTAATCGCTGCAAGTTAGGTATTTTGCAGTTACTTGTAAAAGTTCGGCGGTATTAATGGGTTTGCCGATATGGGCGTTCATACCACTTTCGAGGCAGCGCATAACATCCTCTCTAAAGACATTAGCAGTCATTGCGATGATAGGGATATTTTGGGCTGCGGGATGAGAGAGACTGCGAATTCTTTGGGTAGCTTCTAGTCCATCCATCTCCGGCATCTGCAAGTCCATAAAGATAAGATCGAATTTATCAGGGTCTTGCTCAAACATCGCCAGAGCTTTAACGCCGTTGTCGGTACTTATAATAGAGGCTAGGGTTGGTGCCAAAAGAGCTTTCACAATTTCTTGATTAATCTTTACGTCTTCAGCGAGTAGTATGGTTTTTCCTTTAAAGGCATTGTGATAATTGTTAGCGTCAACGGGAAGGTTGGTGCCTTGGCGTGCTGCTTCATTTTTGCTGCTTATCCTTAGCGGTATACTAAAGGTGAAGGTAGAACCTTTGTCTGGATGAGAAGCGAGGGCGATTTCCCCGCCCATTATCCCCACTAAGCGCTTGGAAATGGCAAGACCAAGGCCGGTGCCACCAAATTTTCTCGAGGTCCCGCTTTCAGCTTGGGTAAAGGAACGAAATAACTTTTGTTGCTGTTCCTTAGTAATACCGATGCCTGTATCACTAACTGCTATCTCAAGGTCAAAGAGGTTATCGCTAGCGAACTTACCGGCGGCTTGGATGGTGATTTCACCGCAGTTAGGGGTGAATTTAATGGCGTTGCCTAAAAGGTTGGTAACCACTTGGGAAATGCGTTGGTCGTCTCCGTATAAATATGGCGGAATGTCATCGGCGATGGTTAATAAAAAGCGCAGTTCTTTTTCTTTAAGAGGGAGCTGATAAACATTCTGAATTCGATAAAGCATCTCTGTGATTGAAAACTCAGAAAGGGACAGTTCCATTTTACCAGCCTCGATTTTGGACATATCTAAGATATCATTCACAATTCCAAGTAAATGTTCAGATGCTTCTTGAATCCGCGAAAAGGCATAATTCTTGTCTGAATTCTTAGATTTTTCAGAGCCAATATTCGTCATACCGATAATGGCGTTCAGAGGCGTACGAATTTCGTGGCTCATGTTTGAAAGAAAATCTGTTTTCGCCTGGGAAGCTGCTTGTGCTGTTTTCGTGGCTTCGATCAAGTTGTGATTAAGCTCTTGCTCGAGGATGCCCGAGATGAGCAAATGACCGACAGAGTCGATGAGGGCGGCATCTTCATCACTATAAATGCGCTCTTTTATATCGACGGCATCAACAAACCCCCAGAACTTCCCTTGAATGTGAACAGGAACAATATAAAGGGTGGAGACATCCTTGGGAAAGAGCTCAGGTCTCTCGCCTTTTACATTAATTAACAGGTGTTCCCCGCGGCTAAGTCGATTTGTCCATTCATCAGGCCAGTCACCGTTAATGGCAATTCGGGAAGGGCTATTACCGTACCAACCATTAATTCGCTCATAAGTACTTCGCTCATTATCGCGGCCCCAGATGGCTACAGCAGAACAATCGATGGTTTCGCTTAACTGCTTTAAGGAATCGGTAACGAAGCGCTTGTGGGCAAGGCCTTCCGTTTGGAAAAGGTTGTCACCGATGTTGCGAACCATGGAGAGGTAGCGAGCGTTTCTTTCTTTTTCATGCTTTGCTTCATCCCGAGATAGGATAACGCAGTTTAAGGGGATATTAACACCTAAAGCTATTTTGCGAGCCATATCTTCACAAGAGGAGGAACCGCAGGCGCCGCAATTAAAGTGTCGCTGAGCGAAGGTGGTTTTCTTAAGGGAAACAAAAGCCTGCTCTAAAGCTTCGTAGCTTATTTGCGTATCACTTGTGGGGGCGGCTTGATAGCTTCTTAGATAGTCGCTTAGTTTTAAGCTTTTATCGTATTGGCGCATCGTTCTTAGGGCTTCTAGGCGATGGGCGTGAACTTGTTGGCGAGACGCGTGTAGGCGAGCTGTGTAGTTAAATAGATTTTTGTTTGTACCCCCACCAGGACCAAGCAAGCAGCCGCCGGAGCAATTAAGCACGTCAAAGACATCTGGTTTTAATTGATCTGGCGTCTGTAAATAAGTATTTAGTTGTTCGAAGACGTCGGTTCCTTCAGCTTTTTCAATCTGGTATTCATCGCCTATGAAAAAGCGAAGATTCTCACCTAAGCCGCCGGGAAGGGGAAATAATCTTCCGGCATTTGCAGGTGGGTTATCAAAGTCGTATTCACCAGTCGGAAAGGTAATCTGGTGTTGCTCGAGATAATCTAAAAGTCTTCGGAAAGTAATATTATAGTGAATTAGTTTCGTTTCTTGGTGCTCTCGGCTCTTAGCAACACAAGGGGAGAGGGAGGCAATCCGCTCGTTATGCCCTTGCTTTTGCAGATAAAGGGCAGTACAGGCCGTTGGACTTTGAATGGGCGCAAGATATTCGAGAAGCTCAGGGCGATATTGTTGACAGTAAGAAACGATTACTGGGCAAGGCTGGGTTATTAGTGGTCGGGTATGTTTTTTTAAGTATTGTAAGTGAGCCCAGGTGCAAATGTCAGCGCCTAGGGAAACATCGTAAATCAGTTGAACACCTAACTTGTGCAACCAAGAAAAGAGTTCCTTATAGTTTGGCATAAGAGCTCTAATGGAAGGGGCAACAATCAGAGAAATGGAAACGCCGTCTTTAAGATCGTTAAGGAAGCGCTCCAAATCATCGTTAATATAACGGGCTTGATGCTTACAGACCTTCACACAGGTTCCGCATTGAATACATTTCTCGCCGTCTAAGGAGACTTTAGTATTGCCAAACTCGTCCTGATAAGCGGTATTAGCGGTTTCAATTGGGCAGGTGCGAAGGCAAAGATTACAGCCAATACATTTGTCGATATCCATTTGAATGAGTTGTTTGATGTCTACGGCGTTCATAATATAGCCTCTCCTTATCAAGTCTTAACAGTAAATTTATATTATTATAGCATGAAATCGCAATATTTCAGAGATTAGATTTCAGAGATTAGATTGACATAAAAAAAGTGGTATGCTAGAATCTCTTTTACATGCGGAGGGTATGTTATTGGACGTACTGGATAAGGTGTTGAGGCTTTGGCCGATTCCTTATCCTTTTTTATTGGAGGAGAGTGCAATGAAGAAAGAAGCAACCTTTTTATCTGGCAGTATCGGGAAAGCAATGATCGCCTTTTCGGGTCCGTTTATGCTGGGTATTTTGGTACAAAACTTATATGGCGCCGTGGATTTATTCGTGGTGGGACATTACGCGACGACCATCGACGTTTCGGCGGTTACAATCGGTAGTCAGCTTATGACGATTGTGACTCAGCTAGTGATCGGCTTAGCCACAGGAATTACTATGCTGATTGGTCTATACTGTGGTGGTGGCAACAATCGGCGCTTGAGCCGTACGGTGGGCTCTTCCATTATACTATTTGGTGTGATTGCCGCCGTTTTAACGATTATTTACCTAGCCCTTCACGGTGTGCTTGCCACTTTGATGCAAACGCCAGCGGAAGCGCTTCCGGCCACGAAGGGCTATTTGCTTTATTGCAGTCTGGGAATTGTCTTTATCGTTGGTTATAACGTTATTAATAGCATCTTAACGGGGATGGGAGATTCACGGACGCCGTTTATTTTTATTTTGGTGGCTTGCCTCATCAACGTGGTCTTAGATGTGGTGCTTGTGAAATACGTAGGTATGGGCGCCAGTGGTGCGGCTATTGCTACTACGACGGCGCAGGCGGGAAGCTTTTTCTTTGCCCTTATCTTTTTAAAGAAAAAGGGCTTAGGCTTTGCTTTTGAGAAAAAGGATATCCGGTTTGACAAAGATCAAATCCTCCGGATTGTTCGGGTCGGTGGTCCAGTAGCTGTTCAGAACGTCTTAGTCAGCCTGTCGTTTTTGTTCATTACGGCCATTATTAACCAAATGGGGGTAACGGCATCAGCGGCAGTTGGTGTGGTAGAAAAGCTGATTACCTTCCTCTTTGTGCCAGCGACCGCGATGGGCACAGCGGTGGGGACGGCATCGGCTCAGAATATTGGTGCTGGTCAGAAAAAGCGCGCAAAAAAGGCACTGTGGACAGGGATTATGTTGGCCCTTGTGCCAGCGGTAATCATTACCCTCTATTGTCAGTTTTTTGGGGCGACCTTAACGGGAATATTGACTGGTGATGCCCAGGTTATCTCCTTGGCCGCCACGTATCTAAAATCGTATATTATTGATATTTTGATGGTTAGTTTTGTATTTTGCATGAACGGTTACTTTAATAGCTGCGGGAAAGCTTGGTTTAGTCTACTTCACAGCTTGTTAACCACCTTTTTACTGAGAATTCCTTTAGCATTTCTCTTTAGTAGGATACCAGGTGGTAGCTTGTTTGAAATTGGGTTTGCCGCGCCGGCTTCGACGTTGGCTTCGATTATTTTATGCTTTTTGTTTTTATGGAGACTTGGGCAACCTTTTCAAGAAATAGAGGCGTCATAGATTTCCTTAATGGCCTCTGCTAGCGTGTGATCGAATTCGTCATCAGTTTCGCTCACTTTCAAATCGTTTAATAAGGCTCTAGAGAAGCTGGCGATGAGTCCTGTGTTCCGGGCTAATTTTACATCCGCTTCTGTTCGTGAATAGCCACCAGAGAGGGCCACTACCCGGACCACGTGAGGATCGTCCATCAGCACCTGATAGTAATTATCTTGGCTGGGAATGGTAAGCTTAAACATTATTTTCGTTGTGGCATCAAGTCCCTTGAGCTCTTCCCAGCAAGCCGCTAAGAGCAGTTCTTCGCAGCGTTCTTTTTCCGGAGCGTGAATATCTACTTCCGGCTCTAGTATGGGAACGAGACCGGCAGCAGCGATTCTTTTTCCTACCTCAAATTGCTGAGCGATAAGGTTTTTAATCCCTTCAGGGTTCGCTTCTTTAATTACGGAGCGCATTTTCGTGCCAAAGATATGACGCTCGTTAGCGGTCTTAAGTAGGTCGTCTAGCTTAGTTAGCGGTTTCATTAGCTGCACGCCGTTTTCAAGATCAGCCAAACCTTGGTCTACCTTTAAGAACGGAACAATGCCTTTCTTTTCCCAGAGATAGTCCGCTGTATACAGGTCGTCAATCTTCCGGTTCATCGTCATTTCAAAAAGAATGGCACCTAAGATGTGTTCCGAAGTAAAAGCCGGACTTTTAATGATGCGAGTACGCATTTGATGAATGAGGTCAAACATTTCATCTTCCGTTTGGTAGGCTGTGCCATCGATACCATAACCGGCAAGGGCCTTTGGGGTACTGCCGCCGCTTTGGTCAAGAGCGGCAATGAAGCCGGGACCATGTTCCATTCGTTCTAGTTGCTTTTCGTTCATCTTTATTTCTCCTTTCAAAGTATAGCTCGTTATCTGTATAGTATAGCACGAAAAAATTGTGTATAATAACAATATCGGTTTGGAAAGGAGTATGTGATGGGAAAATACATTATGGCTTTAGATGCCGGCACCACCAGTAATAGATGCATTATTTTTGATAAAAAGGGCGAAATCAAGAGCGTTGCCCAAAAGGAATTTACGCAATATTTCCCGCAACCTGGCTGGGTTGAGCACGATCCGGCAGAAATCTGGTCTACTCAGGTAGGGGTGGGGATGGAAGCGTTAGTGCGAATCCAGTTAGACCCCTGCGATATTGAGGCGATCGGGATTACCAACCAGCGAGAAACGGTGGTGATGTGGGATAAGAATACGGGAAAACCGGTCTATAATGCTATCGTTTGGCAGTGCCGCAGGACCTCGAAGTACTGCGACTGGTTGAAGGAAGAGGGGTATACGGAAATGATTCGCCAGAAGACCGGACTTATTATCGACGCTTACTTTTCAGCTACGAAAATCAAGTGGATATTAGATAATGTAGAAGGAGTTCGGGAGAAGGCTGACCGGGGGGAAGTGCTTTTTGGCACCGTGGAAAGTTGGCTAATCTGGAAACTGACGAAAAGGAAGGTTCATGCTACCGATTATTCAAATGCTTCAAGAACTATGCTCTTTAATATTCACACCTTAGAGTGGGATCAGGAAATCCTTGATTTACTGGATATCCCTCGTAGCATTTTGCCAGAAGTGAAACCTAGCAGTGGACATTTTGGTGAAGCCTCTTACTTTGGGGAGCACATTCCCATCACCGGTGCGGCAGGAGACCAGCAGGCGGCTCTTTTTGGGCAAACTTGCTTTTCCCCAGGAGAGGCGAAGAATACCTATGGAACGGGTTGCTTCCTGTTGATGAATACGGGTGAGGTGCCCGTAGAGTCAAAGAACGGCCTTCTAACCACAATCGCTTGGGGACTAGATGGTAAAGTGAACTATGCCTTGGAGGGCTCGATTTTTGTAGCAGGTGCCAGTATTCAGTGGCTACGGGATGAAATGCATCTAGTCAAGGACGCCGCTCAGTCAGAAACGATGGCTAATCAGGTGGAGGATACCAGCGGCTGCTATGTGGTGCCAGCGTTTACCGGGCTGGGAGCACCGTACTGGGACCAGTATGCCAGAGGCACTATCCTGGGAATTACGCGAGGGGTCAATAACAATCATGTAGTCCGGGCAACCCTTGAATCCATCGGTTATCAGGTGTATGATGTCTTAAAAGTAATGGAGCAAGAGTCCAATACGCCACTTAAGTTTTTGAAAGTAGATGGCGGGGCTAGTGCCAATAATTTTATCTTGCAATTCCAAGCGGATATTATTAACGCACCTGTCCATCGTCCGAAGTGTGTAGAAACGACAGCGCTTGGAGCAGCGTATTTAGCGGGTTTGGCGACAGGATTTTGGAAGGATCAGGAAGAAATTAGGAAAAATGTGGCTCTCGATCGTAGCTTTGAGCCAGCCATGACCAGTGAACGCCGGGAAAAAGGAATAAAAGAGTGGCACAAAGCAGTAAAGTACGCTTGTGGATGGGCCGAAGATATTATATAATTAATAAAATGTGCTTGAAAGAGAGGAAACTTTATGAGAAAGAACGTTATCGTTGGCCAATCGGGTGGCCCAACAGCAGCAATTAATTCATCATTAGCCGGTGTTTACCGCACGGCGATTGATCGTGGAGCAAAGAAAGTATTTGGGATGATTTACGGGGTGCAAGGCCTTCTAGAAGAGCGTTACATCGATTTGTCCGATCACATTAAGACGGAGCTTGATATTGAGCTTCTAAAGCGCACACCAGCAGCTTTCTTAGGTTCTTGCCGGTTTAAATTACCAGAGATATTCGAAGATAAGAGCGTGTATGAGAAAATCTTTGAGGTTCTTGATAAGTTAGAAATTGAAGCGTTTATCTACATCGGTGGAAATGACTCCATGGATACGATTAAAAAGTTATCAGACTATGCAATCGTGACCGGACACCCAACTAGATTTATCGGTTGTCCGAAGACGATTGATAATGATTTGGCTTTAACTGACCATACGCCAGGCTTTGGTAGTGCCGCTAAGTATATCGGTACGTCTATGAAAGAGATTATTCGCGATAGTTTTTGCCTTGAATACAGTAAAGGGCTAGTTACCATTGTGGAGATTATGGGACGTAATGCGGGCTGGCTTACCGGTGCAGTTGCCCTTTCAAAGGGCGAGGACTGTGAAGGTCCTGATTTGATCTACTTACCGGAGATTCCCTTCGATATGAAGGCCTTTTGCGCACGCATCAAAGACTTACTAGAAGAGAAGAACTCCGTGGTGGTAGCGGTGTCGGAAGGGATTAAGCTAGATAACGGCGAGTATGTCTGCTCCCTGGGAAGCACCACCGACTTTGTGGATGCCTTTGGTCATAAGCAACTTTCAGGAACAGCAGCTTTCTTAGCCAATTACGTAGCTGGTGAATTCGGTTGCAAAACGCGAGCGATTGAGCTAAGTACGCTCCAGCGTTCCGCTTCTCATGCAGCTTCGCGGGTGGATATTTTGGAAGCTTACCAAGTTGGCGGAGCAGCTGTAAAGGCAGCAGATGAAGGGGATACTGGCAAGATGGTAGTGCTTCAGCGCCTATCGGATGATCCGTATCAATGCGGTACAGAAGTGAAAGACGTGCATAAAATCGCCAATGACGAGAAATTAGTTCCGCGTAAATGGGTAAATAAAGAAGGAACGTACGTAACTAATGATTTCGTTTCTTATGTGAAACCGTTAATCCAAGGAGACGTATCACCGGTAATGGTAGACGGAATTCCTAGACATCTATATCAACCAGAAGAGTTGAGAACGAGAAGAAAGACCAAAAAATAATTGTGTAAGTATAGCGACAGGCCGTAAAAAGGCCTGTCGTTTTTGGTGGTGTGAGGAAAGTTCTGCTTGAATTATTACAAGCTATCCTTTATCATTAAAGAACATCTAAAACAGTTCTGTTTGCATATACGAATCCCCATAGACATTTGAATAATGAAGGTTATGAAGTATTACGCTTAGTTTCCCACGGCGACTCTTGTCACGTTGGTTCCGATCTAGTTACGGGAACCATGCTTTTTTCGTGGGTAAAATTTCATCCACAGATACCGAAGGAACAACTATTTACTTGGATTGCCACCCTCTTTGCCATGGTGGAGGCGTACCACAAAAGTGGAGTCAAGGCCTACAATTTTATTTCCCCCTTAAGTATTGTGGTTACCGAGAAGGAGGAACTGCGCCTTCTTGACTTAGAAGTGCCAAGTAGCCGCCCCCAGCGAACACGCATGGAGCGTCGGTCTTTTAAAGAGCAGTTTTACCCAGGAGAAGAGAAGTTTTATCCCGATCACGACAGTGATTACTACAGCCTGGGGATGACCATCCTCTATCTACTGGCCAGTCTTCAGCCAGAGAAGGCGCTTTCGAAAAAGGAAGAAATTTATCTAAAACATCTCATCAGTCAGTGTCAGAAATTTAAGTTTACTCAGCGAAAATCCCTAAAGGTAGTTTTTAAAGAAAGAAGCCCCAAACCCTCAAAAAGTCGAGCTGTCCTCGTAATCCTCGTCGTTATTGTGGTGTCCGTTTTAGGTGTAAAAACCTTTGCCGGTAGCGGGCAGAAAGAAACGGTAAAAGAACAGGCACCTGCGAAAAAACCGAAAGAAAAGGTTACCGAGAAAGCGGTAACAAACGAAGCTGTAGAGGAAGAGATCCGCCTGCGCTTTCATACAGGGATGCTCTATTTGAGTGAGCTTCAGAATTATCGGAAAGCGGGGGAAGTCTTTGGTGAGCTCTTCAGCTTCTACGAGCCGGCTAAGTACTATGAAGATATTGCTACGTTTTTATCGGGTGAAAAAAGTATTCCCCCGAAGGAAATGGAGGAGATTTTGGAGCTAGCGCTTACCAACTACCCGCTAGAAGAAGAGCTATCTTTTGACGATACCCTCATTCGTACATGGGCGAGGCTTGATACGCCAACTAGTAGAAAACGGTTAATCGAAGTAGCAGAGTCAGCCACAACAAGAAGCGAGGAACTGCTTCTTAATCTGGCAGGAGCCTATGCCAGAGAAGAAGAGAAGGAACGGGCCTTAGAATGCCTAGATGAATTATTTGAAACTAGTCAAGAGGCGCTTCCCCTAGAAGCGTATCGCCACCGAGCGGTGCTCCTTAGGGAGTGTGAGGATGCTAGAGAAGCGATTGATTTGCTTACGAAAGCGTGTGAGTTATTCCCCCAGAATGCGGAGCTACCAAGTCTTTTGGTTAAGTATGTGGGTGAAGATGAGGGCAGAAGTGAACAGGTATTACAGATTGCTAGTGACCAGGTGAGTAATCTGCCGGCTCTTCTAAAGGACAGTGAATTTAAAAAGGTCATGAAAGAAAACGGAATAAAGGAAGAAGGAGGAAAGCTATGTTACGAAGATTAGGAAGAGGGCTTAGCTTGCTACTAGCAGTTGCCTTATTATTTGTCACCTGTGAAAAAGTGACGCTAGCAGAGTCAGGAGAGATGATAGCACCGATAGAAGGAGAGGAACCAGGAGGTATACAGGAGCCAGAAGAACCCGAAGAACCGGAGGAGCCTGAAGAACCAGAGGAGCCAGAAGAGCCGGAAGAACCGGAAGAGCCGGAATTAGTTCCCTATCATTTCCGCATGGATACCGCGAATGGCAATTACGGCTATTTCCTAAGCGTACCAGAAGTATGGCTTAGTCACGAGTGTCCTCATAGTGAAACCAGCTACCGGATAACGGGAAACATGATTACCGAAGGGAGCCTTGGTGAACTTGGCGAGGTATCGCTTTCTGAATATCTAAGGGAAGGCGAGAATGTGATTGAGATCTGGACCTTCTATCAAGGAGAGCCGGTAGCGGATACCTACGGTCGGTGGGAAGTATTTATCGATAGTAAAGCACCTAGCCTAGTATTTTTGAATGAAGAGAAGCTTGGTGGCTGGTACCAAGAGAGTATTCAGGTACAAGTGTCAGCTTACGAGGAGGGCAGTGGCTTTGCAGGCATGGATTATTATCTGGACGGTGAGCTATTCGGAAGTACTCTAGAGCCAAGAGATGAGCTGACGATTCAAAAGGAGTCCCTAGGCGGAGCGGGCGTGCTCTTAACGGTAAAAGGCTACGACCGTGCGGGCAATAGTAGTGTTATTAGTACTTATCTGTATTTAGATAGAAATAAGCCGCAGTTTGTAATTGAAAATATTGCTGACGGTCAGATTACGGCAGGGGAAGTGAACTTTAAGTGTTACGTTACTGAGGAAAATATTTTGGAGGAGGCCACAATCAGTATTGAAAAGGAAAGTCCGACCACTGAGGTGATGAGAGAAGAAGGGTACTTTACGGAAGGCTATAGTAAGCGCTTTAATACAGATGGACATTACCAGATAAAGCTTAGAGGAACGGATCAGGCGGGAAATGTGGCGGAGGAAAGACTTAGATTCACCATCGATAGCGAGAATCCGGTAATTAGCAAAGTAGAGGAAATGGAAGGGAGCTATTTTCAGCAGTTTAGCTTTGCTTACGAAGGCAAGGATTTTATCGAGGACTTCACCTCGTATACTTATGATATGTTTTTTGACGGGCATTTGTACCGACAATCACAGGTGGAACGCGAAGAAGGGCGGCATTACTTTGAAGTGCGGGCGACGGATGCGGGCGGCAATATGGCGTTCGTCTCGGCTCGCTTCGTCATTGATAATACAGCCCCGATGATTGTGATAACTGGGGTGGAAGATGAAGGCGAGTATCAAGAGCAAGGAAGCTTTTCGGTAAGTGTAGGCGCTCCGGATGTGCTTACGGAGATCTATTTAAATGGTAGTTCGTTGCCTTTAGGGAATATGGGAGAAATGGTGGTTGAAGAGGTAGGCGAATATGAACTGCTTGCAAAGGCTATCGATTATGCCGGAAATGAAGCCGAAACAAAGGTGCATTTTGCGATTACCGAGAAACCCTCATTGATTACAAGGATTCTAGGAAAGCCTAGCACGAAACCAAAAGCAGACGTAAAAAAAGCTGCCTCTGAATCGGTATCTACGACAGAGGCAGAACCGGAACAAGAACGCCAGCTAGTGCTATTACTAATCCCCCTTTTAGCAGGTGGACTGTGGTTTCTATTACGAAAAAAAGCTCCCTAAATGGGAGGATGCCGAGTGCAAAGTGCACTCGGCATTATATGAAAAAGTTTCAAGCTAGTAAAACGATAATTTCGTAAATTGAATTTCTTTTTTCTAACTTAAACAAATTCTACCACCCATCTGTTACATAAAAATGTTTTTTAAATGAACGTTTTATGAACTATTTGAAGATAAATATTTATTACTTCCGATAGGCAAACATCGGTAGACCTTCATCTTTAGGAATTACCACGTCGCCTTGAACCAAAGGCTTAGCATAGCTAATGAATTCTTCACTAACATCAGAACCATCATTGATAATCCAATCAGCGGGAACGCCTTTTTCTTCGTTACAAATTAAGTTAACGTCTTCTACGCCGTAAGTAATCACGTAGGGAGTGTCACTTTCTCTGCGGAAGGCGATCATTTTACCGGTTTCTCCCTCGAGAGCGGCATTAACGCCATAGGCACCAGCGCCAGCAGCTTCACGAACGTCGGTTTCAGAAAGGTGAGCACTGGCACATCTTTGAGGAACGTTAAGCTCGATGGAGCGTACTTTAATACCAAGCTTATCCTTTAGTAGGTTTTCTAAGTATTTTCCAGAGCCAGCTAGCATTTTGTGACCGAACGCATCAGTACTAACAGCGCTTCCAAGTTCACAGATAAAGGTGCCTTTGCCATCGTTAATTCCTTCCGAGATACAGATGACTAAGTTAGAGGTGGTTTTTAGTGCTTCTTTCACCTTTTCAACGAAGGCATCTTGATCAAAGGCGGCTTCGGGAAGATAGATAAGCACAGGATTATCACCAAGTTCTCTTCTTGCTAGCGCGCTAGCGGCCGTTAACCAACCAGCGTGACGTCCCATGATTTCGACAATGGTTACAGACGTTTTGTTATCGTAAACAGAAGCATCAATGCTGATTTCACGAACAACAGTAGCTACGTATTTAGCGGCGCTACCAAAGCCAGGAGTGTGGTCGGTGTTTACTAAGTCGTTATCAACGGTCTTAGGAATACCGATAAAGCGAACGTCGCTATTTATTTGCTCGGCATAGCGAGAGAGCTTACTAACGCTATCCATAGAATCATTACCGCCGATATAGAAGAAGTAACCGATATTTAACTCTTCGAAGCGCTTGAACAGTAATGGATAGACTTCATCCTCTAAGCTTTCTGGAAGCTTAAAGCGACAAGAACCGAGATATGCGCCTGGGGTAGTACGAAGAAGTTCTAGTTCCGTTGTATCAGCTAGGGCTGTTAAATCTATATAGTTTCCGTCCTTTAGCCCTTCCACACCATTTACCATTCCATACACTTTGTCAATCTTATCATTCCGCTTAAGGGCTTGCTTAACCGCACCGTATAAGCTGGAATTAATTACCGCGGTAGGACCGCCTGATTGACCAATAATCATATTTTTTGCCATTTCTTTCCTCCTCCTAAATCCTAATAATTACTACATGATACTATATCAGAAAAAGGGTAGTTTGGAAACAAACAATGGCATTTTTACGGGAAATACCTTATAATCGTACTGTGAAAGAGAGCATAATTTGAATAAAGAGGAGTTTTTATGAAATTAATATCATTTGCCGTTCCTTGTTACAATTCAATGGATTACATGGAGAAGGCAATCGAGAGTATTTTACCGGGCGGTAAGGATGTAGAGATTATCATTGTAAATGATGGTTCCGTCGATGAGACCTCGCGTATTGCCCACGAATATGCAGAAAAACACCCTGAGATTATTAAAGTGGTAGATAAGGAAAACGGTGGACATGGCTCTGCAGTTAACACTGGCCTTGAACAGGCTACAGGTCTGTATTATAAAGTGGTAGACAGCGATGACTGGGTCAATGAGGATTCCCTTCTACGCCTACTAAATATGATCAAGGAACTAATTGCCCGCGATGACATTGTGGATATGATTGTCTCTAACTACGTGTACGAAAAGGTGGGAATGGTAAATAAAAAGGTTATGCATTACCGCAATGTCCTGCCAAGAGATGAAGTGTTTACCTGGGATGAAATTGGTCTTTTTCATCTGGATCAGTACATTTTGATGCATTCAGTCATGTATCGGACCCAGTTGCTTAAGGACATTCACTTGGAACTGCCAAAACATACCTTTTATGTAGATAATATCTACGTCTATATGCCATTACCTCACGTTAAGAGTATTTATTACGTGGATACTGACTTTTACCGTTACTTTATTGGTAGGGAAGACCAGAGCGTAAATGAGAAGGTGATGATCGGCCGCATAGATCAGCAATTATACGTTACGAAGACGATGATAAAAATGTATGAATTAAAAGATATTACTCCGCGAAAGCTACGGAAATACATGCTTAATTATTTGGCGATAATGATGACGGTGTCTTCGATTCTATGTATTCGTTCAAAGAAAGAGGAAAATTTAAAGAAAAAGAGAGAATTATGGAAGTACTTGCGCCGTAAGGACCGGAAAACCTACTTTAGGATTCGTCATGGAATCCTTGGGGAAACGATGAATATCCCAGGGAAATCGGGACGGCGTATATCCAGTATGGTGTACAGTGTGGTTCGCCGAATTATCGGGTTTAATTAGGAGTGTGACCTTATCACAGATAGAACACAAAGAAGTGCTATAATTGTATTCATAGTAAGCAGTAATTACATCACCAGAAAGGGGTAAATATTATGGCAGTATTACATTTAACAAAAGATAATTTTGAAGCAGAGGTACTTAAATTCGACAAACCAGTCTTAGTAGACTTTTGGGCAACTTGGTGTGGTCCTTGTCAGATGGTAGGTCCTATTTTAGACGAACTAGGTGAAGAAGTGACGGATGCGAAGATTTGCAAGGTAAACGTAGATGAGCAACCGGAACTAGCAAAAGAGTATCGGGTAATGTCGATTCCGACCATGATTGTATTTAAGGACGGTAAAGCAGCTAAGCGCGAAGTTGGTGCGAAGTCGAAAGATGCTATTTTGGATATGTTAAAATAAAAAACACAAGAGGTTTGCTCCGAAAGCTGGGGCAGACCTCTTTTTTGGTTACAGTTTTATTTATACGCTAATCCATCACCAATTCTTTAAGTGCACCTTTATTTACTAGATGAACCACTCCGCGGCCTAGTTCTACGTAGCCTTCAGAGGCGAAGTAGTTAAGCATGCGCGAGACTACCTCCCTGGCGCTGCCGGTAAGCTTGGCGATTTCTTCTTGCGTCATTTTGATAGTGGTGGTTCCGGTAGCGTTTGCTTCATCAAGAAGGAAGATGGCGAGGCGCTTGTCAAAGCTTAGAAAAAGTACTTGCTGTAAGGTCCACATCGCATCTGCTAGTGACGCGGTGGACATCTTGTAGCTGAAGGCTTCTACATAGATGTTTTCGGCGAGAATTTTAGCGAAAGCGGCGTTATTTACTTGGATAAGTTCGCAGTCGGTAGCAGCTTCGATATAGACGTCATAAGAGATATCGTGAAGTACACAGCCAGCTCCCATTACGGTTGCTTCGCCTTCTTGAATGCGAAAGAGAGTAACCTCTCGGCCGTCTTCGGAGAGAATATATACTCGCAGGGTGCCTTTTTGGACGTAGATAAGTCCGATGCATTCGTAATAGGGACCGTGTATAAGGGTCCCTTTTTCGTGGTTGTATAAAACGGCCGTTTCTAGTATTAAGTCTTTTTCAGCGGCACTTAGATGATTCCAAAAAGGTAAATGGTCTTTCAATTGTTTGGTTTCGTTCTCGGTAATCATGATAGACGTCCTTTCTGTTTGTATATTTTGATTAGCTTGTTCATCGAAGCGATGAGAACAATCTGTACCGGTATCATAATCAAACACTGGATGATTCGCGTCTGTAATAAAGCCAAATACGGCGAGCCATACAAGATAGATATCCAAAAGCTATTCAGAAGGAGACTGAGCAGTAGTTGATTAACCAGTACAGCTCCGATAATGCGTGGTAAGGTTTGGCGCTTGGCGAGCAAGAGGCCAAAGACCCAGCCAGTTAAGAAGGCTGTCAGCGTAAAGCCGGGGAAATAAGCCCCGATAGGAAATAGGAGAGCGCCGATTAAATCGCCGAAGGCACCTACTAAGCCAGCGTAAAGAGGACCGTAAATAACAGCGGCAGCAGTCACAGGAAGAAAACTCAAGCCAATTTTAAGATTCCAAGCGGCAATGGAAAAGAAGCGAGAAAGAATAATCTCCATGCCGCTTAAAATCCCTAAGGTTACAAGTTTTTTGATATTATCACGGCGCTTAGACATCGGTACTTCCCAGTTGTAAGGCATCCGCAATCGTATAGTAGCCAGGATTTTTGCCCTTTAGGAAAAGGGCGCAGTCGCAGGCACCTCTGGCGAAGCATTCGAAACTATAGGCGTGATGAGTGATTTCCAAGCGCTCACCAAGGCAACCGAAGTAGACGCTGTGGCTGCTAGCAACATTGCCCATACGCATACTGTGAAAACGCAGAGAGCCCTCTTCTCTAGGTGAAATTCCTTCCTTTTCGTAACGAGCAATATCGTTTAGCTCCTTTTTAAGAGCGCCGGCAATCACTTCACCTAAATCCTTGGCAGTGCCGCTAGGGGCATCCTTTTTATTACGGTCATGCATCTCGACAATTTCAATATCCGTTTCCTCTTTTAGGGTTTCGGTAACCACTCTCAAAAGCTCTTTCATAATGTTAACTAATTTCGAAGTGTTAGCCGCGTAGAGGAGAGGAATAGTCATTGCCGCTTGGTAGAACTTCTCTTTCTCGCATTCACTAAAGCCAGTCGTGCCACAGACTAAGGGTGTTTTATATTTTACAGCCAGAGCAAGCACTTCAAGAGAGGTTTCCCTAGTTGAAAAGTCAATAATTACATCGGCGTTCTCGATAACGTCTTCAAGATTGTCCACAACAGGCACCCCTATGGTTTCGCCTAGCATAGCCACAGTCCCCAAATCCTTACCGATATAGGCTGCACCTTTTCGGCCTACACCTGCGTAAGGTATAAGGCCATCCGTTTGTTTAACACAAGCGGTAATATATCTCCCCATCTGACCATTTGGTCCAATTATAATAGTTTTCACAAGTACACCCTCCTTTTCTTCACATCTTACACGAAAAGTTGTTGCATTTCCATCTAACTTTCAATATAATAGCTTTTAGCGGGGTATGGCTCAGTTTGGTTAGAGCGCACGGCTGGGGGCCGTGAGGTCGCAGGTTCGAATCCTGTTACCCCGACTTACGCGTAAGCTATAAGACGTGCAGAAAGAGAGAAATGAACCCGTGATGTGCTTGCACAATCACGGGTTCATTTCTCTCTTTCTATAGGGCGCTAGCCCGCGAACGAGGAACACAAAGTGTTTCGAGTGCCGCAGCACGTCGTAGAATGAAGGGCATTAGCCTATGAAAAAACATATTGACAATTACCGATATGAGGCATATAATACAATCATCATTAGCAAAGGAGTTGAAACCAAATGACTGAAAATGAAAAACATGCAAGGATTTTCAAAGCGTTGTGTGACCCTAATCGTTTAAAGGTCCTAGGTTTATTGCAGAACGGTGAAAAATGTGCATGTCACTTGTTGGCGGAACTAGAGATAGGACAACCCACTTTATCGCACCATATGAAGATTTTATGCGACAGCGGGATTGTGCAAGCGCGGAAAGAGGGAAAATGGTCTCATTATTCATTTGATCCGAGGGGAGTGGAGTACGCAAAGGAAGTTCTGGACGCTATAACAACGCTAAATCCGGACGCTTCGGCATCAAAATGCTAGTTATTTTTTAAACATCATATCGACGAATTTAGATGTGTCGATATATAAATAGGGAGGGAAAATTTATGCAAGTAATAAAGGCAGTTTGGGATTTTTTTCAAAGCCAAATATTGGGAATGAGATGGTTGAATGATGCTATTGGAATGGGATTATCTGCACTAGGACTTGATCTATCTGGTTGGCTAGGGGGCGGTATTCAGTTTTTCATTTATGACACTATAAAGATTTTTGTATTACTCTCCGTTTTGATTTTTGGAATATCGTATATTCAAAGCTATTTCCCGCCAGAGCGTAGCAAGCAAATACTTGGGCGATTCCACGGCATTGGCGCGAATACAGTTGCGGCATTACTTGGAACGGTGACGCCTTTTTGCTCTTGTTCGTCAATACCACTATTTATAGGCTTTACGAGTGCAGGGTTGCCGCTTGGTGTAACATTTTCATTTTTGATTTCGTCGCCAATGGTTGATCTTGGCTCTTTGGTTTTGCTTATGAGTATTTTCGGTGCGCCGATCGCTGTTGCCTATGTTGTAGTAGGTTTAATACTAGCAATAATCGGCGGAACCTTTATTGAAAAAATGCATATGGAGAAGTATGTACAGGATTTTGTAAAGACTGCTGGCAACATCGATACTAGTTCACCAGATTTATCACGACAAGATAGGGTGGTTTTTGCTAAAGACCAATTACTTGATACGGTAAAAAAGGTTGCTCCATATATTTTTATCGGTGTTGGGGTTGGTGCATTGATACACAATGTTATCCCTGCTAGTTTTATTCAAGCGGTTCTTGGTGACGGCAATCCATTTTCGGTCGTTATTGCTAGCGTTATTGGTATACCTATGTATGCGGATATATTTGGGACTATTCCGATTGCTGAAGCCCTGTATGCAAAAGGGGTGGGTCTTGGTACTGTTCTATCCTTTATGATGGGTGTCACAACGCTGTCGCTACCATCAATGATTATGCTAAGTAAAGCGGTAAAACCGAAGCTACTAGCGCTATTTATCGGAATTTGCACAGCGGGTATTATCATTATTGGCTATCTGTTTAATGCGCTTCAGTTCCTGTTTTAAGAGGAAGTGACAAAGAGTAGAGATGAAAGTTCTATTAGGTTTCAAACATATGAATGGAGGATATTATTATGACGTTATTGGGAAAGAAAGAACAAGCAACAATCAAAATACTTGGTTCCGGTTGTAAAAAATGCAATGAACTTGAAGCTAACACAAAGAGTGCACTTGAACAGCTCGGAATGGATATACCAATTGACCACGTTACAGATTTTGCGGAAATTGCAGCCTATGGTGTTATGACTACACCGGCCCTTGTATATAACGACAAGGTTCTGTCGTATGGAAAAGTATTAAAAGCGGGCGAAGTCGTAAAGCTATTACAAAGCAACAAATAAGACGTAGTCGCACAATGCTAGTGCCATTGTGCGACTACGCGAATTTATGAAATGGAGGTTAAATTACATGGTAAAGAGTAAGTCTGCCGGGATTGGTTTTTTTGAGAGGTATTTGACGATATGGGTAATACTCTGTATGGCAATAGGGGTGCTGATTGGAAAATTTTTACCGTCTGTTCCAGCATTTTTAGGTAGATTTGAATATGCAAATGTCTCTATCCCACTTGCCGTCTTGATATGGGTAATGATATATCCGATGATGTTAAAAGTAGATTTTCAAAGTGTAAAGAACGTAGGGAAAAATCCAAAAGGCTTATTTGTCACGTGGATTACGAACTGGCTTATTAAGCCGTTTACCATGTTTGGCATTGCCTACTTCTTCTTTTATATCGTTTTTAATGCCCTAATTCCTGCGGATTTGGCAAAAGATTACCTTGCAGGTGCAGTTTTGCTTGGGGCAGCTCCTTGTACGGCAATGGTCTTTGTATGGAGTCACTTAACAAAAGGCGATCCAGCATATACCGTCGTTCAAGTTGCTACAAATGACCTGATAATATTAGTTGCCTTCGTGCCGATTGTGAAGTTCCTACTTGGTATTAGCGGTGTTTCTATTCCGTGGGATACACTGATATTGTCCGTTGTTTTATTCGTGGTTATTCCACTTGCGGCGGGAGTTATCACCCGGATAGTTTTGGTGAAAAAACGCGGCTTAGACTACTTTCAAAATCAGTTTATTCCAAAGTTCAGTAACATAACGGTTGCCGGGCTTTTACTGACACTTATTATAATTTTCTCTTTTCAAGGCAATGTTATTTTGCAAAATCCTTTACACATTATATTGATTGCAATACCGTTAATCATTCAAACATTTCTGATTTTCTTTATCGCTTACATGACGTGTAAAGTATTAAAACTACCGTTTTCTATTGCTGCTCCTGCAGGAATGATTGGGGCATCAAATTTCTTTGAATTATCAGTGGCGGTTGCTATTGCGCTTTTCGGAACACAAAGTCCAGTAGCACTTGCAACAATCGTTGGTGTACTGGTTGAGGTTCCTGTTATGCTAACCCTTGTTAGAATTGCTAATAAAACAAAAGGATGGTTTCCACAAGAACGCATGCAATGATTTTACGACTTGGAGAGGTCCCTTCGGTAAAAATATACGGGCTAGCACATCGCAAAGTATACGTGCGAGTTGCTAGCCCTTTCCTTTTCTGATACACTTTACTTTTGGAGGAGGATTGCAGATGAAACTTGGTTTTTTTGATTCGGGAATCGGTG
Source organism: Ohessyouella blattaphilus (assembly GCF_024721265.1). Taxonomy (GTDB): domain Bacteria; phylum Bacillota; class Clostridia; order Lachnospirales; family Lachnospiraceae; genus Aequitasia; species Aequitasia blattaphilus_A. The sequence continues at coordinate 84,697 of NZ_JAMXOC010000006.1, read as the reverse complement.
GCTTATCGGTTCTTTACTGTGCCATGAAGATGATTCCCCAGGCAGAATTTCTTTATTATGCTGATGAAGAGAACGTGCCTTACGGAACAAAGTCAAAAGAAGAGATAATAGAATATACCGACCGCGCCATTCGGTTTCTTGCAGATAAAGGGGCCCAGGCGGTGGTGGTGGCATGTAATACAGCAACTTCCGCAGCGATAAAAATAATGCGAGAGAAGTACGATTTTCCGATTATTGGCATGGAGCCGGCAGTAAAAAAGGCTATTGACCTATACGGAGAACATAAGGTCTTGACGATTGCGACGCCAATTACCGTGGTTGGCCAAAAGATGAAGGGCTTAATTGAACGGGTAGATAAGCAGCATCAAGTCGACTTGATGCCGCTTCCTAAGTTAGTTACTTTTGCTGAGCGGTGTGAGTATGGCGAAGGAGCACGAGAGTATTTGCGGACAGAGTTTGCCAGTCTAGACCTATCGGCGTACGGCTCGTTAGTCCTTGGATGTACTCACTTTAATCTGTTTAAGGATGTTCTGCGAGATATTATGCCGCCGGGGATTCATTTCGTTGACGGCAATGAAGGAACCATTAAACAGCTTATACGGGCGCTAACGATAAAGGAAGGGAAAGAAAGAGAGCAAACCACTACGTATTATTTTTCGGGAAAAGAGGTTACTTCGCCCGCAGAATTGCAACGCTTAGCAGGGTATCTCGAGCGTCTGGCGGAGATGGCGACAATTGAATAATGTAGTAGTAGATAGATAATCTTGATAGGTAGGTGCAATCATAGATTCTTCCGATTTTACTTGTAAAGAAACAGGGTGTTAGTATGAAGGTATCATGTTGGTAAAAGGAGAAGAATAAAATGGAATTAGTGAAAGATTTACCAGAAGTATTTGAGGAGTTTGCCGAACAAAGGAAGAATTCTTTTTTGGCAGTAAAAGAGCTGAAAGATCAAGGGGTTCCGGTAATCGGGGTTTACTGTACGTATTTCCCTCAAGAAATCGTGATGGCAATGGGAGCAGCCACAGTTAGTCTTTGCTCCACTTCCGATGAAACAGTAGCCGCTGCGGAGAAGACATTACCAAAGAATCTCTGTCCTTTGATTAAGTCAAGCTATGGGTTTGGTGAGACGGACAAGTGTCCCTATTTTTATTTTTCTGACCTTGTCGTTGGTGAGACTACTTGCGACGGAAAGAAAAAGATGTATGAATACATGGCAGATTTTAAGCCGGTGTATGTGATGGAGCTTCCGAATCGTCAGTCGGAGATGGGACTTAAGCTCTTTCGCGAGGAAATGATTCGCTTTAAAGAATATTTGGAAAAGATGTTCAATAGAGAGATTACAGAAGATGCCATTAGAGACGCAATTAAGACGAATAATGCGGCGAGAAGAGCCCTTCGCGGTTTATATGAAGTCATGCGGAGTGATCCTACGCCGATTAGTGGCCATGATTTATTTAAAGTTTTATATGGTAGCACCTTCAAATTTGACCGCGCCAAGATACCGGCGGAGATTGATGAAGTGGTCCAGCAGATAAAAGATGATGAAGCAAAAGGGAATGAACGAAAGAGCAAACCACGGATTCTGATTACTGGTTGCCCAATCGGTGGCGCCACGGAAAAGGTCATCAAGATTATTGAAGATAGAGGCGCCGTAGTGGTTACGTATGAGAATTGTACCGGAGCAAAGGCGATTGATAAGTTAGTAGATGAAGAGGAAGAAGATGTATATTTAGCGCTAGCAAAACGCTATCTTGAGATTGGCTGTTCGGTAATGACGCCTAATCCGCATCGTTACGAATTACTTGGTCGTTTGATTGATGAGTATCAGGTCGAGGGAGTGGTTGAGGTGATTCTACAAGCCTGTCATACATATAATGTCGAGAGTGGTAAGGTTAGAGATTTTGTTAAAAACGAAAAAAATATTCCTTATATCAGCGTGGAGACAGATTATTCATCAGCGGATGTGGGGCAATTAGATACCCGTCTTTCAGCCTTTATTGAGATGCTATAGGTAACTGGAGAAAATAAAATGTATTATGTAGGGATTGATATCGGTTCCACGGCCTCAAAAGTAGTGGTCTTAGGAGAGAAGGAGGAAGCGTTTGTCCTTCCCACCGGTTGGAATAGTAAGGAGACAGCTGGCCTTATCAAAAAGCGTCTTCAAGGGGCAGCTATTTCGCTTGCAGAGGGCAAAGCAAAGGTGGTGGCCACCGGATATGGACGCGTGGCGGTAGATTACGCCGATGCCATTATTACCGAAATTACATGTCATGGTCGGGGTGGCTTTGAACTAGCAGGTGCGGATTGTGCGATTATCGATGTGGGCGGACAAGACACGAAGTTTATCGTGATTGAAAATGGCGTGGTGGGAGATTTTGTGATGAATGATAAGTGTTCCGCGGGCACGGGAAAGTTCTTAGAAGTGATGGCGAATCGTTTAGGCATTACTTTCGAAGAGCTGTTTGCCTTAGCTGAAGGAGGAGAGGTCTTGCCAATTAGCTCTCTTTGTACGGTTTTTGCCGAGTCGGAGATCATTAATCATATCGGTAATGGGAAGAAACGAGAAGATATCGCGGCAGGTATTGTGGATTCGGTCGCCGGTAAAGTATCGCAACTAGTCAGAAGTGCCCAATTGCCAGAAAAAGTGATATTAACGGGCGGGTTAAGCGATAACGAATATTTTGTACAGTGCTTAGGCGCTAAGTTAGAACATAAGGTGCAAGCCACCGAAAAAGGTCGCTACGCGGGAGCACTAGGAGCAGCCCTTTTAGCGAAGGAAAAGAAACGGTTAGGTATATAATGACAAAGTTAGAAAGAAACAAATTTGAACAATATGGTTTATCGGAAGAGGTGCTAGAAGCGCTTTCGCTACTAGGGTACGAGCAACCCACCCAGATTCAAGAGGAAGTGTTGCTCCCCCTCTTAAATGGAAAACACATAGTGGCAAAGTCCCAGACGGGCAGCGGTAAGACCGCTGCCTTTGCCATTCCCATCTGTGAGAAAATACGCTGGGAGGAAAATCTACCTCAGGCGCTAATTTTAGAACCGACCAGAGAGTTGACGGTTCAGGTACAGCAAGAGGTGTTTTCTCTTGGGCGAAAAAAACGGATTAAGGTAGCAGATGTCTTTGGTGGCTTTCCCATTGATAAGCAGATCCAGACTTTGCGTCAAAAGACACACGTGGTAGTGGGAACGCCGGGACGAGTGATGGATCACTTAAGAAGAGAATCCTTGAAGCTTAATCAAGTGAGTCATCTGGTGATAGACGAAGCAGATCTAATGCTAGACATGGGATTTCTTGACGAAGTGAAAGAAATAATCGCCAGAATTCCTAAGGGGTGCCAAATCTCTTTGTTTTCGGCGACCTTACAGCCAGAGATTAAGGAACTTATGGAGGACCATATGGATGAGGCCATCCAAGTGGAGGTAACAGAAGATGAGGAAAGGCTGCTAGAAGAAGTTGGCTACTTAGTAAGCGAAGAGGACAAATTTTTCGCACTTCTAGATATTTTAATTACTGAAAAGCCTAAAAACTGTATTATTTTTTGCGGGACTCGAGAAATGGTCAATGTATTATTTCAAAAAATGCGGCGGAAGCGAATCTTCTGCGGCCTAATTCATGGAGAGATGGAACAGAGAGAAAGACTTAAAAATATGGCTGCTTTTAAGCGAGGGGCTTTTCGTTACCTAATTGCTACTGATGTGGCGGCGAGGGGGATTGATCTTGAAGGTATGAGCCATGTAATCAACTATGATTTCCCTACGGGTAGGGAAACCTACGTGCACCGTATTGGCCGCACGGGTAGAAATGGGAAAAGAGGAAAGGCCATTAGCCTTATCGGTCAGGAGGATCGCCAGATGCTGGCGATGGTCGAAGGGTATATGCAGAAAACACTGTTGCTTGAAGAGCGTCCGAAGCCCACTAAAGAACAAGAAAAGGCGTTCTGGCAGGAGCAGCGAAAGCGACCCACCCCGACGACCGGGAAACACGAGGCTCTAAATAGGGGGATCACCCGCTTAAGTATAGGAGGTGGCCGCCGGTCAAAGATGAGAGCAGGTGACTTAGTGGGAGCTATTTGTAGTATTCCCGGAGTGAGTATGGAAGATATTGGAATTATTGATATTCGGGACAGTAAAAGCCAAGTGGAAATCTTAAATGATAAGGGCGGGTTGGTATTTGCCGCACTCCAGAATAAAACGATAAAAGGAAAAGTCAGAAAAATCAGCCGCTAAGGAGGGTGATTTCTCTGGCTTTCTTGACGTATTTTCATTGATTTATTTTGTTGCTAAGTTATCAGGGGTTTGATATAATTGTAAGCGGAACTATAAATAATATAGAAATGGGAGGATTTTTGTTTTATGAAAAAGTTAATTGCGTTATTCTGTGTGCTGACGTTAACTTTAGGTCTGTGGGGGTGTCGTAGTGCTGCACCAGCGGAGACAGAAGATGACGGCGAAGAGCAACAAGTGGAAGTGACTGATGACTACAAGATTGGTATTATTACTGGTACCGTGTCACAGGGAGAAGAAGAATTCCAAGCAGCTCAGCAAATGATCGAAGAATTTGGAAAGGATAGAATTGTTACAGCAACCTATCCAGATAAATTTAACGATGAAGTTGAGACGACGATTGCTCAAGTTGTAAACTTGGCTTCTGACGAGAAGGTAAAGGCTATTGTCTTCGTACAATCTGTACCAGGAGCAATCGCAGCTATCGAGAAGACTAGAGAGACTCGCCCGGACATGCTTTTTGTATGTGGTGTTGCAGCTGAAGCTCCTCGTGAGATTGCTGCCGCTGCTGACGTAGTTATGTTAGTAGATGAGATTGGTATGGGAACTACGGTTATCGAGCAAGCAAAAGAAATGGGTGCAACCACTTTTGTACATTACTCATTCCCACGTCACTTAGGTTACGAGACAATTGCTGCCCGTACCGCTCTTTTCAAAGAAAACTGTGAAAAAGAAGGGATTACTTACGTAGAAGCAACGGCTCCAGACCCGACAGGGGATGCTGGTACGTCAGGTGCTCAGCAGTTTATCCTAGAAGACGTTCCTCGTAAAATCGAAGAATACGGTAAAGATACGGCGTTCTTCTCAACCAACTGTTCTATGCAAGAGCCACTGATTAGAACAATTGCGGAAATGGGAGCTATTTTCCCACAACAATGTTGTCCAAGTCCATATCATGCATATCCAGCAGCGCTTAATATCGAGACCGCTGGTCATGAAGGCGACGTAGAATACATGCTTGATCAAATCACAACGAAGGTTGAAGAAGCTGGAAATACAGGACGCATGAGTACATGGCCATTACCAGTTAACATGCTGATGGTGGAAGCTGGTGTTGACTACGCACAGAAATTCTGTGAAGGTAAGACGGATGGAAGCTTTGATGATGCCGAAATGCGCGCTTCAATTTCTAAGATTGCGAAGAAATACAATGCTCAGGAGACATTATCTCTTTATGCAGACGATGAAGGTGAAATTGATAACTTCTACATGATTCTTTGTGATTTCTATAACTTCTAAATTCAAGTGATAAAAATCAAATAAGGTCTATAGGTTGGAGCGGGCGAGGACGTCCGCTTCAACTTGTAAGTATAGAATAAACATTTGCAACTAACAGTATAAGCAAAGGAAAGGGGGAAAGCAGTGGAAGACAAATATGTACTTCAAATGGAAAACATCTCTAAGAAATATGGAGAAACTGCTGTCCTTAAGAACGTTTCACTGAACGTGAAACCAGGCGAAATTTATGCCCTAATCGGGGAGAATGGCGCTGGAAAATCCACCCTCATGAATATTTTATTCGGGATGTCGGTGATTCATAGCACTGGGGGCTATGATGGGAAGGTCACAATTGATGGCCAAGAGGTTAACTTTACATCGCCAAATGATGCGATGAAGGCGGGAATTGGCATGGTTCACCAGGAATTTATGCTAATCCCAGGATTTACGGTAACAGAGAACATCAAAGTCGGTCGCGAGCTGACGAAGCCTGGGCTAGCCAGCAAGGTTTTTGGGAAAAGCCTAGAGCGCCTAGACTGGGAAAAAATGGAAGGGGAAGCTCAAGAAGCCCTAGATGCCATTGGTATGGATATTGATCGGCATGTTAAAGTGGCAGGCTTACCCGTGGGTTACATGCAATTTGTGGAAATAGCCAGAGAGATTGATAAGAAGAATATCAAGCTTTTGGTGTTTGATGAGCCGACGGCTGTGCTTACAGAAAGCGAAGCCCAGCGACTGTTAAGTGTAATGAAGCTGATTGCGGCAAAAGGGATTGCCATAATTTTTATTACCCATCGTCTGGACGAAATTATGGAAGTTGCGGATACCATGACGATTCTTCGAGATGGAGAATGGGTCGAAACGAAGGCGATTAAGGATACGGATGTAGTAGAGATTGCCCAGTTGATGGTAGGTCGTAAGATCGAAAAATTAGTGGACGATGACGAGAAGCCAGAAGGGCTAGAGAGTGCCCCGGTGGCGGTAGAGATTCGTGATTTTCGCGTGGATATGCCAGGTGAGAAAGTAAAGGGCGTTGACCTAGATATTCGCCAAGGAGAAATTTTTGGTATCGGTGGTCTAGCAGGTCAAGGTAAAATCGGAATACCGAACGGCATTATGGGACTATTTCCAGCGACGGGAACCGTTACTATTTTTGGCAGTCAGATTAATTTTGGAAAACTTGGTGACGCCTTGCATAAAGAAGTGGCCTTCGTTTCAGAAGACCGCCGAGGTGTTGGCCTTTTATTAGATGAATCGATTGAGGACAATATTGTATTCAATACGATGACGGTAAAAAAAGAATTTTTAAAGAATTATGCGTTTATGAAGCTAAAAGATGGCAGGCGGGTACGCAGTCATGCCCAGGAGATGATTAATCTCTTTGATATTCGTTGTACTGGAAGCCTTCAGAAAGTGGGCAGTCTCTCTGGTGGGAATCAGCAGAAAGTGTGCCTAGCAGGGGCTCTCACCTTAAATCCTAAGCTGTTAATCGTTTCGGAGCCGACAAGGGGAATTGACATCGGTGCGAAAAAATTAATTATGGAACATTTGGTGAAGCTTCGTAAGGAGCAAGGACTCACTATTATTATGGTTTCTAGTGAACTTGTAGAGTTACGTAGCATTTGCGATCGCATCGCCATTATTTCGGACGGTAGATTATCAAAAATTCTTAGTCCAGATGCACCAGATGCTGACTTTGGTTTAGCGATGAGTGCTGTTCGGACAGAAGGGGGGGCTTAAGTCATGGCACAAGTAAAAAAAGCAATTGACAAGTTTGGGCTTCCGCGAATCATTATTTTAGTCTTTTTCTTTGTCTTGATTATAACGGCAGGGGTATTGAACATGAACGTCCCCGCTCTTTTAGGTGACGTTATCAGGCGCTGGGGAATGTATGGCATTCTCGTACTCGCCATGGTTCCTGGTATCCAGTGTGGTATTGGTCCAAACTTCGGTGTTACCATCGGTATTTCCGGAGGTCTACTAGGAGCGTTGATTTCCATCGAATTGCGTGACAAAGGATTTTTTGAGAACTTTAGTCACAATGCGACTTTAGATGCTTTTATGGGGATCTTTGTAGCGCTGCTTTTGGCCTTAATTTTTGCCAGTGTGTTCGGCATTCTTTACGGCATGCTTCTTAACAGGGTAAAAGGAAGTGAGATGACGGTTTCTACCTACGTTGGCTTTTCGGTGGTCGCCTTGTTTAATATTCTTTGGCTAGTTCTTCCTTTTAGAAGCAAAACCTCTATTTGGCCCCTAGCAGGTGATGGTCTACGTAATACCATCAGTCTTGAAGCAGATTATAAAGAAGTATTTAATAACTTTCTTGGATTCAAAATCGGTGGTATTTACATCCCTACAGGACTGCTATTAATCTTCTTCTTAGCGTGTTTCTGTGTGTGGCTATTTCTTAGAAGTCGTAATGGAATCATGATGTCAGCAGCAGGCGCAAATCCGGTGTATGCAAAGGCAGCCGGAATCAATGTAGATAAGATGAGAATCTTAGGAACCACACTATCTACTGCTCTTGGTGGTATCGGAATTGTCATGTATGCGCAGAGTTTTGGTTTCTTGCAGCTCTATAACGCCACACAGATGATGGGATTCTCCTGTGTCGCCTCCGTCTTAATCGGTGGCGCTTCCATTAATCGCGCGTCCATCATCAACGTGCTAATTGGTACCTTTTTATTCCAAGGTATCCTAGCAGTAGCTTTGCCGGTAGCGAACATGCTATTGCCGGAAGGACAGTTGTCGGAAATCTTGAGAATCATTATTTCCAACGGAATCATTCTGTATGCACTAAGTAAATCAAAGGGGGGGACACGATGAATACGAAGAAAAAGTTAAATGTGCGAAGTCTCCTTAGAGATAACAATGTTACGATTTTATTTATAGTATTGTGTATCGGGGCCTATTTTGCCTCTGGCACGACGCTTAATTTCTTATTGCCTGAGCTGTTTACGAGAATCGGTCGTAATACCTTTATGGTATTAAGTCTTTTGATTCCTGTGGTAGCGGGTCTAGGGCTTAACTTCGGGATTGTCATCGGAGCGGCTTCCGCGCAGATTGCTATTTTTCTTGTCTTATTAATGGGCGTCAAAGGATTGCCAGGACTGTTGCTATGTGTGGTGATTTGCACCCCTCTAGCGATCTTCTTTGGCTATTTAATCGGTCGTCTCTTTAACAGCATGAAGGGCACCGAGATGATTGGTGGATTAGTAGCAGGCTATTTTTCCGATGGTCTGTATCAGTTGCTTTTCCTATTTGTACTTGGTGGTATTATTCCTATTGCCAATAAGACCTTGATGATTTCTACGGGCGTGGGCGTTAAGAATACCATGAAGCTAGGAGATAAGGCAGGGCTTAAATATGCTCTTGATAATATACCGATGATAAACATCTTGGATGTATTATTCTGGGGTGGGTTAGTCGCTTCGGCACTTATTCTCTTATATCGTTTGCTTAAAAAGCAACCCTTAGGGATTGGCAGAATTTTAAAGTTTTTTGTGCCAGTGGCGGCTGTTTATGCGTTGTCCTTCATCCCTGTGGTAGGGCGTTTTCTAGGAACCAACAGACTATTGCTTCTAAATGCGATTGAGCTAGGAGCTTTAGTGGCAGTAATTGTCAGTGTAATAAAAATCATTAAGATGAAGGCGATTGATAAAAAAGCAGGTTTACCGAAAAAAGAAATTATGGGGATCGTAATTGCAGCTCTCGCTTACGGAGCAACGTATATTCCCCCGCTATTTAGCGCCTTCTCGGTAGTTAAGCTACCGGTAATGACTTATGTGTGTATTGCGGGCTTGGTGATTTTTACCTCTTGGTTCTTAAATACAAAATTGGGTCAGGAAATGCGTACGGTCGGACAGAACCGAGCAGTGGCCAACTCGGCAGGTATTAATGTGGACAGGGTCAGAATTATTGCAATGATTATGTCTACCGTCCTCGCAAGTTATGGCCAATTGATTTCACTACAGAATATCGGGACCGTGGCGACCTACGGTTCGCACCAACAGGTGGGACTGTATGCCATTGCCGCTTTGTTAGTAGGTGGCGCCTCGGTACAGCAGGCGAATGCCAAGCAAGCGGTCTTAGGTGTAGTACTATTCCATACCCTATTCATCCTCTCACCAGTAGCTGGTAAGCAATTACTTGGCAATGCCATGATTGGTGAATACTTCCGAGTCTTTGTCGCTTACGGTGTTATTGCTCTTTCTTTGGCCATGCATGCTTGGTCTAAGTTAATGAAAGGAAAAGAGGCGGCAGCGAAAGCTGAGGCAGCAGAAGCGAAATCGTAAGCATCGCACCTTGTGTAGGATAGAAAAGAGAAAATGAAAAAACCCGCCAGTTTTCTGGCGGGTTTTTTAGTGGATAAGTTCGCGGGGAATCAAATCGTAGTCGTACATTACTTCGGAATGGTTGTCCCAGACCAAATCTTTAGCTAGGATATTTCCAGTTTGTCGATCGAGGGTCTCTTTAAAGATTTTGGAGACCCGGTAGTACTTCGTTCCTTCTTTTGTGAAGTGGTGGTCTTCCTCGACGATGCGGTACGTCCAAGGGAATTCCGTGTCACTTCTTAATTCGGCCAAGAGCATTTCGCCTTCACACCACAGCCGGAGTTGAATGTCCTGGGTGGTATTGTTTTTGAAGCGGTAGTCTTGACTATTGTAGCTGACGGAGGTGCCGGCACTAAAGGGGATGCGTTCCCCTTCGTCAGGAGCAAGAGCGTCTGAATGGTTGTGGAATTCGGTAACATCTAAAGGACTATGAAGGAGCAAAAGGTGAATGGTGTTACCGAGATTGCAGAGACCACCGCCAATGCCTGTAACTAGATTATTACGGTGCATAATTCGGCCCTCTTTATATCCTTTTCGCTTGCTAGCCTTACCAACTGTCTTCCAAAAGGAGAAGACTTCACCTGGGTGAATAACAATGCCATTGATTTTTTCACTGGCCAAATTAATATTAAAAGCTTTATTCGTCTGCGAGAGCAACTCTACACCAGGTGCTCTTTTAATCATATTTGATTGATGGCTAGAGATAAGATTTGGCAAGACTTCGTTTTGTTTTTCTTTGGCAATCTTATCGTGGCTCATTAAGTCTTGGAGGTGCCGCTTACAAATTTCTTTCTGTACAGAAATAGCGTAGCAAGTAGGATTTATATCGCAAAAAAGTAAATCTTTGTTCCAGAACATTAGTTACTTGCCTCCTTTTTACAGATAGACCCCAGTCGATGTTGGTAACGTCTGCTAAAGCCATAAAACCAAAGAATAACCTTTTCAAGCCTTCTTCTAATTCCGATTTTCGTTTCGGAATCATAACGCATATATTTGACAAGAATACTGGGGATTCCGCACTTATTAGCACCGTAGATATCTGTGAAGACTTGGTCGCCGACAAAGACCACCTCATCTTTACTTAGTCCCAGTATATCGAGAGCTTTATAGTAGCTAGCGACATTGGGTTTGTCTGCTTCATCGATGTATAAAGTATCAATATTACGCATAAAGCTTAGGATTCGCTCTTTGCAATTATTGGATAATAGCAAGGTTTTTAAGCCTAGGTTATGAAGCTCGACAAAAAGATTATCCACTTCTTCGGTGGGATCTTCACCGTGGTGTGCGAGGGTGTTGTCAATATCGAAGATGATCCCTTTATAGCCTTTAGACAATAGGGCGTGATAATCAATCGCGAAGACACTATCAGCATATTCGTAAGGATAAAGAACTTTAAACATGAGACACTCCTTCAAGACAATTTATGTATTGACAGACTTTATTGACTTGTTCTTTGAAAGAACCTTCAAATTTGTTTTCAAAGAAGGCACTGCCAATGGTAAAAGCCGCTGCGCCAAAGTCCTTTACCTCATCTATTCTTTGATAGCTATTTACATCGCCAGCCACACAGACAGGGGCATTTACGGTGGTGACGAATTCTTTTATAATGGCAGAAGCGTCACCGGTATGGCGATAGCCTAGAAGATCAATGCCATAGACTCCTTTTTCTAGATAACAGTTGGCCTCGGCAATCATCTCTTTAGCAGAGCCATTTAGAACGGACGGGCGTTCCGTGACAGTGCCGACAAAAGGCATATATTTCAGGTTGTTTTCTTGACAGAATTTATGAATAGAATCGGAGAAAATAGTGCCCATTAGGATGTCAACACCACAATCTAGCGCCATCTGCGCACCTGCTAACCCTTCCGCCTCCGTATATTCAACTACTTCAAGAACGGTAGTTTTACCGCAGGCTTTCATGTAGGCATATAAAGCTTTCATTTCGTCAAGCGGTATTCCTGAATCTTTAAACCCCCAAAATTTTGCTTTAGAATCTTTGCAGTTGTCGAAAATTTCGTAGGCGTTTTTTACGGTCTGATCATGATGTGTTAGCATGACAATCAATTGAGTGTGCTCGTTCATACGGGTAAATCCCTCCAAGGTATGTTATTCCTTTGCTTATAAACAGTTGCAAGATATTTTATCATGAAGGGAATAGAGTGGTCAATTAGTTTGTTTTGTGTGGTTTGTACGCTTTGTGCGCCGATAGTCGATCCCGTAAAGGATGTGGGCGAAGATGAGGATTAATAGGGCGAGGATAGCGATAGAGAGAAAGACGTTCTTACCGTAGCGATCGAAATCGAGAAAAGAGTAAGGATAGCGAACGGGTTGGCCGTCTTTTTTTGACAAGCGGAAGACGAAACCGCTACGGGCCATAATCGCTACTAGGATGATGTAGAAAGTAGGATAGATAAGGGCGCCCCAGATACTTTTGTACTTGAGCTTTCCAGGATTAGAAAAGGCAAAGTAGTCAATAAGACAGAGAAGGGGCACGATTAGGTGAACCGAGAGATTACGGAAAGAAAGAGTGACAGAGCCATATCCCATGGTAAATTTATCGGGAAGCAGGATCATCCAGTAAACACAGAAGGTTAGGAGGAGATTGATGACACAGATAAACTGAAAACCGGTAAAGAAGTCAGTTCGACCAACGCGCTCTTTCTTGCCGAATTCGTAGACGGAGCGAAAAAAGAGCAAAGCAAATAATACGAAAGCGAGAATATTGCTCTGAATCGTATAATACATAAATCTAGAAAGTATGAACTTTAAGTTTGGAACAATCATGTTGCTAATAAGGGCCAAGGTTGCTAAAAGTAGACCCACTCCCCGATAGACTAATGCCAGTCTGATCTTCATGTGTAAAACCCCTTATAAAATTAATCCCGTACCAATCATGCCGAGAAGACAGCAGATCAGATAGGCGAGCATGCCGCCGTTTATAAATATTTCTTTTTTGGTTACGGGAACAGATTCTTCTTGCGGGCGCTGGCGGAGATACTTAATCCCCATAATAAGAAAGAATAGGAGCCCGATTAAAACGAAAACATTTTGAATGATAGTAACGGCGGTCTCATTAAGTGTTGCTGCTTGGGATACGAAAATATTAAATGAATTAAAAACGATATGAATGATAATGGAATACTTGATATCTCCAGTTTTATAATAAATAGCCCCTAAGAGGACGCCGATAAAGGCCGCATAAAAAAATTGCTCAAAATTCATATGAAACGCACCAAATAGGAGTCCGCTTAGAAGAATAGACGTGGTATAGCCAAAGGGTCTAAGTTTGTCAATTAAGGCTTTACGAAAAAGTAATTCTTCGATTACGGGCCCGAGAATGCCTACAGTTAGGATGGTTAGAAAAAGCGGAGTTTTGTCAAGCATGGTACTTACAATCTGAGTTGTCTCGCCTACTGCTTCAGAGCCTTTCAATAGTTTTTGGAGAAATTGGTTTAAGGCGCCGCCGAAGGTAGCTAGAAGAATGGAGGTTCCGTAGCAAGCAACACCTAGCAGATAGAGACTTCTAGTGGACATTTTTTTCTTTGGTGCAGTCACGCCAATGACACCCTTAGTCATTACGCGAAAGATTAAAAGAGCAATACACTCACCTAAAACAGAGAGCAGGGTATTTAGTTTCATGGTTATTTCTAAGGTGGCATTCATCACATCACCACCGCTGCTATTAAGGGTAGTGATAAAGGCGATGATAGCGGTTACCGTTCCCGCAAAACCCTGCAAAGCTAAAGTGGCCACTAAAAGGGCAATGCCGATGGTGCTAAAGGCTCTTTTTTTCATCTGAAAGTCCTCGTTTCGTTTGTTGATATTTCAGGACAGACCACTGTCCTGAATAGTTACTCTTATCATACTGAATTACGTGTCTGTCGTCAAACCGCTATTTCAAAAAAGAGCAAGAGAAGGTATAATGGAACTCATGAAGAAAAATATTAAAAAAATAGCAAAAGGAATAGGAATTGTAGTGGGGGTATTACTTTTAGCAGTGATTGGTCTTTTAGGCTATCTTTCGGTTAAGGAATATCGCCCGGAAGCCCGAGAAGCAGCCTTGGTTTCGGAAGAGGTTTCGCCAACAGCAGTGGAGTTAGAAAGCTCCCTTACCCTTCTTTCCTACAATATTGGTTATGGATGCCTTAGTGCCGAAGAGGATTTCTTTATGGATGGCGGTAGCAAGGTGCGTCCAGACGAAGAAGGGGTGGTTCAAAAAAATATAGAAGGGATTATGAGTGAGTTAAAGGAGAATCCCGCCGACATCTATCTGCTCCAAGAGGTGGATCTTGATTCCAAGCGTTCCTATCATCACGACCAGCGCTTAGAACTTCAAGAAGCGCTAGCGTACAATTCTTATTTTGCGTACAATTTCAATTGTGAATACGTGCCTTTTCCCCTGCCGACTATCGGGAAAGTAAAAAGTGGTCTGGTTACCCTTACGGATAAAAAGGTAACAGAAGCTACGCGGATTGCCCTGCCTGTGCCTTTTAAGTGGCCGGTGCGCATGGCGAATTTAAAGCGCTGTTTATTAGAGACACGCCTGCCGATTGCTGGAAGTGATAAAGAGCTAGTGGTGCTTAACCTTCATCTAGAGGCTTATGATAGCGGGGAAGGGAAAGCGGCCCAAACCGAGATTTTGATGAAGCGTTTAGAAGAAGAACGAGGACTAGGGAATTACGTCATTGCCGGTGGTGATTTCAACCAGACAACACCTGCCTGGCTAGAAAAATACCCGACGATCGATGAAGATAAGTGGACTCCAGGGATGTTTGATGAAGCCAGTATTCCTGAGGGCTTTCGTCTCTTAATGGACGGAGATAAACCGACCAGTAGACTAAACGATACGCCCCTTACTAAGATGACACAAAAAGCGGTTATCGACGGCTTCATCGTTTCCGATGAGGTGGAGGTGTTAGAGCTTGCGACCCTTGACTACGGTTTTATGCATGCCGATCACAGCCCCGTTCGCTTAACTGTAAAACTAATAGAGGATTAAGAACATGAATTACCAAGAAGGAATGGCATTTCTTGAAGGGATTGCCAAATCAGGGAGCGTCCTTGGGCTTTCAAGTATCAAAAGCTTGCTTTTTGAGCTGGAAAACCCAGAGGCGGATACGCCCTGCATTCATATTGCTGGTACCAATGGCAAGGGCTCGACCTTAGCTTTTATCAGCACCATTTTAACAACAACAGGATATCAGGTGGGGCGGTACGTTTCCCCCACCGTTTTTTCGTACCGGGAGCGTTTTCAGATAGACGGCGTTCAGATTAGCCAGGAGCGCTTGCTCCCCTTAATCATTCAGGTTCAAGCAGCTTTTCTAAGACTAGAGCAAAAAGGGTTACCCCTACCGACGATCTTTGAGGTAGAGACGGCGATAGCTTTTCTCTATTTTAAGGAAGAGCACTGTGACTTTGCCGTTATCGAAACGGGTCTCGGCGGCGACTTAGATGCCACCAATGTGATTAGCAGGCCGTTACTTTCGGTGATTACGCCGATTAGTAGGGACCACACGGACTTTCTCGGTCAGACGTTAACGGCCATCAGTGAAAAGAAGGCCGGCATTATTAAAGAGGGCTGCCCTGTTGTCTGCGGGCCTCAGGAACCTGAGGCAAGAAAGGTACTAGAACGTGTGGCCAAAGAAAAAGGAGCGTTTCTTACCTTTGTGGATGAGGAAGAGATGACGGCGATTACCTATGGCCCTAGCGTCCAACGCTTTAGCTACGGGGGCTATCAGGAGCTAGAGATTCAGCTAGGCGGAGCGTACCAAATCACCAATGGCGCCACGGCTCTTAGAAGCATCCTCGTCTTAAGGGAGCAAGGGATTAAGGTGAGTGATGAGGCGCTTAGAGAAGGGTTAGTACGGACAGCTTGGCCAGGCCGCTTTAGCGCAATTGCCCATAATCCCTTAGTGATTATCGACGGCGCCCATAACCAGGCAGCGGCCAAAGAGCTAGCGGCGTCCCTTAAGTTTTATTTTACAAACAAACGGATTATTTATATAATGGGAGTACTAAAGGATAAGGATTACCGAGAGATAATCGCCGCTACCTACTCCCTAGCAGAGAGTATTATTACGGTGACACCCCCAGGTGATCGGGGCTTCCCAGCAGAAGCGCTAGCGCAAACGGTAAGGGAGTATACAGACCAGGTGAAAACTGCACCCAGTGTGGCAGCCGCTTTAGCCAGCGCCCTTAGCGAAGCCAGAGAGAACGACGTGATTGTGGCGTTTGGTTCTCTGTCTTATTTGGGAGAGTTGACGACTTTAGTGGAAGAGCAGAAGAAAGAAGTATAAATTATGATAAATCGAGAGAAGATAGAGGCAGCCACAACCCTGATGTTAGAGGGAATGGGCGAAGATTGTAACCGGGAAGGCTTGGTAGAGACACCAAAGCGTATTGCCAAGATGTACGAGGAGCTTTTTTCGGGGATGGACAAAACCCCGGAGAAGTACTTATCGAAGACCTTTAAAAGTGAAGGTACGGAGATGGTGGTAGAGAAGGATATTGTTTTCTATTCCATGTGTGAACACCATTTTATGCCTTTTTATGGCAAGGTACACATTGCTTATATTCCCGACGGCAAGGTGGTGGGCCTTAGCAAATTGGCGCGAACGGTAGAGGTCTTTGCTAGACGTCCCCAGATTCAAGAACAGATGACCGGCCAGATTGCCGATGCGCTGATGGAGTACTTAGCACCAAAAGGGGCGGTGGTAATGATTACGGCAGAGCATCTCTGTATGACCATGCGTGGGGTCAAGAAACCGGGATCCCAGACGGTAACCATCGCTAGAAGAGGCGAGTTTGTTCAGGATAACCAGCAACTAGAGATGTTTTTCACCATGGTAAAATCATGAAGATAATGAATCAAGTACTAGAGCATCCCCTTTATCAAAGGGCGTATAAAGAGATTCAAGAAGCAGAACAGGACCGGCAATACTGCAAGCATGATTTAGGGCACTTTCTAGATGTGGCCAGACTGGCTTATATTATGAAGTTGGAAGAGGGCTTGACTCTTAATAAGGAGAGCATTTATCTAACCGCCCTTTTGCACGATATCGGTCGGGCTCGTCAGTACCTAGAAGGAATACCTCATGAAGAAGCTTCGGCGCTTATGGCGGCCGAAATCTTAAGGGACTTAGAGGTAGAGGACCGGCAAATAGAAGAGATACTTGGCGCTATTCGTGGCCATAGAGCCAGTAAAGAGGAAAAGGACTGTTCGCTAGGCGGGATTCTTTACCGAGCGGATAAGAAGAGCCGGGCCTGTTACGCTTGTGTGGCAGCAGCGACTTGTAACTGGCCAGAAGACAAGAAGAACAATAAACTGGAGGCCTAAAGGTGGTAATTGGTAAGCGAGAGTTTGATTTAGAAAATAAGCAATACATCATGGGTATCTTGAATGTTACGCCGGATTCTTTTTCGGATGGCGGCCGCTTTCAGGCTCTTGATGAAGCCCTGTTTCACGTAGAGCAGATGACCGAAGAGGGGGCCGATATCATCGATATCGGCGGCGAATCCACCAGGCCGAATTATGAACCCGTGAGCGATGAAGAGGAAATCGGGAGAATTGTACCGGTGATTGAAAAGATTAAAGCCCGTTTTGACGTGCCGCTATCCCTAGATACGTATAAAAGTCAAGTGGCTCAGGCGGGAATTGACGCCGGTGCTGACATGATCAATGATATATGGGGGTTAAAAGCAGACCCTAAGATGGCCCAGGTGGTAGCAAAGGGCCAAGTGGCTGTGTGTCTGATGCACAACCGCCAAGCAGCGCCGTACCAGGATTTCATAAGCCAGGTACAAATTGAGCTTCAGCAGTCCCTTGATCTAGCCAAATCAGCTGGGATTGCCGATGAGCGAATTATCTTAGACCCAGGGGTGGGCTTTGCCAAGTCTTTAGAAGAAAACCTAAAGATTATTAACCACCTAGATGCCCTGAAGACGCTGGGCTATCCCGTGCTTCTTGGAACTTCGAGGAAGTCGGTGATTGGCCAAACGCTGGGGGTAGATATACAGGAGCGGGAGGAAGGAACGCTAGTAACGACGGTAATTGGCATGATGAAAGGGGCTTCGGTCTTTAGAGTACACAATGTAAAAGGTAATAAGAGGGCGCTAGCGATGGCCCGGGCAATCATAGAGGCGTAAACACACACTAAGAATGGAGGACATTACTATGGATGTAATCAGAATTAAGGATCTGGCTATTTTTGCTCATCACGGCGTGTATGAGCGGGAGACGTTAACCGGTCAAAATTTTTTGGTTTCCGCTACCTTATCAGGTGACTTTTTTAAGGCGGCCAAATCGGATAATATTGAGAAGGCGGTAGATTACGGTAAGATTTGCCACTTTATGCATGCCTATCTTACGTCTCGAACCTATAAGCTCTTAGAGACGGCAACAGACAATTTATCAAGAGAGTTACTTCTTAATTTCCAGCAGCTGCAAAAAGTTGAGTTAGAAATAAAGAAGCCAGAAGCGCCCATTGGGCTTCCGTTTAATTATGTGTCGGTGTCTACAGTTAAAGAACGCCATCAAGTGTACGTTTCTATTGGCTCTAACATCGGTGATAAGAATAAGAATCTTGAGAATGGTATTGAAGCCATTAATAAGCTTGAAGGCTGCAAGGTGCTTGAAGTGTCCTCAGTCTTTAAGAGCAAGCCTTACGGCAATGTAGATCAAGAGGATTTCTTAAATGGCGCCTTTTTAATGGAAACGATTTATTCGCCTCAGGAGCTTTTGAAGGTGTTTAAGGAACTGGAATTAAATGCTGGGAAAGGTCACTTGACCCATTGGGGACCAAGAACCCTTGACCTTGACATACTCTTTTTTGACGATCAGATTTATGACAGCAGAGACTTGCAAATCCCTCATGTGGATATGGCAAATCGAGACTTTGTGCTGGTACCGCTGGCAGAGATTGCTGATTTTAAACGGCATCCGGTGACCATGAAGACGGTGCGGCAGATGTTAGAAGAGTTAAAGGCAAGTAGTCCACTTTATATTATCGAATAGGAAATCGAGGTAAACGTAATGAAGAAACGAGCAGTTGTAGCGTTAGGACATAGAGCTTTAGGAACCACCTTGCCAGAACAGATGGCAGCGGTTAAACAGACTTCGAAGATTTTGGCCGATCTAATTAGCGAAGGGTACCAGATTGCGATAACCCATAGCAATGCCCCACAGGTGGGGATGATTCATGCAGCGATGAATGAGTTTGGCAAGAACCACGCTGATTACACAGCCGCCCCGATGTCGGTGTGTTCAGCCATGAGCCAAGGGTATATCGGCTACGATTTACAAAGCGGCATTCGGGAAGAGCTTCTAGACCGGGGAATTGTTAAGACTGTCAGTACGGTGCTTACCCAGGTGATTGTAGACCCTTATGATGAGGCTTTTTATACACCAACGAAGGTAATCGGTCGTTATTTAAGCGGGGAAGAGGCTACTTTCGAAAAGCAAAAGGGTAATTATGTGGTGGAAGAACCAGGGAAAGGCTTTCGCCGAGTGGTGTCTTCGCCTAATCCCGTAAAGATTGTGGAGATTGAGGCAATCAGGACGCTTTTAGATGCTGACCAGGTAGTGATTGCTGGCGGTGGCGGGGGAATTCCCGTTCTCGAGCAAAAGCATCACCTAAAAGGCGCGGGAGCCATTATTGAAAAGGATTTAACCGCGGGGAAAATGGCAGAGGACCTAAATGCTGATTTGCTGATTATCCTAACCGGTGATGAAAAGGTACAGATTAACTTAGGTCAACCAAACGAAGAGTTGTTAGGAGAAATCAGCGCTTCGGAGGCTAAGCAATATATGGAAGACGGTCAGTTTGGAACGTATACCATGCTTCCTAAATTTAAGGCGGCGGTGTCTTTTATTGAAAAAGGCGAAGGACGCAAAGCTATTATCACTTCCTTTGATAAGCTAGGGGAGGCTATTAGCGGCAAAACGGGAACGGTGATTTATTAAGGATAAAGAAGGGAAGGCGAAAGTCCTTCCCTTTTTAGTGCAGTAAAGTATTGACAAATACGGTGAAAATGGTATTATTGTACTAAAGTAATAATACAAAAAACGAGAATGAGGGATGAGTCATGGAATTAGTGCTTGAGCATATCAGAAAGAACTTTGGATCAAAGATGGTTTTAAAGGATATTAGTTTTACTTTTGAGGAGGGGAAAATCTACGGACTATTAGGCCGAAATGGCGCAGGTAAGACCACTCTGTTCAATTGCCTAAGCGAAGAGATTCGTGCAGATGAGGGGAAAGCTTATCTAGTAAGTGAAGGTGCTTCTCCTAAGGAATTAACGGCGGATGATGTGGGCTACGTCTTATCGACTCCAGTTTTACCGGAGTTTCTAACCGGTTATGAGTTTATCAAGTTTTTTATGGAAACCAACGCAGCCTATGCTACTGGTAAGACCGCGGAAGAGTGGTTAGCAGGGATTAATCTTGATCCTGAGGATTGGCATCGCTTAATCAAAGGGTACTCTCACGGGATGAAGAATAAGCTACAGATGTTAGCCTGCTTTATCGCTAGCCCGCCAGTGATGCTTCTCGATGAGCCCCTGACCTCCTTAGATGTGGTGGTGGCTCTTGAGGTGAAGAAGATGCTACAAGCGATTAAAGTGGATAAGATCCTGCTTTTTTCTACCCATATTTTGCAGCTGGCCACCGATATGTGCGATGAGATCGTCGTCCTTCACGACGGGATGCTAGAGCTTTTAGACCATGATTTGATTCACAGTAAGGATTTGGAGGAACGGCTTGTTAATATCCTAAGGGAAGAGCCTCGCGAGGTAAATACCAATGCTTAGCCTTAGTAAAACCATATTCAAAATCAAGTCGGCCTATCTCGTAAACGGTGTCTTCTATTTCTTGAAGCGAGTGCCCCTTCTAAAACAGGCCATCTCCGATAATGTCTATGCCGACAGCACGACGAAGACAGCCCTTTCGGCCATTTTTGTCGCTATCAAAACCTTGCTGTCCTTTGTATTTTCGATTTTCTACGTCCTACTAGTAGCGGTGCTGCCGGTAGAACTTTTTTCAGAAGATATCCGCCAGGGAATGGGAAGCGAAGGGGCTCTAGGGATGGGGGTCTACGTTCTGCTTATTTTATCCGGAGTGATGATGCTCTTTATGGAATCCACAATTCTGAATGCTTCCAAGGAAAAGTACATCGCGATTCGTTTTATGCGGGTGCGCCCAAAGGACTACATGAAAGCCACCTTTCTTTTCGGAAAGCTTAAACTAGCTGTGGGCTTCTATCTAGGTATTTCCGTGATGGTCTTTATCTTTTCAGGGATTTCTCTTAGAAGTTTGGGACGAGCGTTCGTTATTCTCCTGGTCTTAATGAGCTTTCGCTTTTTGGGAGAGGCGTTTCAGTTGATGACTTCTAAGAAATTAAAAAGAAGCCTCTTTAGAAATACGAAACTCGTGATGATCGTAATACTAATCGCTTTAATTGTTGCCTACGGTTTACCACTTTTCTACGTTTATCTAAAAGGGGAATTTTGGCAATTTAGCACCCTGCTTTTGCGAGGAGTCTGCTCTCCAGTGGGGGTGATTCTATCACTGCTAGTTATCGCTTTTAGCCTTTACTATATTTACCGGCGTTTTACTTCTTGGCAGCAGGTCACCATGATGAACTTAAAGCAGGAATACATTCAGGTTGATGGGAAGAAAACCGCCGCGGCCACTTTTAAAGAGGTGGAGATGAAGGAAAGCGACTTGACGGTTAATCAGCGGCGGATGGCTGTAATCAACAAAAAGAAAGGGTATGCTTACTTTCAGGCTCTTTTCTTTGCCCGTCACAATCGCTTGCTTTTTCATCCGGTGCTAATTCGCCTCGCTATCATCTGGGTGTGTGTGGCCCTTAGTGCTATTACGATCCTTTTTGTGCCAGAGTTTAAGAAACCATTTTTAGCTTTACCGAATTATTTACCGGTGCTAGTTTTTATTATGTATGTTATCAATACAGGGCAGAAATCGACGAAGGCCATGTTCTATAACTGCGATAATAGCATGCTGAAGTTTAATTTCTATCGCAAACCGGGAGTGATCTTAAAAAACTTCAACATTAGGTTGCGCTACGTGATGTCATATAACTTTCCGATTTCCGTCTCCATCTGCTTAGGGGTAATGGTATTGACCGCTCTTAGCGGAGGTGATATTTTCACCAGGGATTTGCTGTTGCTATATACGTGTGTGCTGATGCTTTCGGTATTGTTTTGCGTTCATCATTTATTTTTATATTACGTATTGCAACCGTATACGACGGATTTGGCGATTAAGAACCCGCTCTACCGCTTAATTAGCCAAGGAATGTACATTTTATGTTTTGTGAGTTATCAAATTCGCCGTGGCGGTTTTGCCTTTACCCTAATCGTACTAGGCGTTACAGTCGTGTACTCAGCGGTGGCCTTAGTGCTAGTATATAAGTTTTCACCAAAGTATTTTCGCGTAAAATAAACAGAAGAAAGGAAAAGACAATGATCGAAATCAAAGACCTTACAAAGATTTACAAACTCAATAAGCGGCAAATGGCGGAGGCGAAAACAAAGGATCCCTATAAGCGGGCGGTGGACGGCTTAAGCCTAACGGCCAAAGAAGGGGAAATCTACGGCCTTCTTGGACCTAACGGGGCGGGAAAAACCACCACTCTTCGCTGTATCGCCACCCTGATCAAACCCACCCAGGGAGAAATCTACGTGAACGGCCATGAAGTGCAAAAAGAGTCTGAGAAAGTCAGGGACAGCATTGGCTTTCTAACCAGCGATATAAAGTTAGATGAACAGTTTGATGTGAATTACATGTTCGATTTCTTCGGCCGGGTCCACAAGATGTCAAAGAGCGAGATAGAAAACCGCAAAGCCGTGCTCTTTCCTTACTTTGGCATTGACGAATTTGCCAGCAAACGGATCAAAGAGCTATCTACGGGGATGAAGCAAAAAGCAGCGATTGCCGTGAGTCTCGTTCACGACCCGGATATCATTATTTTTGACGAGCCCACCAACGGTCTCGATATTATTACTGCTCGCGGGGTAACGGATTATTTGAGAAAACTGCGGGATGAAGGCAAGCTAATCATTATGTCTACCCATATTATGTCTGAGGCTCAGAAGCTTTGTGATCGTATTGGCATGATTATTAACGGGAAAAAGATTGCTGAAGGCACACTTGCCGAGTTACTAGCAGTTACAGGGGCGAAAGATTTAGAGGATGCTTTTTTTGAATACTATAAACAAGCTGAGGAGGTAGAGGCATAATGGACGGTATCAAACAGATTTTTGGAAAAGAGTTAGCGCGAATCTTTCGTGATAAAAAGATGATTTTCTCTACCTTTATTCTCCCGGTAGTGTTAATGGTGGGGTTGATGACCTTAGTGGGTAACCTAGCCCAAGGAATGATGAAAGATTTAGAGGATCACGAACCAGTGGTCTATATGATGGACGCACCAGCTAGTTTTACGAGCTTTCTAGAAATGTCTGAAATCACCTATAAAGAAAAAGTGATTACCGATGAGGCCCAGCTTAAGAAGGCAAAGGCAGAGATAAAGTCTGGGAAAGCCGATCTAATCGTCGAGTTTCCTGTGGATTTTGAGAAGGCGGTAGCCGATTATCAGGTGGGGGATAACTTACCTCAGGTAAAGACTTACTATAACCCTTCAGAAGAATACTCGGGTGTAGCTTACGACCAGATTTCTAACCAGGCATTGGAAGGGTATCGCCAAGCGTTACTAGCCGATCGGGTGGGAGATGTTTCTACCTTGACGGTCTTTACCGTTAATTCTGATAATGACGAAGCAATTATTCAGGATGAAGAGAAGGCTAGTGGAAAAGCTGCCGGGATGATGTTGCCATACTTTATTACCCTCCTGCTCTTTGCTGGTGCCATGTCAATCGGTACAGATATGGTAGCGGGAGAAAAAGAACGGGGAACCATGGCCTCCTTATTGGTTTCGCCCTTAAAGCGCAGCTCCATCGCCTTGGGTAAAGTGTTTGCCTTAATGGTGATTTCTGGGATTTCTGCCTTGATTTACGTGGTTACCATGGTCTTCTTTATGCCGAATTTTACCGGAGCCGCAGGTGGCGATATGGGCAGTGCCATTAAGCTTTCCCTATCTCCTGGTCAAATTGGGATGTTAGTGGCGCTAATGATTACCCTATCTTTCCTTTATGCCAGCTTAATCGTCTTCGTCTCGGTCTTTGCGAAGTCAGTAAAAGAAGCCAGTTCTTACGTAATGCCAGCTTATATCTTAATCTTAGTGCTAGGGATGATGACCATGTTTACCACAAAAGCACCGGGAATGGAGAGCTTTATGATTCCTGTCTATAACAATACCTTGGCAATTCAGGGGGTCTTAAGTAGTACGATTACCATGCCACAGTTTCTCCTGACCTTAGGGGAAACCATTGTAATCGGCGCTGTCTTCCAGTTCTTAATTGTAAAGGCCTTTAATTCAGAGAAACTAATGTCAGCGTAAAAGGAGCAAACTATGGTAGCTATTGAAGCCAGTAATTTATCAAAGGTATACGATACCGGTAAGGAAGCTTTAAAAAACCTTGATTTTTCGCTACACCAGGGGGAGGTTTTTGGCTTTCTCGGCCCTAATGGGGCGGGAAAGACCACGACCATTAAACTCTTAACCGGTCTGTTGACTCCCAGCACAGGGAAGAGCCAGATTCTCGGCGTGGACCCAAGCGCCGAGCCTGCAAAGCTTCATGGCTTTTGTGGAATCATGACCGAACACGCCCAGATGTATAATCTTTTAAGCGGTTATGAGAATCTTTTGTTTTACGGGGAAGTCTTTGGGCTTGAGAAAGAGATGGCCAAAGCCCGGGCGCTCCAGTTGTTGGAGCGTTTAGAACTAACGGACGCGATGTATCAAAAACTGGGTACCTATTCAACCGGTATGCGCCAGCGCCTGTCTTTAGCCAGAGCCCTTTTGCATAGTCCCCAGATGCTGTTTCTCGATGAGCCGACTTCCGGTCTTGATCCTGAGAGCATTTGGCGAGTGAACGACTTGATTAAGGAAATGGCCAAAGATGAAGGCATCACCGTTTTCCTTTGCACCCATCAGCTCCGTTATGCTCAGGAGGTTTGCAGCACCTACGGATTGATAGCCGAAGGGGAATTGTTAGCCAAAGGGAATTTACGAGAGCTTCGCGCCCTTACAATGGATGCTTTGACCTTAGAGCTAAAGGCCGAAAATATTCCTTTAACAGAAAATAGCCACCTAGAAAAAGTGGCAGAGAATCGCTATGAAATGAAGATAAGTGAGGTGGAAGAGATTCCCGCAATCGTCCAAAGGCTCGCTCGGAATGGGACGTCTATCTACGAGGTAAGGGCATTAGAGCAGTCTTTGGAGGACATCTATTTTGCCCTGATTAAGAGAAAGGGGGAGGGCCATGATCATCTCTAAAATGCAGTTGGCAATTGCCAAAAAAGACATGGGTAATATGTTGAAAAACAAAAACTTATTATTGCCACTGACGATTGTTCCCATTATGTTTTCGGTCTTCATGCCCACAGTATTCGTCCTTATTATGCTTCTTTCACCTCTTGATAGAGTGGATATGGAAGGGATGGAAAAGCTCTTTGCCCAGTTGCCGGGTAATTCTCAGGACTTAAGAGAGTTAGGACTAAATATGTTTCTTAATTATATTCTACCAGTCTTCTTTATTATTATTCCGGTGATGGCAGCTTCGGTGATGGCAGCTGGCTCCTTTGTAGGAGAGAAGGAAAAGAGTACGCTGGAGACTTTATTCTATAGTCCTCTGTCCCTGCGTCAAATATTTGAAGCGAAGATCATGGCCAGTGTTAGTCTCAGTGTTATGGTAACGTATGCGTCCTTTATCCTGATGATTTTGACGGTGGAGCTAGAGGTCTTTCTCATAACGGGAAAGGGGTGGCTACCGGGAGTGAATTGGCCGATTATCCTGATTCTCCTGGCGCCGGCAATCTCGCTTATTGCGGTAGCGCTCATTGTGAAAGGTTCAGCAAAAGCTCAGACTATGGAAGAAGCTCAGCAAAAAAGCGTCTTTCTCGTCTTGCCGCTAGCGCTTTTGATGGTGGGACAATTTACCGGTCTCTTTTTACTTAAGTGGTGGTTACTCTTAATTCTTGGGGTCTTGCTAGCAGTGATAGCGGGGATTGTGACAAAGATGATATATGGAGATTTAGATTACGAGAAGGTGTTAAAATAGTGGAGAGCAGAAAAAGCAGTCGCCGATGACTGCTTTTTCTGAAAATGGAAGATAAGCACCAAATTTGCCTAGGCTTTCCCGTTTATATTCTGTGGTGTGGATGTACGGCAAACCTCTTTGGAAGCTAGAGACAGTATAGCATGTAATAAAAGCTAGGAACTACCCCAAGGGGTAGTAATTCAAAAAAGGAGTTACAAATTTTATGAAACTTAATTCATCACAACTAAAAATAATCGCCATTATCGGTATGTTCTTTAACCACGTTGCCCACGTCTTTGGCGAATCCTTGCCGGACGTACCCTATGTTATCTTTACTGCGGTCGGTGGCGTTACCTTTCCAGTGATGGCGTATCTGCTAAATGAAGGCTATAAATATACTAGGGATATCAAGAAATACGCAAAGCGTCTGCTAGTCTTTGCCCTCATCTCCTTTTTTCCGTTTGTCCTAGCGCTTTACCCAGCACTTAACATCATCTTTTCTTTACTCTTAGGACTTGGAGTTATTCACGCTTATGAGACCTTTTATAAAACCAACCAAGGCTTCTTTTGGCTCATTTTTGCTGTGGCGATTGTGATTTCCTTTTTCTGTGATTGGGGCGGCATGTGCGTACCTATTATTTTCTGTTATCACGTTATTAAAGGGCCAAAGAAGCGGGTAATCGTCCCAGTTGTAATCGTCTGGTTTTTTAGTATTTTAAATGCTACCGGTATCTACGCTACTGGAGCCTCTGATGCCCTGCGGGAAATGCTAGCTAATCTGGGCTTTGGCTTCATCGGCAGCACCGCAAGCATCCCGCTTTTATTGGCATATAACGGTAAAAAGGGCAATGCTCCTAAATACTTATTTTACATCTTTTACCCGGCTCACCTCTTAGTGCTCTATTT
Source organism: Ohessyouella blattaphilus (assembly GCF_024721265.1). Taxonomy (GTDB): domain Bacteria; phylum Bacillota; class Clostridia; order Lachnospirales; family Lachnospiraceae; genus Aequitasia; species Aequitasia blattaphilus_A. The sequence continues at coordinate 57,770 of NZ_JAMXOC010000006.1, read as the reverse complement.
CATCCACTTAGTATTCTAGAGCCAGGATTTTAAGCTGTCCCGTAAGAAAGCGGCGCAGCCCTCGACATTTTTATCATAAAAGGCTTGAAAGCGCTCATCAGCTACGTACATTTCTCCGAGACCCTGGTGAGCCTCTTTCGTGTAGGCGGATGCTGGCCAAGTCATCTTAAGCCATTGGGTGTGGAGATGCGCGATTTCTTTACCAACTTCGTCTTCAGGGCTAGCGCCGTCTTGTACGGCTTGTTCTAACGAGGTTAAGATTTTTTCGCCCAGCTCCTGAAACTGCTTATATTCAGCTTCCGTCATTTTTAGCATTTTCTGATTGGCCTTATCGATTTTTTCATCGCCGTATTTTTCCCGGATCTCTTCTCCGTATTTTTCTTCGTTCTCGTCTACTAATTGTTGTTTAAAGACTTCAAAACGTTCTTCGTTTTTCATTTTTAAGTTCCCCTTTCGTTCAGATATGGTTTTTTCTACAGTGTCAATTAGCAAGTCTAGGTGGCTTCGCTCTTCCTTTAGCGTCTTAAGATGACTTGTAAGCGCGGCCCTGGCGTCGTAATCAGGATCATCTAGAATATCCTTAATCGTCCCCAGAGAGAGTCCTCGTTCTTTATAAAAGAGAATTTGCCATAAGCGGTCAATCTCTTGCTGAGAGTACAGGCGATATCCGGCTTCGTTTATCGCCGCTGGCGTAAGCAGCTTCGTCTGGTCGTAATAGCGCAGCGTTCGGGTGCTGACACCGGCCATGGCAGCTAGCTTTTGAATAGTAATCATCATTTATTTGCCCCTCCTTTCTCCTTGCTAAGTTCACTTTAAACTATGACGTAACGTCAAGGTCAAGGGGTTTTTTAAGATGATTTCATTGTACAACAGTTTCATTGTCAAGGTCTAGAATTTATGCTAAAATGAGGTCTAGCATTGTTTGAGTCTAAAAGGAAAGGGAAAGTAGGAGATGAAATGTCCATATTGCGGTCACCCGGATACTCGTGTAATCGATTCACGTCCGGCTGAAGACGGAAGTTCCATCAGAAGACGGCGTTCTTGCGATGAATGTACGAAACGTTTTACAACGTATGAGAAAGTCGAAACGATTCCTCTTATTATCATTAAGAAGGATAATACGAGAGAACAGTATAATCGCGGTAAAATCGAATCAGGAGTGTTAAGCGCTTGTTATAAGCGACCAGTATCAGCAGATGATATTGCCAAAGCGGTTAATAAGATTGAAAATAAAATCTTTAATCTGGAAGAGAAGGAAGTACCTAGTAGTCGAGTCGGCGAAATTGTCATGGAAGAGCTAAAGGACTTAGATGAGGTAGCTTACGTGCGGTTTGCTTCCGTGTACCGGGAGTTTAAGGACGTAAATACGTTTATGAAAGAACTGAAAAAAATCTTAGATAAGTAAGAATATAACTAACAAGTAATGGAGCGAGACGCTTTAGCGTCCCGCTCCATTATTTGCTAGTTGAGGTTTTATTTTTACGCGTTCTCGACCTTATCCTTTTTGATAATTCGTGACAGAATAAATGAGAAAACGATACAGAGTAAAGCGGCAACAACAGCGTATACCCAGGTCATTTTAAAACCAGTTACCCCGTAGCTATCCATCCAAGAACCAACTAAGGTATACATGAATAAATCAGGAGCATAGCCTAAGCAAGAAGCGATTCCCGATACACGTCCACTCATGGCAACAGGGATTCCTGCATCGTCGTGAACAGCGAAGTACTGACTTCTGACGGCATAGATGAATAATAATCCGAACATGAAGTTAGCAATAACAGCACCTAAGAGACTGGCTTTGGCAGGTAGGAAGATGAGCATGGCAAAGCAGATTGCTAAGAAGAAACATCCACCAACGATAACCTTTATTCTAGATTTTAGTTTATCAGCTAAGAAACCACCGATAACTCCGCCCAGTCCTTGAACTAGATAACGTACAGCGCCAAGAGTGGAGCCGAGGGCAGCAGATAAGCCGAAGTATTTAACAGCGTACGTGTTCACATAACCGATTAAGCCGTAGACACTATACGCGGTGAAGATAATAGCTACGAGAATCCATACTCGTGGAATGGTAAGCGCCTTAAACATGCCCTTGGTAACCTCGAGGATACTTTCGCTTTTTTCTTCCTTTTCAGTATCTTCTATAAAGATAAAGTTCAAGATACCGATGATAATTACTACGATAGAGCACAATTTGATTGCAGCGGAGGTGCCGAGAATTTCGCTTTTCACTGCAAAGTGAGAATAGACAGCAGTCATTCCAAAGACGAGTAAAGCGTTTAAAACACCGCGAAGTCCTTCTTGTAAGCCGAAAAGGCGCCCTTGCTCTTCAGAGGTACCAAGCATACGCGTGGCTTTAATACAGGCAGACCAGTAAGTGATAATCGTGGAAATTCCCATTAACACAAAGATTAATCTTGCCACATTATAACTTGGGAAGGTGGAAAACCAAAATCCCAAAAGTCCAGTTATAATGAACGAAAAGGTAAGTAGCTTTCTCGCAGAAAATTTATCGGCGACAATCCCTCCTACGAAATAAGATAGTGTTGCCATTGTTGCGTAACCGGAAGAAAGAAGTCCCATCTGTGCATTGGTAAGACCCATGGCCTCTTGAATTTGTGGATAGAATGTCTCTCTGATATACGGAAGCTGGAAGATAATTCCCGCACCAGCTGCTAAGAGAAGCAGTGTTCCGTATTTTTTGATAAAACCTTTTTTTGAATCATTCATATATGACCCTCCTGTTCCTGATAGGATAACTATTTGTTCTGCAGAAAACGACAAAAAAGGCAGCTTCTACCAATGTAGAAGCTACCTATCTCTCTCATCTCTGCAAGTAACTTGGAATAATCATATAGTGATACTATTTTTTTGTCAATCAGTCAAATGAACCAAAAACGAGTCCGAAGTCCTAGACATAATGCACAATTGACATTTCTACTATTCTTGTTTATATTGGAACTAGTTACAGACAGAGACAGAGAGAAAAGTAACTCGTGGTGTCCTAACGAATAGGATATTAACGGGGAAGTTTTCTCTTTTTTTATTACCTAAAAATGGAACATTCCCCTTTATAGAAGCAATTAATTGTCGAAAGGAGAACAAAAGAAGATGGGATTACAAAGAGAACAAATAGTTGAGGGATTGGTGGAAATCCTAGGGAGTGATCGGGTTATTACCGATGAGAAAGTCTTAAAGGAAAGCAGTCTGGATCGTTATCGGAAATATGAGCAGGTAAATGAGATTTATACACAACCGATACCGGCAGCTGTCGTGTATGTAGAGTCTACACAAGACGTGAAAGAAGTATTGATGTTTGCTAATGAGAATGGTATCAATGTTGTGCCACGGACTGGACAATCAGCGATTGAGGGTGGTCTAGAGACGGCTAAGGAGAATTCAATTGTGGTAGATGGCTCCGGCATGAATAAGGTACTGAAGATTGATAAGTACAACATGCAAGTTACAGTAGAGTGTGGCGTTCCTTTGCAAGGGCTGGACGATATGCTAAGAGAACAAGGATATACGACAGGGCATTCGCCCCAGTCAAAACCTCTTGCACAGTTAGGTGGACTTGTGGCAACGAGAAGTATCGGTCAATTCTCTACTCTTTATGGGGGCATTGAAGATATGGTTGTAGGCCTTGAAGCAGTTTTTCCAAATGGGGAAGTTTGTCGAGTGAAAAATATTCCTAGAAGAGCTGCTGGTCCGGATATTAGACACGTTGTAATTGGAAATGAAGGTGCTCTTTGCTATATCACGGAAGTGACAATTAAAATTTTTAAGTATCAACCAGAAAACAATGTGTTTTTAGGCTATACCATCGACGATATGAAAAACGGCTTTGATGCTCTAAGAGCAGTTATGGTAGAAGGGTTTAAGCCTTCTATTGCTAGACTCTACGATGCCGCTGATGCGAGTCTTCATTTTGACTGGTCTGGTGATAAGAATGTTTTAATCTTTATGGCCGAAGGTCCAAGTGGAATTACGGCGGCGACGGCAGCAGGGATTGATAAGCTTGTAAAGGCCTTCCCAGGTGTTGACAGTGTGGATCCTAAGATTATCGAGAAGTGGTTTGCAGGGCTTAACTGGGGTCCAGAAGAGATTGCGGAAGAAAAGCTGGAGATTCTGGCGACAAAAAATATCGGTATTACGACAGAGGTGTCAGGCTGTTGGGATTGTATCTATGAGATTTATGATAATGCTTGTAAGCGGATTATGGAAGAAGTTCCTGACATGACTTTAATGGGGGGACATTCGTCCCATAGCTACATAAACGGAACCAATATGTACTTCGTTTATTATTACAACATTGTGGATTGCACTCCAGAAGAGGAAATCAATAAATACCACAATCAGATTAATAGAATTATCTGTGAGGAAGTAATTAAATACGGTGGTTCTATCGTTCATCATCATGGACTTGGAAAAGCGAGAGCGCATTACGTATGGGAAGAATACGGCTCATCTTTCTATATACTTGATACGCTTAAGAAAGCCTTCGATCCGAACGGCATTATGAATATGGGGACACTAATCCCAATTAAGCATAATGAAAAGCATCCTTGGGAGTTTTAAGGTTGTACCGGATTTAGATCTTCTTAGCGCAGAAGATTGGGAGCCAGGTGTAGACCACTTGGTAGATACAAGCTTCGTCAAATCCATGTTAAATGTATTTGACGAGAGCGCTTTGGAAATGATGCTTAAGCTCTCCGATTTGGGGGAGAGCTTAGGCACTTCCATAAAGCTTAATGGCGTAACAGTGGGAAATAAGCTCTGTGACAATTATCTTAAGACCTTGTATGCCTTAGGCTTTGCTAGAGCCGATCGGATTGAAAGTGATGATGAAATTCTTTTTAAGCCAGAGCGGACGGTGGCCGCGCTTAAAGAGTATATAGAAAAAACAGAAATGCCGGATTTAATCGTTATGGGAAGTAAGAGTGCGGATAATGCCAGTGGTTGTGTGCCGTTATTTTTAGCAGAAGAGTTGAAAATTCCTTGTATTACGGCGGTAACAGAGATGCAGCTTTTAGAAGATGGCAAGGTACGGGTTACTAATCTATATGATGGCGGCATACAAATTCGCGATGTCCAAGGTACTTTTATGGCCGTAATTGGTGACGTTCCCGGTACGTATCTCCGAGTTCCGACACTAAAAGAGCGTATGCAAAGAGGAAAAAAAGAAATTATCCCTGTTTTGCTTGAGACAGAGAACGAAGAGAAGCAGAAGCTAATAAATTCACACCCAGTGATTGAAAAGCGAGAAGGTAGACTGGTTTCGTCAGAAGATTTATATCCATTCTTAAAAGAAAGGATGATGAAATTATGAAATATCGTATGATACTAAACGCGTTTAAGGGGGATATACAGAAACAGTTAGAAGAAGTGACTTACTTTATTTCAGGATTACAGCAAGATATTCAAATTGATAGTGCCTTTATCATCGGTGGAGACGAAATGGATGGGAATGATAAAGAGATGTTAGCGGAAATGGTCCCCACCTCATCCGTTATTTTTGTCTATATGGAAACATATTGCAGTGAACTCCTATTAGACTATTTGGAAACGGTAATTGATAAGGATGAGATTTGTATCTTTAGCGCTGGATATTTGGGTCTTGAGATTGCTCCTAGATTAGCATATAGACTGAAAGGTAGCGTTTTGATTGATTGTGAAAAGCTATATAAAGAGGACGGCGTATTGATTGGCGAGAAGAAGTTCTATGCCGGCCATATGATGGGTAGTTACCAGTTGACTGAGTTTCCTGTTATGCTCTGTCTTTCAAAAGGGCAGAATACAATGGCAGTCGAGAGTACGATTAAGGCAAAGGTAACCGAGGTGGTTTTAGAAGAAAAGAGTCTCACCTTTTCGAATAGTCAAGCATTTCCGTCGGTGATTGAGGATGATTTTAGCAAGAGTGACTTTGCTCTAGTAGTGGGACGTGGAGTTAAGAGTCAAGGTGCAGTTTCTCGCTTGCAGGAGCTAGGAGAAAAACTAGGGGCGTCTTTTGGTGCTTCTAGACCAGTTGTGATGAATGGCTGGCTTCCCATGGAGAGGTTAGTTGGTGCCTCAGGAGCGATACTAGCGCCGAAGATTACCATTGTTGCTGGCGCCTCAGGGGCACCGGCACTGTATTCTGGTATTGAAAAGAGTGACTTTATTGTTGCTATTAATAAGGATGAAAAGGCACCAATTATGAAAAAGGCTGATGTGGCAGTAGTAGGTGACGCTACCGAAGTAATAACTGAAATGGTGCGAGTAATGGGAGGGGAGGATGCGGTAGATGAGTAAAGAAATATATCCCATGGAAGAGAAGTATCAGGAATATCTTATTGATGAGTCAAAGAACTTAGGAGAAGCAACCAGCATTTCCTTTCCGGAGAACGAAGACGAGGTACAAGAAATTGTGAAGACTCTATTGAGGGAGAGGGTGCCAATAACTGTTCAAGGCTCTATGACCGGAATTGTTGGCGGGAGTATCCCTTGCGGTGGTCACATTATGAACCTGCAGAAAATGAAGAGAATTTTGAGTTTCGCCAATCAGGAACAGCCTCAGGTGACGGTAGAGGCAGGTGTGTCCTTAGAAGAACTGGAACAAGGCATTGATCGCCATTACCGAGGAGAAAGGTATTTCTGGCCACCGACTCCATCAGAAGGAACGGCTAGTATCGGGGGGATATTAGCGACCGCGGCAAGAGGCATGAACGTATCGTATTATGGTGATACGAAGAAATACGTATCAGAAATTCAGATGGTGGATGGAATGGGTAAGCTTCATGTAATTGGGAGAAGTTCAGCAGAAGAAAGCGATTTATTGGATACTATCATTGGAAGTGAGGGGCTATTGGGGATTATTACCAAGGCGACCTTAGTTTTACGAAAGAGACTGGAAGAAAGCTGGGGGATCACCTTCTTTTTTAAAGAACTAGATCAGATTGATGCCTTTGTAAAGGGGCTAGAGGAGATAGAAGAGACTTTATCGAAATGTATTGTGGCAACGGAGTACGCAGACCGTCGGGCGCTTGACTTGGTGGAAAGTAAGAAAGCGTTTATGAATAAAATTAAGGAATTGCCGGATATAGAGAAAGCGTTTAACCATCTGCTTTATCTTGAATTAGGAGGAACAGAAGAGCGAATCACCCAAACGGCGGAGGTGCTGATGAATCTAGCTCTGGAATGCGGAAGTGATCCTGATAAGGCGTGGGCGGTAATGGGGGAAATGGAAATACAAAAGATGCACGCCTTTCATCATTGTGTGGCAGAGTGCATCAATCTTTATACTGAGGAAGTGAGAAGAGGGGATAACCGAATTACCAAGCTAGAAGCGGACATTGCGTTGCCCGAGCTTCCTTTTAAGGAATGTATAGAGTTTTACCGTGAAGAAGCGCAGCGTCAGATTTTGGATATTGCCATCTTTGGCCATGTGAAAGGGCGGTATCTTCATGCCAATATTTTGCCGAAGAATTATACCGAGTATGAATCAGGGGAGAAGTTAATTGACTTTTGGAACCGAGAAGCATATGAGAAATATGGACAGGTTGCCATAGAACATGGGATTGGTAAAGTGAAAAATAGATTAACGAAATACATTTACACGGAGAAGCAGAGGGCGCAGATGGTAACACAGAAGCAAGAATACGATCCTCAGCAGTTGTTAAATCGCGGAAATGTATTCAGTGAGGATACCGATGATAAAGATAGCAGTATGTATGAAGCAGGTGCCAGCTTATAGCGAAGGCGATATGGATGAAAAAACGGGTTTGATAAAGCGAAACGGCTTAGAAACGATTATCAATCCCTATGATTTAGCGGCACTTGAAGCAGCGCTTCAGCTAAAGGAAAGACTAGACGCGAGAATCGATGTCTTTTCGATGGGACCAAAGCGTGCAGAATCGCTGATTAGAGATGTCTACGCCTATGGCGTGGATGCCGGTTATCTGTTAACGAATAGTAAATTCGGAGGTGCGGACGTCTTAGCGACATCTTACACTTTGATGCAAGGAATTCAAGTGATAGATGATTATGATTTGGTTATTTGCGGGAAGCAGACTACAGATGGTGATACATCGCAAGTAGGACCGGCGTTGGCAAAGTGGCTGGCGCTTCCAAGCTATCAAGGAGTAATGCGTATTCTCGAAGTTTCCGATAAACAGATGAAAATATCCCAAGATTTAGGAAAGTTTATTCAGTTTCTTGAAGTTCCCCTTCCGTGTTTGATTTCAGTAAACCGAGAAGAGTTTCTTCCACGAATGCCATCTTTTGCAGGAAGGCTACAGAGTAAAAATAAAGAGATACACTATCTAGCTCTTAGCGATTTGGCTGACAAAGATGAAAACCATTACGGAATGAAAGGTTCGGCAACAAAAGTAAAGAGAATCTTTCCCCCAGCACAAACGCAAGCTGTCAAAGCTCAGTTTTTGGAAGGAAGAGACGGCGCCCAGGCGATTTTGTCTTTCATCAGGAAGGAATAAGGTGGTGGTATGACAAAAGGTAGAGGAATATTTGTTTTTTTGGAATGTACCGGTAATCGGATAGAAGAGGTAAGCTTAGAGCTTCTGGCGAAGGCGTGCGAATTGCAAAAGCTTTCCCAGGAACCACTTTACGGCGTGGCTATAGGAAAGGAAGGGAAGGAGTTAGAAACCCAGCTCTTAAGTCTTCCGGTTGAAAAGCTGTGGTGGTATCGTTATGACGGAGCCTGCCTGCCGGCTCTTTGGGAAGAAGCGGTGCTAGCGTGTATAGAGGAAGTGTTACCTTCCGTTCTCTTACTTGGTGGTACACCGATTGGCAGCGGTTTTGCATCTCGGGTTGCCGTCGCGATGAAGACAGGCGTGACGGCAGATTGTACGATGCTTGAATTGGATGAAGGCGGAAATCTTATTCAGACTAGACCGGCCTTTGGCGGAAATATTATGGCCAGTATTTTGACAGAAAAAACCAGACCGCAGATTGCAACTGTGAGACAGGGGATTTTTCCTGTTCTTACGAAAAAGCACCAGCAAGCAGAAATGGTAAAACGCAGATTGAGCGAACAAGACAGTGGTGTGCGTCTGCTGAAGCGAGAAGAAAAATCATTGGACGGTGGAATTACTAAGCAGGAAATTCTGGTAGTAGCCGGGCGCGGGGTAAAACGGGAGGATGATTTGGAGCAGCTTCGAGAACTCGCACATCTTCTAGGAGGAGAGTTGGCATCTAGTAGAGCTTTGGTCGAAAAGGGCTGGATGCCCCAAAGTACCCAAATCGGCTTGTCGGGTAATGTTGTTAGTCCCCAGGTGATTTTGACCTTGGGTGTATCAGGAACTATTCAATTTATGACGGGCATGAAGAATGCAAAGAAGATTATTGCGGTCAATACGGATAAGGAAGCGCCAATATTTAGTATTGCCCACTTCCCTATTGTAGGAGATTTGTATACAATAGTACCTAATCTATTAACCCTTTTAAAGGAAAGAGAATGAGTGAGGTCGAATATGGAAAATGCATTACAGTTTTTTTTGGATAGTACGGAAGGGGCACCTATAATTGCCGGGATTAAGAATGATGAATGGCTGGAAGCATGTAAACATACATCTTGTGATATCGTCTATATTTTATATGGCGATATCTGCAACATTGCAGAAATCGTTGATGAGGTAAAGGCTGCGGGAAAGATGGCAGTTGTCCATGTGGATTTGATTACAGGGCTATCCACAAGGGATATATCTGTAGACTTTATCAAGAAATATACGCAAGCGGACGGAATTATAAGTACAAAACCATTTCTTATAAAACGGGCAAATGAATTGGGACTTTTTACGGTACAGCGCTTTTTTATGATTGACGCCATTACCTACGCCAATATAAAGAAGCACGTTAAGGAGAACAATCCTGATGTGGTAGAGATTATGCCAGCAGGCTTGACGAAGATGATTCGCTACGTGCTAGAGCAAGTGGATAAGCCGCTTGTGGCCAGTGGTTTGGTGCTTGACCGCGAAGATGTAATGGGAGCTTTGAAGGCAGGGGCGATAGCGGTTTCGACGACGAATATGGAAGTGTGGAAGCTGAATGAGTAGATAGCGGCAAGGAGTGGAGGGACTGGATGATTGAATTTAAAAATGTTTTTAAAGCATACAAAGGAAATGAAGTTATCTCTGATGTCTCTTTTGAAATTAAAACCGGAGAGTTCGTTGTTATTATTGGAGCGAGTGGCTGTGGAAAAACCACGACGTTAAAAATGATTAATCGTCTGATTGATCCTACAGCCGGACAAATCTTAATTGATGGAGAAGATATTAGTAAAAAAGACCTGATAAAGATGAGAAGAAAGATGGGTTATGTTATTCAGCAGACGGGGTTGTTTCCCCATATGTCGATAAAGGATAACATTGAAATTATCCCTAAGGTCGAGAAATACGAGAAGGCGGATATTCGCAAAAAAACCTACGAGTTAATGGAAATGGTAGGGTTAGATTGTGATGAGTTTTTAGATCGTTATCCGGCCGAATTAAGCGGAGGTCAACAGCAGCGTGTCGGTGTAGCAAGAGCCTTTGCAACGGATCCGGATGTAATTCTTATGGATGAGCCTTTATCTGCACTTGACCCAATTACGAGAATTGGATTGCAAAATGAACTGGTCGAACTGCAGCGGAAGTTAAAAAAGACCATTGTTTTCGTTACTCATGATATGGATGAGGCGATAAAAATTGCGGATAGAATCTGCATAATGGATAAGGGGCATATTGTTCAGTACGATACGCCGGAAAACATCCTAAAGCACCCGGCAAACGAGTTTGTCTCGGAGTTTGTAGGCAGAAAAAGAATATGGGCGTCTCCTCAGTTTATTAAAGCGAGAGATATTATGGAAGAGGACATTATTACGGCAAATAGTAGTCTGTCTCTTTTTAAAGGCATGGAAATAATGCGTAGCGTCAAAGATGACGCTTTGATGATTGTCGAGTCAAAAACCGGGAAATTACAGGGAGTTTTGTATGCGCAAAGTATTCCCTTTGATTTGGACCGCGCCTTGCCGATAGCGCAAGCAATGGAAACGGACTACTTTTCGGCACATCCGGATGAAACGATCTTGCAGGTGTTAAAGGCGGTTATGAAAAATGATATCCCTAGTGTTCCGGTAATCGATGAAGAAGATAAACTCTTAGGAGTGATTACAAAAAGTACGTTGATTACGACGTTAAGCCAGCAGTATATGAAAGAGGAGGTGTAGAATGGGTTTTATTGATTATGTAGTAATGAACCGAAACCAGATTTTAGCACTTCTCTTAAATCATATACAGTTAACGGCAATCGCCGTCGGCCTTTCGCTGCTAATCGGTGTCCCTCTTGGGATTTTGATTTGTTATGTGCGAAAATTAAGTAAGCCAATTATTGGTCTGGCCAATGTGATTCAGGCGATACCGAGTATGGCGATGCTAGGATTCGCCATTCCTTTTTTGGGAATTGGGACGTTACCAGCGGTAATAACCGTCGTTCTCTATTCCTTGTTGCCAATTATAAAGAATACCTATACTGGGATTGCCAATATCGATAAGGATATGGTGGAGTCTGCTCGGGGAATTGGACTTACAAAGTTTCAAATTCTGACAAAGGTGCAGATTCCCATCGCTCTTCCGGTTATTATGGCTGGAGTTCGTATTTCCGCAGTTACGGCGGTGGGTATGATGACAATTGCGGCCTTTATCGGTGCCGGCGGTCTCGGTTACTTGGTTTTTTCTGGCATTCGTACCGTAAATAATAACCAGATATTAGCGGGAGCCATTCCTGCCTGCTTACTGGCGCTGTTTGTGGATTATCTAGCTGGATTAGTAGAGAAAATCGTGACGCCAGTAAGTCTCCAAAATTCTGAAAGTACGTCACTTGCAGGGATTAAAAAGCGAAGAAAGCATCAAAAGATAATTCTTGCGACTTTTGTTTGTGTAGTAGCTGCCCTTTTCGTATATACGGGAATTACTTCTAGCCAAAAGAGTGATAAGATGATTACAATTGCGGGTAAAGATTTTACGGAGCAAAGTATTCTAACGCATATGCTTGCCGATATGGTTGAAGATCGTACGGATATTGAGGTGCGTAGAGAAAGTGAGCTGGGGGGAACCCAGGTGTGTATGGGGGCGTTAAAAACAGGCGAGGTTGATCTTTATATAGAGTATACGGGGACGGCCTATGGCGATACCTTAAAGCATCCCATGTCAAGCGATATGGAGAAAGTATACAATACGGTCAAAGAGGAGTTTAAAGAGCAGTTCGATATTGAAGTCTTAGAGCAGATGAAATTTAATAATACGTACACCCTGGCTATTCGACCGGATACAGCAGCCGAGTATAATCTAAAGACGATTAGTGATTTGGCAAAGGCTTCACCGAATTTTACATTTGGTGCAACTTTAGAGTTTTTGAATCGTAGCGATGGTTTCCCTGGTCTTTCTGAAGTGTATAATATTAATTTTAAGGATACAGTGGGGATCGATGGCTCGCCTAGGTATACGGCGCTCGTTAGTAAAGAGACAGATGTTGTAGATGCTTTTGCGACGGATGGTCTTATTAAGAAATTTAATCTTCAGGTGCTAGAAGATGACAAAAATTTCTTCCCGCCATATTATGCAATTCCTGTGGTTCGCAGCGAAATCATAGAAAAATATCCGGAAATACAAGAACCGATAGATGAGCTGCGCCAAGTACTGACCGACGAGGTGATGATGGAACTTAATTACCAGGTGGATGAATTGCAAATGACTCCACGAGAGGTTGCGAGAGAATTTTTAAAAGCGGAGGGTCTTTTATAATTTTTTGTGAAAATGTACCAAATATAAAAAAGATTATTGGATGATTTCCTGATATTGACATTGAAAATCATCGCTCGTATAATGAGGGTAGTTACTTAACAGAGACGAAGAGATGAGTGACTTTTACCAAGGCTTGGTAAAAGTTGCTCTTTTTTTGTTCAAAAAAAGGAAAAGATGGAGGTATTACAAAATGGGATACGACATTAATGAGTTTGGATTGGATTTCTTTGAAATCAAAGGGAAGAATGTAATTATTACTGGTGGAAACAGTGGCTTAGGCCAAACTTTCGCTTTGGCTTTAGCAAAAGCAGGTGCTAACATTTTCTGTGCTAGCTACGTGGATGATGACGGAACCACGAGACAATTGATCGAGGGTGCAGGAGTTCGTTATGAATTTATGCAGGCGGATATCTCTATCAAGGGTGTCCCGAAGACGATCGTTGAAAACTGCGTGGAGAAACTCGGGAGTGTTGATATCTTAATTAACAGTGCGGCTATCTGTAATATTAATGACGTCTTAGATTTTGGCAGAGAGGACTGGGATCCGATGATCGCCATCAATCTTACAGCTTCTTTTGAGCTTAGCCATGAGTGTGCAAAATATATGATTCCGCAAAAGAGTGGGAAAATCATTAATATTTGCTCGCTATTCTCTTTCTTGGGTGGTTTGGGATCACCAGCTTATGCGGCAATGAAACATGGACTGACAGGACTTACCAAGGCTTATGCAGATGAGCTCGGTAAATACAATATTCAAGTAAACGGCATTGCTCCTGGATACTATGCAACAGATATTACGGTGCAGACGAGAAGCAACCCAGAGACGAATAAAAAGGTCTTAGATCATATTCCGGCTGAAAGATGGGGCGAAAGACAAGATTTAATGGGCGCTTGCGTATTCCTTGCCAGTAAAGCATCAAATTATGTAAACGGAACCATGCTAGTTGTTGATGGCGGCTATCTAGTGCGCTAGGAAACGATAAATAGGGAAAGGTACTAAATAAATGAGCGAAAAATATATTATCGGAATTGACGAAGGCTCGCAAAGCGCAAAAATTTTAATCTTTGACACCAAGGGAAGAGTAGTATGCGAAGGAAAAGAGGCTCTACGTCCTTATAATCTTCCAAAGGTGGGTCATGTTGAACATCCGGACGATGACTGGTGGACGGCTATCTGTGTGGCTGGGAAAAAGTGTATGGAGAACTTTAAGGGTGACGTCAAGGATATCATCGGCATCGGCCTTTGTACAATTCGCTATTGTCGAGCTTATCTGAAAGCGGATGGAACACTTGCGCAGCCAGCCCTAAGTTGGATGGATGTAAGGGTTGCCCAGCCTTATGAACACACGAATGAAGACGTGAAATACATTGTTGCTTCTTCAGGATACATTACCCACAGACTGACGGGAGAGCGAAAAGATACAGTCGCAAACTATGAAGGAATGTGGCCAATTGATATTGATAATTGGAAATGGTCAGAGGATAAGACGGTATATGAAGCCACAGGAATGCCAAGGGAAATGCTATTTGATTTGGTAATGCCAGGCGATGTGCTCGGATACGTTACGAAAGAGGCAAGTATGGCTACAGGACTTCCCGAAGGGCTTCCTGTAGTGGCAACCTCTAATGATAAGGCAGTCGAAGGACTGGGTTCAGGATGTGTGGGTGAGACCACGGCATGTGTATCATTAGGTACGTATACGGCAGCGATGATGGAGGGCAAAGAAAACTTAAAGGATACAAAAGCTGTCTGGCCGAAGTTTTCATGTATTCCCAATAAATACCTTTATGATAGCAATGGGATTCGCAGAGGAATGTGGATGATTAGCTGGTTTAAAGATATTTTGGGCGAAGGATATGAGATCGTTGCAAAGAACAAAGGTTTATCCCCAGAAGAGTATCTCAGCGATGAAGCCGAAGCGGTTCCCGTTGGCAGTGATGGACTGATGATGGTGCTAGATTGGCTAGCACCAGTGGATGCTCAGTACAAAAAAGGTATTATGATTGGCTTTGATGGCCGTCATACGAGAGGGCATATGTACCGTTCTTTATTAGAAGCAGTTGCCATGACAATGAAGCGTCACGTTGATGATATGACGGATGAACTGGGTGTGGAATTAGAGCGTATCATTATTACCGGTGGGGGCTCTAACAGTGATTTGTTCATGCAGATATTTGCCGATGTATTTGGTATTAGCGCTGTTCGAAATGAAGTAAACGGCGCAGCTGGGCTTGGCTCAGCAATTTGTGTGGCCGTGGCTTGTAACGTGTATAAAGATTTTGATGAGGCCATTGCAAATATGGTGCGGATTAAGGATAGCTTTACCCCAAATGCAGAAAATGTTGCAATGTATGGACGCATAAGGGAGGTCTATGATGATATCACAGGATATACAGACCCATTACTCAAACGAATGCACGAAATCTTCGAATAGAAAACCGCTTATCCTTATTACCAATGATGATGGAATTCATTCACCGGGAATTCAAGCGGTGGCAGAGGCGGTTGTGGATTTAGGAGAGCTTTTGATTATTGCCCCAGATAGACAGCAGACCGCTATGGGACGTTCCTTTCCTAGGTCAGCAACGCAAGGTGTTATCAAAGAAGTTATGCTGATGGTAAAAGGCAAAGAAACAGTCGCGTATTCAATATCGGGATCACCGGCATATGCTGTAGCTCACGGGGTCTTGGAATTAGCCAAGTGCAAGCCAGACCTATGTATTAGCGGCATAAATTATGGTGAAAACTTGGGGCTTCTCTTAACTTGTAGCGGTACTTTAGGGGCGGCGATGGAAGCGAATTCTCACAAAATTCCCGCCTTGGCGTTTTCTCGTGAAGTAGAGGTGAGCCAACATCTTCTTTCTTCCTATCCAGAATTTTCTTGGGAGAAAGAGAGGGAGGTAGTGCGCTTTTGGACAGAGAAAGTTCTAAAAGAGGGCATGGTAAAGGATGCCAGTATCCTGAACATAAATATACCTCGTACGTTTTCATCAGCTGAGGAGTATTCGCTTACCAGACAGGCGAAAGAGAATTACTTTGAGTTTATCCGTCCTCCAAAGCGTGATTTCGAAAAGCCCTATGAGTTGAAGTCACAGCGACTGATTAGAAAAGAACGGTTAGATAAAAACTCGGATATCTACGTATTTGCAGTAGAAAATAAGATATCAGTAACCCCTTTAACATGGGATTTATCGGTGTGAGGGCGAGGAAGTAGCAAGGCAAGCGCCTTGCTATTTCTGCGTTATTACGCTATAATCCGAGAGTAACATTAGTCATGCATCTCCGGTTGCGGAGAGCAAAAACTTTGGAGGAAAGAAAAATGAATAACGCGAAACAAAAGACACAGATCACGCAGATGACACAGTTGGCACTTCTTATTGCGATTTTGGCAATACTGACAATCACCAATTTGGGATTGATCCCGATAGGTGCCGTATCGATTACGATTTTGCACATTCCCGTGATTATCGGTTCGATAACTATGGGACCTAAAAATGGTGCATTCTTAGGTTTGACTTTCGGTATACTATCTATGCTTAATGCGACCTTTAGAGGGGTTACGCCTGTAGATTTAATGTTTACCCCAGCCGCTAGCGGGATGCCGGTGCAATCGATTGTTATGTGTATTGTTCCCCGGGTGTTGTTGGGAGTGATTCCTTACTTTTTACTTCTCTTTTTTGAGAAGATCATTAAGAAAGACTTTGTTGCGATTGCTCTTAGCGCGGCGATTTCTACGGCACTACACACGATTATGGTACTAGGGTGCCTATACTTTATGTTTTTTGATGAGATGAGTATCATCGATTCGGTTAAAAGCATTTTTATGGCAGTGGTGGCGACCAACGGTTTATTAGAGATAGTGGCAGCCGTCATTATCTGTAGTGCGGTATGCGTACCGCTTCGGAGATTTTTAAATAAGAACAGCTAATAATAGGTGATGATATATGAGAACATACAAATTAACCATTTCTTACGATGGCAGCCGCTATCAGGGATGGCAGCGCCAAGCAAACACCGATAATACGATTCAGTATATCTTAGAGCGCAGTATCGGTAATATGGTGGGATACCGCGTCCGGGTGCAAGGCTCAGGGCGTACGGATGCTGGTGTGCATGCCAGGGGGCAAGTAGCTAGCGTCCAGCTTTCTAAGCTCTACGATGTGGAAGAGCTAAAAAGTACCATCAACGGTTCCTTGCCGGAGGATATTCGGATTGTGGATGTAGAACTAGTCCGTAATGGGTTTCATGCCCGGAAGAATGCCAAGGCCAAGAAATACGAGTATTATATAGATTGCCGGGAAAAACCAGATGTTTTCTCCCGGAGATACTGCTTCCACTACCCGGAAAAGTTGGATATTGAAGCTATGAAGGAAGCCAGCAATTATCTGCTAGGTACGAAAAACTTTGCTAGCTTTACCGATAGCAAAGAAGATAAGGATATGGTACGTAAGATTCTCAAGATCAAAATCATTAGCAACGGCGAAAAGGTGCGAATTACCTACTATGGATCGGGATTTTTGTACCATATGGTGCGGATTATCACCGGTACTCTCTTAGAAGTTGGCGCCGGTAAGCGAAAGGCCAGCGATATGAAACGGATTTTGGCAAGCAAGGACCGTCAGACGGCAGGTTTTTTGACACCGCCGCGGGGGTTGTTTTTACGAAAAGTATATTACTAGAAGGAGGTTGCCGGATGAGATTTATTTCATGGAATGTGAATGGGATTAGAGCTGCAGTTGGCAAAGGTTTTCAGGAGTATTTTGAAGAAATAGATGCCGATATCTTTTGTCTGCAGGAAACGAAGCTACAAGCAGGACAGATTGAATTAGAGCTTCCCGGTTATTTTCAGTACTGGAATTATGCCGAGAAAAAGGGGTATTCGGGAACGGCGATTTTTGCAAAGAAAGAGCCGCTAAGTATTACCAAGGGAATCGGCATACCGGAGCACGATACCGAGGGCCGGGTAATTACCTTAGAATATGAAGAATATTATTTCGTCACCGTGTATACGCCTAACTCGCAAACGGAGCTTAAGCGCCTGGATTACCGGATGCAGTGGGAAGATGATTTCCTAGCCTATCTAAAAGATCTAGAAAAGAAGAAACCGGTGATCTTCTGCGGCGACTTAAATGTGGCGGCTGAAGAAATCGATTTGAAGAACCCTAAGAACAACCGAAAGAACGCTGGTTTTACCGATGAAGAACGGGATAAGTTCAGAATCTTAAAATCATCTGGTTTTATTGATACTTTTCGTTACTTCTATCCGGAGACGGAAGGCGTCTATTCTTGGTGGTCATACCGCTTTAACGCCCGTAAGAATAACGCTGGGTGGAGAATTGACTACTTTATGGTATCGGAAAGCTTAAAGGATAAGCTACTCGATGCGAAGATTCACACGGAAGTACTTGGTTCCGATCACTGTCCAGTGGAACTGGATATCAGTTTATAAAGCAGTTTATAAAGACTAGAAAAGCACTAGAGCCTTTAAGAGGGGTTCTAGTGCTTTTCGCCGTTTTGATAGTCCTCTAGTATTTCCTGATTCACTTTCAAAACGTCTAGTGCCAGTTCTCGCGATGAGAGAAGCTTTGCGTCAGCGCCGCGGATAATCAGCTGCTCCATAGCATCGGAGGTGGCGACGGTGATATCGTATTTCTTTTTATTGGTGTGGGCGAAACGCTCAATATAAGCATCCGCAGTTTCCGCTTCCTTTGTATAGACTACGTGCAGGTTGTGGTAATCCATTTCCCGAACCTGACCACCAGCTACTCGGTAGGCATCGAAAACCACAATTATTTGCCATCCTTTAATCGCCTGATAGTTACAGAGAATATCTAATAGTTTATCTCTGGCTGCCCCAATGTCAGTAGCGGCTAGGGCTTTTAAATCGTCCCAGGAATAGATGACGTTGTAGCCGTCTACCAAAAGATAGGCATCTAGCTTTTTCGGAGCTTTGATTACTCGCTTTACCGTAGGGAGTGGTTCTCGTTTTTTTATCTTTCGCCCAGTGTCGCTTTTCTTGTTAGCGCCAGAGGTGCGGGAAATAATGGCTTCGATTTCCTCAGTACCAATTACCAGTTCGTCAGTAGTTCGGCTTGTGGGAGAGGTTTCTTCTGAGAGGGCGACCGCGGTTTTTTTCTCATATGCCGGTAGGTGCATGTGCTCTTTTACCTGATCCCAGGGAACGGTAAAGCCGGCACCGTGGCTACAGAAAACGGAGCCAGTAGGATTTTCTAAGTCTCGCTCAGGAGAATACGTGCTAGCCTTTAGAACCTCTTCCTGATTGTGGCAAGGCTCGTATCCTTTTAGCGTACAGAAGAATTTGCCCAAGCCCTTGGTAAAGGAGGTGAACTCCTGGGAAAAGTCCGTCATCATCTGGACAGGGGCGCGGCCCCAAAACGCGCCGATATCCTCTGTGATTTCGGGACCGGTAAAGCTGCCGTTTCTTTTTTCGATCTCTGCAATCACCCGGCCAATGGACGCCAGTGGTACTTCGATTTGGAATTCATAATAGGGCTCTAGAAGAAGACTACTGGCCTCCATGAGCCCTTGGCGCAGCGCCCGGTAAGTGGCTTCACGAAAGTCACCACCCTCGGTATGCTTTGGGTGCGCCTTGCCAGCTATGAGCGTGACCTTTAAATCGGTAACCTCGGCCCCCCAGAGGACACCCACAGGGGTCTTTTCTTCAAGATGCTTCATAATCTGTCGCTGGTAGTGAGGGGCTAAGAGGTCTTCGCTACAGGCGTTCTCATATATCATACCGCTACCAGGAGGGCCGGGTTCTAGAAGCAACTGCACCTCGGCGTAGTGGCGTAAGGGTTCAAAATGACCGACGCCGTAGACCGTGTCAGCAATCGTTTCTTTATAAATAATTTGGCTGCTGATAAAGTCCACATCTATACTTAGGCGGTCTTTAATTAGCTGCTTTACAATTTGCAACTGCACCTCACCCATAATCTGGACTTGGATGCTTTGCAATTGTTCGCTAAAGGTAATCTTAAGGGAAGGGTCCTCTTCAGCAAAGGGCTGTAACCTGGGCAGTAACTCGTGGACGGAGAGGCCGTCGGGGATGACCATCTGATACGTTAAGACAGGGGCTAGTAGAGGCTTTTCTAAGCGCTGTTCCCGCCCTAGGCCTTGTCCTGCGAATGTTTTTTCTGGGCCGGTTACGGCACAGATGTCGCCTGCTACGACAACGTCCCGCACCAGATACTTTTCACCGGAGTATTGGCGAATCTGATTGACCTTTTCGGTGGTGGTAGGGAGTACGTCCTTTACGCGCAGGCATCCACCGGTAATCTTGAGATGAGTTAAGCGCCCGCCTTTTTCATCCCGGGTGATTTTAAATACCCTAGCGCCGAATTCTTTAGGATACGCTCTCATGAGTGCGTATGTCTCTAGTCCCTTAAGTAGTTCTGCCACTCCCACAAGTCCCAGGGCAGAGCCAAAATAGCAAGGAAAGATGCGACGAGCGGCAATGGCTTTGCCGATATCTACAGGGCTTATTGCTGCGGTTTCGAGAAACTGATCTAATAAATGTTCGCCGCAGAGGGCGATTTCTTCGTAGAATTCAGGGGAAGTGGTGAGCGTAAAGTCGATAACCTCAGAGCCCCATTGGTTTTTAAGCTCTTCTAGGCGCAGCTGCTTATCCGTTCCCGCTTGGTCCATCTTATTAACGAAGAGAAAGGTGGGGATCCGATACGTTTCTAAGAGCTTATATAGCGTTAAAGTATGTCCCTGTAGACCGTCGGCGCCGCTAATGACGAGGACGGCGTAGTCGAGAACTTGAAGTGTGCGCTCCATCTCAGTAGAAAAGTCAACGTGCCCTGGGGTATCTATAAGAGTTATCTCTATGTGCTCGGTAGTTATTTTGGCCTGTTTAGAAAAGATGGTAATTCCCCGTTCCTTTTCAAGGTGAAAGGTATCGAGGAAGGCATCTTTATTATCCACGCGGCCGATGGCTTTCAGGTTACCACCAAAGTAGAGAAGCGCTTCTGAAAGGGTGGTTTTCCCGGCATCGACGTGGGCTAGAATACCGATACTGATTTTTTTCATAAAAGTCCCCCGTCCATATTGATAACCTGGCCAGTTAGGTAAGTTGGCGAGGTAAGGATATGGTAAGCCATCTGGGCGGCTTCTTTAGAGGTGCCGAAGCGGCCAGAGGGGATCTCGTCCATGAGCACCTGGCGTTCTTCCTCGTTAAAGGTGGCATTCATCTTGGTCTCGATAACTCCTAGACTAAGAGCGTTCACCTGGATGTTACAAGGGGCTAATTCTTTGGCCAAGGCTTTCGTAAGACCATCGACGCCGGCCTTAGAAGCGGAGTAAGCGACCTCACAAGAAGCACCCACTAGTCCCCAGATGGAAGAGATGTTCAATATTCTTCCGGCTTTACTATGTACCATTTGGGGGATCACCTCACGGCAGCAGTAGAAGACCGAAGAAAGGTTGGTGCGAAGAAGCGTATCCCACTCCTCATCTGTCATTTCCGATAAGAGCCCTAAGTGACTAATACCGGCGTTATTGACCAGGAGATCCACTTTCTGGTGACGCGCATTTATTTGGGTGAACATTTCTTTAACGGCGGCAGGGTCGCCGACGTCAGCCAAATAGCTTTCCCAGGTGGCACCGGGAAGGCTTTCTATTTTCGCTGCTACCGCGTTTAGTTCGGCAGCAGAGGTTTTGCAATTTATAATTACGTGATAGTTATTTTCTGCGAGAAGTAGAACGATCTCTTCCCCGATTCCCCTAGAGGAGCCGGTTATTAAGGCGACTTTTTTATTCATAATCCGCATCCTTTCTGTGTCTTTAGGTAAGGGTACTATATATTTTGAAAGCTTGTCAATGTAAGGGGGAAAATACGGTGGACTTATTCCCGTAATTTTGTTACCCTTTTAAGGTAAGGGTTGGCTAGTAGTGGAAGGAGAAGAGCGAGAATGGTCGATAAAGCGATTGAATTTGCGACGAAAGCTCATGCAGGACAGTTGCGGAAGGGTACAAGTAGACCTTATATCGTGCATCCGGTGGAAGTAGGGGACATCGTGGCAACGATGACGGATGACGAGGAGGTGATTGCGGCGGCTATTTTACACGATACGATAGAAGACTGTGAGGCGGTTACCGAGGATATTCTCGAGGAGCAGTTTGGCAGTCGGGTGGCGAGTATCGTCGCGCAAGAAAGCGAGGATAAGT
This sequence comes from Ohessyouella blattaphilus, assembly GCF_024721265.1. Classification (GTDB taxonomy): domain Bacteria; phylum Bacillota; class Clostridia; order Lachnospirales; family Lachnospiraceae; genus Aequitasia; species Aequitasia blattaphilus_A. The sequence goes on along the minus strand of NZ_JAMXOC010000006.1, from coordinate 35,804 downwards.
CAAAGTCCTGGCTTGAGCGTAAGACCGCGACGATTGAGCATATGCGACACGCTCCTATTGAAGTGAAGATGATTGGGCTAGCGGATAAGTTATCAAATATGCGGGACATTAACCGAGATTATCCGGTTATCAAAGAAGAGCTATGGACCCGCTTTCGGATGAAGGATAAACAGACCATCGGTTGGTATTATAAAGGGGTACGGGATGCTCTTGCCGATACCTTCGAACACGAAAAGGCTTACCAGGAATACTGTGAATTAGTAGAAAAGAATTTTGGGTAGGGGGATGAGATGGTTATACAAGGATTACAAAAGACCACGCTACTAGATTATCCAGGGAAGGTGGCTTGTACGGTTTTTACCTCGGGCTGTAATTTTCGCTGTCCTTTTTGTCACAACGCTTCTCTAGTGATTGGGACCCATCAGTATAAGAAGATTCCTGAAGAGGAGTTTTTTGCTTTTTTGAAAAAGCGGCAAGGAATTCTGGACGGCGTTTGTGTGACTGGGGGTGAGCCCCTTGTCCATCAAGACATTAAAGAATTCATTCAGAAAATTCGCCAGCTGGGATTTCTGGTAAAATTAGATACCAACGGCAGCTTTCCCAAGATGCTCTCTCAGCTTCTTGAAGAGAAGCTAGTGGACTACGTGGCCATGGATATAAAAAATTCTCCGATTAAATATGCAGAGACGATTGGCGTTCCTGACTATAACACCGCGGCGATTGAAAAAAGCATTCGTATAATTATGAACTCTGAGGTGGATTATGAGTTCCGGACGACGGTGGTTCAGGAGTTTCATACGAAGGCGGATTTTGTGGAAATAGCTCGCTTGATTAAAGGGGCAAAGGCTTATTATTTACAACAATACGTCTCTTCAGAGGACATGATTGTCTCTGGTTACCACAGCTATGATGAGAAGATAATGAAGCAAGCCCTAGATATTGTGGCCAGCGAGGTAGAAGTCGCGAAATTACGCGGTTTGTAAAAATAGAGAGAGAAGAACAACACAACATGTTGTAATGATGCATAATTATGCTTACAACATGTTGTATTTTTTATTGATTTTTACTAAAGGTTATGATACGATAGCCCTACAGCGAATTTTAATATTTGAAAGGGGGATTCATATGTATCAAGTAGTAAAACGTGACGGAAAAGTTACGGAATTTAACATTGCGAAGATTGCCGCGGCGATTGCGAAGGCCTTCGACGCACAAGAGAAGGAGTATAACCAGGACATTATCGATTTGTTAGCCCTAAAAGTAACGGCGGATTTTGCGCCAAAGGTTAACGATTCCTTGGTTGCCGTTGAGGATGTTCAGGACAGCGTGGAGAATGTATTAATTAAGACGGGGTATTCAGACGTCGCCAAAGGATACATTCTGTATCGTAAGCAGCGCGAAAAGATTCGTAATCTGAATACGACCATGCTTGATTATAAAGAGATTGTTAATAGCTACGTTAATGTTATGGATTGGCGGGTGAAGGAGAATTCTACCGTTACCTATTCTGTAGGGGGGCTCGTTCTTAGCAATTCAGGAGCGATTACAGCGAATTACTGGTTGACGGAGATTTATGATGACGAAATTGGCCAAGCGCATCGCGATGCGGATATTCATATCCATGATCTTTCGATGCTGACTGGTTACTGTGCAGGCTGGTCGCTTAAGCAGCTGATTACCGAAGGCTTAGGAGGGATTGTTGGCAAGATTACCTCGGCGCCAGCGAAGCACTTAGGCGTTCTTTGCAATCAGATGGTTAACTTTTTAGGAATTATGCAGAATGAATGGGCAGGGGCCCAGGCGTTCTCTTCCTTTGATACTTATCTGGCACCGTTTGTAAGAGTGGATAACTTAACGTATGAAGAGACGAAGAAAGCTTTAGAGGCTTTTATTTACGGCGTTAACATGCCATCAAGATGGGGCACTCAGGCACCTTTTTCCAATATCACGCTAGACTGGACAGTGCCAGGTGACCTAGCCAATTTACCGGCTATTGTCGGTGGCAAAGAGATGGACTTTACCTACGGCGATTGTAAGCGTGAGATGGATATGGTCAACAAAGCCTTCTTAGAGATTATGATCGAGGGCGATGCCAATGGCCGCGGCTTCCAGTATCCTATCCCGACCTATTCTATCACTTCAGATTTTGACTGGTCGGATACGGAAAACAACCGGATGCTTTTTGAAATGACATCCAAATACGGAACTCCGTATTTTTCTAACTATATCAATAGCGACATGGAGCCTAGCGACGTGCGCAGTATGTGCTGCCGTTTGCGTCTCGATTTACGGGAACTCCGTAAAAAGTCAGGTGGCTTCTTTGGTAGTGGGGAAAGTACCGGATCCGTCGGTGTGGTTACCATTAACCTTCCGCGAATTGCGTACCAGGCTTCGAATAAAGAGGACTTTTACAACCGCTTGGACCGCCTGATGGATATTTCGGCAAGAAGCTTGCATGTAAAGCGCCAGGTTATTACCAAGCTTTTAGAAGAAGGGCTTTATCCATATACGAAACGCTACTTAGGTAGCTTTGATAACCATTTCTCTACCGTGGGCTTAATCGGTATGAACGAAGTGGGCCTTAACGCTAGCTGGCTGAGAAAGGATATCACTCATAAAGAAACCAACGAATTCGGTAAAGAAGTCTTGAATCATATGCGTGAGCGTCTAGCGGATTACCAAGAAGAATACGGCGAGCTCTTTAACTTAGAGGCGACACCGGCAGAATCTACAACGTACCGCTTTGCAAAGCATGACAAGAAACGCTACCCAGAGATTATCACCGCCGCCGAAAAGGATAATACACCGTACTATACCAACAGCTCTCACTTGCCGGTAGGCTATACGGATGATGTCTTTGAAGCCTTGGACTTGCAGGACGAACTGCATACCCTTTATACTTCAGGAACGGTTTTCCACGCCTTCTTAGGGGAGAAGTTACCATCTTGGAAGTCGGCAGCAGCGCTTGTTAGAAAGATTGCCGAGAATTATAAGCTACCTTACTATACGCTGTCACCGACGTATTCTGTGTGTAAGAATCACGGTTACTTAGCCGGTGAAGTGTTTACTTGCCCACATTGTGGGGAGACGGCAGAGGTTTACAGCCGGATTACCGGCTATTACCGTCCGATTAAGAACTGGAACGATGGTAAGAGTCAGGAGTATAAAGATCGTAAGACTTATAAAGTAGATACTGCCAATATGAAGGTTATCTTCGGTGAAAAGCTACTAGAAGCAGGTGCTAATAAAGAGACAGAAGCTTCTACTTTGGCAGAGGGAACGTATCTCTTTACCACTAAGACTTGCCCGAACTGTGCGACGGCGAGAGGAATCCTCGACGGCGCTGGTATCCGTTACCAAACGATAGATGCGGAAGAGGAAAAAGACTTAACGAAGAGTCTCCGGATTATGGCTGCGCCCACTCTTGTAGTGGTAAAAGACGGCCAGATGAACAAATACAGTAACGCTTCACAGATTAAAGAATTTGCTGAGAGTGTGACTGTCTAAAAATGTTGCCAAAAGGTGCCCCGATTTGGGGCGCCTTTTCTACGTCTAGAAAGGCAACTTCTTGTTGGTTCGAATTTCGCTCTGTGATATACTAAAGGGTGAGTAAAGTGTAAGCAGAAAGGGTAAAAATATGCCAAAAAGAACAGATATCCACAAAATAATGATAATCGGCTCGGGTCCGATTATTATCGGACAGGCTTGTGAATTCGACTATTCCGGAACACAGGCGTGTAAGGCACTCAGAAACTTAGGTTACGAAATTGTCCTGGTTAACTCTAATCCGGCTACGATTATGACGGATCCTGAGACCGCGGATGTAACCTACATCGAGCCTCTTAATGTTACCAGATTAGAACAGATTATCGCTAAGGAAAGACCAGACGCCTTATTGCCGAATCTAGGCGGACAGTCAGGTCTTAATCTTTGTTCGGAACTAGCGAAAGCCGGCGTCCTCGATAAATATGAGGTAAAGGTAATCGGTGTTCAGGTAGATGCGATTGAACGCGGCGAAGACCGAGTCGAGTTTAAGAAGGAAATGGATAAGCTAGGTATTGAGATGGCCAAAAGTGAAGTGGCCTATTCCGTGGAAGAAGCTCTCGCCATTGCCGAAGAGTTAAGCTATCCCGTGGTTCTGCGTCCAGCCTATACGATGGGTGGTGCTGGTGGCGGTCTCGTCTACAACAAAGAGGAGCTTAAGACGGTGTGCGAACGCGGCTTAAAAGCCAGTCTCGTGGGCCAGGTGTTGGTAGAAGAATCGATTCTTGGCTGGGAAGAGCTAGAGTTAGAGATCGTTCGGGACAGCGAGAACAATATGATTACCGTTTGCTTTATCGAAAACATCGATCCTCTTGGAGTACATACGGGAGACTCTTTTTGCTCAGCGCCTATGCTGACCATTGATGAAGCAACACAAAAGCGCTTACAAGAACAGGCCTATAAGATTGTCGAATCGGTAGAAGTTATCGGCGGTACCAACGTTCAATTCGCCCACGATCCAAATACAGGTCGAATTGTCGTTATTGAAATCAACCCTCGTACTTCGCGTTCATCAGCTTTGGCTTCAAAAGCAACGGGCTTCCCGATTGCCCTTATTTCGGCCATGCTTGCGAGTGGCTTAACCCTTAAGGATATCCCTTGTGGCAAATACGGGACGCTAGATAAATACGTACCAGATGGCGACTACGTAGTGATCAAATTCGCTCGCTGGGCTTTTGAAAAATTCAAAGGCGTAGAAGATAAGCTGGGCACCCAGATGCGAGCGGTGGGTGAGGTTATGAGTATCGGTAAGACCTATAAAGAAGCCTTTCAAAAGGCGATTCGCTCTCTCGAAAACGGCCGTTATGGCTTGGGAAATGCAAACGATTACCGGGACCGCCAGAAGACAGAACTTTTGCAGATGTTAAATGAGCCAACTAGCGAACGTCACTTCGTGATGTACGAAGCTTTGCGAAAAGGGGCAACGGTTGCCGAGATTCACGAGCTTACCAAGGTCAAGGCTTACTTTATCGAGCAGATGCAAGAACTGGTAAAAGAAGAAGAGGCGCTAGCCGCCCAGAAAGGTCAGCTACCAGCCGATGAAGCTCTCATTAGTGCTAAGAAAAACGGCTTTGCCGATAAATATTTAAGCGAAGTTCTCGAAATTCCTGAGCAGGATATTCGGGAAAAGCGCCTAGCGCTTGGGGTAAATGAGGTATGGGAAGGCGTTCACGTTAGCGGCACAGAAGATAACGCTTATTACTATTCGACTTACAACGGCAGCGACCAGAACCCAGTTAGTAATAGTAAGCCCAAGGTAATGATTTTAGGTGGTGGTCCGAACCGGATTGGCCAAGGTATCGAGTTCGATTACTGCTGTGTTCACGCTTCCCTAGCCTTAAAGAAGTTAGGCTTTGAAACGATTATCGTCAACTGTAATCCAGAGACGGTATCCACGGATTACGATACCTCTGATAAGCTGTACTTTGAACCTTTAACGGTAGAAGACGTTTTAAGTATCTATAATAAAGAGAAGCCGGTCGGAGTTATCGCTCAGTTTGGTGGCCAGACACCTCTTAATATCGCTGGTGAATTAGAGGCTAACGGGGTGAAGATCTTAGGAACCTCGCCAGCAGTTATCGACTTAGCAGAAGACCGTGACCTCTTTAGAGAGATGATGGATAAGCTAGAGATTCCGATGCCGGAATCAGGAATGGCAGTAAATGTGGATGAAGCGTTAGCAATTGCTAAAGAAATTGGTTATCCAGTAATGGTGCGTCCTTCCTACGTCCTCGGTGGTCGCGGCATGGAAGTGGTATATGACGATGAAAGCTTAAAGAGCTACATGGCGGCGGCGGTAGGTGTGACCCCAGATCGTCCGATTCTCATCGACCGTTTCCTAGCTCACGCTCTTGAGTGTGAAGCGGATGCGATTAGCGACGGCGAGCACGCCTTTGTGCCAGCGGTTATGGAGCATATTGAATTAGCAGGGGTGCATTCCGGCGACTCAGCTTGTATTATCCCTTCCCTTCATATATCGGAAGAGAATGTAAAAACCATTAAAGAATATACCCGTAAGATTGCAGAAGAGATGCATGTTAAGGGACTGATGAATATGCAGTACGCCATCGAAAACGGTAAGGTATATGTATTAGAAGCCAATCCCCGAGCATCTCGGACGGTGCCTTTAGTATCTAAGGTTTGTAACATCCAGATGGTGCCGCTAGCAATCGAGATTGTGACGTCAGAGTTTACGAAGAAACCATCACCAGTAGCGGATTTAAAAGAAAAAGACATCCCTTACTACGGCGTAAAAGAAGCGGTCTTTCCGTTTAACATGTTCCAAGAGGTGGATCCTCTTTTAGGACCAGAGATGCGCTCTACCGGTGAGGTCCTAGGTCTTTCACATTCTTACGGCGAAGCATTCTTTAAAGCCCAGGAGGCAACCCAGTCTATGCTACCGCTTTCGGGAACGGTGCTAATCTCTCTTAATAAGAAGGACAAGGAAGATAAGGATGAAGTTCTAAAGATGGCAAGAACCTTAAAGGAATCGGGATTTGCAATCGTAGCCACCGGCTCTACTTGTGAGATGCTTAATGAGGCCGGCTTGGAAGCGAACAAGGTGAAGAAGCTATACGAAGGCCGCCCGAATATCTTAGACTTGCTGACAAATGGTAAAATAGACTTGGTGGTGAATTCGCCATCAGGAAAAGAAAGTATTCACGACGATAGTTATCTGCGTAAGGCAGCAGTTAAGGGAAAAGTCGCTTATGTGACGACGCTCGCAGCCGCTGTAGCAGCCGCAGAAGGTATCGCTTACGTTAAGAAGAATGGTACGGATACGGTGAAATCCCTGCAGGAGTACCATCAAGAAATTAAAAATAAATAATAAAAAGAAAGAAGGTAGTTAATATGACAAATCCAGTAGTAACGATTGAAATGGAAAACGGCGACGTAATGAAAGCAGAGCTTTATCCAGAGATTGCTCCAAACACGGTAAGAAACTTTATTTCCTTAGTACAAAAGGGCTTTTATGATGGTCTGATTTTCCACCGGGTTATCAGTGGCTTTATGATTCAAGGTGGAGACCCAGATGGCGTTGGTACCGGTGGCCCAGGCTACTCCATTAAAGGCGAGTTCTCTCAGAACGGCTTTGCCAATGAGCTAGTACACGAAAAGGGAGTGCTTTCCATGGCACGCTCGATGCATCCAGATTCCGCCGGCTCTCAGTTCTTTATTATGCATGAAAATTCACCACACTTAGACGGAGCTTATGCGGCTTTCGGTAAGGTTATCTCTGGTCTTGAAGTGATTGATAAGATTGCCGCGACGCCAACGGGAATGCAAGATCGCCCAGTAACGGATCAAGTAATTAAGAAAATGACTGTAGATACGGCTGGTGAGACTTACGAGGAACCAGAAAAAGCATAAAGGTATAAACGAGGAGTGCGGTGATGGCAGAGATGATTAGAACCGAAAATCTGATTTTTGATTACGATAAGCGAGACGAAGAAGGTAACAAAATCGGTAGTTTTCGGGCCCTTGACGAAGTGAATATAGAAGTGGAAAAAGGGCAGTTTATCGCTGTTTTAGGCCACAATGGTTCGGGTAAATCAACCTTTGCCAAGCACATCAACGCGCTTCTTTTTCCAACTGGAGGTACTATCTTTGTGGGTGGTTACGACACTAAGGAAGATGCCCACTTTTGGGATGTACGCAAATCCGCCGGTATGGTTTTTCAGAACCCTGACAACCAGATTATCGGGACGGTGGTAGAGGAAGATGTAGGGTTTGGCCCTGAGAACCTTGGTGTTCCCACCGAAGAAATCTGGAAACGGGTGGAAGAGAGCCTAAAAGCGGTGGGGATGCTAGAGTATCGCCAGCAATCCCCGAATAAGCTCTCCGGTGGACAGAAGCAAAGAGTGGCTATCGCTGGCGTGGTGGCAATGGAACCACAGTGTATCGTTTTAGACGAACCGACAGCGATGCTAGACCCAGTTGGCCGAGGGGAAGTCTTAGCGGCAGCGCTAAAGCTTCGTCAGGAAAAAGGTGTTACGGTTATTCTTATCACCCACTATATGGACGAAGTGGTAGATGCAGATAAGCTTTTTGTGATGAGCGAAGGCAAAGTGGTTTTAGAAGGGACGCCAAAGGAAGTGTTTTCACGAGTGGAAGATATGCAGAAATACTGTCTTGACGTACCCCAAGCAACGCTCTTAGCTCACGAACTTAAAGAGGCAGGGCTAAAAGTCCCAGCAGGGATTCTGAAGAAAGAGGAATTGGTGGAGGCGCTATGCAAATTAAAGTAGAAAATCTTCAATATGTATATAGCCAAGGCACCGCTTACGAAAAGCAAGCGCTGCGAGATATCAATTTTGAAATTGGCGGCGGCGAGTTTATCGGGATTATCGGTCATACCGGTTCTGGTAAATCTACGCTGATTCAGCATCTAAATGGCCTGATTAAGGCTACCAGCGGTAAGATTCTCGTCGATGGTGAAGATATATATAAAGACGGTTATAATTTTAAGAACCTCCGGAATAAAGTGGGATTGGTTTTTCAGTATCCGGAGCATCAGCTCTTTGAAGAGACGGTTTTAAAAGATGTGTGCTTTGGTCCGAAGAATCAAGGGCTTACGGAAGAGGAGGCTTTAGAAAGAGCCAAGGCTGCCCTCGCTTTAACCGGCTTAGCCGAAGAGTTCTATGAGGCGTCACCCTTTGAATTATCCGGTGGACAAAAGCGCCGAGCTGCCATTGCTGGTGTGCTAGCGATGGAGCCAGAGGTACTGATATTAGACGAGCCAACAGCCGGTCTTGACCCTGCTGGTCGGGACGATATCTTGGAACAGATTGCCCATTTGCAAAGAGAACGCCAGATTACGGTTATTCTGGTTTCTCACAGCATGGAGGACATTGCTAAGTATGCCCAGCGTCTAATTGTAATGAATAGGGGGAAGTTACTTTTTGACGATACCCCGAAAAAGGTATTTACCCATTACCGTGAATTAGAGGAGATTGGACTTTCGGCGCCTCAGGTTACGTATATTATGCATGATTTACAGGAACGAGGCTTCGGTGTATCCGCCGAGGCGACCACCGTTTCGGAAGCGGCAGCAGAGATTATAAAGGCATTGGAGAAAACCCATGATTCGTGATATCACTATTGGTCAATATTATCCAGCAAGGAGTATCTTGCACCGCCTTGACCCCCGGGTTAAGCTGGTGTGTACTTTTTTGTACCTAATTTCTCTGTTTTTATTTAAAAGCATCCCTGGCTACGTAGTCGCCACGATTTTCTTGGTATCGATTATCAAACTATCAAAAGTTCCCTTCTCTTACATTATGAAGGGACTGCGACCAATTCTGATGTTGCTGATGATTACGGTTATCTTTAACCTTTTCCTAACAAGGGAAGGGGATGTTTTGTTTAGCAAGTGGATCTTTACCGTTACGGCCGGCGGCCTGAGAAATGCTGTCTATATGGCGGTGCGCCTTATCTATCTGATTTTAGGGTCTTCGCTAATGACGTTTACCACCACTCCCAACGAACTGACAGATGGGATTGAAAAGCTGTTTAAACCGTTACAGAAAATCAAACTACCGGTTCATGAAATGGCCATGATTATGTCCATTGCTCTTCGTTTTATTCCGATTCTCCTAGAGGAGACGGATAAGATTATGAAGGCGCAAATCGCCCGGGGTGCAGACCTTGAGAGCGGCAATATCATTCAGAAGGCAAAGGCCATGGTACCGGTCTTAGTCCCTCTCTTCATTTCCGCTTTTCGCCGGGCCTCAGATCTGGCGATGGCAATGGAAGCCCGGTGTTATCACGGCGGCGAAGGGCGGACGAAGATGAAACCGCTACGTTATAAAAAAAGAGATTATCTTGCCTATGGCGTGATGATCTTTTACGTGACTGCCGTCTTCTTTATCGGTCGTTACGTGCCCTTTAAGATATGGATTTTTTAGGAGAAGTAAGGTGAGAATAAAGCTGACGATTGCCTACGATGGGACGAATTACGCAGGGTGGCAGATTCAAAAAAACGCTCTGACAATTGAAGAGGTTTTGAACAAGGCGCTTACTAAATTAACGGGAGAGCAGGTTGCAGTAATCGGCGCTAGCCGAACGGATTCAGGAGTTCATGCGGCGGGACAAATTGCTGTTTTTGACACGAACTCCAGCATTCCGGCGGAGCGCTTTTCTTATGCGATTAATCAGAAGCTACCAGCGGATATCGTGGTGTTGCATTCAGAAGCGGTTCCAGATGACTGGCATCCTCGTTATCAGGATAAGATTTTGAAAACGTATCGCTACCGGATTCTTAATACTAAGGAAAAGGATCCCTTGCGGCGGCTTTATACCGCTCACGTCTCTTTTCCTCTGGCGATCGATAATATGCAAGAAGCTAGTAGTTATCTTCTGGGAACCCATGATTTTACCGGCTTTTCGAATATTAAAAGCGAGGTGTTAAGCGGGGTACGCACCATAACTGCCTTAGAGCTAGAAAAGGTAGGAGAGGAAATTGTGCTGACGATCACCGGCGACGGCTTTTTGTACAATATGGTGAGAATGATTGCTGGCGTATTAATCCGGGTTGGCAGAGGGTTCTATGGACCGGAAAAGGTAAAGGAGATTCTCGAGAACCGAGAGCGTACAAAAGACCGGCTAACGGCGCCGGCCTGTGGTTTGACATTATTAGAGATTCGTTATGATGAAGAATAGTTACTGAAAGATTAATCAAGCTTCTTTTTTAGCGCGGCCTTGCGATTGGCGGCGCTATTTTTCATGGGATAAGCGTTTATCATACAGTAGGAGATAGTAGGAATTTCTTCCAAAAGCTTATATTTTACACATTCTTTGATTTCCGTGGCTTCGGCGACGGTCATTTCGCTATTAATATAGAAGCCGGCATCGACCCGGATGGAATCGGCTGTATATTTGCCACGCACCGAGTGAACGGCTAAGACGCCTTCAACGGAGATTATTATCTGCTTAATCTGGCCCTTTAACTCATCATCGATGGCTCGGTCGATAATCTTATTTACCGCCTCGGCGAAGATAGAAAGAGCGGTTTTAAGGATAAAGACGGCGATAATGATGGCCGCTAGGGGGTCAAGAAGAGGAAAGCCCAGTCTGGCTCCTAAGATACCGACCACACTGCCGATAGAGGCTAAAGCATCGGTACGCTGATGCCAAGCTTCTGCTAGCATGGCCTGGGAGTTAACACTTTTCCCGAAGCGATAGATATACCAAAACATTCCTTCTTTTATGGCCACCGAAAGGAGGGCAACAATTAGGGCAAAGACTCCCGGTGTTGTCAAATTGTCACTATTACCGGCCATAATCTTCTGAATGCCACTTATGCCAATCCCGGCACCGGCACTAAAGAGAATCATGGACATGATAATGGCGGTTACACTCTCGAGCTTACCGTATCCGTAGGGGTATTTTTTGTTAGGCTCTTTGGTAGAGACTTTTACCCCTACATACATAACTAAGGTGCTAAAAACATCGGAAGCAGAGTGGACGGCATCGGAGAGTAAAGCCGCTGAATTAGCTAGGGTTCCGGCCGCAAATTTAATAATGGTAAGAAAGACATTACCAGCAAGATCCACAAGAGAAACCTTTTTTAGACACGTCTCGGTACTCAGTTCGGTACGCATATTTACACCTCGTTTCTTATAGTAAAATAGTAAAAGAACAGTCATTATTATCTTAAGAATACGGTATTAGATAGAGATAAGCAATTAACAGAATATAATTTTTTTGTTAAATTTAAAACAAAAATTTCTGACAAATTGCACAAAAAGATAGAATATTTCAGAAAATAAATTACAAAGTCGAAAATATATGATAGTATAAATTTAACATCATATTTAAAGACTTTGGGAGGTTTGAAAAATGAATGTATTATGGACAATGGTTCCAGTGATTGGGATTCTTGCCCTTATTTTTGCTGCTTATTTGGCGGCAAAGGTAATGAGGGAAGATGCCGGGCTGGAACAAATGAGAGTGATCGCGCGAGCGATACGAGAAGGTGCAAGTGCTTTTTTGCGAGCAGAGTACAAAATTCTGGTGGTGTTTGTGATTGTGCTTTTCTTCGCCATTTGGCTAGGTATCGGTAGTATCGTGACGGCGATCTGTTTTGTTTGCGGTGCTCTATTTTCTACTGTTGCCGGTTATGTTGGGATGCAGATTGCGGTGCGCGCCAATGTGAGAACGGCCAATGCCGCTCGTCTTAGCGGAATGAATAGAGCGCTTTCGGTAGCCTTTAACGGCGGAGCGGTTATGGGCATGTGTGTAGCCGGTTTAGGCGTTATCGGTGTTAGCGTAATCTATTATATTACGGGTAATCCGGAGGTATTATCAGGCTTTAGCCTAGGGGCCTCGTCGATTGCCCTGTTTGCCAGAGTCGGTGGCGGTATTTATACGAAAGCGGCCGATGTGGGTGCAGATCTCGTGGGTAAGGTGGAAGCGGGAATTCCGGAAGACGACCCGAGAAACCCTGCCGTTATCGCGGATAACGTGGGCGATAACGTGGGTGACGTAGCGGGAATGGGTGCCGATTTATTCGAGTCCTATGTAGGGTCCATCGTCTCTGCAGTGACCCTTGGTTTGCTATTTTATAAAGAAGAAGGCGTGCTATTTCCGTTAATCATTGCGAGTCTTGGTTTATTAGCTTCGATTATCGCTACCTTTTTTGTAAAAGGAAAAGAAGGCAGTGATCCTCATAAAGCCCTTAAAATCGGGACTTATGTGTCCAGTGGTCTAGTAGTGGTGGTAGCGCTTATCTTTAGCAATTACTTATTTGGTGATTTTGGTGCAGCGATTGCTGTTATTGCTGGTTTGGCGGCCGGTCTTCTAATCGGTGTAGTAACAGAAGTCTACACTTCTTCTGAGTATCGCTATGTGAAGAAGATTTCTGAGCAGTCCCAAACGGGAGCCGCTACCACGATTATTAGCGGTCTTGCTGTGGGTATGCGCTCTACGGCCCTTCCGATTGTGCTTATCTGCGGCGGTATCTTCGTCGCCAACTTAGCGACGGGCCTTTATGGTATTGCTCTAGCAGCCGTTGGTATGCTCTCCACAGCAGCGATTACCATCGCCGTTGATACATACGGTCCGATTGCCGATAATGCCGGTGGGATTGCGGAGATGGCTGGTCTTGATAAAAGCGTACGGGAGATAACGGATAAATTGGATGCCGTTGGTAATACGACAGCTGCTATTGGTAAAGGATTTGCCATTGGCTCGGCTGCGTTAACGGCCTTAGCTCTTTTTGTTTCTTACTCAGAAGCAGTAGGACTTACCAAGATCGATATCCTAGATGTAAAAGTAGTAATTGGCCTACTAATCGGCGGTATGCTGCCATTCCTTTTCTCCGCCTATACGATGGATTCGGTATCAAAAGCGGCTAACCAGATGATTGGCGAGGTTCGCCGCCAGTTCCGAGAGATGCCTGGTATTATGAAAGGAACCGAGAAACCGGACTACGCTTCTTGCGTAACGATCTCTACCAATGCCGCCTTAAAGGAAATGATAGTACCTGGTGTGATCGCCGTGGTAGCCCCGCTTTTAGTCGGTATCGTCTTAGGTACGGAAGCCCTTGGTGGTCTGCTAGCAGGCACCCTAGTAACGGGTGTATTAATGGCCATCTTTATGTCCAATTCAGGTGGTGCCTGGGATAACGCTAAAAAGTATATCGAAGAGGATAATTATGGTGGCAAGGGAAGCGAAACCCATAAAGCCGCCGTGGTGGGCGACACAGTTGGTGATCCCTTTAAAGATACTTCAGGGCCTTCTATCAATATCCTCATTAAGCTGATGACGATTGTATCATTAGTCTTTGCGCCACTCTTTGTAGCTATTGGTGGCCTATTATAACAACTGAATAGGGAAAAAAGAGCCACGTCCTTAGGAGAAAATCCCAAGAACGCGGCTCTTTTTTGGTGCTTGTTTGAAGTGACATTGAAGTGATATTGAAGTTTGTTTGAAGTGATATTGAAGTTGACATTGAAGTGACATTGAAGTAACATTGAAGTAGTTCATATTAGGGGGTGATTCTATGTATTTGGAAGAGATTATTGACGATATACAATTAGAAAACGACAAATTAGAATGTAAGAGTAGATTAAATCGTGAAGATGTTGTTGGGTGGCTTAAGACTATTGCCGGCTTTGCAAATGCTTCAGGAGGAGATTTTTATATTGGGGTGGAAGATAAAACCAATAAATTGATAGGGTTTGGTAGAAGAGAGGCAGATAATGAACGAAACTATTTTAATAATCAGGTGAATGAGCACTTGACTCCGCGACCACAAATGAAAGTTTCGTTTGTCAGGTATGAAATCAAAAATAGTGAGCGTTTTATTATTCGGGTTCAAGTTTTTGAGTCGCTTGTTAAGCCAATTATCTTAAAGTACAAACAGATTCCTTCCATTTTTATGAGACGAGACGGATATACGAATGGTGCAACCTATGAAGAAATTATAGAGATGAGTGTGAAAAGCAAGAATTCACAGTATGATATTCTGGTTTCAGATATCAAATATAATCCAGATAAAATATCTATGTTACGAGCCTTTTATGCAGCTCATAATGATGGGCAAGAACTTAAAGAGAAAGCGCTTAGGTCTATGGATTTTTACAATGAAGAGGGATATTTGTTGAATGGAGCCACTTTGTTTTTAGATGACTATAAAGGGAAAAAGACAGGGGTTCAGTGTTCGGTATTTTCTGGCTTTAATAAAGGAACAGAAAGAATCGTAACTATCAATAGATTTAATGGGAATATTATATCTACAATTACTGATACAATGGAGTTTGTGAATCAAAGAATGAATCATTCGCTGGTTAAATTAGCCGATTCGAGAAGAAACATTGATGCGTATCCTCAGCGTGCTCTATTTGAGGGCGTAATAAACGCTGTTGCTCATCGAGACTATTATTTGGATGGGACAAGAATTCAGGTGGATATGTTTAAGGATAGATTAGAAATTTCATCACCAGGCGGATTTTATAGGGGAGAGAAGCTCGGGAAAACATATGATTTATCGGGCATTATATCCAAAAGAAGAAATGAACTAATTACAGATGTTTTAGTGGCATGTAATGTTATGGAAGCGGCGGGGACGGGGTTTGATAAAATTGTAGAAGAATATAAAGACGCAAATGAGTCACATAGGCCATATATTTATTCTTCATCAGATCATTTTACGTTGGTGCTTCCTGATTTGACATATGAAGAAGGTGTGGAAAATAGTAGTGTACCAACGCTCACATTTGTTCCCGTTCCAAATGGAACAAATCTTGACGAAAAGGTATTATCATTTTGCTATTATCAAGCTCGTAAAGTGACGGAAATTGCTGAATATCTAGGTGTTAGCGATTCCACTTATCTAAGAAAGAAAGTAATAGGCAATCTTGAGAAAAATGGATATTTGGAAAAGAGTAAGCTGTCTCGCGCCATGTTTTATAAAACTGTTCCAGAAGCGGTGACGTTAAGGTGAACATTTGAATCAAGGTAGAGAATGTGCTATCCTATATAACATAATGAAAATGGTTCTTAATTAAGAAAGAAGGTTTTAAGTAATGACAAAAGTAGATATAATTTCCGGATTTTTAGGAGCAGGAAAAACCACGTACATCAAACAGTTAATTGAAAAAGTATACCAAGGAGAGAAGCTGGTTTTAATCGAGAATGAGTTTGGCGAAATCGGGATCGATGGTGGCTTTTTAAAAGACTCAGGGATTGAAGTGACAGAAATGAATTCCGGATGTATTTGCTGTACTTTAGTAGGTGACTTTAGCAAATCACTACTAGAAGTGCTGGATAAATACCACCCTGACCGAGTAATTATCGAACCTTCAGGCGTAGGTAAGCTTTCAGATGTAGTTGGTGCCGTAAAGGATGTCCAGAAGGAAGCGGATATTGTTATCGAGAATAAGATTGCCGTAGTAGATGGCAAGAAGGCGAAATTATATCTTAAAAATTTCGGCGAATTCTTCGTAAATCAAGTGGAGAATGCAGATGTTATTGTGGTTAGCAGAACCCAGGATCTAAACGATGAGAAATTAGAAGCTTGTATCAACCTTTTGCGCGAACATAATAAAGAGGCGGCGATAATTACTACACCTTGGGATGAGCTTACAAAAGAAGCGATTCTTAACACCGCTAAAAAGCCAGAGGATTTGCTCACTGAGCAGGAGCATCACCATCACGAACACCACCATCATGAGCACGAGGAAGGGTGTAGTTGCGGTCATCATCATGAACACGAGCACCATCATGAACACGAGCACCATCATGAACATGGGGAAGGCTGTAGTTGTGGCTGTGGTCACGATCACCATGAGCATGATCATCACCATCATGACGCGGATGAAGTGTTTACGAGCTGGGGTCAAGAAACGCCTCACAAATACGACTTAGATGAGTTAGAGGCAGTGCTTAAGACTTTGGCAAATACCCAAACTTACGGCCAGGTGTTGAGAGCAAAAGGAATTGTCGCTGGTGCTGATGGCGTTTGGAAAGAATTTGACTTGGTTCCTGAAGAGTATGAAATAAGAGATGGTAAAGCCGATTATACCGGAAGAATATGCGTAATCGGTACAGATTTAAAAGAGGATGAGTTGAAGAAAATATTTCATGTTTAGGAGAGAATAAATGGTACCAGTATATGTTGTGACAGGATTGCTAGAAAGCGGGAAGACCACCTTTATCAAGGAAACGTTAATGACTCAGGAGTGGATTGAAGAAGGATTGACGGTTCTGATTACCTGCGAAGAAGGGGAAGGAGAGTACCCAGAGTCCTTTCTTAAGGTCAATGATATTGAAAAGCTAGAGCTTGAAGAGCAGGAAGATTATAACGCGGTGTTCTTACAGGGGATTGAAAAGAGTTATCAGCCGATGCAGGTGATTATTGAGTATAACGGGATGTGGGACTTTGAAAAATTCTTGCAAGTATCCATGCCTAAGGATTGGGAAATCGGGGGCGTCTATTCGACGGTAAACGGTGAGACCCTTGACGCCTATCTTAAAAACATGCGCAAACTAGTGATGGAGCAGATGACAGAGTCGGAGCTAATCGTGGTAAATCGCTGCGGCGAGGATGTGGATAGAGGGGCCTTTAGAAGAGCGATAACGGTGCAAAATCCTATGGCGCAAGTACTCTTTGAGAAGCCTGACGGGACGATTATTCCACCAGGAGAAGAGGATCTGCCATTTGATATTACCGGCGATAAAATTCAATTAGACGATACCGATTTTGGTACTTGGTACGTAGATACTTTTGATCATCCAGAACGCTACATGGGAAAAGAAATCACCTATTTGGCTCAGGCTTTTCGGCCAAAAGGGATGGAAGAGTCGATGTTTGTCCCAGGACGAATGATTATGACGTGTTGTGCCGATGATGTACGGTTTTATGGATATCCTTGTGTTTCCAAAGACAAGCTTGCCTTTAACTCAGGGGACTGGGTTAAGGTAACGGTGAGATTTGGTGAAGGCTTTAAGACGCCTTCCGGTGAAGAACGACCATTGCTTGAGCTCCTTAAGATAAAGACGGCCAAACCAGCGAAGGAGAAAGTGGTTTATCT
Organism: Ohessyouella blattaphilus; assembly: GCF_024721265.1. Lineage (GTDB taxonomy): Bacteria > Bacillota > Clostridia > Lachnospirales > Lachnospiraceae > Aequitasia > Aequitasia blattaphilus_A. The sequence goes on along the minus strand of NZ_JAMXOC010000006.1, from coordinate 18,225 downwards.
GTAAGGAAAAGGTATTGACATTCCGCTAAAGATACGTTAGGATTGCTGTTATATAAAAGAAAAGCGATGACAAGAACAAGTAGTAAGTCTAGGTTTACCAACAGACAGTTGCCGGTTGATGAGAGGCGCAGGTAAGAGGATTTATGAATACATCTTAGAGCTGCACACCGAAAAAAAGTAGTAGGCTGTGACGGAAGATGCCCGTTATGCATCAGAGCAATGATGGTTGCTTATGGAGGCTGATTAGCGCAAGCTATCGGTGAATAAAGGTGGTACCACGGGATTAGATCTCGTCCTTATCGAAAGATAAGGGCGAGTTTTTTATGTAATAGAAAGTTCTTTGAACTTTCCTATTACATAAAAAGCGCTCCGCTAAGGATGCGCACTTCGGCGATAGGAATTTTGTGCAACAGCACACGCCGAAGGCGCAAGAATTTGCCAAGAGCAAATTCTATTTCATACATAAAAAGCGCTCAGCAAAGGAGGTGAGGCGATGACCGAAGAAGACTATTTAAGCGCCGGTTATGAGAAAGAAGAACAGATAATTTCAATTGTACAAGCGAATAAGATGGCATTTGTAACAGCAGGTCCCTTTGTGGTCTTAGAATTTATTATTTGGCTCGGCGTCTTCCGCCTGCCTCTAGGCCTAAAGTTGTCTCACGCTTTCGGTCTACTGCTTCTGTATATGCTTACCATTCCCATCCATGAAGGACTTCACGGACTAGGGTTCTTGCCATTTGTTAAGAACGGCGCACAGAGCATAAAGTTTGGCTTTATGAAAGAGTATTTAACCCCGTATTGCCATTGCCGTGAAGGTTTAAAGCCGAGAGCCTATCTGTTTGCCTTGCTTTTACCCTTTGCGGTGCTAGGGATTGGTACTTTTATCATTGGCCTGTTGACGCAAGAGCCTCTGTTTTTATGGCTAAGTGCTCTTAGTCTGCTTTCAGCAGGTGGAGATACGACGATTGCCGTACTGCTAAGAAAGTATTTATCATTACCGGATTGTTTTATCAAAGACCACGTTAGTGAGTGTGGGTTTGTAGCGTATGTAAAATAAAAAGAATGAAATCAGAAATGAGGTATGAATTAGAATGAAAATTTATGAAGAATTACAAGCGAGAGGGCTGATTGCTCAAGTAACGGATGAACCAGAAATCAGAGAGTTAGTAAATAACGGAAAGGCAACCTTTTACATTGGCTTTGACCCTACAGCCGATAGCCTTCACGTCGGTCACTTTATGGCGTTATGTCTGATGAAGCGCTTGCAGGAAGCCGGTAATAAGCCGATTGCTCTTGTAGGCGGCGGTACGGGTATGATTGGGGATCCATCAGGCCGTAGCGATATGCGTAATATGATGACCCCGGAAATTATTCAGCACAACTGTGATTGTTTCAAAAAGCAGATGAGCAAGTTTATCGATTTTGGTGAAGGCAAGGCGAGGATGGTAAATAATGCCGATTGGCTAATGAACCTAAACTACATCGAATTTTTAAGAGATGTAGGTCCTCACTTTAGCGTTAACCGGATGCTGAGTGCTGAGTGCTACAAACAGCGGATGGAGCAAGGTCTTAGCTTCTTTGAGTTTAACTACATGATTATGCAAGCTTACGACTTTTTCAGATTATACAATGATTACGGCTGTAATATGCAGTTTGGTGGTGACGACCAGTGGAGCAACATGCTAGCGGGAACAGAACTTATCCGCCGTAAGCAAGGGGATGACGCTTATGCGATGACGATTACGCTTCTACTAAATTCTGAAGGCAAAAAGATGGGAAAAACCCAGAGCGGTGCTGTATGGCTTGATCCAGAGAAAACTAGTCCATACGATTTTTACCAATACTGGCGGAATGTAGCGGATGACGATGTCTTAAAATGCTTGCGGATGCTGACCTTTTTGCCAATTGAGCAGATCAATGAGATGGATAGCTGGGAAGGAGCCCAGCTTAACCGAGCAAAGGAAATCTTGGCTTATGAGCTTACGGCTCTGGTTCACGACGAAGAGGAAGCTAAGAAAGCAGAAGCTAGTGCCAAAGCCATCTTTACTAGCGGCGTTGCGGCAGAGATGCCAACTACGACTTTAACCGATGAGGATTTTACCGATGGTGAGATTGATATCTTAACGATGTTAGTTAAGAGTAAAATGGTACCTTCAAAAGGCGAAGCGAGAAGAAATGTCCAACAAGGCGGCGTATCTGTAGACGGTGAGAAGGTAGAAGATATCGCCAAAAGCTTTACCAAAGAAGAGCTAAGTGGCGACGGCGTGGTAATTAAGAAGGGTAAAAAGAACTTCCACAAAATGCAGTATTAGTGTGTGAAGTTGTCGCCTGGGTAATTAAGGGTTATAATAGGGATAGGTAAATAAAACAGACAGTTGGGGATAAGGAGAAAAGTAGTAATGAAACTAGAACTGTATCTTGACTATGGGTGTCCGTTTTGTCTAAAAGGATACCACGAAGTGATTGCTCTTATCGTTGAGGAATTTTGCGATTTAGAACTAAAGATTGTTCCTTGCGAAGCTCATCCGCGTCCAGAAACACACGGACTACACACGGATATTTGTGCTCGTGGTTTTTACGTGGCTGGGGATTATGGCTGTAATCCCATTGAGTATAGCGACATCATCTTTAAAGCTTCTTTAAAAGATAAGGTAGATATTGAAAATGTAGATGTGGTAGCAGATGCCTTGGCAAATATTATCGAACCAGATGATTTTATCGAGGGTATTGAAAAGGGTGATTACGTAGACCGGTTGAAGGAGAATAACGAAAAGGCTTGGGAGACGTTAGGATTTCCCGCTGTCCCTTCTCTTAAGATGGGAGACAGTACTTTGCCAGCCGTACCGGGTGTAGGCCTAACCAGAGGGCAGATTAAGAAGTTTATAAAAGCGAATAAAGCATAAGAGTGAAAAAGCGCTACAACCAAATGACTTGGTTATAGCGTTTTTTTTAAAGCTATTTATTTAAGAGGCGCCAAAGAGTATTGCGAGCGATACCCAAACGTTTGGCGGCTCTTGATTTATTTCCGCCCTCTTCTGCTACGACAATACGAATAATATCAGTAGTGATATCCTCTAGTGATTGGCTTAGGTCAAAAGAACTAGCAAGTGAGACACTAGGAATTTGTTCTTCGTTTAACGCTCTTTGTAGCTCTTCTTTCGTAATGTAAGAGGATTGAGAAAGGATGACCAATTCCTTGATTATTTGCTTGAATTGCCGAAGGTTACCAGGCCATGGAAAAGAACAGAGAAAATCCTTGGCAGTGGCATCAAAGTTGATGACAGATTTACCGAATTCTCGATTCATGTTATTGATATAGATGGTGGCTAAGTTAGAAATATCATCTTTTCGCTCCCGTAGGGGTGGGAGTTTTAGCACGAGGCAAGTAAGTGCATCCGTAAGCGCCGTTTTGTGGGAGGTAGAGGAAATACTTTTAGAGTTTTCCTCTAAGGAGAAGAGGAGACGGTTGCGGTAGTCGGTTTTGGCAAAAAGTATATATTTCCCTAACATTTGTATCTGTTCAAGACTTAGTGATTCTATATGTTTTATGTAAATAGTCGCATTTTGTCCTAGAAGAATAGAATTTGTGCTTGTCATTAGCTGATTCCAGCTCTTTGCGCTCATCATTTCGCAATCAACTTCATAAAAAGGTGTGTTTGTATAGGTACTATTGTGATAAATGTAGGCGGCGGTGTCTTCTTTGCCAGTGCCCTTTTCGCCGATGATTAAAATAGGTTGTCTTGTGCGAGCGTATGCCACGATTTTATCTTTAAGTTGTCCGAGAAAGCTTGTTGCTGCAAATTCATCAACAGGTGGATTTTTTTCTCTATATGGCTCGACTACACGAATGGAAGGGTCGCCTAAAATAGTGGGAACATAGGTATTCATTACGTATACGAATAAGAGCTCCTGACCATTGGGTTTACGAATATGGGCAGTGATACGACAAAGTTTTTGATCAATAATTTGTTCAAAAGAAGAGGTACTACAATCCCAGAAAGCAGGAAGCGATTTACTGATAAAGCGAAAGACCTTCTTGTTGTATTCGGACTCTTCCATTGTGTTATGGAGGATTTTGTTATTTCCATCCAGAACGAGAGTATCCCAAGGAGCATATTGGATTACATCGTTAAAGAGGTCTTTTTCCTTTTTTAAATAAATATAATTTCGACAAATCATAACAGCCTGATCAAAGGCAGTTTCTACGCTTTCGGGACCAGAGGTAATTAATAAGGCATTCATACCGCGTTGCTTAGCGGTGGAGGTAGATAACATATCGCCGATAATTAGTTGACATCCTTCCGTCTCCAAACGATCTATTTGTTCTTGAGCCTCCACTTGTCCAGTGGCGGAAACAATTTCCAAATCATATTGTAATAATTCGCATAAAAGTTTGGCGGTATTGGTTATGCTAGCCGCTCCAACAATAGCGAAACGCTCGCCAAAACCCTCAGTGGTTTTGATTACTCGCAGAACATCATACATAGAAATCTGAATTTCAACAACAGGAATATCGGTATTTTGTTCAATCATTCGCGCGGTTCCCCCGCGAGAAATAATTATATCGTAGTTATCGTTGTCTATTTCCTTTTTTATTCGATCGAATTCCACGACATTTGCGACACACGTATGTAGGTGAACATTTGGTTTTTTCATTGCAATTTTACGAGCAGTTTCCTGTAAGCCCAAATACGGGGCGATTAGTAATACATTAATGTCTTTCATTCATAGTTCTCCTTTCCCTAGGTGTTCCATAAATGAGCATAACATAACGAAAAGAAGAGGTAAAGATATAAAAAAGGAAGAAATGCGCAAATATGGAACGAAATGTGCGTGTGCCTTTATTGTTTAAAGGCGAAAGAGTCTTTATATTATCTAAATAAGCGTGCACAGCTTAATGACTAATGAGGAAGGAACAAAAGAATATGGAAAGGCCTATTATAGGAATCACAATGGGAGATCCGGCTGGTAATGGTCCGGAGTTATCCATAAAGTCGTTGAATTCAGAAACCCTGTATCAGAAGTGTCGTCCGCTGATTATTGGTGATGCGGGTTGCCTTAGAGTGGCAATAGACACTTTGAAATTGTCAAATCAAATTAAGGTAAATGGGGTTAGTGACCCGTCAGAAGCGAAATTTGAATATGGGACTATAGACGTTATCGATATGAAGAATGTAGACCTTGCGACTCGAGAGTTCGGCAAGGTTCAGAAGATGTGTGGCGAGGCAGCGTTCCAGTATGTAACGAAAGTTATTGAACTAGCAAAGACCGGAGAAATAGATGCGACGGTTACGAATGCTCTTAACAAGGAGTCCATAAATCTTGCTGGACATAACTATTCAGGACACACAGAGATTTATGCCGATTATACGGATACGGCTGACTATGCAATGATGTTAGCCCACGATGAATTGAGAGTCGTGCATGTATCAACACATGTGTCTTTATTACAGGCATGCCAGGCAGTGAAGAAAGAACGCGTGCTAGAGGCTATCCGTCTAGCAGCAAGTGGTTGCCAGGCACTTGGAATTGAAGAACCTAAAATTGCTGTGGCAGGACTCAATCCTCATGCAGGTGAAAACGGGATGTTTGGCCGTGAGGAGATTGAAGAAATATTACCAGCAATTGAAATTGCTACCAAAGAAGGAATTTGCATACCGGATGGAAAAGCAGTTCCACCGGATACAGTTTTCTCCAAAATGGAAGGTGGATGGTATGACGTCGCCGTCGTGATGTACCACGATCAGGGACATATTCCTCTTAAAGTAAAAGGCTTTGTATATAACAAAGAGTTAAGTAAATGGGATTCTGTAGCAGGTGTAAATATTACGTTAGGTTTGCCGATTATTCGCGTTTCGGTAGATCACGGTACAGGTTTTGGACATGCTGGTGATGGCAGCGCAAGTCCAGCTAGTCTAAATAATGCAATTGACTATGCAATCCGTTTTGCAATTCATAAACGCTAGAAAATATCGGAGGAACAGAGATGATAAAATTACTGATTCTTGCCGATGACTTTACCGGTACCCTTGATACAGCGGTTCAGTTTGCTGAAAAAGGAATTTCAGTAAGAATATCGGTGGATCCTGAAGAAGCACAATTTGATAGTGACTATGAAGTGTTGGCAGTTGATCTTGAGACGAGACACCTTGATAAAAGAGAGGCGTATACCCGAGTATACAAGATTGCTAAAAGAGGGCTGGCAGCTGGTGTTGAATATATTTATAAAAAGACCGACTCTACCCTACGGGGAAATATTGGAAGTGAACTTGAGGCCTTAACGGTCGCTTGCAATCAAGAGAGTGTTTGTTTTCTACCAGCATACCCTCAAGCTGGCAGGACCACCAAGAAAGGCGTTCAGTATCTGGATGGTGTGCCGATTCACAAGAGTATCTTTGGGGCAGATCCCTATGAACCAGTTCGCTATTCGCTCGTAAGTGAGATTATCGGCGAAACTAGCGACATTCAGACTCGTAATGTAGGAACGGATGAGCTAGAAAGCTTATACAAAGGGAAGAAAGACTGCGGAGAAGTGATGATTGTGGATGCGGAGACGGTGGAAGATATTGGCCTAGTGGCAGAGTTTTTAAGCAGGAAAAGAAAACTGAAGCTATTTGCAGGCTGTGCTGGTTTTGCAACGTATCTTGATCGCATAATTTCCTTTAAACATACGAAACTTATCAACTTTCCCGGTGCGAATAAATTAGTAATGGTTAGCGGGAGTTTGAACGAAGTGACCGCTCAACAAATAAGAATCTATGAAGAGAACGGTAGCGAAACACTTGGAAGATTTACATTGAAGGTTTTACAGAAGTTGCAGGAGCATTATTTTCAAAGTGGAGAATGTAAGGAAACGTTACGTATTATCAAAGAAAAGATACAGAATAACGAAGTTTGCATAATTGACACTTTTGATACCGAACCAGGAGAAACAAAACGTATTGCAATAGAGCAGGGGCTTGAAGGGATGGCGCTTGGTGAACGGATAGCAGACAATATCGGCGAGCTGATTGAAATTATGACGAAAAGCTTTCCGGAAGCACTCTACCTGCTTACTGGTGGAGATACTCTATACGGTTACATTAAGAGGCACAAGAAAGCACAAATCATTCCTATTAGAGAAGTGGAAAAGGGAGCGGTTTTGACGGCTGTCAAAGAGGAAGGAAGCCTACTTTTTATGATTACAAAAGCAGGTGGATTGGGGACTGAACGAGTAGTTGAAAATGTGAAAAGTTATATGAAAGCGAGGACGAATTAAAATGGAAAACGTAACAGAAAAACAAATGAGAGCAATCGTAGCATATCCAGATGGAAGAATGGTATTAGAGCAATTTAAAGTGCCACAGTTAGGAGACAACCCTTATGCGCCTCACGATGTGCTTTGTGAAGTAGAGTATTGCGGAATTTGTGGGAGTGATATTCATCGTTGGAAAGAAGATAAGACAGGGGTAAAGACCTCGCCTAGAAGGATGGTGGCTGGTCATGAAATCGTTAGTAAGGTAATTGCCGTTGGTGAAGACGTGACAACAGTTAAGCCTGGCGACCGAGTAGTACATGAGATTGTAACAAATTTCTGCGGTCATTGCCCAGCTTGTAGAGAGGGACGCTATAACATTTGCAATGTCTTGCCACCGATGGAAGGTAGAGCACACTATACAACGGGAGGCGGTTTTGCAAAATATACCGTCTGGCCAGAGTATCAACTGCACGTCTTGCCGGATCATCTGGATCCGATGAAATGTGTATTGATTGAGCCTACGGCTGGCTCTATTCATAGCGTGATTACCAGAATGGGCGTTAAAGCTGGTGAATCCGTGGCGATTCTTGGACCTGGGGCTAGAGGGATCCTAATGATGCAGATATGCAAGGCGATTGGAGCAGGGCCGATAATTATGACGGGAGTAACTAGAGATGAACCCTTCCGTTTAAAAATGGCGAAGGAATTAGGAGCTGATTATATTGTAAATGTTGAGAAAGAGGATATCAGAGACGTAGTAAACAAAGTGACGGGTGGTATCGGTGTAGATGTAGTTTTAGAGAATACCGGTGTAGTAGATCCGATTGATGAATCCTTAGATATTGTTCGTAAAGGTGGCCGTGTTCTCTGGGCTGGTGGTGGAATTCGTGGCGGTATCCATGCGCCGGTAGATACTCACAAAATTATTGTTAAGGAAATTGATATTAAAGGTGAAATTTCTCAGATTCCTTATGACTGGGAAACCGCTATTAAATTAGTTGCGAACGGTAGCGTAAAGCTTGATCCGCTAGTTACTCATTCTTTCGATTTGGATCACTGGGAAGATGGTTTTGATTTGGCACACGACAGTCATGACTGTCTGCGAGTGGCGATTGACCTTACGGATGAAAAAGATCTGTAAAGTTAGCGCTTGCAGATAGAGGAGGTATACTTATGGTAATGAAAGCATTCAAAAAAGTGCCGGGAGGCACAATGATTATCCCCTTGATGCTTGGTGTTTTAACAAATACATTTCTCCCACGATTTTTAGAGATGGGTTCGTTTACGACAGCACTGTTTTCAAGTTCAGGGCAGAATACCATGTTAGGAATGATGTTTTTTATTATGGGAACATCTCTCCAGTTGAAAGAAATACCAGCTGTTTTTAAACGAGGCGGCGTGTTACTAATTTCCAAGTTTATTATTGGGGCGGGGATCGGTATTGCTGTAGGGAAAATATTTGGCATGGAAGGATTATTGGGAATTTCTACCTTAGCGATTATTAGCTCGATTACAAATAGCAATGGTAGCGTATATTTGTCATTGATGAAAGTGTATGGAGATCCGGTTGACTGTGCTTCGATGGCGGTATTAGGAATCAATAACGGTCCGTTTTTGACTATGCTGGCCCTAGGTGCAGGGGGACTTGCGAATATTCCGGTACAGTCCTTAATGGCTTCAATCGTTCCGTTGATTATCGGCATGATTTTGGGAAATCTAGATGAAAGTTTTGCGAAATTTATGGAACCTGGTAGCAATATCTTAATTCCTTTTATCGGCTTTTCCGTAGGAGCGGGAATCAATTTACGAGCGGTTGCAATGGGAGGTATACAGGGCGTTGTCTTAGGACTGGTGTGTTTCTTTGTTGGTGGTTTGTTTATTATGATGTGCGATCGTCTGATTGGAAAGCGTCCAGGCTATGCTTCCTGGGCGGTTGCGACTGCGGCAGGTAATGCCGTAGCCGTACCGGCAACAATAGCAGCTATTGATCCAGCGTGGTTACCTTATGTAGATGGAGCGACTGCTCAGGTTGCAGCTGCCGTAGTTATCACAGCAGTACTTGCTCCAATCGGAACGAGCTACTGGGTGAAGCGTTATGGAAGTCCTCAGTTTCCTAAATATCCAGGACAATTTGACGCAGCGAAAGTGGAGATAAATCATGGAAACAGTGCGAAAGAGCTTGCATAAGCAAATCCGCTTTATAGAATATAGCTTAGCGGTTATGTTAGCAATGACGTTGTTAGTAATCGGGTGGTACATGGCCAAAGATATTTACCGCTTTTCGCTAGGAAATCCAATAGCAGAGACTTTTCATCAGTTGCTTGCCCATGCCTTTCTGTTGTTCATTGGGATTGAATTTATTAAAGTGGTTGTTAGCCCTAATCCTGAGAATATAATGGAAGTAGTGATGGTTACAATTACGAGGGCGATTATTATGGATCACTCATCGATGCTTACAACTTTGTGCGGTGTTGCGGCTTTGGCTGTTGTCTTCGGGATTCGCAGATATTTGCTTCATATAAAAGAGTCTTAATATATATGTATCTTATACTATTGCCTAAAGTGTGTTAAAGTAGAAGAAGAACATTACTTAAAGATGCAATAGTAGAAAATGATAAAGGGGTACATAATATGGAAGCAAAATATGCATTACTAATTGATGCAGAGAATGTCTCACCTAAATACATCGAACCGATTATGAATGAGCTGTCCAAATACGGTAGAATTACGTATAAGCGGATTTATGGGGATTGGCGAGATGATGCCAGAGGCGGCTGGATGAACGGAATCTTGGAAAACGCCATTACACCAGTACAGCAACTGCGTTATGTGGCCGGCAAGAACGCTTCGGATTCGGCGATGATTATCGATGCCATGGATATTCTGTATACGGGGAACGTAGATGGTTTTTGCTTGATTTCTAGCGACAGCGATTTCACTAGATTAACCGATCGCCTACGAGAGGGCGGCATGCAGGTTATCGTTATGGGTGAAGAAAAGACACCGAAGGCGCTTCGTAAGGCCTGTGATATCTTTACGGTGTTAGAGAACTTAATAGAAGAAGACGACACTGAGAAAACTTCGGATGATGAACGGGATACCATTCTTAGTAAGAGCTTAATGGAGCGAGCGATTCGGGATATTATTACGGAGAATCAGAACAAAGGTAAGCGTACGAATTTAGGAGAAGTGGGCAGTCGTTTATTAAAGCTTTATCCCGATTTTGACGTCCGTCTATACGGATATAGCCTGCTGTCGAAATTCTTGGAAAGCCTGCCAAAATTTGAGCTGGAAACCGAGAATGGCCATCACGTCTTCGTAAAGCTTAAGTCAGAAGTAGCAGAAAACGAAGATGTCCAGACCTTTATTAAGAAAAGGGTTAAAGCGAGTGGTAAAAAAGGCATTAGCCTAGGAGATCTTGGTAGAATTGTCCATGAGAAGTTTTCTGACTTTAAGACTTCGGATTACGGCTATAGCCGTTTCTACAAATTTGTGGAAAGCATTGAAAGCATCAGTCTAAAAAAGGGCGAAAATGATTTTATCGCCATCTGCAAAGAATAGGTGTCAATATAGAGGGAAGCGAGATGATTAGTCTCGCTTCCTTTTTAGAATCTTAAATTGATATCCGGGTAATTCACAAGCGCCGCTTAACGGCTCGGAGGAATCGTCTAATAAGTCGACAAAGTCACCGTAGAGACTATCGTGATAAAAGGTAAAAGCTTCGCTATCGGCATTGATAAAAACATAGACTTCACTCTCTTTTGCCAAACGGCGAAAAAGGAGCTGAGGGTTCGTGACGACGAGATTTTCGTAGCTACCATCCCATAGGGCTAGTTCGCTTCTATGAACCTCAATTAGTTTTTTAATTAATTCGGTAAGTTCATTTGGGTGCGGTTTGTCAAAGTGAGGTCGCAAATCGTAATCAGCCTTACCTTCTTCTTTGACACCGGTTGCACCCCATTCACTTCCATAATAAAGGCAGGGGATACCGGGCATGGTAAATAGGAGAGCGTAGGCTAAGGGGAGGTGCTCCTTCGTCTTAAGTAGACTAGCAATCCGGCTTACATCGTGATTATCCACAAAGTTCATAAGATGCTTGCCCCGGTATAGGCACCAATCCTCTTTGCCAAATTGCCGATTTAGGGAATAGGAAATCTCAAACATATTTAGAGAGTTAAAGCTTGAGTGAATTCCTTTATAGCATTCGTAGTTCGTACAGCTTTGGAGCATGCCTTCGTTAACGATAAGGTTGTAATCACCAAAAAGCACTTCACCGATTAAGACAAAATCAGGATTCAAACTACTGCTGTAGCTCCGCAGTTCTTTCATAAAATCATGGTCAAGGCTGTAAGCTACATCTAGGCGCAAACCGTCAATGTGAAATTCGGTAATCCAGAGTTTGACGCAGTCTAGAAGATAAGCCCTTACTTCTGGGTTCTTAAGATTAAGCTTAACCAGTTCAAAATGGCCTTCCCAGCCCTCGTACCAAAAGCCGTCATCGTAGTTACTGTTGCCGTCAAAGTTGATAAGGAACCAGTCTTTATAAGGGGAGTCCCATTTCTTTTCTTTCACATCTAAAAAAGCAAAGAATTCACGTCCCACGTGATTGAAGACGCCGTCTAGGATAACTTTAATATCCTCTTGGTGTAGTCTGTTAACAAGCTGAATAAAATCCTCATTGGTACCTAAGCGGTTATCGATAGCCCGGTAGTCTCTCGTATCATATCCGTGTGTCTGGGAAGAGAAGATAGGGTTAAAAAGCAGATAGTCGACGCCGAGTTCTTTATAATAGGGGATCCAACTATCTAGTTCGTTGATTCTCGAAGCTAAGACGCCGTCGTTTTCTTTCGGGGCATCGAAGAAACCTAAAGGGTATATTTGATAAATTGTACTGCTGTCGAAATTCATAGCCTTACCTCATTTCTTTTATTTCTTACATTTTAACAAAAAAAGAAGAAGGAGAGAAGAGGCGAAAACGTAGAAAACTAGTGCAAAAAGTGGTTGACACAGACCCGCTGCTATAATATAATATCCAAGTATGACGAAAGACGAAACAGTGGTAGCCAATGCCCCGGAAACTACTGATTTCAAAAGGAATTAAGAAGTTTTTATGAATGCCTAAATAGGAGGAAAACCAATGAAGACTTATATGGCTAATCCAGATAAGATTGAAAGAAAATGGTACGTAGTTGACGCTACAGGACATACATTAGGACGCTTAGCATCAGAGATTGCGAAAGTGTTAAGAGGAAAGAACAAACCAGAATTTACTCCTCACGTAGATACAGGTGATTACGTAATCGTAGTAAACGCTGACAAAATCACTGTAAGTGGTAAGAAGATGGAACAAAAGATCTATTACAATCACTCTGACTATGTTGGTGGGATGAAAGAAACGACTTTAGCAGAAATGATGAACAAAAAACCTGAAAAGGTTATGGAACTCGCTGTTAAAGGAATGCTTCCCAAAGGACCTTTAGGAAGATCAATGATGAAGAAACTGTTTGTGTACGCAGGCGCTGAGCACGGTCATCAAGCTCAAAAACCTGAAGAATTGACATTCTAGAGAGGTTTTGAAAGGAGGAAATTATCGTGGCTAATACAAAATATTACGGAACCGGAAGAAGAAAGAAATCAATCGCAAGAGTTTATCTTGTACCAGGAACCGGTAAAATCACTATTAATAAAAGAGACATTGATGAATATCTAGGACTTGAAGTGTTAAAGGTAGTTGTACGTCAACCACTTGTAGCAACTGAGACAGAAGGTAAATTCGATGTTTTAGTAAATGTAAAGGGTGGCGGTTACACAGGTCAAGCTGGTGCAATCCGTCATGGTATCGCAAGAGCACTTCTGCAAGCAGATGTTGAATTCAGACCAGTCCTTAAGAAAGCTGGATTCTTAACTCGTGATCCAAGAATGAAAGAACGTAAGAAATACGGTCTTAAAGCAGCTCGTAGAGCACCCCAATTTTCAAAGAGATAGGGATTGCTGCGAAGAGCAATATATGGAAAAGCTTTTGGAATGCTTGCATTTCAGAAGCTTTTTTATATATTGGGCTTCATTGGAAGACAAGAGATGACCGAGATGGAGCGAAGCGTAGTCGAGGTTGTATCTTGTCTTCGCAGTAATCGAGGTTGCTTCTTGCGTTCGCAGATAACTTTTCGTGATATTACTTCTTATGCTATACTATAATCAACATAACCAAGCGAGGAGGGGATGTCATGCAAAAAGGAAATGTTTTGGTTATCGGCAATTCGGGAGCGGGGAAATCCACGCTCATTAACGCTGTTTTTGGTGAAGAAAGGGCTCAGGCGAACTGGGGGATTACAGGAACAACTGGCGCACTTAATCTTTATGAAGGGGAGAAAATTCCTTTTCGCTTAATTGATACCATCGGCTTTGAACCGTCTTTTTTTAAAAGACAAAAAGCGATTCAGGCAGTAAAGAAATGGTCAAAGGATAGCACCAAAGAAGGGGGAGGAGACGGACAAATCAACGCCATCTGGTTTTGCGTAGAGGGAACGTCGAGAAAACTGTTTCCCGAGGCGATTAAACATTTAGTGAGTGCCACCTCCATGTGGAAATCTGTGCCGATTATTGTCGTCATTACTAAGTCCTATTCGGTGCCAGAGCGGACTCAGAATATCCAGATGGTAAAGGAGGCTTTTGCTAAACAGAAGCGACGAGGGAACTTACGCTATATAATTCCGGTAGTAGCAGCGACGTATTCGCTAAATGAAACTGCTTATGCGCCACCGGAAGGGATTACAGAGCTGATTGAAGCGACGAATGCGGTGCTTCCTGAGGGGCTTCAGGCAGCCGAGAGCGATATGTATTCCTTTGTGCTAGCCCGTAAGCGTAGTCTGGCTCACGGGGTGGTGGCAGCGGCTACGGCTAGCGGAACGGCAGTTGGAGCCATTCCTATTCCCATTGCTGACGGCCTTATTTTGGCCCCGTTAGAAGTGGGTGTGATTAACGCCATTGCCAAGATATACGGCATCGGCCAGGATGATAAGTCTAAGATATTCTTCGATGCCATTAAAGAAGTGGGAACGGTTAGTGTTGCAGCTAAAACGGCGATTAGTGCCTTAAAAGCAATTCCAGGGATTAATTTGGGGGCTAGTGTACTCAATGCTATTATTGCTGGTAGCTTTGTAGCGGCTATCGGCGAAGGAGCGATTTACGCCTTTGAACAAGTATACTTAGGAAAGAAGACCTTAGATGATGTAGATTGGGTGAAAAAGTTGATTGAATCCAAGTTATCGACAGGTTTTGTCAATAAAGTCACAACGGTCATTGACAGTGTCAGCAAGGGCGGTGGTGGAAAAGATATGGCCAAATTAATCTTTGGCTTATTTAAAGGGACGAATTAAAAGTCCGCAATATGGGACAGTAAAAAAGTTATCCTCTTTACAGAAGCAAATGAACGGTTTTTGTAAGGAGGAAATTTTTATGAAAGGATACAATGTAGAAAGCGGTTATATGGGATTTGTAGAAGGGGTTTATATCCTTTTTGCCAGCGAAAGCGATTATTTAGATTATTTGGCAGCGTAAGGCGGATGTATGATATACTAGGGGCTAGTAAGTCAGACTTGAAGGGAGATTTTTAACATGTATAAAGCAAACGAACAGCGTTATGAGAAGATGGTTTACAAGCACTCAGGCGAGAGTGGCTTGAAGTTACCACTAGTATCTCTTGGATTATGGCATAATTTTGGCGACACTTCCCCTTATGACAATATGAAGGATTTGTGCTTTACCGCCTTTGATCACGGCATTACCCACTTTGACCTTGCAAATAATTACGGACCGGAGTACGGAAGTGCTGAGAAGAACTTCGGTAAGATTATGAAAGAGGAGCTAGGTGCTTATCGGGATGAACTGTTAATTAGCACGAAGGCTGGTTATGATATGTGGCCAGGGCCTTACGGCGATTTTGGAAGTCGCAAATATCTGCTGGCAAGCCTTGATCAGAGCTTGCAGCGCCTAGGACTTGACTATGTAGATATTTTTTACCATCACCGGATGGATCCAGATACCCCGCTAGAAGAAACGATGGGGGCTCTTGATCAAGCGGTAAAGAGTGGCAAGGCCCTTTATGCTGGGCTATCGAATTACGATGGCGAGACCATGGAGAAGGCCACGCAGATATTAAGAGAACTTCGTTGCCCGTTTATTATCAATCAGAACTCTTATAATATCTTTAACCGGACGATTGAGGAAAATGGCTTAAAGAGAGCGGCAGCGGCTGAGAAGAAGGGGATTATCGTCTTTAGCCCACTGGCTCAAGGACTTTTGACGGATCGCTATTTAGACGGAATTCCAGCGGATAGTCGAATTTCGAAAGATGGGCGCTATCTGAAGAAGGATAGCTTAGATAGCAAGCGCTTAGCGTGTATTAAGGAACTTAATGAACTGGCGAAGGCGCGAGGTGAAAGTTTGTCTCAGATGGCCCTTAAGTGGGTGCTTCGGGACGGCGTTGTCACCAGTGTGTTAATAGGTGCCTCTAAGAGTAGTCAAATCCTCGATAACCTAAAGGTAATCGATAGTCCAGACTTTACGGAAGAAGAACTGAAAAGAATCGATGAACTTTCGCTCTAAGTTGTTGACCACTTAGTTCGGGATTTTTACCACTTGCCGTTTTCGTATTTACGGCAAGTGGTTTTTATGATTAGATAGATGCAGGAGATAACAGCATGAAAATACGTATTGAAATCGATGAAAATTTAAATCCTGAGGAAGAAGTGGTGGTCATAAAAGCAAGCAGTATTAGTGAAGAAGTCCTAGCGTTGCAAAAAGCCCTAAAAGAGACCATCGGAACCGAGCAAAAGCTAGCTCTTTATAAGCAGGAGCGCGTCTTTTACCTATCTCTGAATGAACTGCTTTTCTTTGAGACAGAAGGTGGGCGGGTGTTTGCTCATACACCCGAGGAAATGTATGAAGCTCAGTACCGGTTATACGAGTTAGAGGAATTATTACCGGGACATTTTATGCGTATTTCCAAATCTACTATTCTTAATACCCGGAAAGTGTACTCTGTCTCCTCGTCCCTTCCCGGGGCCCGGACAGCAGAGTTTAAAGGCTCTTACAAACAGGTGTATATTTCCAGACACTATTACAAAGCATTGCAAAACAAATTAGAAGAAACGAGGTAATATTTTATGAGAAAACAATCAGACAGAATCTTTTGGGGAGGAATCTTTATCATTGCGGCGATTGTGGTGGTTCTCGGTCGGATGGAAATCTTTGACTTTTTTAATTTTTCCCTATTTCGCAACGGTTTTTTGAGCATCCTTTTGCTAGCAGTTCTAATTAAGTGCATCATTTCCCGTTCGATTACCGGAGCCGTCTTTAGTGGAGCCTTCTTAGTGATTATCAACCGCAATTTACTGTGGTTTATCGGCCTTGAAAATCTTTCTATGTGGACCATCCTTTTTGCGGCTACCTTAGTATGCATCGGTCTTAATATTATTTTCCCTGAGAAGTTCAATAAGCAAATCCACGATCAAGTACACAATGAGATGCCCTACGGCCACGCAAGCAATGTAAATGTGGGTGGAGAGACTTCGGGGAGCGCCGGTATGGGTGCGGATATGGACGAGACGAACTTTAGCACCGTCTTTGGCAGCTCGGTAAAATACATCACCGCCAATGATTTTCGCGGCTCGAATTTGGAGGCGGTCTTTGGTACCTTAAAGGTATATTTTGACCAAGCGGTTATCCAAACCGGCGAGCCGATCATTAAGGTAAGTGCGATTTTTGGTACGATTACAGTCTTCGTTCCTAAGGAGTGGCATGTGATTAGCGAAACGTCGGCGGTATTTGCCAGTGTTACGGAACGAGGAATGCGAAGCCCTGATAGTAGCAAAGTAGTTCGCTTGCGCGGGGAGACAGTCTTTGGTAAAGTAGAGATTGTATATGTCTAGAAAAAGGAAGTTGTGGTAATGAGAGAGCGTTTAACAGAAAAAGACGTTGAAAAGATTAAAGAAGAAATTGAGTATCGGAAAGTGGTAGTGAGAAAACGAGAGCTCGAGGCGGTAAAAGAAGCTAGGGCTCACGGAGATCTCAGTGAAAATTTTGAATATAAAGCAGCTAAGCAGGATAAGAATAAAAATGAAAGCCGTATCCGTTACCTAGAAAAAATGCTAAAACAAGCGATTATTGTAGGTGCAGATTCGGCGGCTGACGAAGTCGGCGTTAATGACTATGTGGAAGTCTATTATCCAGAGGATAAGGAGACAGAGAACTATCACCTAGTAACCAGCATTCGCGGAAATTCCCTAAAGGGTAAGATTAGTATTGAGTCTCCTTTAGGAAAAGCGATTATAGGGAAAAAGGTTGGTGATACGGTGAAGATCAGCGTAGGACAAGGCGCGTATCCCGTGGTTATTAAAAAGATAAAGAAAAATTACTCCGAAGAAGAGGACGAAATTCGCGGCTTCTAGTCACCAAAATTTACTTGAGAATGAGGACAGAAGTCAATAACCCACGCCCATAGTTCTATGGACGGAGCTTGTTAAGAGATCTTGTTGACTAGCCTAAGTCTTAACTGACTACGTTATGTAAGAATATATAGACACCCGTGGATGCCTGTTCTAGTCTGCGGCTCTGTGGCATATGGTTAAACAGTTTTGATGGGTAGGAACCGTGCTGTATGCGTAAAACCTTATATAACATTGGCGAAGAACAACTAACCGTCTAATGGCGGAGTTATGCATTAAGTTGCAGAAAGGAGTGTCTTATGGTTTATGTCATAAGCAGAGAAGGACAGCCACTTATGCCGACCACTAGGCACGGTAAAGTGAAACACCTTCTTAGAGAAGGGAAAGCAAAAGTAGTTAAACGCTGTCCGTTTACTATACAACTTACGTATGAGAGCACGACTCATACACAGCCAATCACTCTTGGAGTGGATGCCGGTAGCAAGACTGTTGGTCTTTCTGCCACAACTGAAACCGAAGAGCTGTATGCTTCGGAGACAGAGC
>NZ_JAMXOC010000059.1 GCF_024721265.1 Ohessyouella blattaphilus | reverse complement strand
ACGTGCGCCCGTAAGTGCGGCTCATATGTCGCACGCGGCTAATTGAAAATCTGTTGTGAGAAAACAGTAGGTAAAATATCATGCGGTATAACCGCAACCTATCACCCCCCGACTTATCTGAAATGGGAAACCTGACAGGGAGTGTAGCATGTCGGAGAATGGGTCATCACAAACTCCATGTGATAGACAAGGCATAATAGGGTGAAAAATTGTATATGAGGATGAAAGCTAGACTGCCTAAAAGATAGTCATGAGTAGGGTCTATTATCGCTCCTGGCGTAACGGAGTTACAGTCGCCAGTGCTTTGGCAACGAACCTGCGTGTAGGGGAGTTGCGTGATATTCAAAGCAGACAATCCACAAGATAGTGGTATCAAATGACGAAAGTCTCATCCGACAATACAATAATCTCTTGTTTCAATTAGACTAAACGGGGATTGCCTAAAGTGGAATGCCTAATACAGGCTATGAGCACTATGAAAAATGTGGCTCTGAATATCCACTATGGTAACACAGCTCCAATAGTAGTCCGAGAACACTGAACTGACAGGGAATGCCGTAAATCGGATGCGGGAAAGCCGCTCACATGGCGAAGTGGAGCAGTCTACTACTCAATATTATTTTTAGGAAAGGTGTGTGAGACACTATGAGAAGTCCAGAGATTGTATTGAAAAACTTGGAAGAAAAAACCAAAGACAAATCGTACAGATTTGAAAGGCTATATAGAAATCTGTACAATCCAGAGTTCTATCTGTTGGCATATCAGAAGATTGCTACCTCTGAAGGTAGTATGACCGTTGGAGTCGATGGGGAGACACTGGACGGCATGAGTATGGCAAGAATCACCAGAATCATTCAGTCGGTGAAAGACCACTCATATCAGCCAAACCCTGTACGCAGAACGTACATTGCCAAAAAGAACAGTAATAAGAAACGACCGCTAGGCATACCGTCCACGGACGACAAGCTGATTCAGGAGGTTGTCAGAATGTTACTGGAAGCTATTTACGAACCCAACTTTTCCGATTACTCTCACGGGTTCAGACCAAACCGTAGCTGTCATACCTGTTTAGGGCAGATTAAAAGAATGTTCACAGGCACTAAGTGGTTCGTCGAGGGAGACATTAAAGGATGTTTTGATAATATCGACCACCACATTCTGATTAAGATTATCAGACGGCGTATCAATGATGAAAGCTTCATTGAATTGCTTTGGAAATTTTTACGAGCAGGATACCTTGAGAGTTGGGAATACAACACCACCTACAGCGGAACGCCGCAGGGGTCGGGTGTAAGCCCGCTACTTGCTAATGTCTATCTTAGTGAACTGGATATTTTCATTGAGAAAATGAAAAAAGGCTTTGACAGGCAAGAATCTTACAGGAAACCACAAAAGGCTTACAGCCAGATTGGTGGTTTATTATCCTATTGGAAGAAGAAACTGAAAACTGCAAAAGACGAAGCTAATGAGGTGGAAATCTGCAAAGCAGAAAAGAGAATCAAGGAGCTTAATGCAAAGCTAAGGGTAACACCTTGCTACGAAGCACTGGACAGTAATTTCAAAAAAATCCAGTACACTAGATACGCTGATGATTTTGTTATCGGTGTCATAGGCTCAAAAGCGGATTCGGAGGAGATTAAAAAGAGAGTTGGTATTTTCCTCAAAGAGGAGCTAAACCTTGAATTGTCCGACGAGAAGACAAAGATTACTCATTCAGCAGAGCTTATTCGGTTTCTAGGCTATGATATTTCGGTATCAAGAAGCAAAGATTGTATGCGTGACAAAAACGGAAATCTCAAGAGAGCATGGTACGGTCAAATCAAGCTATATGTGCCAAAGGAAAAGTGGTTCAATAAGCTGTTAGATTACAAGGCGATGTACATTAAGAAATGCAAAAACGGACAGGAACTATGGAAACCAACCTACAGAGGAAAGTTCATTAACATGCCAGACGCACAGATTGTCAGTCAGTTCAATGCTGAAATCAGAGGTATTTATAATTACTATCGCCTCGCAGGAAATGTATCGGTGCTTGATAAGTTCTACAGAATTATGAAAGCAAGTCTATATAAGACTTTCGGATGTAAATACCGAACCACATACAAACATATCTGCAAGAAATATAAGCGTAATGGCGAATTTGTAGTCAAGTATAAAACCAAGGGTGGAATGAAAGAGATTATGTTCTATCATGATGGTTTTAGAAAGAACGGAAAGCCAGCCCCTGACTTCGTGGATACACTGCCACCACATCGGCGATATCCCAAGAAGAATAGCCTTATCAATAGGTTGCAGGCAGGCGAATGTGAACTTTGTGGGAAAAAGACTGATGAGATTATTATGCATCACGTCAGGAAACTAAAGGAGCTAAATGGTACGACACTATGGGAACAGAAGATGTTGGATATAAGAAGAAAATCCCTAGCAGTTTGCCCAGATTGCTTCAAAACGATTAAAACTCAAGTTTAGTTAGTAGATGGAGAGCCGAATACGCCGAGAGGTGTCCGTTCGGTTCGGGAGGGGGAAGGTTGAAACCTACCGGAGTAATTCGGAAAGGCGCAACCGACCTACCTCAT
>NZ_JAMXOC010000058.1 GCF_024721265.1 Ohessyouella blattaphilus | reverse complement strand
TTGTGGGCGGGGTAACGGGAAAGCGCTTTAGTTTTATGGAGGAGGAAATCATGGAAAGCGCTGATGCCAAGAAGTATCTGGAACAGATGATTAGGGAGACGCCTATATTTGAGGAACCAAGTCGGATGATCCCGAGAAGAGGTAGATAACTATGGAACAAGAACGAGAAGTACGAGAAATACTAATGAATATGCGCGGAATGAGTAAGGCTATGAAGGGAATGTTTCTTTTTAACAATACGTTAGCGGCTGGTGGCATTATGCTTCTTATGACTTTCATGCGTAGACTACTGGCAGAGAAACTTGTAAAGGCAGGGGAAGTGAAGTCCTTAGAGAAGTTTATTGTCAGTACCAGTGGTGATTATGAAATCCAAAACATTCCCGATGCCAGCACTTCTACCTCACTATCAGCAGTGGAATTAGAAAAAGAACTAAAAAACATTGGAATTCAATATGCAGTTATTCCAGACCTGAATAAAGAAGATGGCATTATTCAAGTAGCCATTCAAAAAGGGGATAGAAGTAAGTTTCAGGCATGGTTTGATCGCTATTTGATGTGGAGCTTGCGAGGCGGAGAAAAGTCCATTCAAGATCTGCAAAACCTAACGAATAATAATGACAGTATCATTAGCATTCCCTTAGAAGGAAAACAAGAATTGATAAAGGAAGACTTTTTGTCTTTGGGGATCAATTATGCAGTACTTCCAGACTTAAATGTAGGCGATGGTGAAATTCAGTTGATGGTTGCCAATGGAGACGTTCAGAAAGTACAGCACTGGTATAAGCTGTACCGTGAGGAGTGCTTTAGAGGTGGGGAAGAACTAGGTGAGCTTCAGCTTATCAGTTCTGCCGATTATGGAAATACTGGGCTTATCACAGAAGCCAAGTATATTGAGCAGGCAGATGAAACGTACAAACGAGCAAGTGAAAAGTATAATCAGCCTCCCGGTAGCATAGAGAGTTTGTTTTTAAGCGAAGAGCAGAAAGTCCGGCAAGCAACAGACGTAGGCTTCTTAGAGTACTATAACAATCCAGAATACGTTGCCCTTTCGATAAATCGTGAAACCCTAGTAGAAAAAAGTTCCTATGCTGGGGGTGATACTGTTAACAGTCAGGGGTTTTTCGCTTCTAGGGTGCCAGGCACATGGGGAGAAAGTGAACAAACGTTGATCCTACCAGCAGAACAAGTTTTTGTAACCGATGAGGGGCACACGTATCTCGCGTATCTCCATAAAGAGCAAAAGCCAATCATTATGGATGCAAAAGGTGAACTGGTTACCGTTGAACAGCGTCCTACCGGCGGCGAACTCTTTGCCACTCACTATCAGCAAGTAGACTCTTTGGTAGCAAAGAAGTCGATGGATAGTCTGACTACAAAGGTAGCGAAAGATGTGGGTGAAAGAATACCAGCGAATCCGATTAAGGCTAGGTAAGGGGGAATGTAGCATGCAGACGAAAAAGCAAACACCGTATTTAATGTATAGCATATCCCTGCTGGTCTTTCTCATAATCGGGTATTATGTAGGCGCCTTTTATGTAATCCCTGGTGCAAACTTCGGAACGATTAACGAGACCATCAGGGTAATAGCTACCAATCCTTTTGCCAACTACATAAACGAGAAGACCCCCGCCATGGTTGGTCTTTTTTTTGTCCTCTGGATTATGTTTGTCAGCTATTACGCATATCATTATCGCAATTTTTACTTTCATAAGGAGCACGGCTGCGAAGAGTGGGGAGATGTGAAGAAGCTATGTCGATTGTTAGCGGACAAAGACGAAAGCAAAAATCGTATTGTCTCTAAGAATATGAAAATAAGTAAGCGGAAACTTTCCAATAACAACATGTTAGTGATTGGACCACCAGGTACCTATAAGACGACTTCTATTATTATTCCTAATCTCCTTCAAGCGGCCAATACCTATGTGGTTTTAGATGTTAAGGGTGAACTCATGCGTACCACGGGAAACTATTTGAAAGAAAAAGGATTTGCTATCAGGAGCCTAAACCTAAAGGAACCTTGGAAGTCAGATCGGTATAATCCATTTCACTGGATTGTACGTGAAAATGACCTAATTCGGTTAATCACCAATTTGCATGAAAGCGTGAGAAAACCAGAAGCCATGCAAAGCGAGCCTTTTTGGGATGATGGAGTGGATCTGTATTTGCAAGCTCTTTTCTTTTATGAATGGCTAGAAGCAAAAGAAGAAAAGCGCACGGGGAGTATGAACAATATCCTAAAGCTTGTAAATATGGAGACGAAGAAGGTTGATGACAAGACTACTCAGCTACAATTTAAAATGAATAAGCTGGCCAAGGAAAAGGGAGCGGATTATCCGCCAGTTCGCGATTATCGGAAGTTAAAAGAAGGGGCTACGGAGACGGTTCGCAGTATTGTGATTATGGTAAACGCCATGCTCAAGTTATGCGAGACGGCAGACATCAAACGAATTTTTAGCGGTAATGATATAGATATGCGAGCCCTTGGGCTAGGCATCGATGGAAATCCCCACCGAAAAACAGCGTTATTTTTAGTGCTTCCCGATAACGATAAATCGTACAATTTTCTAATTTCCATGTTCTACACGTGCGCCCGTAAGTGCGGCTCATATGTCGCACGCGGCTAATTGAAAATCTGTT
>NZ_JAMXOC010000057.1 GCF_024721265.1 Ohessyouella blattaphilus | reverse complement strand
GAATTGTTCGAATTAGGTCTCTAGGCGGTTATGAGATGGTTTCCGGGCATAGACGTTGTCTAGCCTCTAGGCTTGCTGGTCTATCCACGATGCCATGTAGGTGTAAGATGCTGACAGATGAAGAGGCCGTTCGGATAATGCTTGATAGTAATATTCAAAGAGAGAATCTATTACCTAGTGAAAAGGCGTTTGCTTATAGGATGCGGTTAGAGATATTCAAGCATCAAGGGAAGGAAGGGATAAAGTCTGCTAAAAAGGTTGGGGAAGAAGCTGGAGATAATGAACGCAAAGTATATCGACTTATCCGTCTAACCTACTTGCAAACAGAGCTGCTTGAATTCGTTGATAGGAAGAAGATACCTGTGATTGCTGGTGCGGAAATCTCATATTTAAGTGTCAAAGAACAAAGGTTTCTTTTAGAAATCATCAATGAAACGAAAAGTTTCCCTAATACAAAGACTTCCAAGCTACTAAAGGAGGCAAGCCTTAGAGGAAAAGTGACAAAGGAGCGAATACAGGAAATTTTA
The DNA here is from genome assembly GCF_024721265.1 of Ohessyouella blattaphilus. GTDB lineage: Bacteria > Bacillota > Clostridia > Lachnospirales > Lachnospiraceae > Aequitasia > Aequitasia blattaphilus_A. The sequence continues at coordinate 2,375 of NZ_JAMXOC010000057.1, read as the reverse complement.
CTAGAGAAAGAGAAACGCGTATCAGGCAACATTACAATAGATCGAAAGCATATCCAAAGATTTTTCCCGAGTACTTACAGTAACGATGAAATGGAAATAGTTATTTATAGTCTTTTGGAAAAGTGGCAGGAAGGAGGGGAGAAAGGTGAAGGGAAAAATCAAGTTTGAGTATTTTAGTGATTATGAAGCGGAAAGCTTTTCCTTTTACCGAATCCCTAAGGTACTTTTTACAGACCCCTATTTTGCTCATGTATCATGCGAGGCGAAAGTTTTGTATGGCGTTATGTTAGACCGTATGGGGTTGTCACTTAAAAATGGTTGGATTGATGAAAATGGAAAAGTTTACATCATATTTACGATTGCAGAGCTTATGGAATACATGAATTGTAAGCGCGATAAAGCAATTAAGTTGATGGGAGAGCTAGATAATAATAAAGGGATTGGCTTGATAAAGAAGGTGAAGAGAGGGCTTGGAAGGGCGGATCTTATCTATGTACTGAATTTTAATTCGCCGGAAGTATTTAGTAACCGACCTCAAGAAGTCGGAAAATGCCGACCTCAAGAAGTCGGAAAATGCCGACCTCAGGAAGTCGGAAAACGTCGACCTCAAGAAGTCGGAAAAGATCGACCTCAAGAAGTCGATATTTCCGACCCTAATAATACTAATATAAATAATACTGAAAAAGAACGATCTATCCATCTATCTAGTGAGATAGAAAGAAGGATGGCAGTTGTTAACGCTACGGCGATAGCGGTGAAAGAACGGATAGGGTATGAGTTCCTTGTTTGTGATCATGAGAAAAAAGCCGTAGATGAACTAACAGAGATAATTGTAGAGGTATTGGCAAGCGATAAAAGAAATATTAAAGTTTCTGGCGAGGAACTCCCGGCACAGCTAGTAAAAGAACGGTTTCAAAAGATTAACTTCTCTCACATGCAATACGTCTTTGCTTGTTTAGAAAAGAATACGAGTAAAGTGCGTAATATCAAGCAATACCTAATAAGCGTTTTGTACAATGCGCCGGTTACTATGAGCCATTTTTATCAAGCCGAAGTAAATCATGATCTTTATGGTTAAAACAAAATAACCTTGTGACAAATTGACACGAAGTGAAATTTCAAGCTTTGTGACAATTTGTCACGAAGTTGCTTCTTTCGTCATAAGAACACAAGGAGTATGTCGAAAGGAGAAGTAGCGTGAGAAGAGAGATTACGATTAAGGAAGTTATCTTCCGTTTGCAGACGTATGAACAGTTTTCTGCGGAAGAGACTGTTAAGTATCAAGAGTTAAAAGAGAAGTGGGAAAAGGTGAACGCAGAGTACCATACTAACTTGTATGCTAGAGCCAATCTACAAGATACAAATAAAGGCACCCCTGAACGTAGAGATCTATTCCATACCATTGAATTGCATGAAGAGCTGTTCGCAGAGATTCTTCGAGATATTAATTACGAGCTCCAAAGACTCTATAATGAGCGACAAATATATAAACGAATAAGATGCTGCTATTCAAGTTTAGTGGGGAAAGAAAGAGAGATTATTCTGAATCGTTATATTAAGAGTAAGCCTTACAAAGAAGTTTTAAGTGATTTTAAAGGGAGTCAGAGAACATTTGAAAGAGTAAGAAATTCTGCACTAGAGAAAATTCGGGATAGATTCAATAGCTTTGCTAGTGATGCCGAAATTGTGAAGAGCTCTGAGAAAGGAGACGTTGATTTATGAAGTGGAAGGAGCTGAAGTTTTTAATCGTATTGTTCTTAGTCTTGGCATTTATCTTCTTCTATTTTGCTTCAAAAGAGCAATTGCCTTATAGCCAAGCAAAGAAGGAGATGAATCAGCTGAAAAGCCGATACGTAGAAACAAAGCAGAAGGATGTAAAAAAAGATGAAGTGGAGGAAGCGACCACTTACGAGATTGATTTTGCAGGATTACAGACGATAAATCAGGAAATCATCGCTTGGATTCATATCCCCGGAACGTCTATTGACTATCCAGTGTTAAGAAGTGGGGATCCCGAGTATTATCTGTATCATAACTATCAGAAGGAAGTAGACGTGGTGGGAAGTATTTTTATGGATTCGAGAAATAGCCCTGAGTTTGTCAGTGCTCACACTATTTTATATGGGCATAATATGATTACGACCCAGATGTTTAGCGAGCTTCCTAACTATGCAGATACTAGCTATCTGATGAAAAGAAGAATAATTGAAGTCTATCAGCTAGGTCTCTACCGGGAATATGAAATTATAAGTGCATATGAGACAAGTGTCGAAGCCGCTGATTATCAGGTCCTGTTTGAAAGTCAAGAGGAATGGGATATATGGCTTAAGACAAGTTTTAAAAGGAAGGAGGATAGCGAAAAGGTATTAACCTTA
>NZ_JAMXOC010000056.1 GCF_024721265.1 Ohessyouella blattaphilus | reverse complement strand
ATGCAGCCTGTATATAGGCTGCATTAGTGCGAATTATTTTTACCTTTCAGAGCTGCAAATAATGGCGTAGATAAATATCGCTCACCAGTATCTGGTAATATCACTACAATCACCTTATCTTTATAGGCATCTTTCTTCGCTAGCTTAATTGCCGCACTAAGCGCCGCACCGGAAGAAATTCCCACTAATATACCTTCTTTCTGGGCCAGTAACCTGGCCCCAGCAAAGGCGTCTTCATCACTTATCTTCATAATCTGGTCGATAACCTCTGTCTTTAAGACCCCTGGCACAAAACCTGCGCCAATTCCCTGAATCTTATGGGGTCCGGGGGCTCCGCCTGATAAGACTGGTGAATTTTCAGGCTCTACCGCCACCACTTCAACGGCTGGTTTTAGCTCCTTCAAATACGTACCGGTGCCGGTAATCGTGCCGCCTGTACCTACGCCAGCTACCAAGACGTCTACACGTCCTTCTGTCGCCTCATAGATCTCTGGTCCCGTGGTCTGATAGTGAGCTGTCGGATTATCGCTATTCTCAAACTGTCCTAAGACGATGCCACCAGGAATCTCACTAGCTAGTTCCTCGGCCTTGGCAATCGCGCCCTTCATTCCTAGCTTTCCTTCTGTCAGCACAATCTCGGCACCATATCCAGCTAAAAGCTTTCTTCGCTCAATACTCATAGTCTCTGGCATGGTGAAGATAGCTCGGTATCCTTTGGCTGCTGCCATCGCCGCTAGACCTATGCCGGTATTCCCACTAGTCGGTTCGATAATGACCGCTCCCGCCTGTATCGTCCCTTTCTTCTCGGCTTCTTCTATCATATTTAAGGCAATCCTGTCCTTCACACTACCAGCTGGATTAAAAAGCTCCAGCTTCACAAGCACCTCTGCCTTTAGGTCCTCTTCTTTAATGAGACGATTCACCTTCATTAAAGGAGTATTGCCAACCAGTTCCGTTACATTTTGTTTAATCTTGCTCATCATAAACCTCCTCTTAAATGTTCACAAAAGCCTGTTCCAAATCAGCTAGTAAATCACTGATATGTTCTGTTCCAATTGATAAACGAACCATGTTCCCCTTGATTCCCGCGTTTTCTAATTCCTCTTTGCTCATCTGTGAATGAGTGGTGCTCGCAGGATGAATGACTAGAGACTTTACGTCGGCCACATTCGCTAATAGTGAAAAAATCTCCAGCGAATCAATAAATTTCTTCGCCGCCTTCTCATCCCCTTTTATCCGGAACGTAAAAATCGAAGCGCCACCACCTGGAAAATACTTCTTATATAAGGAATGATAAACATTATCTGATAATGCTGGATGATTCACCTTTTCAACTTTTGGGTGTTTGCTTAAATATTCCACCACTTTCTCAGTATTGCTTACGTGACGTTCTACCCTAAGAGATAATGTCTCGACTCCTTGTAAAAGTAAAAAAGCATTGATCGGCGATAAGGTGGCCCCAGTATCTCTTAATAGCACCGCACGAATCCTAGTAACAAAGGCGGCCGCTCCCACTGCTTCGGTAAATATCACCCCGTGGTAACTAGGGTCTGGCTGCGTTAGCTGAGGGAACTTGCCGGAACCGTTCCAGTCAAACTTTCCACCATCGACAATTACACCACCTAAGCTGGTCCCATGTCCACCGATAAACTTTGTCGCTGAATGAACGACGATATCCGCACCATGTTCAAGCGGTCTTAAAAGGAAGGGCGTAGCAAACGTCGAATCTACAACTAACGGAATCCCGTGTCTATGGGCAACCTCGGCGAGTGCTTCTAAATCAACTAGGTTGGCATTCGGGTTTCCGATACTCTCGACATAGATTGCCTTCGTATTCTCTTGGATAGCCGCTTCAACCGCCCCTTTCACATCGGGATCCACAAAAGTCGTCGTAACTCCCCACGTCTTAAACGTATGCTCTAAAAGGTTATAGGAGCCTCCATAGATATATTTACTAGCCACAATATGATCACCAACCGTAGTCAAATTTTGAAGCGTGTAAGAAATCGCTGCTGCCCCTGAGGCAACTGCTAAGGCTGCTACCCCGCCCTCAAGAGCTGCTATTCGCTCCTCAAACACACTTTGGGTCGGATTTGTCAATCGACCGTAGATATTACCTGCATCCGTCAAATCAAAACGTCCCTGAGCCTGATTGCAATCCTCAAATACATAGGACGTGGTCTGGTAAATCGGTACTGCTCTTGCTCCGGTGGCACTATCTGGTTGCTCTTGGCCTACGTGTAATTGTTTTGTCTCAAATTGATACTCTCTTCTTTTTGTCATCGCTATTCTCCTTATATGTAATACATCAAGTATTCATCTGAGAATTCCTCGGGATACTCCTTCTCTAAATCTGCTAAAGTGACTCCCTTTAGAAACTCCTGGTTACGTGCATCTAACTCGTCCCAAAGCTGGGACTTAAGCATTCGCATGATACCTCCTTGCTTCTCATCTGTGTTTGCCACTAGCAAATCGCTTTCCAAGCATTGTAGCATTTCGTATACGGTAATGTCTTTTGCCTCTTTGCCGAGAACATAGCCGCCGCCTGGACCCTTAATACTCTTTAATAGTCCTGCCTTTTTGAGCTTAACAGCCAGTTGCTCTAAATAATTAAGAGAAACATCCTGTCGCTTTGCCACTTGTGTAAGAGGCACCGGCTTATCCGCTCCGAAATGCGCCAAATCTATCATAATCATTAAACCGTACTTACCTTTTGACGATATTCTCATCTACGCCCTCCTGATACCTTACTAATCTTATAAGTTTTATATGTTTTTATTATATGCTATCTTGGCAAGAAGTCAACTTGTTGAATATTACAATTTTTTCTCGTATTAGCGCAAAAAATTGTTTATTTTGTTGACTTTTTAACATGCGTATGCTATTGTAACAAAGGATACACAATAGCGTGTATTCGTGATTTTATTTTATATGGAGGTACTTATCTATGAAAGGTACAGTAAAATGGTTTAACAACCAAAAAGGATACGGTTTCATTTCTGACGACGAAGGAAACGACGTGTTCGTACACTACTCAGGACTTAACATGGACGGATTCAAGTCTTTAGAAGAAGGACAAGAAGTAGAGTATGACGTAACAGAAGGAAGCAAAGGTCCTCAAGCAGTTAACGTTGTAAAACTGTAAGTCAAGTTTGATCGAAGTATTATGTACCTTTTATGTTAATAATATAACTGATATTGTTACAAAGGTCCTACATGTACACCAAGAATGATCAAAGAATCGAGTAGGAGGCGGTGACTAACCGCCGTCCTCTCACAGCACCGTACGTACCGT
>NZ_JAMXOC010000055.1 GCF_024721265.1 Ohessyouella blattaphilus | reverse complement strand
ACATACCCAGCGTCCGCCTGAACCGTTACGTAAACCCAGTTATCCTCCCCTTCTGTAATCTTTATTTTTCCGTTCGCTGACTCCTCTTTTGTCACTTTGAACACTGTCTTATCTTCTGCCTTTACCTGTGATGTCATAACTAGGGTCAAAAGCATCATTACCACTCCTGCTAAGGTCAGTAACCGTTTCTTTACTTTCTTCATATTTGAGTTCTACTCCTTTTCTTTTTGCTAAAAATAAGCATCAGGTTTCCCTCATGCTTAGCTTCAAATCCCTATTTACTTGTCCTCTATACCCTCAATAAAATCACCTCCTTTCTAAATAAAAAAACCGAAGATTCTAGCTTTCACTAAAACCCTCGGTTCTCGGTACGTTCTTCTCTTATTAATTTTGCGTGTACTACAAAACGCTCTCTAACCCCACCTGCGTTCGTGCAAGTTGATAAGGTTAATACCTTTTCGCTATCCTCCTTCCTTTTAAAACTTGTCTTAAGCCATGTTTCCCATTCTTCTTGACTTTCAAACAGGACCTGATAATCAGCGGCTTCCACACTTGTCTCATATGCACTTATAATTTCATATTCCCGGTAGAGACCTGGCTGATAGACTTCAATTATTCTTCTCTTCATCAGATAGCTGGCATCCGCATAATTCGGAAGCTCGCTAAACATCTGGGTCGTAATCATGTTGTGTCCATATATAATAGTGTGAGCGTTGACAAACTCAGGGCTATTTCTCGCATCCATAAAAATACTGCCCACCACGTCTACTTCCTTCTGATAGTTATGATACAGATAGTACTCGGAGTCCCCACTTCTTAACACTGGATAGTCAATAGACGTTCCGGGGATACGAATCCAAGCAATGATTTCCTGATTTATCGTCTGTAATCCTGCAAAATCAATCTCGTAAGTGGACGCTTCCTCCACTTCATCTTTTTTTACATCCTTCTGCTTTGTTTCTACGTATTGGCTTTTCAGCTGATTCATCTCTTTCTTTGCTTGGCTATAAGGCATTTGCTCTTTTGAAGCAAAATAGAAAAAGATAAATGCCAAGACTAAAAACAATACGATTAAAAACTTCAGCTCCTTCCACTTCATAAGTCTACGACTCCTTTCTCAGAGTTCTTCACAATTTCGGCATCACTAGCAAAGCTATTGAATCTATCCCGAATTTTCTCTAGTGCAGAATTTCTTACTCTTTCAAATGTTCTCTGACTCCCTTTAAAATCACTTAAAACTTCTTTGTAAGGCTTACTCTTAATATAACGATTCAGAATAATCTCTCTTTCTTTCCCCACTAAACTTGAATAGCAGCATCTTATTCGTTTATATATTTGTCGCTCATTATAGAGTCTTTGGAGCTCGTAATTAATATCTCGAAGAATCTCTGCGAACAGCTCTTCATGCAATTCAATGGTATGGAATAGATCTCTACGTTCAGGGGTGCCTTTATTTGTATCTTGTAGATTGGCTCTAGCATACAAGTTAGTATGGTACTCTGCGTTCACCTTTTCCCACTTCTCCTTTAACTCTTGATACTTAACCGTCTCTTCCGCAGAAAACTGTTCACACGTCTGCAAACGGAAGATAACTTCCTTAATCGTAATCTCTCTTCTCACGCAACTTCTCCTTTCGACATATTCCTTGTGTTTTTATGACGAAAGAAGTAACTTCGTGACAAATTGTCACAAAGCTTGAAATTTCACTTCGTGTCAATTTGTCACAAGGTTATTTTGTTTTAACCATAAAGATCATGATTTACTTCGGCTTGATAAAAATGGCTCATAGTAACCGGCGCATTGTACAAAACGCTTATTAGGTATTGCTTGATATTACGCACTTTACTCGTATTCTTTTCTAAACAAGCAAAGACGTATTGCATGTGAGAGAAGTTAATCTTTTGAAAACGCTCTTTTACTAGCTGTGCTGGGATTTCCTCGCCAGAAACTTTAATATTTCTTTTGTCGCTTGCCAATACCTCTACAATTATCTCTGTTAGCTCATCTACGGCTTTTTTCTCATGATCACAAACAAGGAACTCATACCCGACCTGTTCTTTCACTGCTATCGCCGTAGCGTTAACAACTGCCATCCTTCTTTCTATCTCACTAGATAGATGGATAGATCGTTCTTTTTCAGTATTATTTATATTAGTATTATTAGGGTCGGAAATATCGACTTCTTGAGGTCGGTCTTTTCCGACTCCTTGAGGTCGGCGTTTTCCGACTTCTTGAGGTCGGCATTTTCCGACTCCTTGAGGTCGGCGTTTTCCGACTTCTTGGGGTCGGCGTTTTCCGACTTCTTGAGGTCGGTCTTTTCCGACTTCTTGGGGTCGGTCTTTTCCGACCTCTGGCTCTTTCACCTTAATATCTGCGCCGTCCGCTATTCCGGACATTTTACCGGAACTACTATCATTTGGGGATACATTGAAGTTTAAAACGTAAATATGATCCGCCTGCCCTAGCCCCCTTTTAACCTTCTCTATTAACCCAATTCCTTTTACTGTATCAAGCTCACCCATGAGCTTGATTGCCTTGTCTCGTTTACAACTCATATATTCCATAAGCTCTGCAATTGTAAAGATGATGTAAACTTTTCCATTTCTATCAATCCATTCATTTCTAATTGATAAACTCATTCTATCAAGCAAGACGCCATATAAAACCTTAGCCTCGCATGATACATGAGCAAAATATGGGTCTGTAAAAAGCACCTTGGGGATTCGGTAAAAGGAAAAGCTTTCCGCTTCATAATCACTAAAGTATTCAAACTTTATTCTCTTTTTCAAGCTTTACCCCCACCCTTCTTCCGCCAGTCTTCTAAAAGGCTATAGATTACAGACTCTATCTCTTCATCATGAAAACCTTCGGGAAAGAATTCTTGTATCGTCTTGCGTTTTATGGTTATACTACCCGACAGCCTCTTTTCTTTTGCAAAAATAATCTCCTGTAATCTCTCTGCCGACAACTCCCTTCTATTGCTAGCTTCTTTAAGCTCCTTAGAGATTTTTACATTTGGAAACTTTTTTGTTTCTAAGATAGTCTTAAGCAACTCTTTTTGCTCTTGCTTCTTTAAATAAGATAATTCTGCACCAGCAATGACCGGAATCTTCTTTTTATCAACAAAATCAAGCAGCTCCTTTAATAAGTATGTTAGACGGATAAGCCGATAAACTTTGCGTTCATTATCGCCAGCTTCTTCCCCAACCTTTTTAGCAGACTTTATCCCTTCCTTCCCTTGATGTTTGAATGTCTCTAAGCGCATCCTATAAGCAAATGCCTTTTCGCTAGGTAATAGATTCTCCCTTTGAATATTACTATCAAGCATTATTCGAACAGCCTCTTCATCTGTCAGCGTCTTACACCTACATGGCATCGTGGAGAGACCGGCAAGCCTAGAGGCTAGACAGCGTCTATGCCCGGAAACCATCTCATAACCGCCTAGAGACCTAATTCGAACAATTC
>NZ_JAMXOC010000054.1 GCF_024721265.1 Ohessyouella blattaphilus | reverse complement strand
ATGCAGCCTGTATATAGGCTGCATTAGTGCGAATTATTTTTACCTTTCAGAGCTGCGCTACTTTGTTATTCTTTCAACAGGCAGTTGTGCTACCATGTTAAAGCGTTAACGTTGCGCTTTGTTAAATTTATACAGAAAACTATTTTTTTACTATCTTTTTCTTTTAAATCGCGTAATAGCTGTCATTCCCCTAATTTCCTAGGTTTCCACCGGTTTTCTTGCGGAAATCTTTATTAAAACTTAAGAGAAATTTTTGTACAAATTGCCCAAAATAATCTATTGTAGTCCCGAATTGCAAGTGCTATAATGTATATCGAATTGAATAACAATGAAGGAGGTTTTCATTATGAAAGTGTCAGAACGTATCGATGCTCTAAGGGCCCTGATGGCTCGCGAAGGAATTGATGCTTATCTCGTACCTTCCGCTGACAATCATCAAAGCGAGTATGTTGGGGAACATTTTAAAAGCAGAGCTTTTATTACCGGCTTTACGGGCTCAGCAGGCGATTGTGTCATCACGAAAGATGAAGCAGGTATGTGGACCGATGCTAGGTATTTTATTCAAGCTGAAAAGCAAATGAAGGATACCGGCGTTAAGCTCTATAAAATGGGCGAACCAGGTTTTCCGTCGATGACGGAATTCCTAGAGAAAGTGTTGCCAGCCGGTGGCACTCTCGGTTTTGACGGACGGGTAGTCGCTATGCAAGAAGGACAAGACTACGAAGAATTACTCTCCGGCAAAAATGTTAACATAAAATATGATGTAGATTTGATTGCAGAAATTTGGAACGATCGCCCGCCTCTTTCTGAGAAAAAGGCGTTTGTCTTAGAAGAGAAATACGCTGGCGAAAGCGTTGCTTCAAAGCTAGAGCGTATCCGGACAGAAATGAAAAAAGAAGGAGCGAGCTTACACGTTCTCACTACTCTTGACGATATCTGCTGGATAATCAATCTACGAGGTGATGATATCGAATACTCACCTATGGTTCTCTCCTATGCCATCATTACGCTAGAGGGAATGGAACTATTTATCGATGCGGGCAAGCTAGATGATTCTTGTAAAGCACATCTTGCAAGCAATCACATCACCCTTCATCCTTATAATGATATTTATGAGGCAGTTAAGAAGTTTACTAGTCAGGACACCTTACTTCTCGACCCTGCTAAGTTAAACTATGCCCTCTACAATAACATTCCTCAGGATGTAAGGAAGGTTGAAAAGCCAAACCCTTCCGTTCTTTTTAAGGCGATTAAGAACGAAACGGAAATCGCTAATATGAAAAAAGCCCAAATCAAAGACGGTGTTGCTCTCGTGCGCTTCATGAAGTGGATGAAAGAAAGCGCCGGCAAAGAAAAAATTACCGAGTTATCAGCTACCGCTAAATTGGAAGAATTCCGCAAAATGGGCGAAGGCTACTTGTGGCAAAGCTTTGAGCCAATCTGCTCTTATAAAGAGAATGCGGCCATCGTTCACTACACCGCTACCCCAGAGACGGATAAAGAAGTCTTTGCTGAAGGTATGTTCTTAGCAGATACTGGCGGTAACTATTACGAAGGCTCTACTGACATTACAAGAACCTTTGTCCTAGGCGACATTACTGATGAAATGAAATTCCATTTCACCACCGTTTGCCGCAGTATGTTAAATCTAGCCTCTGCCAAATTCCTATACGGCTGCCACGGCTACAACTTGGATATTTTAGCAAGACAACCCTTGTGGGATCTAGATATGAACTTTAAACACGGTACCGGTCACGGTATCGGCTATCTACTTAGTATTCACGAAGGTCCTGCCGGCTTTAGATGGCAGGTAGTTCCTGGTAAGAACGAACAACACGTTATCGAACCGGGAATGGTCTTGACTGACGAACCAGGTATCTACATTGAAGGTTCTCACGGTATTCGTACCGAAAACGAGTTGCTCGCAGTAAATGGCGTAGCCAATGACTTCGGACAATTTATGCACTTTGAAACCATTTCATTTGTGCCGATCGACCTTGATGGTATCGATCCAGAAGCCTTACGCGCGGAGGAAAGAGCCCACCTCAATGCTTATCATTTGGAGGTTTATGATAAGCTATCTCCTTATCTTGATGATGAGGAAAAATCGTGGCTCAAAAAATATACTAGAGAAATCTAAGAATAACTAGGAGGAAACAAAATTATGGAAACTGTAGCAAAAAAACGTAAACCGTTTGGTTTTTACGTGTGCTCACTTGGCTTTACTTTTGAACGTTGTGCGTTCTATACCGTAAAGTACATGCTGGCAATCTGGATTGCCGTAACTGTAGGTAAGGGCGGGCTAGGCTATGACGATATTAAAGCAACTTCTATGTCTGCTATGTTCGTAGCTATGACCTACATCACCCCTATCGTAGGTGGATGGTTAGCCGATTACTTTATTAGCCCAAGACTTAGTGTCTTCATCGGTATGCTCTTAATGGGAGCAGGCTACCTTTGTACATGGCAGGCAAAATCACTAGGAATGGTTTGGGCAATGATCATACTAGTAGCTGTTGGTACTGGTCTATTCAAAGGAAACTTATCTGGTGTTAATGGTTTGCAATTTAGTGATGAAAATGAATTGAATGAAGCCTTCTCAATTCAGTATTCTTTCGTTAACATTGGTTCATTCATCGGAACTACTTTCTTAGTATTACTTATCCCTACTATCGGATACAACAATGTCTTTTTAATCTGTGCTATCCTAATGTTTATTGATGCTGCTTGGTTCTTTATTGGCGCTCGTTCTTTAGGTGAATTAGGTAAGAAGCCATTTAAAATTGATCAACGTCAATTTAAAGATAACTCTGAAAAAGAAAAGGCGAAAAATCAACCACTTACTAGCACAGATAAAAAGAGAGTCGTGGCAATTATTTTAGTAACGCTATTCTCAGTCGTTTTCTGGTGTGTATGGTACCTTGCTTACTATCCAGCTTACTTCTATTTCGGTTGGGGAGATGGTGCAGATTTCTTAAATCGCGCAAACTGGATGATTGGTAGTTTCCACGTTCCTACTTCTTACTTTGACTCTATGAACGCTCTTACTTGTATTGTTCTTGGTCCAATTCTTGGTAGATTGTGGACAAAACTAGCTGCTAGACCAAAGGGTGATATGAGTATGTTTAAGAAAACCGCTCTTGGAATTATGCTTGTCGGTGTTTCTTATATCGTCATGGTTATTGCTGCCGGAATAGCTGGAACAGGTCAAACAAGTTTAATCTGGATCGCTTTAGTAAGTTTACTGATGTCTGTAGGTGAGATGATTTTCTCTCCACTTGGAAACTCATTTATCTCCAAGCTTGCTCCGTCTAAATTAATGGGACTTTTGTTAGGATTATGGCCAATTGCTGTATTTTTCTCACAAATGCTTTATCCAAAAATTTATGCACTACTCAAAACAGATGTCCCTGCTAAATTTATGAAAGGATACGGTATCCTTGGCGTAATCGTAATCGGCCTTGGACTCGTCCTCTTCTTCGGAAGCAAAACTCTTGACAAATTAGAACAGGGTGAATAAATAATCGAGTAGGAGGCGGTGACTAACCGCCGTCCTCTCACAGCACCGTACGTACCGT
>NZ_JAMXOC010000053.1 GCF_024721265.1 Ohessyouella blattaphilus | reverse complement strand
GTAGAAGATAATATACTTGTGCCGTGGATGTATATAAAAGACTTGAGAATAAGAAAAGGTATCATCTCCTATAGCATGAAAATCATTACAGATACTGAAAAATTAGAGTTTTTTTTCAGCAAATTCGTGGTCGGAAACGATTGGATAAAAGAAAACATTAAATATTTACAAAGCATAAATTTCCACTATAACAAGTAGCGAAAGGGAGGATATGTTTTATATCTTTTTTATTACTTTTTTGGTAGTTGCAGTCGTGATTATATGGCGCACATGGTCTCGCTACACCTATTATTCCGGCGGGAATTATAAAAATGGTGGACAAGATGTTATCTTGTGGTGCTCCAAATCAAAAGATGAAATAGTCGAGAACCTATTTCAAAAGAATGATAAGGATACGCTATATTATGATTTGATTTGTTATAATGAAGTATATTATTTGAAAATTAGAGGGATTAAGCGGTTACAGAAGGAAAGTCCATATGAAACTATTTTTCGTATGGACTACCTTTCGCGAGAAAACGGCACTTACATAATATTGAAACGAACACAAATAATTTATTCAACGGCATTTGAAGCAGAGCTATATGAATTTTTTGTAAAAAAGCTAAATTGTATAGCTAAAAAGGAAGTTTCATAAATATTTTTTGGCTCCTATAATTTATTTCATAGACCATCAAATTGGCAGATATTCTTTTGTGCTTGAAAGGACGGTTAAGACAGTAGTTAACACCGTTAAGAGTGCGGCTAGTTGGGTATCGAATGCTATCCGTAATCCAAAGCAAACAATTAATAATGTGAAACAGGCGGCTTACAACGGTTATCAGAAGGAAGCTTCGGCAACATCCACCTTTATCAGTAGTGCTGGGAATGCACTGCGGAATACCCAGAGAGCTTTTATTTCTTTCACCTCCTACGTGACTCACAGAACTGCAGAGATTAAGGACACAGTAGTACGTGAGTTATGTACAACAGCAAACGGGATTAGTGATGCTCTGGGTAAAGTGGATTGGAAATCAGTTGGCAAGGTTGCTGTCGGTGGACTTATAATTGCTGGGCTTGGAGTTGCAATTGTACTAACAGGTGGAGCTGGCGCAGCTACGTTGACGGCAGCATTCGGAGGTTCTTCATTACTAAGCAATCTACTTGTCAAAAATGGTGTAGACAACCTGATTGATACTACTGTTAGTGCTGTAAACGATGTGGCTCACGGTAGAGATGTAACACTTGGATCACTAGTTACTTACTGATTTTGCGCTCGGAACGATAACCTCCGGCGGAAGTACGGAGAAAGCATCTGGAACCAGTGGTGTGATGGATAATGCTTTCAGTGGTACAAATACAGGAAGAGCAAAGAACAGTATTAAACCTGTTGAAAATGCAGTTGGAGATCATAGCGTATTTAAGGAAGGTTCTAACACTGGTAAAGTAATAAATTATAAAATATATGAGGTGAATCCTCAAAATCCATCAGTCTTCCAAGAGGTAGAGGGATATGAGGGGGGGCGCCGTATCAAAATCCGGTAACAGGAGATGATCTAATGCCACACGTACATGATAAGAATGTACCAGGTAAGGGAGCCACAGGATTGGGAGATACCAAAATAGAATTAGAATTGGAGATAAAATGAGTTATTTAGAATGACTAATGCAATGGTTTGAAAATAATTGTGATGGTGAGTGGGAACACTATAATCAAGTCCAGATATATACTTTGGATAATCCAGGATGGGGACTGAAAATTGATTTATTGGATACGGATGTAGAAGGTAAGGAGTTCGAGACAATACAAGAATACACTAACGAGAAAGAGTGGATTGTTTGTAGTAAGAAAGAAGGATTGTTCAAAGGGGGAGGCGATAGCAAAAAGCTCGAGGAAATAATTAAGATTTTTAAGGATTGGGTTGAAAGTTAAGAATACGTGACAATTTACTTCAGATTAGTTTCAGAAGAGCCGGAATATGAGTTTATCGCTACTACAGATGTGGAATTTAGAGCGGAGTTTTCTAAATAGGAATTTGGAATACGATATCAAGAGGTAGAATAGAAGGGTCGCAGGTTGACTGGTTTCAAATATGAAAGAATAAAAGAAATTTTTGCCATTCCACTGCAAAGTAATGGCACGCTTAAAATTGAATCTATCGAAACGATAGAGTTTAACAATTTATATGTAATGCGAGATAAACATTATGTCTTGAACGGTTTTTCATACATATTTAAGAAAGGCTATTCCTATTGTATTGCAGGTGATAATGGTTCAGGTAAAACAACGTTATTGGAGGCTGTAATTGGTCTTTATAGTGACTGCCAACAAGGAACAATAAATATAAATGGATTTAGATTAGATGAAATTGATATGGAATATCTACGGCTAGAGAAAATATCCTTTTTAGAACAAACACCAAAATTGTTGAATGGGTCAGTTGATGACAATATTCTTGTTGCACCTACTCAGTCGTATAAAAATCTAATGGAGAAGTTAAAAATGATTGGCGATGAAAAAACAGTTGAATATTTAAAGTTGACTGATAAAAACACTGAAAAAAGTGGTTTTTCAGGTGGTGAGACTCAAAAACTGGCATTAGGCAGAGCATTAGCTAAAAATGCAGATTTGTATATTTTTGACGAAGGTAATTCTGCGCTTGATGAGGATGGGCAAAAGTTTTTTATATCGTGTGTTCGTAAATTGAAAAAAAACTCAATTGTCATAATTGTAAGCCATGATAATAAAATTCTAGATTCTTGTGATCGTGCTATATATTTATAGGGATTTGTGGCAGAAAGGTGAGGGATATGAGAATGTAAAGTTGTTTATCTTTGGGATTGCGCCAGTATTCCAGGTTGCGGAGTCATTAACAAAAGGTAATAATCCAGCTAAAGGTAGGGTCTCCCATCAACCATTAGTGTTTACATGTCTGAAACATATTCGATAATATCACCCGGCTGACAATCCAACGCTTTGCAAATATTATTTAATGTAGAAAAACGAATTGCTTTTGCTCTGCCATTTTTTAGATTTGAAAGATTGACATAATTAATACCAACTTTTTCTGCCAATTCATTCAATTTCATTTTTCTATCAGCCATAACACGGTCTAATCTTAATATTAATGCCATAATTTTTACTCCATTTAAATATACGTTACACTGTGGATTCGTAGTCTTCTTGGATTCTTAGACCATATCCAACTAGATAAGCTGAAATTAGCAAAATGATTCCTAGCAGTAAGAACTTTCCGTCTAATAAGGAAAAATCATTATAGGCCAATATTTCAAAAGACATGTTTTTAAATCCGTTGAGTTGAGGGGTGATTAAAGATGAAATAAAGAAAATTATACTCTCACAGTACATAATGATGGTTACTGTTCTTGAGAAGGGTTTTTTGCTTCGCCAAGTAACAATTAATCCAAAGAATACCACAGAGAGACATAAATAGAAGATTACATTTTTAAAATAGTCGTAGGCATAGGGTTTATTTAGGATATCGTCTTTAAAGAAGTCTCTAATCAGAGTTAGTGAAGAGAGTAAACATATACCAGTAAATATAATGCCTAAAATCAAAACAAATTTAAAAAATCTCGAAAACTCAATTTTCTCATCTTCGTCAAATATTATTCTCATTAGTTTTTCCTCCTCAAAAAGTGATAATAGTCTCTCGGAATCTCTAGCCCTCTGTTTACAAGGCTTGTAGATTCCTTTTTT
>NZ_JAMXOC010000052.1 GCF_024721265.1 Ohessyouella blattaphilus | reverse complement strand
CCAGGGTTTCTTTTTCCAAATAAATAACGCCCTCCCGGTGAGCTTTAAAATACTCTCTGTCACGGAAATTTAGTAAATCCATAAACATCGAGCCATTGTCCATGCTATGTCCAAAAAGAATGGTCTGAAAACCTGTAAAATCAGCACCTAGACGATAGTCGGTAAAGACTGTACCGCCAAGGCTATAATCCCCATATATATCCGTACGCAAGTACTCACTGTAATCTCCTGCTGCTACAAAGGGATAGTCTATACTTGTTCCGTTTAGATACACCCAACCTGCTACATCTGGATTGATCTTCTTTAGTTCTTGGATTTGAGGATTGACCTGATTTTCTGCTCCTTTATCCTCTTCCTGAGAAATCGGCCGATATTCTAACATCTTTTTATGAACTTCCTTCTCCTTTGTATATTCCTGATTGCCCCGTGCCAGACGCAATAGACTGACACAGGCAATCACAATGAGGAGTATAGATAAAAGTAGACGGAAGCATAATCCCGGTGTTATCCTTTTTCTTACTTTCTTTATCGCTTCTTTCATCCTACTTTCTCTTATTTGTTTTCTTAGGTTCTCTAAAGACAACCATCCGCAAACCACCAAGACTTAAGATTAAGATTACAAACCATAAAGTCATGGCTGTAGGATCGTTCGTCTTCGGTGCGGTCAAGCCACCACCATAAGAGCTTCCGCCACTAGAGGTACCTGGATTACTTGGCGTACTCGGCTTTGATGGGGTCTCGCCATCTGGTGTATAGGTATTGGTAATGGTCATTCCGTGCTGACCGTTTGCAGCTGTCGTCTTGGTATAGTCAGTTGGTACACTCACCTCGTCGACTGTCCACACAGCGTCTTTTTCAAGACCTGTAAAGGTATGAGTCCAGTTATTATCTGCATCTAGTCTCACTGGTTCTCCTTCTTTTTCACCGCTACGATAGAGCTGAACCATTACGTGGTCTGGTTGGTCTTTATTAATCGTGCCTGCCCATACCTTATTTACCGTAAAGCTTGTGGAATCTTCTTCTTGTGGTACATAGATATTGGTAAAGGTGGCTGTATTAAATAGAATTTCTCCCATGGTTAGCTTACCGCTAGCTGTAAGAATGGATTCTTCTCCGCTACCGCTCTTTTCTACCGTAACCGTATAGGTGTATACTCTCGCATCATAGGTGTAGCCTTCTGTTTCTCCTACTTCTTCATAGATACTGTAGGTATAGGTTCCTGGTAGTGTATAGGTAATCTCTGGGAAGGATACTTTACCCTCTCCTGTTAGCTGTACCTTTGCTTCCTCTGCATCCTTTGGCATCGGCGCACCATCTAAGCCTTCTAGAATAAAGGTAAAGGTAGCATCTTTTACGTCTCCATCGCCTTTTACTTCAATTTTCTTTTCCACTTCTGGAAGCGCCTGGGTCACAGGTTTTACATAGGTGTTTGTTAAATTCGTACCGTCTGAACTACTGACAAAGCTATCAACTTGCTTTTCTTTTACCGAATAGATAATTTCATTCTTTTCACTATCGTACTTCGGTACGTCTTTAAACTCATACTTCCACTCGTTTGCCTTGTTTGTCGTTGTCTCTGCAATCACCTGACCATCCTTCACAAGATACACAGTAATGGTGTCAGGAATAGCAATGCCTTCTGGGGCAACCCATGTCTTACTTCCAGTTACATCTTTTGTTACCGTTCCTACAAACGTATTCGTAGCAACCACTTCGATAGCATGGCCTTTGGAGATACCAAAGCCATTGGTTAGTGAAGTTAACTGATAATCCTCAGTAAAGTAATTCTTTTCTTCTACGTAGTAAAGGGCTCCGATTGGAAGAATAAATTCCTTTGATTCTCCAGCCTTTAAGCTAAACTCTTTCTTTTCATCATCAATATGAAGGATGAACTCAAAGCTCTTATCTGGGTCTGCCCCTTCGCCGTCTACTATCTTTTTAATCACTAACTTGGTTTCTTCTGGATCGGCTTCTTTTTCATTGCGGAATGGTACTTTCACCACTACATCTTTAATAATGGTTCCTTCACTTACACGAATTCCTTGTAGGTATCCGCCCTTTGTATCCTCGGTAACCGTATACGTAACGCCTGCTGGCAGGTCTTTAAAGGTGGCTTTTTCGCCGTGTTTTAGGTTTAACTTTCCGTTTACCAGTTGTTGTGGCTCCTCTTCTTTTGGAGAGGTCTCTAATTTGCCATCGTCAAAGGTATATGGATAGTTATTGCCATCACTAAAGGTAACCGTAAAGATAAACTCTACCTCTTTGTTAACCTCTTTTAAGACTTCCTTAGAGATTTCCAAGCTTCCTTTTTCCGCTGCTTTCTTGGCATTGGTATACTCTGCTAAAGAGTCTCCTTCGGTAATGGTGCCACTGGCTCCTGTACTAGAAGTAATATAGCCCTCGCTGTAGTAATCATCCTCAACAATCTGGTAGTGAGTTCCTACTGAGATGTCCTTAACCTTATACTCTTCCCCACTCTTAAGAACCACTTTTTCTGGGGCGTTATTCCCCACTTTTACATAGAAGGTAAATTCTTTAGAGTCTCCATCTCCAGGAACAATTTTGCGAAGAATCAGATTTCCTGTTTTTTCGACTATTGGTTCCGTTAGAGTATTGGTAAAGGCGGCAATGACTTCTCCCTCTAGGATAGTGCCATTGGTTCCTACTACTTTGGTGACATACCCTTCGCCGTAGTAGTCATCTTCCACCACCTCATAAGGAGTTCCTACAGGAATGTTATCAATTTCATACCGTTCGCCGTCTTTTAGATCACAAGCATAGGTTTCATCACCCACACGAATGTTAAAGTGGAAGACTTTATCCTTATCAGCAGGAGCACCTGTTTCGGATTTTACCGACTTTGTCACAATTAACTTGCCAAAGCTTTCTTCTACCTTATGGTTCACGAAGTTCGCTTGGTTCCCACCAGAGATAATCTGTCCATACTGGTTTAGAAGTTGCTGAGTATACCCGCCAATAGCGCCCTCACTTACTCGGTAACTAGACCCTACCGGAAGGTTTACAAACACCGCCCACTGACCGTGCTTTAAGGTCATAGTTTGGCCTGATTTCATACTACTTTCCGATACCTTTCCGGCACTATCGTAAACGTCATAGTGATAGTCAATTTCTTGATCTTCGCCTAGGTATACGGTAAAGGTAAAGTCCTGATCTAAGTCGCCACTTCCGGTGACTTCTTTAGAGACAATCAGACTTCCGGTTTTGTCATCACCTGCTCGGTTTTTAAAGACAGCGTGACTTCCTTCGGCTTTGATGTTTCCATGGTTATCTGTAACTACGATTTCATAACCCTCTACGGCCTCTTCGGTAACGGTGTAACTAATACCTATGGGAACACCAGTAAAGGTTGCGGTCTCACCATGCTTTAGCTTTAGCTTTCCATCCACTAATTCTTTCGGGGTATCCCCTTCAGATAAGGTATAAGGATAGCTCTTACCATCGCCAAAGGTTACGGCAAAGGTAAACTCTTGATTCATTTGCTCTTCGGTAACCGCCGTTCCATCTTTGTTCTCAACCAGCTTGCTAAGCGCTAAAGTACTAACAGTCTTTCTGTTAAAGACTTCCACTTTGACCATGCCTGTAGAATCTGCGGTCTCGGTATTTACTTCAAAGTCATAGCGGGTAATCCGGTCTTCGCCCTCTAGGTCATAGTCATATCCATAAGAAGGGTTGGTTTCCCTAAAAAAGTAAGAGCCTGCTAAGAGACCTTCCACTTTTATGCGCCCCTCTGCGTCCGTCACATACCGGCCGCCAATCTGTCTAGTAGTCTCTGGTTCTTTTTCTAGTACTTTATATAGAAAGAACTCTGCACCTGCGACCGTATTTTCGGTCTCTTCTCCCTCTATATCCTTTTCCTTTTTCTCTAATACCACCTGATAATCACTCTTGGTACCAAAGAATTCATTGCTAGCCCCAGATACCGCTAGCCAGGTCAGAGTGCCTGAGGTAATCGCTGATACCACACA
>NZ_JAMXOC010000051.1 GCF_024721265.1 Ohessyouella blattaphilus | reverse complement strand
TCTATTGTCTCAAATATATACAAAACTGGCTAGGTACCGACTATGGAGCATTTACGAATGTTTATTCTGATAGTATAAATATAGAAAGATATATAGGGAAAATATTTTCCTATATACATACAAACGTATTCTATAATATGATAAACTTGTATTATAATAACTGTAGAAAAAGGTCATGTTAATGGATAGCTTAAGAAAACAGGCACAGGAAGCGCGAAAAAATAGACGATTTCAACAGGCTGTTGGCATATATCGTCAAATATGGAATGAAAAAAATAGTGATAAATGGTTAGGGTGGGAATATGCACAGTCTTTAAAAATGATAGGGGATATCGAGACGGCGCTTTCCGTATGTAAAACAACTTACAGATTGGATAAGAATTTTTGCTATAATAATGATTTAATGTCTTGGTGTGTCTATGAACGCTATTTCAAAGAGGATAAAAAAATAAAGTCAGATTACGAAATGCAGCAATTAGAGAGGGTTGCAAAAAGTATTATCGCATTGATAGCACAAAAACCTGAAAATGCTTATGAAAATATTGTTTTTGCAATGGTTAATTTGTATAAAAAAACTGCAAACAATGAATCAAGAAACAAGGCATTAGAGTGGCTTGAAAAGCTAGATGTAGATAAATTGCCGACAAACTCGAAAACGTATCAATCCGAAAATGTTAGAAGCGGTGTAATTGAATTAGCATCTAGAAAGGAGGAGTATTACGCCACAAAAAGTAAGCTTTTAGTGAAGCTACGAATGTATGAAGAATGTATAAATTGTTGTGAAGCTGCAAGAAAAGAAATTCATACGTTTCATTACGATAATGATATATGGATTGAAGCACGCCGATTTTACTCTATTGGTATGAAAAGAAATCAAGATGAAGGAATTGCTGGATTAATGAAGTTACTATTGAAACATGAGCATTGGGCATTTATGTTTTATATTGCGGAACTACTTGAGAGTAAAGAGCGTTTGGAAGAGGCACTTTTATATTGCTATCGAGCATTACTCGTAAAAGAACCCGATTATATGAAAGTAAATGTGATTTCTTTTACAGCAAATCTGTTAGAAAGACTTGGCGAGAAAGAGCTAGCAAAAAAGCATTTATTATATGCTAGAATTATAAGAATGGAGAAAGGGTGGTCTGTTTTATCTATTGTCGAAGAGCATTTATTTAACAACGAGGAGAACTTAACTGCGATTAAGCGCTATGATATGGAAAAGATATGGCTTCAAGGACTTAAAGAGAAAGAAGACGTTTATTATGGCAAAGTTTTTAAGATTCTAAATAAGGGAAAATCTGGATTTATCAAGATGAAAAGTGAAACAATATACTATAAAGGAAAGAATGTGTATGGTTCTAAACAAATAAATGAGGGGACATACGTTTGTTTTATAGTTGATAAATCGTTTGATTTTAAGAAGCAAACGGAAGGCAAAGAGGCAAAATATATAGAAATAGTGAAAAGAGTCAAGAAGATGCCATAAAAACTTGAAAGAAGAGTTAGTTTTTGATATGATGTAAAGTCAATAAAAATGGAGGAAGGTAATGACAAAGAATAAATTTTATGCTGTGAAAGTGGGAAGAAAGCCAGGGGTATATACAACATGGCCGGAATGTCAGGAGCAAATAAATGGATTCTCAGGAGCAGAATTTAAGTCGTTCAAAAGTTTATCTGAGGCAGAAAAGTATATGAGCGATGAAGTAATCGAGGATGTTGCAAGTAGCGAAGATGTTGATATTGATGCACTCAATTTAGAGCTGGAGAAAAAGATTGGGGATTTAGGAGAGACCGAATCAATAGCATTTGTCGATGGAAGCTATGATGCATCTGAAGAAAAATCGGGTTTTGGTGTGATTTTATTAAGTTATGATAATGCGAGAGATACTTTATATAAGGCATTTACAAAACAGTTGGGTGAGGAATTTATTAAGACAAGAAATGTTGGGGCTGAGCTAGAAGGCGTCAAGGAAGCAATAAATTGGGCGATTACTTCTGGTAAATCAAAAATAACTATATGCTATGATTATCAGGGCATTGAAGAATGGGCGGTGGGTAATTGGAAGGCAAAAAATGAAATAGCAAAAAAGTATGTATCATTTATTAGAGACAAAAGAAGTCTTTTGGATATAGAGTTTATTAAGGTGCCAGCACATTCGGGTATAAACTATAATGAAGAGGCGGATGCTTTAGCGAAGAAGTCGTTATTGACGAAAGGCCATAAGACATATAATGATGGTTCAGTCTATTTTACTGGATATGGCGTTAAGGACTGGAGAGCGATTGTTGAGCTTTTAAATGAAGAGAATGAAGAACTAGTTGCTGAGGACGACGTTGAGATAGAAAAAGTAGAAATTAATATCGAAGAGTTAAGTAATAGACATAGAATTGTCGTATCACAAACGGCTAAAAGAGTAGTGATAAACTGTTACTCAAATTCAAATTCATATGTGCAAGGAAAGCAAAGCGTTTTATTTCAAAAAATTATTTCTACGGCTATTGAAATGCTTAGAAATGATCAAGGACTTCTGGAGACTTTAAATACATATCATGCATTACAAGTTACTAAAGAAGAGGTAGAAGTAGGGGCTGAACGTTATTTGCCGCATTTTTCGGGTGATAGAAAGAGTAAGTTATATAGAACACTATTGGCAGCAGTGTATAATACAATGTTAACAGGATATATGCCAGATTATACATCTTTGGTTACACCTATCTTTCGTGCATATGAGTATTATTTGCATCAGATTTTGGGAAGCAAAATGGGTTTGTGTACAGAAAATAAAAATGGGAAAAATAATTTTGCGTTTTTTAATAAGGATGACAATGGGAGATTTGAATGTAATAGTAAAAAAATTGATCAATTATCGTCTGATCAAGTAAAATTCCTAAACGATTTTTACTCAAACTATAATAATGTTCGACATCAATATTCGCATTGGTCTGCAGATGATTATGATACGTCAGTGATTTCTGAAATGGGTGATGCAAGAGAGCTAATAATTAAGGGATTGACCCTAATTGATAAGTATTATACGTTGTTTTAATAATTTTAGAAGATTTGGAAGGAGGAAACATAATGAAAAAATATATATTAACTCATATAGACGATTCTGAATATGCTTGTATCGTCACAATTTTGGATTATGAAATAAGATTAAGTTATTATTTGTCAGAACTATGGTTTCCTTTCAATGCAGAGTTAAGAAAAAAAGTACTTGTTGATTTAGCGTTAAAATCAGGTGTAGACGAGTTTAGATTCGTAGATTTTCCGATATGCCAAAACGGGAAAATAGACATTTCTAGACATGCGTATGTAAATGTTGAAACAAGGGTAGAGTCAATGGCAAATGAAGTATTATGTGAAAATTCTGAAATTGTAAATAATTCGATTTTGTCAGAAGAGAAAAAGCGGAAAATACTTAGTGTCTGCTGAAATGTTCATATTGTAAGCAGTTTGGTAATGTATTAAAATGTAATGTTTGATAGGAAATTGACTTCAGAAAACAAAAGAACCTTCAACCAGTTGTAAACAGCTGATTTTAGTTTAAGGAGAGTATAAGTCATATTTATTGATATGAGAGATACAAGAATTTGTAAAAAGTAATCTGAGAAGACAATAGATTACATAAATTATATAAACCCCCAAAAGCACTTTTCACTCAGTTGAAAGGTGCTTTTTTAATGCCTTTTTGGCGGAAAGGAGAGATATGGATAACTGTAAAATTATTGCAATAGCCAATCAAAAAGGAGGTGTTGGAAAAACCACAACAACGATTAGCTTAGGCGTTGGATTGGCTCAAAGAGGGAGAAGAGTCTTATTGGTGGATGCGGATCCACAAGGCGATCTCACGACAAGTTTAGGTTGTAATGATAGCGACTTGATAGACATTACGCTAGCAACCTATATGGAAGCCACCATCCGAGATATACCGATACCGGAGAATGGCATAGTTCATCACTACGAAGGAGTGGATGTGATTCCAGCAAATCTAGAGTTAGCAACGACAGAAATGTCACTAGTAAATGCTATGAGTCGAGAGTTTACATTAAGAAATTGCTTGGAGTCGTTAAAAGATGAATACGACTATATTTTAATTGACTGTATGCCTAGCTTGGGGATGATTACAATTAATGCTTTAGCAGCTGCGAATAGCGTGATTATTTCAGTGCAAGCTCACTATTTGCCAGCCAAGGGAATGACGCAGCTCATAAGTACAATAAACAAGGTGAAGAGGCAGATTAATCCGATATTACAGATAGATGGAGCGCTTCTAACGTTGGTTGATATGCGAACAAATCTTTCAAGAGAAACAGAGACAACTCTTCGAGAGAGCTATGGGGAACATATTCGCATTTATGACACAGTAATACCTGTGGGGATAAGCCTAGGAGTTGTAAACGCTACAAAAAGTCTGGAAATGTTAAGTGACATTCCTTA
>NZ_JAMXOC010000050.1 GCF_024721265.1 Ohessyouella blattaphilus | reverse complement strand
CCAGGGTTTCTTTTTCCAAATAAATAACGCCCTCCCGGTGAGCTTTAAAATACTCCCGGTCTCGAAAATTCAATAAATCCATAAACATAGAACCGTTATCCATACTATGACCGAATAAAATCGTCTGAAAGCCTTTAAAGTCGCCGCCAAAACGAAAGTCGGTAAAAATCGTACCGCTAAGGCTATAATTACCGTAAATATCCGTACGTAAATACTCGTTATAATCTCCTGCCATCACAAATGGATAATCGATGCTGGTATCCCTTAGATATACCCACCCGGCTACATCCGGGTTGATCTTCTTAAGCTCTAGAATCTGGGGATTGGTAGTATCTACTTCCTCATCGGCAGCTAAAGGCTCTTTCGCCGCCGGGCGGTATTCTAAGACCTGCTGGTGTACTTCCTTTTCTTTTGCGTACTCCCGATTACCTAGTGTCAGCTTATAAAGGCTGACACTGGCAATCACTACTAACAGTAGTGCTAGGACTAGGCGTATGATAATTCCTAGTGATAGCCTTCTCTTCTTATCTTTCATCCTATTTTCTCTTACCTGGCTTTTTCGGCTCCCTAAAGATAATCATCCGCAAACCACCTAGGCTTAATATTAAGATAACAAACCAAAGCGTCATCGCCGTTGGGTCATTGGTCTTCGGCGTGGTTACCCCACTGCTATAGGACGTACCGCCGCCAGAGGTGCCCGGGTTGCTTGGGGTCACTGGCTTAGTAGGTGTCTCACCGTCTGGAGTATAGGTATTGGTAATCGTCATCCCGTGCTGGCCGTTGGCAGCCACCGTCTTCATGTAGTCGACTGGCACCTGCACCTCGTCTACCGTCCACGTTCCTTCTTTATCAAGGTTGGCAAAGGTATGCGTCCAGTTGTTGCTCTCATCTAAACGTACCGGGTCGCCTTCCTTTTCGCCGCTTCGATAAAGCTGAACCATAACGTGATCTGGCTGGTTCTTATTAATGGTACCTGCCCATACTTTATTGACCGTAAAGCTGGTGGTCTCTTCTTCCTGAGGTACATAAATATTGGTAAAGGAAATCTTCGTATTAACCTCTTCCCCAAGGGTAAGCGCTCCTGTTGCCGTAAGTACGGTATCCTCGCCGCTTCCGCTACGTTCAACGGTTACGGTGTAGGTATAGACACGAGCGTCATAGGTATAGCCTGCGCTTTCTCCTATTTCCTCATAAATGCTATAAGTGTAGACCCCTGGCAAGGTATAAGTAATCTCCGGGAAGCTTATCTTACCTTCGCCGTTCAGCTGTACTTTGGCAAGTTGTTCATCCTTTGGCATTGGCGCACCATTTTGCGCTTCTAGTACAAAGGTAAACGTAGCCTCCTTAGCCTCGCCTTGACCTTTTACCTCAATGGTCTTTTCCACCTCTGGAAGGGCGTGGGCTACCGGTTGTACATAGGTATTGGTTAGGTTTGTCCCGTTTACACTGCTTACAAAACCAGCCACTGGCTTTTCTTTGACGGTATAAAGGATTTCGTTCTTATCGTCATCGTACTTAGGAACATTCTTAAACTCATACTTCCACTCACTGCCTTTATCCGTAGTGGTTTCAGCGACTACTTGATCATCTTTCATTAGGTAGACGGTAATGGCAGCTGGTAGTGATACACCCTCTGGGGCTACCCAGCTCTTAGTACCGGTCACGCTAGTAGTAACTGTACCTACGTAGGTATTGGTAGCGTGTACTTCGACCACACTGTCCTTCGCGATACCAAAGCCGTTGGTTAAGGAGGTAAGCTGATAACCATTGCCAAAATAATTCTTCTCTTCCAAATGATAGATTGCCCCGATTGGTAATGTAACAATCTTCGTTTCATTAGCCTTTAGGCTAAACTCGTGTTCTTTATCATCTACTTGTAAGACAAAGTCAAAGCTCTTGTCTAAGTCGGCGCCTTCCCCTTCTACCAGCTTCTTAATCACTAACCTAGTCTCTTCCGGGTCTACTTCCTTAGGGCCAGCATCCTTTTCGTTCCGATACTCAACTTTGACGGTGGCGTTCTTAATAATGGTTCCGGTGTTTGTCAGAATCCCTTGAAGGTATCCTTCTTTGGCTTCCTCTTCCACGGTGTAAGTTACGCCTGCGGGTAAGTTCTTAAAGGTTACTTTCTCGCCGCTCATCAGGATGAACTTACCTTCTTCTAATTCTTGACTGCCTTCTTCTCTGGCGCTAACCTCAGGCTTACCATCATCGAAGGTATAAGGATAGTCATTACCATCGCTAAAAGAAATATTAAAGGTAAACTCTTGCTCCTCGCCGGTCTCTTTAAGTACTTCTTTGCTGATTTCTAAGTCGCCTTTTTCTGTCGCCTTCTTACCATTGGTATACTCAGCTAAGGACTCGCCTTGGGTTATGGTGCCACTGGCGCCGATGCTTGAGGTAATATAACCGTCACTATAATAATCATCCTCCACAATCTGGTAAGGAGTACCAACAAGAATGTCGCTAACTTTATATTCTTCACCGCTCTTTAAGACAACTCTTTCAGGAGCGTTATTACCGACCTTTACATAGAAGATAAAGTCCTTAGTATCACCAGCTCCAGGAACTACCTTACGCAGAATTAAATCCCCATAAGTATCTTCTGTTGGCGGCTCGGTAAGAGTATTGGTAAAGGCTGCAATCACTTCACCTTCCACCATCGTACCGTTAGTGCCGGTTACTTTTGTGACATAGCCCTCACTGTAGTAGTCATCCTCTACTACCTCATAAGGAGTGCCTACCGGTATGCTGTCGATTTCATAGCGCTCACCATCTTTTAAGTCGCAGGTATAGCTTTGCTCGCCTACGCGAATATTAAAGTGGAAGGCTTTATCTTTATCTACCGGTGTCGCTGTTTTCGACTTAACACTCTTAGTAATAATCAGCTTTCCATAGCCTTCTTCTACCTTGTGGTTCACAAAATCAATGCGGTTGCCTCCGGATATAATCTGGCCGTCTTGATGTAAGAACTGCTGAGTGTAGCCCTCGGTGGCTTCTTCACTAACACTATAGATAGTGCCTACGGGAAGATTAACGAACACCGCCCATTGATTATGCTTAAGGGTAATCTTCTGTCCTGACTTAATCTCGCCCTCGGCGACTTTTCCCGCACTATCATAGACGTCATAGTGGTAATCCATCTCTAAGTCCTCACTGAGCTCTACCGCAAAAGTAAAGTCCTGAGTTGTATCCCCACTTCCGGTTACTTCCTTAGCCACAATCAAGCTGCCCATCCGGTCATCACCGGCACGGTTCTTAAAGATAGCCTTACTGCCCTCCGGCTTAATATTGCCGTGATGGTCGGTTGCCACAATCTCATAGCCCTCTACCGCCGCTTCTTTCACCGTATAGCTAATCCCGATAGGAACACCGGTAAAGGTGGCCGTCTCCCCATGCTTTAAGGTAAGCTTACCGTCTACTAATTCTTGAGGAGTATCACCCTCGACCAAGGTATAGGGGTAGGTCTTGCCATCCCCGAAGGTTACCGTAAAAGCAAAGATCTGGCTTTGCTGCGCCTCTGTAACGGCGGTGCCATCTTTATTCTCAACAATTTTACTAAGCGCTAGACTACTTGCCGTCTTTCTATTGAAAGCTTCTACTTTGACCATCCCCGTAGCATCTGCCGTCTCTGTATTAATCTCAAAGTCATAGCGCGTAATCTTCTCCTCACCTTCTAGGTCATATTCATAGCCATAGGAAGGGTTCGTCTCCCGGAAGAAATAAGAACCGGCTAAGAGTCCCTCCACCTTGATACAACCCTCGGCATCGGTTACGTAACGACCGCCTATCTGTCTGGTCGTCTCCGGCTCTGCCTCTAACACCTTATAAAGAAAGAACTCGGCACCAGCGACCCCTGTCTCGGTAGCTTCTCCCGCTAAATCCTTCTCCTTCTTCTCTAGGACTACTTGGTAATCACTCTTGGTACCAAAGAATTCATTGCTAGCCCCAGATACCGCTAGCCAGGTCAGAGTGCCTGAGGTAATCGCTGATACCACACAAACTAGGCAAAGCACTAAGCTTAAGATACGCTTGCGCATACTAAACCCTTTAATCCTCCCTCCGATTACTTGCATAACTTTTTCTCTCATCTTGCTTCCTCCTTTTTTGCTGATACTCTCCTGCTATTCATCTATCGAGTAAGAACAAAGTCTTTAAATATGGCTTTCCTAAGCTGATATGTATGACCATGCTTTAAATGCCCTGTAAATCCAGCTAGACTTTGCTTAATGTTTTCTAATTCAATCGTTCCCTCATGGTATTCCCATTTTAACTTCTTTAACTTTTGTTTCATTCTCTTCTTAGCTGGTGCTAACTGTCGGCGAATCACCTTACCGTTTGCTGTCAATAGATAGCGAAAGCCTAAGTAGCTTACGCCTTGCCTCGCAGGAATTATCTCAGTCTTCTGATTTAGTCTTAACTTTAAGCTCTGTTCCACATGATTCTGTATCTCCATTAGGCAATACTGCAAATATTCCTTATCCTCATGTAGCAGAAGAAAATCATCCATATACCGAGAATAATAGCGAATCTTCAACTTTTCCTTT
>NZ_JAMXOC010000005.1 GCF_024721265.1 Ohessyouella blattaphilus | reverse complement strand
CAATGTTCAATGTTCGGCTTTGCCGAAATAATCACTCGAGATTCCGAGAGACTATGTGATATCCTCATGCTGAGCTACTGTTTCTGTCTTTATGATAATAGAAAATATAATGTTTGTCAATATAAATAATACGAAAAACATTATATCTTTCAACTGACCACAACCGATTGCTTGCCGAGGATTATAGGATATATATAAATATCAAGGGATAGATTGATATCTCGAGAGTATATAAAAATGCTTTATCATCTTATAGAGTTATTTATGATGGATAAATAATTTTATTATGAAAAAGATATAAAAGCTTTGTGTTTGAGCGCGCATAAGAAAATATTGTATTCTGCGCGAACGTAACATAGAGTTTTTTTATGCAACTAGGACAAAAATAACTAGTTATCATGACTCCCAGTCTCTTCAAATATTACTATGAACCTAATAAAATCATAGTATGGATAATCAAATAGGAAAGACAATCAAGAAATATCGAACTCAAAAAGGGCTAACTCAAGAAGAGCTGGGAGAGCTAACAGTAATTACGGCAAACTATATCTCGCAAATTGAGAGGGGGAAGAAGAGTCCTGGCTTATCGACAATTACAAAGCTGTCAGAAGTGCTTGAAATACCGATTACAAAACTAATCGGCTCTACACATAATGAATATAAGTATCAGGATATTTTATCTGACCTTTCAGTTTGTGATCGAGAAGAGATAGCGATTATCTCAATTGTATTAGAATTGCTGATGTCCCTAAAGAGGAAGATGTGATGGCTTATCAGTTGCCGATAGTCTTTCATGAAGGTTTCCGGGAGCTGATAAGCTTGGTGAAAACTGAATAGCCAATATGTTTGGAACAAACTCCAAAACACGCGAGTGATATAAGTAGAGTAGCTTCGCCATGAAATACCTGCCCGTAAAGGGTACAGGCTAGGGATCGTAGTAGAAGACGCCAAGGTATGTTAGCGGCAGCTTATATAGGCAACTTATAGTGGTTGCTTCAAATGAGGGGGATAATGATACTTCTGGCCGTGAGGAACGGTCAGCTCGGGGTAGCTCCGGAGGTCTGCTTATGACAAGTTAAGGGATGTTATGGGAAGATATGATGATTTTAGAATCAGCCAGGCATATTCCTGATGGCAAGGGGCGGGGATAAAAAATGCTTACCTTATTACAAGTAGATATTGTTAGTTGAGATTTAAGATGCTTATGAGGGGGATGTATGAAGAAAACAGTAGACACAAAGAAATTTATTCGATATGAAGAGGGCGCCAAACGTTATTCTATGTGCAAGAATTCATTTATGAAGCTAGCACAGCAAGCAGGAGCGGTGTATAAAATCAATCGACTTACGCTGGTTAATACCGAGATATTCGAAGAGTTCCTAGAGTATTATCGGGTTTAGTAATAATGAGAGGGCCATATTGTCGTATATCAAAAAGAAGTTGACTTTTTGATATACAGAATGTATGCTTAAGATAGATTATGAAAGGAGCGTGTCAAATGGCAAAGACAGGAAGACCACGTTTGGAAAATCCTAGATCTGAAAGCCTTTTTATTCGAGTTACCAAAGACGAATATAAAGAGATTAAAGGATACGCGCAAAAGCATAATTTATCTTTAACGCAGACTTTGGTTATGGGTTTTAAGGAATTAAAGAAAAGAAATCCATAAAAATATGAGCCTCTTTCTATATGTATTAGAAAGGCGGTAATTATAGGATGAAGTCAAGAAAAGATCATAAAGGACGGGTTCTTAAACCCGGGGAAAGCCAGCGTAAGAGTGACCTACGCTACATCTATCAGTACACGGATGCGAACGGGACACGTAAAGTCATCTATTCTCGAGATTTATTAGAGTTGCGAGAAAAAGAAAAAAGATTAATCAGAGACCAATTAGACGGCTTAAGTACATATTGTGAGGGGAAAGCGACAGTAAACTTTGTTTTTGATCGCTACATCTCAACAAAATATGATTTAAAGCCTCATACAAGAGCTAATTATAAGTATATGTATGATCATTTTATAAGAGAGACTTTTGGTCGGCGTATAATTAATGAAGTGAAATACTCAGACGTAAAACACTTCTATTATCTTCTGATTAATAATCATGGTTTTAAGCCAGCTACAGTGGATGGTATTCATACTTTGCTTAATCCGACGTTTACGATGGCTGTTCGAGATGGTATTATTCGTAATAATCCTGCGGAAGGTGTAATGACTGAAATTAAGAGAAGCAATGCTTGGCAAAAGAGGAAAAGACATGCATTGACGTTAGCAGAGCAGAAGGCATTTATGCAGTATACGGCTAATAGCCCAGAATACTCGCATTGGCTCCCGTTATTTACGGTGCTATTTGGTACAGGTTGTCGAATTGCTGAAGTGATTGGATTGCGATGAGATGGTGTCAAGATAGAACTAAAAATTTCTTTGGGGAAACAATGAATCGCTGGATTGGATTATCCTGCGGTTCTTATTGTTTTGGGAAGTATTCAGCGATATAATGATGATAGGCGTTGAAAGATAAAAGGCAGATACAGCATGGTACGGGAAAGGGGGGCTAGCATGATTGAGAATACAGCAATTAGCCATGCTATTGATTATATACTGGCTCATATCAACGAGCCCATCCATGTTAGCGAGATTGCAGCACATTGCAATTTCTCAAAACACCATTTATCTAGGCTGTTCAAGGCCGAAACAGGCGAAGGCATTTACGAATTCATCAAGCGGCTCAAAATAGAGCAAAGTGCATTCCGCCTGAAAATTGAACAGGCCAGAAACATCACAGATATCAGTGGCGATTATGGATACAGTTCGTCAAATTACAGCACCGCTTTCAAACAACATTATGATGTTTCGCCGGTCGAGTTCCGGCGTACTATATTGCAAAAATCACGTATCAACCCGATTTTCAATAACGCCTCGGCTGGTTGGGAATCTTTTGAAGAATGCAAACGTAAAATTACGATAGATTTTTTGCCTGACTACTACGTTGTATATGACCGGCATAAAGGCAGCTATAGGAGCCTGTCGGAACATTGGTGTGCATTTCTGGAGAAGCACAAGGCATACAGGACGGATGAAACGCTGTTGATCGAACGCACCTATGACGACCCCAATATTACCAATACGGATAACTGTCTATATGACTTGTACATGACGGTGCCGGAGGACAGTCCCCTTGAGCGCACCTGTTATCTTAATGGAGGCAAGTTTGCCATTTATCATTTTGAAGGCTTTGTAAATCAGATATACCATGCACTTCAAAGTATTTTTACTGTTTGGTTGCCCCAGAGCGGTTATATCATTGATGAACGATATAGCTTCGATATCTATCGCAAAATTGATGGTATGTATATGGAAATCGACTTTTGTATCCCCATCAAATAGAGCACAAAATCAGAAGTTTCTTTCCCCTTTTTCCTTTATACTCTGTTGGTGTAACTATGAGAGAAGGGAAAAGTGAGAAAATGAACTTAGAAAACATTCGCATTGGCAAACGAAAAACAATCATGCAATTTGCACTTCCGGCTATTATCGCAATGATGATGACCTCACTTATTACAGTGGTGGACGGGTTTTTCATCGGAAACTATGTAGGTAAAGAGGGCCTCGCTGCGGTTAATCTGGGTCTGCCCATCATCTATCTGTTTCTTGCAGTGGGACTGATGATATCGGTGGGAGGTATTGCAATCGCCGGTATGGCCCTTGGCGCTAAAGACATGCAAAAGTGCAACGATGTATTTAATCAAACCATGTGCACCGTGACAGGAATTACTGTGTTGCTCAGTGCTGTCATGTATCTCTGCATTGAGCCGATGCTTGCGTTCTTAAAAGCAGATGCGCAGGTGGCAGCATACTTCAAAGATTACTACGGTATTCTACTGCTGCAACTTCCGATTATGGTAATCAATTCATCCTTTAGCATGTTTATTCGAGGCGAAGGAAATCCACAGTATTTTATGAAGGTCAGCATGATAACGCTGGGGCTCAATGCGCTACTAGATTATCTCTTTGTCCGTCATATAGGCTTGGGTGTTCGGGGAATCGCAGTCGCATCTCTGATTGCCACCATAGTGGCGTTAATTTGTGTCCTCCACTATTTCCTGAGAAAATCAACTGTATACAAATTCCGAAGGTTTGGTTTCTCGAAAGAGACGCTTGTAAAAACGCTGCTCAATGGCAGCTCGGAGTTTGTAGGCGAAATGTCCCTGAGTATATCCATGTTCGCCTACAACTTTGTGATTATGAAATATATTGGCGTCGATGGCGTATCCGCATTTACCATCGTGGGATATATCTCTTATATTTTCAGTATGATTCTAATCGGTTTTGGACAAGGGGCGAGCCCACTTATCAGCTTTGCTTACGGTGCAAAGGAAAAGCATCTCGCAACAGATGTGAGAAAATTGACGAACCAAATGGTATTTGGGGCGGGCGTCACAACATTTTTGCTTGTTTTGCTTGGCCACAAGTGGTACGGTGGCTTGTTCATCGATAACGAGGCGGTCGAACAGATGGTGCAGTCTGGTATAGTCCTATTCGCTGTATCTTTTCTGTTTTCGGGAATCAATACAATTACATCTTTTTATTTCACTTCTATCGGGAAAGCAAAGGAGTCCGCTATCATATCTTCCTCGCGAGGTTTTGTACTGCTGCTCATCTGTATTTTCCTATTGCCACCACTACTCGGCATGACAGGGATATGGTTGGCAGCCCCTATTACAGAAACGTTGACGCTCCTGCTTAGTCTTTTCTTCATTGCGAGTGATAGCAGATCAATAAAAATCGCCTCATTGCATGGAACTTAAAAGAGGGCTATGCTTAATACGGAGGTGCTGAAAGTGGCGAATGAAGATAAGAAAGATTTTAATGCAATGCTTTACGACAGTAAGGATATGCCTAAAATCCAAACCATCACTGATACAAGAAGTATTGCTAAGTACGGCGGGGACAGAATGTATTTTGCTCCTCCAATCGAGTACGACAAAGTTATGAGATTAGTGCCTTTTGGAAAGGTAATCACGATTGGGGAAATACGGGTATACTTTGCAAAACAAAGCGGTGCAGATTTTACGGAGCCAATTACTGCAGGGATATTTGTATCCATCGCTGCGTGGGCAAGCCATCAGCGCGATAGTGATAAAACCCCCTATTGGCGAACCTTGAACTGACCAGGGGGAATTGAACCCCAAATACCCCGGCGGCATTCTGGCGCAAAAAGAAATGCTGGAAAGCGAAGGCCATACAGTTATTCAGCGTGGGAGAACTAATCTGAAATACTATGTACAGAATTATGTGGACTTCCTTTATCCTTTGGGATAATCAGCTTTATAAGCATAATCTCAACAACGAGCGGCGCATTGAACTAATTGTGTTGCTCGTTGTTTTTGCAATATATGAAGAATGTTGCGGTTATCCTTCATATTTCGATTGTTTTGTGGCTGCAAACGCCGATCACTCCTGCCCGTTCTATTGCTGAGATGGTGTCAAGATAGAACTAAAAATTTTCTTTGGAAAATAATGAATTGCCGGATTGAATTATCCTGCGATTTTTATTGTTTTGGGGCGTATTCAGCGATATAATGATAATAGATTCTTGCAATAACTGCATTTTAATTACTGTATAACAGGAGACACATATATGGAAATCACAACCCCAAAAAAATCAAGAGCAAAGAAGATAATTTTGGTTGTAGCGATTGTTTTAATTGTTCTGGTTTTGGCACTTTTAATAGCCATTCCTTACATGATTATGCCTATGTTTCTTGGACAACGGTTTGAACAAGAGCAATACACCTCTGCTGATTTTGGTATTTCTTCTGAACAGATAACATTGGTCACAGATGATGAATTATCAATAGCGGCATGGCGAACCAAAGCAGATGCGTCAAAGGGCACGGTTATTATCTTGTCAGGTATTGAAAATCCATCCGTTACTGCTTTTTTTGGGTATGCTAAATTACTGGCGGACAATGGCTGGGATGCCTTATTGATTGAGATGCGGGCACGTAGCGAGAGCGAAGGTGATGAAATTGGTTTAGGAATGACAGAGTGGCTAGATGTCAAGGCCGGTGTTGATTATTTGGGCCAAGACGAGAGCATAGAAGGATTGCCTATTGTGGCGCTTGGCACTTCAATGGGCGCAGGAACCGTCATTATTGCCGCTGGCGAGGTGCCGGAAATAGATGCCGTCATTTCAATTTCTGCGTTTTCTTCATGGACGAATATGTTTGTTGAGTATATGTCGATGGCAGGTATACCAAAAGCGCTCAGCACATTGGAAAAACCGTTTGTAAATCTTTACTCTGGTTTCCATTATGGGTTCGACGCCTTGGCGTATTCGCCCATGAGCGGCATTGCGAAACTGAATGAGCGTCCGATTCTTTTGATGCACTCAACAGAAGATTCTCAAGTGCCCTTTTCGGAATTTGAAATACTTTTGAGTATCGCACAATCAAATGGAATTAATGCATCCACCTTTATACGCGAAGGTGATGAACACTTCATTTGCTACGAACAGTATTTTAATAATCCGGAAGATGATGGTGAATTTAGCGGAGCTATTCTTGAATTTCTCAATATAAATTTCCAATGATAATGTCAGCAGGCACGAGCCAAATAATCTCGACAACGAGCGACGCATCGAACCAATCGTGCCGCTCGTTGTTTTTTGTTGCATATATGAAGAATGTTGCGGTTATCTTTCATGTTTCAATTATTTTGTGGCTGCTAACGCTGATCTCTCCTGCCCGCCCTATTGCTGAGATGGTGTCAAGATAGAACTAAAAATTTCTTTGGAGAAATAATGAATCGCTGGATTGGATTATCCTGCGGTTTTTATTGTTTTGGGGCGTATTCAGCGATATAATGGATAATAGACTTGAGGGATATAAAGCCATCTATTGTAAGTGGCTGACTTTAGATAAACCTCATTTGAAAAGAGGAAATATATGCCCGAATTAATGAAGGACAGATATTATAATAGTAATACCATTCAGGAGCTTGCCCTGCGCGTAAAAGCCGTCTGTCCGGCCTTTCCGGCTGATGATTTTGCCCATGACATTATGGATGAAACGTGGGTTGCCTTAGAACTGAAAGCTCGTATGCGGCGCATTACGGTTAATTTGGGAAAACATCTGCCACCCGATTACGAGCAGGCTCTTGGTATTCTCGACAAGGTCATTGCGGATTATCCGGTTGGGATTGTGGATTCCGGCCTGCTATATTTCCCTGATTTTGTAGAAGTCTACGGTCAGGATGAGTGCCATTGGGATTTATCAATGGCTGCATTGGAGCGGTATACGTCATACTCAACGGCTGAATTTGCCGTAAGGCCATTTATCATTAACCAGGAAGAGAAAATGATGGCACAGATGGCTGACTGGGCAGGCCATAACAACGAGCATGTGCGACGACTGGCAAGCGAGGGCTGCCGCCCGGCGCTACCTTGGGGGCAGGCGCTTAACAGCTTCAAAAAAGACCCTTCACCGGTTCTGCGCATTTTAGAAACACTGAAAGCTGACCCGTCACTGTATGTCCGCAAAAGTGTGGCAAATAACTTAAATGATATTTCAAAAACTCATTCCGATTTGATAGCAGAGCTTGCAAAGGATTGGTTCGGCAAAAGCAAGCATACCGACTGGATTGTAAAACACGGCTGTAGAACGCTTCTGAAAAAGGGTAATCGGGATGTGCTGAGTATCTTCGGATTTGCGGATGCGGATTGTGTGCGCGTTGATGACTTCACCTTAGGCGCCAAATCTGTGTGCATTGGGGAGGATATCACTTTCTCCTTTAAGATTGAGGCCAAAAGGGAAACCAAGGTGCGGCTGGAATACGGAATTGATTATGTGAAGGCGAATGGCACGCGCAGCCGTAAGATATTCAAAATATCTGAGCCGTCTTTGAAAAATAATGACAAGAAGCATTACACGAAAACCCATTCCTTTGCAGATGTAAGTTCAAGAAAGCATTATCCTGGCACCCATTCGCTTATGCTGATTGTGAACGGTGCCGAACAAGGTACATTGGATTTTGAGGTGTTCACCAGTTATTCTACTTAGCATAATCACAACAACGAGCGGCGCATTGAACTAATCATGCCGCTCGTTGTTTTTGCTATATATGAAGAATATTGCCGTTATCTTTCATATTTCGATTGTTTTGTGGCTGCAAACGCCGATCACTCCTGCCCGTTCTATTGCTGAGATGGTGTCAAGATAGAACTAAAAATTTGTCTTTGAATATTTGAAAACCGCTGGGTTAATTGCACCAGCGGTTTCCGTGTTTTTTGAAGTTATCCAAATGCTTGAAGGACGGCGCTGCAGCCTATCCTTCGTGGTATATCAATAATGCGTTGTTTTAACCTACCTACTTGGCAGCACGTTTTTTCTGTAACTGGTATACGCCGCAAAAACATACACAATATAGATGGCGAAAAATAAGGTCAGCGTAATCCCCACAATCGCCCAGAGCTGGCCGATGCCGGTCAAAACCCCTGCATCAAGCGCGCTACCAAGAGCGAAAATGAACGGCAAGCTGATGAGCAGCGAAGGCAATGTCGGCATAGCATAAAAGATCGCAAACTGCCGGAAGAGTGAACGCTCCATCTCCCGGCGCTCCATACCGAGATTATCAAGCAGAGCATATTGCCGTTGGTACCGGTCTGTGTCACTGAGGAGCTGAATGGTTAAAATCGTCACCGCAACCATAGTTAATACAAGCGCGAGGTAGAAAAGCGGGAAAATGATCATCGCATACATAGAAGCGTTCTCCGCCTGTATGGCCGCCTTGATGAAAACCGTGTCATAGCCCGCAATCGACTTGTCCTTGGCATCGCGAATATCACTGATGGCTGTAGCAGTGGCTTCGGATAAGGGCGTTTCTGTCATGGCGGCATAGGTCCGATGGATGACTGGCCTTGTCGTCAGAGCTTCGTTGGGCACCACAAGGATAAACCCACGTCCGTTGCCATCCCACAGCGACTGGGTAAAATGCTCGGTATATACTTTGCCGGGCGCCATCTCGTATCCGTCAACAGTCAACGGTTTATTATAGCTGCTCATCAGTCCTTCCAAATAGGGCTGACAGTGGATGATGTACTGCCCGTCCAGAACCTCCACTGTGGAATATCCAAGCATTTCACGAAGGGCAAGATAGTCGCTCATGGCCATGAGGGTGTCAAACTCGAAGTTTCTCCAGTAATCCGAATTTGCCTCAACGTATTGTGTGACAGTATCGTTATCCGCCGCATAGACGCCGTAGCGGTAGTCGGCGCGCACATCAATGTTTTCATCGATATAGGCCATATAGTCATCAAGGCTAGCTTCCTCCCAGCCATTGGAGGCGATGTAAATATCAAAGCAGGTTGTCTGTTCCGTGCGACTCTGAAATAGTGCATTGAAAACCATGCCGGTTCCCTCGGCGATGAGGGTAGCTGTGAAAAGTACGGCGATCGTCGCCATAATCACGCCCATGGTCGTGAGTTTTGAGGCGAGGCTCCGGAAAATCAGCAGATTATTCCCCGCAAACTTTTTAGCGGGACGCTTATCGAAATAATCCGGCACGCCCGAAGAAAAGCTGAGGAAAAACCCATACAGAAACGCGATAATCAGCGCCGCCCCAATGATGCCCAGCATCAAATTGCGCAGGAGCAAAAGCACAGTGCCAATAATGCCGAGGATAATAGAGACAACAAACAAAATGCGGCGGCGACCGCTCTTTTTCACCGCTTCATTTTCATTCTGTCGGTCGAGATAGAGCAGGTCATAGATTTTCATCCGATTGATGCGCCTTAGGCTCCTTCTCAGGGCGAACAAATAGATGAGCGCGAAATACGCAGCAGTCAACAGGACTGCGCCGATGGAAAACGAGAAGCTAAATGTGTACGGCACATGAAACAGTGCCAGCGTGACCGCCCGAAGCGCCTGAAAAAGCAGATTCCCCAGCAGTGTGCCGCACACGATGGCAATGCCGCCAACCATCAGGTTTTCTTGAAAGAATAGCCTTGCTACCTGTTTATTCTCCATACCCAGAAGGACATAGGTGCCAAGCTCCCGGCTGCGTTTTGTGAGCATGAACCGGGTGGTATAGGAGACCAGCCAGCCGACGATGCAGATGATAACGGTGCTCGCCAGCACGATGATTAGCGGCAGGCTGTCAAGAAAATGGGACAGATTGCGGATTTCCTCCGAGAAAACCAAGCCGTTAAAGGCGTAAATCAGCGCCGCCGCCATGACAATGGTCACAAAGTAAACGAGGTAATCCCTCGCCTGCCGCTTGGCATTTCGCGCGGAGAGCTTAGAGAAGGTCACTGACGTCACCTCCGAGCAGCGCAAGGACATCCAGCGTTTCGTGGTAAAACACCTGCCGCGAGCGTTCGCCTCGGATCAGCTCGTTGAACAGCCGTCCGTCCTTGAGAAACAGAATGCGTGAGGCGTAGCTGGCGCTGTAGGCGTCATGTGTCACCATCAAAATGGTGGCACCGCTGTTTTGATTCATGCCTGTCATGATTTCCAGCAGGCTTTTGGAGGATTTGGAATCGAGGGCGCCGGTGGGTTCATCTGCCAAAATGAGCGACTGCCCCGCCACCATAGCCCGGGCGCAGGCCGCCCGCTGTTTTTGCCCACCGGACACCTGATAGGGAAATTTTTCAAGAGCATCCACGATGCCCAGCTGATGTGCCACCTCGCGCACATTCCCCTGGACGGATTTCGGGTCAGCATGGTTGATGGTCAGCGCGATACCGATGTTTTCCTCCAGCGTCAGGGTGTCCAGCAGATTGAAATCCTGAAAGATAAAGCCCAGCCGCTCCCTGCGGAATTTTGCAAGCTCGCTGCCCGAAATTTCAGTGACGTTCTCGCCATCGAGCAGAATATTTCCCGCGCTGACGGTATCGATTGTGGAGATGCAATTTAGCAGCGTGGTCTTGCCGCTGCCGGATGCGCCCATAATGGCGATGAATTCGCCGCGACGCACCTCGAAGCTGATGCGGTCAAGCGCCTTTGTCACGTTGTTTTTGCTGCCGTAATATTTCTCTACGTTTTGAACCTGTAGCATAGTTAGCCCTCCTTTGCCTGTGAGCCAATCATACATGAGGGGGGAGTCATGTTGTATCGAAGTCATATTGATTTATCTTACACTTTTGAAAGATTCACTTTGGAGGGGAAGGTCATTGTAATGGTTGTTCCTTCTCTTTCCGTAGAGCCTACTTGCAAATCAAGAGACAAAAGCGCTGCCAGTCTGCGGCATATATACAGCCCCATCCCAGTGGAGCCGCCCCGGACGCGCCCGTTGCTGCCGGTGAAGCCTCTGTCAAATATGCGGGGAAGCTCGTGGGTGGGAATGCCGATGCCATTGTCGACAATCACAAGCTGCGTTTGCTGCCCCAACGATTTCGCTGATATTGTGATGACAGGGCTTTCACTGCGATACCGAACCGCATTTTGCAGAAGCTGCCCCAACAGAAATACTGCCCATTTGCTGTCTGTGTAAACCATCTGGTCAAGCTCATCGATCCGAAGCTGCACACCGCTGCCAATGAGCAGCGAGCGATGCTTTTCCACCGCTTCGGCAACAATCTCCGATAACTCTGCCTGCCGAATGAGGAAGTCTTTTTCGGCACTCTCAGCACGGGCATAGAAGAGCGCTCGCTCTACATGGCTCTCCACGGCCTCCAACTCACGCATGAGCTTTCTGCGAGCTTCGGCATCCAGCCCTTGGGCAATCAATTCAGCTGCCGTAAGGGGCGCTTTAATTTCATGAACCCAGCTCTCAATGTATTCCCGATACTCCTGTCCGGCAGCCTGCGCATCGGATACTGTTTCAATCATGGATTTTCCCGATCTACGCATGAGTTCATACAGCCTACGCTCATAATGACTATTTGGCTTGCCGATACATTCGACAAAGAGATATTTCTGGTCAAGACCGGTCATAATGATCTCAAGCTCGGTCAAGTGAACTTTTAGTTTCTGATAGGCTACGGTTTGAAAAATCACAAAACCCAGCGCCCAAACGATTGCAATGATAGCAACCACTCCAGCCGATGTTCCGCTCATAATTAAAAAGGCGGCCAATGCCGCCATAGAAACCAGTTGTAAAAGCAAGCTGCCTGACTTATCGCTGAAATATTCCTTTATTGTCATATTTGATACCCCATTCCCCGGCGGGTTTTGATATAATCCGGCAACCCCAAGCTGTCTAGCTTGGCTCGAAGCCGGGTCATGTTCACACTTAGGGTGTTGTCGTCAATATAGATTTGATTGTCCCACAGTGCCTCTATCAAGTCAGCGCGGGAGATAATCTGGCCCGGCCTGCCCATCAGATGCGCCAAAATCCGGATTTCATTGCGGGTGAGCTCGGCGCTTTTTCCGTTTACGGATACAGTGCCCTTCGCCAAATCCAAGGTCAATCCGCCTACCACAGAAACTTCACTTTCTGCAGGAACACCGCTGCGCCGCAGGACGGTTTTGATACGCGCCAGGAGCAGCGGAATGTTATAGGGTTTTGTGATATAGTCATCGCCACCCATGCTAAGCGCCCGCAATTCATCCATTGCGGTGTCCCGGCTTGTCACAAAGATAATGGGGATGCTCGACGTCTTGCGGATATCGGCGCATAGGGCAAAGCCGTCCCGTCCGGGCAGGCCGAGGTCAAGCAGAATCAGGTCGGGCTTTGCCGCATCAACCTGTTCGGCAACCCGGTCAAAATCTTCTATTGCAAGGGCGGTATAGCTTTCATTTTCCAGCAGCAGAGTAAGCTCGTCCCGGATGCTGGGCTCATCTTCGACAATCATTATTTTGGGCATTTTCAATCCACCTACCGTGCTTACTATGATGTTTTAAAAGGCTTTTTAAATACTATTATAACATATCTGCGCCGCATTTTGAACTGCTGGCAATCGTCATATGTGTAGCAGGCACGAGCCCAAATAATCTCGACAACGAGCGGTGCATTGAACTAATCGTGCCGCTCGTTGTCTTTTGCTACATATATGAAGAATATCGCAAATATCTTTCATATTTCGATTGTTTTTTGGTTGCTAACGCAGATTGTTCCTGCCAGTTCTATTGCCGAGATGGTGTCAAGATAGAACTAATTTTTTTGAGAAACTTTTTTGTCCTTCCGCCATTCGTCAGCAAGCCACTGGCGTATTTTTGATTGCACATCATTATCGGGCTGATTGACGAAAATCACCTTCACGCCCGCCTTTTTCATCTCGTCCATCCAGTCGGAGGCGAGGAAAAGATTACGGGCAATCCGGGAGATATCAGCGGCAATCACCGTCCGAACCTTGCCGGCCCGGATGTCGGCTTCCAACTGCTTGAAGCCGGGGCGGTCCAGATTGAGGCCGCTGTATCCGTTATCCGAATAGATGACGATTCCATCAATGCCCTGCTCCTGCGCAAACTGGCGCAGTTTTTCTTCCTGATTCCACATCACCGTCTGGTCGTAAGAAGCCACCCGGCAATACACCGCTACCCTCAACTTCTGCTGTTCCATATCCGCCCTCCATTCTCGCCGGTCATAATAGCGCCGACTTCATCCGCGTACTTCCAAACGATTTCTACCTGCTGCTCATTGTGGACGACCACATGCTTCACCAGCGCGGAAATGAGCTCATTATCATATTGCGGAAGCCCCACCATGTCCTGCAGGTATTCCATCGCCGGAGGCAACACCGCCACATTTTGCAGATGCTGCCGGCTCCGCTTCTCCTGTTCATCCACCTGTAGGCCAAGCGCGTGAGTCCTGTCGTCAACGGATTGGCGGCGGGAGGAATATTCCTCCCGGTTAATGTCGCCATCACTGTAAGCGTTGTACAGGGAGAGCTTTTCACGGTTCAGCCCCTCTATCTCCCTTTGGAGCGAGGCGATTTCCCGCACATAATCCACAGACGGCACGGCGGCTTTCTCGGAAGCGGCCTTTTTTTGTTCCGCAAGCACTGCCTGTAGCTGCCGGATGGAGACAAGGAGAACATCTTTCAGCGCCTCGACTTCCATCTTGCCATCAAAGCAATCACCGTCAGCAACCAGCTTTTTGAACTTGCAGTAGTAGGCCATGACCTTTGCGCCGTTCTTCACCATCGCGTGCCCGCAGCCGCCGCAGCGAACCGGCACAGGCAGGGAGTGAGGAGATGGAACACGGGGTCCAAACTTCATTCCTTTTAATGTTGTACTGCGCACACAAAGCTGCGCCCGCTCGAACTCGTCCTTTGTGACAATCGCCTCGTGGGTATCCGGGGTGATATACCACTCGGATTCCGGCTTGCGCCGCGCCTGCCGGCTGCCCATCTTCTCCACGGCATACATGCCGTTTGTCATGGCGCCGGTGTACCGCAGGTCCCGGAGGATGCGACCAATCTCGGTGCCGGTCCACATGGGCCGAAGCTGGCTCCATGAGCGGACATTCTTCTTTTTCGTCAGGGTTACAAGCGGTGTCGGCACGTCATCCGCGTTGAGCGCCGCCGCAATCTGGCTGGGCTTGCTGCCGGACAGCGCCATATCGAAAATCCGGCGCACCACTGGGGCAGTCGTTTCGTCCACCACCAGTTTGTAGCGGTCCTCGTCGCTTTTGCGGTAGCCGTAGACATCGTAGGAGGCGAGATACTTGCCTGATTCCCATTTCGTCCGGTAGCCGCTTTTCACCTTGCGGGAGAGGTCCTTGCAATAGTAATCGTTGCATAAATGGCGAAACGCGATGCTCACGTCCCCGGCGCCGCCTCCCTGTGTCTCGCTGTCGTAGGCATCATTGATGGAGATAAAACGGACGCGCAGGAAGGGGAAAATCTGCTCGATGTAATCGCCAACCTCGATGTAGTTGCGCCCGAACCGGGAAAAATCCTTGACGATGATACATTGCACCTCACCGCTCCGCGCCCGGTTCAAAAGCTCCGCCACGCCGGGGCGGTTGAAGTTGGTGCCGGAATATCCATCGTCTGAAAACTCGATAAAGTCGGCGCCTTTGAACTCCGGGTGGGAACGGACAAATCCCCGGATAAGCTTCCGCTGGCCGGAAATGCTCTGGCTGTCGCCGTGGAGCCCATCGTCCGAGGATATGCGCAGATAGGCGGCCAATACATAAGATTTGTTCATGCGGATACCGCCTCGCTTTCCTCTAAAAATGCCAACAACGGCTTTTTGTATTCGTCTG
This sequence comes from Ohessyouella blattaphilus, assembly GCF_024721265.1. GTDB lineage: Bacteria > Bacillota > Clostridia > Lachnospirales > Lachnospiraceae > Aequitasia > Aequitasia blattaphilus_A. The sequence continues at coordinate 116,000 of NZ_JAMXOC010000005.1, read as the reverse complement.
AGAACCGAAACTTGATATGGATATTGCGGTTGGCCTCAACCTCAATCCGCTCCACCATTGCAACCAGCATTTCCCGCGTGAGCTCCTTTTCGTCCATGAACCGTTCCATCGCGGCCACCCAGGGGTTGTTGTCGATGTAGGCCGGTTCCAGCTTTTCCGCCTCTGAGGTAACAGCGGCCAGCTCGGCGGCCAGCGCCTCCTTCTCACGGTCATACCGCTGGTTAAACAGCCGGTAGTCGCTTTCGTCCAGAATACCGGAGCAGAAATTATCATAGAGCTTCCGCTTCCGCACCGGGATACGGTCCAACTGCTCCTGTATCCGTCTAATCTCCGCCGCCTGCTCGTTCTCCCGCCGTTTCGTGATGGGCGACGCCTTAATCTCCGCCATCCGCTTGCGGGCCTCGGAGCAAAGCTCTATCTCTTTGCGGAGAATGGCATACAATTTACTGTAAAGCTCGTCCTGCCGGAAATGCTGGTAGGTGTATTTAGGGCTGTTTGCGTTGCAATGGGAGCAGATATAGGTGAGGCGGTAGGTCACTTTGTCCCGGTGGGTGTTGGGGATGCGCCGGTAGGCCCGCCCACAATCCGCGCAGAAGGCCAGCCCTTCGAGGATGTACTCCGGCAGCGGCTCCCGCTGGTGGCGGTTGCAGGCATCGTGTTTGTCCCGCGCCTGCCGAAGCTGCTCCGCCACCACATCGAAATCGGCTTGGGAAATGATGGCCGGATGGGTATTCTCGGTGATTTTCCATTCCTCTTTCGGAACGGCCCTCTGTTTGCCGCCCACCGTCCGGGTCTTGCCCATCGCCAAATGGCCCAGGTAGACGATGTTCTCCAAAATATCCTTTACAACGGTGACATCCCATGCCTGCGGCTGCTCGTACCGCTTTTCCCGATGAATCCCCTTGATATAGCGGTAGTGGCCGGGATTGGGGACGCCCTCCCGGGTGAGCCGCCGGGTAATCTGGTGCACGCTCATGCCGTCCAGCTTCCAGCGGAAAATCATCCGCACGGTTTCGGCGGCTTCCTCGTCCACCACCAGCTTGTTTTTGTTGCCGGCTGCTTTGGCGTAACCGAAAGGCGCAACCTTGCCCACGAACTCGCCGTTGGCGCTTTTGACGGCGAAGGCCGAGCGAATCTTCTGCGAGATGTCCTTGGCGTAGAAGCTGTTTATCATGTTTTTCAGCGCCACGCTCATGCCCTCGCCCTTGCAGCGGGGGTCGAAGCTGTCGTAATTGTCGCCGATGGAAATGAAGCGGACGCCAAGCTGGGGAAAGATGATTTCGAGGAAGTTGCCCGCCTCCACATAATCCCGGCCGAAGCGGGATAAATCCTTTACCACAATGCAGTTTATCTTCCCGCGCCGCACCTCGTCCATCAGGCTTTCAAAGCCGGGGCGCTGGAAATTGGTGCCGGTGAGCCCGTTGTCGGAGAACTCGCCGCACAGGGCAAGGTCTGGGGCTGCCTCGATATAGTTGCGCACCATCAAAATCTGATTATCCAGTGAAAGCGCCTCCCGGTCCTCGGAGGACAGCCGGGCATACACTGCCGCCCGGAAGATGGGATTCTGCGCCGGGGAAGCCGCCACGGGAGCCGCAGCCGACGCCTTTCTGCTCTTGCGCGCCATCTATCCCACCTGCCTTTCATCCGCGGGCAGGGCGGAAATGTACCGCAGGGCGTTCTCGTAATTGTTTTTGTACCGGGGGATAACCTCGATGCGGCCCTTCTCGAAAACAACAATTCGCTCGATGAGCTCCACCACGGCGGCGCGGGTCAGGCTTTGGATGTTGTGGTACTTCTTGAAGTGCTCTATCCAAAGGGTGCCTGCCTCCCGGTTGTTCACGATGTCGGAAAGCTCCTGATTCAAGTTGACAAGAGCCTGCTCCGCATCCTCCACCTGCTGGTTGAAGGCGGCGCGGAAACTGATGTAATCATCCTTGGATATGAGGCCGTCGTCGAAATTCTCATGGAGCCGGAGCTTGCGCCCGGCCAGCTTTTCCAGCTCGGCCTCCCGCTCGGCAATCTGCTTCTGGATTTTGAGGGCGTCCATCTGCTGGAAGGGCATGTCCTCGATGGCGGCGAGCACCTTGCCGATTTTCTCGCACGCCTCGATATGCGCCGCGATGGTGTGGAACACCGCCTCGTGCAGCGCCTTGTCGCTGATGGAGTGGCTGGTGCAGCCCGCGCCCTTCTTATGGGTATTGCAGACATGATAGACGTATTTCACGCCGTCCTTGCCCGGAACATATTTGCGGATAAGGGTTTCGCCGCAATCGCCGCAGACCAGCATCCCGGAAAAGAGATACACGGCATCCTCGCCGCTGCCGATGCGGGTGTCCTTTTTCAGCAGAGAGGCCACCAGGCGGAAATCCGCTTCCTTGATAATGGCCTCATGGTTTTGTTCCACCCGCACCCATTCCTCGGCCGGCTTGAAAGAACGCTCCCGCACCTTATAATTGGGGCTGGTGGATTTGCCCTGCGTCAGAACACCAATGTAGAGGTCGTTTTTGAGGATACGCCCCACGGATACCGGCGTCCACTTGGTTTTATGGTTCTTCTGGAAGGTGGTGCGGAAGTTGGAGCCGCTGTTTTTCTTGTATTCCAGCGGCGAGGGAACCCCCATACCATTGAGCCGGTCGGCGATACCCTGCTGGCTCATGCCTTCAATCTTCCACTTGAAGATGTCCCGCACTACCTCGGCGGCAGTTTCGTCCACCAGCAGACGGTTGTGATCCTCCGGGTCCTTCCGGTAGCCAAAGGCGGCGAAGGGGGCGATGCACTCTCCCTTTTGGCGCTTGACCTCGAATTGGCTGCGAATCTTCCGGGAGGTATCGGCGCTTGTAGCGTCATTTATGAGGTTCTTAAAGGGTACAATCAGGTCGTCGGTCTGGCTGTTATGCCGCTGGCTGTCGTAGTTGTCATTGATGGCGATGAAGCGCACGCCCATGTAAGGGAAGAAGTGCTCAATCAGCTTGCCGGTTTCGATATAGTTCCTGCCCAGGCGCGAGAGGTCCTTCACAATGACGCAGTTAATCCGCCCCGACTTGATGTCTTCCAGCAAACGCTGAAAACCGGGACGGTCAAAATTCACGCCGGAAAAGCCGTCGTCCACATAGGACGGTCCGGCGAGCTCTATATCCTTTTGCCTGCTTACGAAGGACGCGATAAGCTCCTTCTGATTTACCACACTGTCCGATTCTTCCTTGTCGCCGTCGTCTTTGGACAAGCGAACATAATCGGCGGCCTGCCAAAGCTGGCCGTCGCTGAGCAGACCGGCCCTGCTGAAATTAGCATGAATGGGCGGCCGCGCTGCTGTTAAATTGTTACGCATAGAATCATCTCCCGATTGTTATTTGGTTAGAAACCAATCAACAACCGGGCTTCGCTGCTTTTGTCCTGCGCTCATTATACCGCGCCCAGGCAGCGGAAGTCAGCCCCTAAATTGGTTTCTCCATAACCGCGTTCCCCATGCTCATGCCCGCGCCATCAGGCTTTCCAGTCGGTCGTCCAGTGTGGGGCCGCTGTCGGCATAGCTTACCTTGACGGCGACCTTCCCCACCTTGAAGCAGTAGGGATTCTTCACCTGCGCGACAAAATCCATGATGCGCGCCTCCCGGCTCTGCTCCGGGGAAACCTTCACATCCCGGATGTCCACCAGCTCGGCGGGGTCAACGGTACGGATGTCCACATTTTTCATTTCTTCCAGCGTCATTCCACGCATAGCGAAACCCTCCTATTAAAGTTGATTTGTCAAAACCACATGAATGCGCCGGCCTCCAAGAGAACAAGGAAGCCGGCGCATGGTATCTGGTTTCGACCATCCGCGCCGTTTAGTCGCTGCTTTTCCATTGAGAGAGGAAAGCGCACATGGGCGCGGAAGGTTGATGATTCATATTTGGTTAACATGCTGATTCGCCGTATTTGCCACGCACCCCGGCGAGGGGATAGATTCGGGCCGCGGCGGGCTTGCCGCATTCATAGCCCCGCTGGTACCGCCGCTTCGCCAAAGCAAGCAAATACCGCAGGGCTCCCCCCAAGTCTGCGGGAGGCCGTGAGGAAGTATCTTTACAAACCCCCGCGCGCGTCGTCGCGCCCGGCATTGCCCAAGCCAATCCGAAAACTGGCCCATGCCGGGTTCGAGGAGCTGCGGACGCCATAAATGGCAGCCGCCCCCTCCGTCGCTCACGCGCGGGTTGGTGCCCGAAAATACCGTATGTGAGCGGCAAGGCGCCGCTGTTTGTCAAGGTGCGAATCAGCCGCAAGTGTTTACGGCTTGTCCTCGGTTAGAGGATGGAGGGAAGTGTTTTACCCTCTCACTTACTTAGCCGTTGGGAAGGGGTGAGTGTGCGGCTAATCCTCCATTTTCTCATAATATTTTTTTAGCATACCCAGTATCCGCCGCCTACGACGATGCACAACATACCGGGAAACGCCGATTTGCAGGGCATACCCTTGCACTGTCTGGCCGACAAAGAACAAAGCCTCAATTAGCTCGCGATCCGCTGCATCCAGCGCTGCTACGGCCTTGTGGAGCTCTCGGATTTCCTCACCAGCAAAAAAGACGTCCTCCGGCGAAGGCGCGGAACCGGCGAACTGCTTGTCCGCTTCCAGAAGGCGCTCGTAGGAATCCTCCCGGCTAGGGATGAGCCCCACAACGGCCCCTGCTTCATTACGAAGCGGCTGCTCGCATTTCAGGTCGTATTCCATATACTTCATTTTGCGGTCGCTCTCGCGGAGTGCTTTTATCACCTTGGGATGAATGGGGGTATCCGGGTAAAGGGCGGCATAGTCGGGGTAATATTTTTTGATTTTTGGCATATGTATAGCCTCCGTTTCGATTTTTTTGGGGATAGCGAATCGAAACAGAGAGGGCGGAGAGCGGCAGCCGACAGATGAAAAACACAAAAGAGCGCATCGATAAACAAGTGTTATCGATGCGCTCTTAAAATACAGATATAGACGATTTAATAGTTCGCGTTCATATGTGCAAGATATTCCAGATGATAATGCAGATATTCTGGAATATCCTGCGCATACTTTGTTGGCTGACTAAGCCTCGCCGCTCGTCATAAGCGGCTCAAATAGCATAATATACATGAGATACGCCTTTCCATCACTTTACAGAAAGGCGTATCTCATTTGAGCATAAGAAACCCACCTTGCCGCAAAGGTTTTTTTTATTTGGCGGCAAAGTGCATTTATCACGCAGTGTAAATGCGTATTAACACGAATTGACTAACCGTTCACCAATGTATACACGCACTATAAAATTACATTGAGGTGAATTGATTGTGCGTGATAAAAATGTTGATAACATGGGCGCTGTTATAAAAAAGGCCCGTAGGGATAGAGGATTGACACAAGAGGAACTTGCTGAAAAGGTCGGTGTGGGTTCCCGCCATATTATGGCTCTTGAAAATGAAGGCAAGAATCCCGGTTACGATGTCCTTGCGAAAATCATACAGACATTAGACTTTTCAGCCGATTTGATTTTTCGTCCCGATGCTGTCAAACACACAGCAGAGCAGGATTTGTTTATAAGTGAGTTTATGGCGTGTAACGACAATGAACAGCGAATCGTTATGGAAACCATGCGAAGCCTAATCCGGGAGTTGCGTGAAAATGGAGCTTAAACGTGCAAGAGCCGATAACCGCGAAATGCGTGTTATCGGCTCTGCGTCTTTGCGTCTGGCTCTTTGATAACGGTTATTTGTAGTTGTAGGACATTTATCAGAACCTGCTCTTTGCACTTGGGACAGAACAGCGGAAAATTTCTCAGTTCGGTATCCTCTCGAATCTGTGTGCGGGTTTTGTTACCACAAATCGGGCAAAATATCCATTTAGCACCTGTCAAAAGCATCATCCTCCCTTTGCGATGATTGCAACCTGTTTTCTATCAGCAAAGCTACTGTAAACAGGATTTCCAAAAGCGCAAAAGCAGCTACCACAAAAGGCTTCATAAACAGCCTTACTCCCAAGGCAAGAAAAAGCTCATAGCTTTTGATTCCTTCATCCCCTCACCTGTTTATTTGGCTTAGTCCAAGGCAGCATCGAGGTCAAGCGCCGACTGCGGCAACCCTTTGGTGCCGCTTCCCTCGCTGCGATAGTTTCAAATCAATTCCAGCGCTGCAAAGCCATTCTTCATAATGCCGGCGGCCTGTGTAAATAGTGTTGGCAGTTTGTCAGTTCCATCATATCTATCGATTAAATAATCGACAATCACTTCTTTGATTTCGGCGATAACCGCTGCACCGCTGCCGAATCTCTCTGCCGCTTCGACCATGTCTGGCTGACTATATTCCGTACCAAGTTGAGAAAGCACAACCGATACTTTGTCAAAGCCTCCCCCAAACTCCATTGTGTCTGGTTCATTAATACCGCGCAGGGCGTTGGGGACAGAGGGAACAGTCCCGAAGAACTGAACCATGTTGAAAAGCAACTTGTCATAATCTTCCTTTGAAAGTTCGATTTTCCAGTTTGGCAAATCCTTGATGAATTTCTCGAACCCCTTATTGCCTATAAAGCCTACGGGGGGGGTCAGATATAATTTTCGCTTTTTAGCAAGCGCTTCTTTAGCTATCTCATATTTGTTCTTATCCGTGTGCATACGGACAGTCCAGACAGTATTCGGTTTGGACAATCCGGGATAGGAGCAATCAAAGGCAAGGCGCAGTTCGTCGTAGGAAATCGACTGTGTTTCCTGTCTGCCGCAATCGTTGAAATATAAAGTCTGTGCATTATCATCGTAGCCTATGGCCAGTTCGTAGTGAAACGGAATATGCTCCTTATGATATATTTTTTCAAAATGCGGAAGATAGAACATATCAAGTGCGCCAATCATACAGGGATAACCAGCATCAATCTCAGATTTAATCTTCGTAAGTGCCTTTTCAAACGTCTTATATTCGCAGACCTTATAATCAAAGCCGACAATTGGCGAGAGAAATTCATACATCTGCCGTGTTCTTCCATCACCTAATGCAACCATGCGTTTCAGTTGAGCCTTCGGCGTTTTCATATAGCAAAACGAGCCAAAACTGCTTAGTACAAAGAAAAACTTGGGTGGTAGTTTTTCGCCGGTATTTTGTATGTAAATATCTTCAACTCCGTTCCACATACACACATAGTCATCCATGCGATGTGGAATATCAATAATTGTTCTCGTCACTATTCTCCTCCAAATTCCGATTTAACAGTTTGCCTTCTGCTTAAATTGCTTATTATCTTTCGGCCATATATTGACTGATTTCGGCTGGCGATAATTTTCTGATTTCTGTATGTTCAAATTCCTGATATGGTTTTTGGAATAAAGGTTCCATAGTGGCACAGGTTTTTCCCTTGTCTTTTTCTAAATAGTGTTGTAGGTCAATTCGATTTTGAAAAATCTTAAACGATACGCGACCGTTGCTATTTTTCACTTCATAGATGCCACAGGAGCTTTTCGTTGTATAATCGGCGGTTCGCAGATAAAGTTTTGCAATATCCAACGATTTGAAGGGAAAATTCCAACGTTGCAGACTGCGTTTCGGGTCATGGTCAATACAAATACACCGCCCACAAGTACCGCATATATATTGTGTGTGATTTTGAAGGCAATCTAAAGGATTAAGCAAGGGTGTAATTCTATTGTTGTCACTGTAACATTCCTCACACATCATGATTTGCTCCGTTTCTTTAATCTGTTTTGTATTCCAAAAGCCGACCACGCCTATGCTTACTTCCTGTTAGGTTTTCTCTTGATTGCCAATAGCTGCATCACTTCATCAAGCAATGAACTGTCGCCCATTTCTACCATCATCCATTTGCCATCGTGGTAGGTTTCGGCCATATCATAAATGCGCTGAATTGCATCGGAATACTGGCTGCGGGACGCTTCAAACTTCGCTCTCTCGTCCTTGCCAAAAATGATGAGAACCCCAAAACAATTTTCGCGGGCATACAGGGCGCACAGTGTTTTCCCGCCCCGGCGATATTTGTATTCGTAGTCCCATTTCTTCCCGCCATCGTTCCAGAGCGTCTCCATTTCGTAGACGGAATCAACGGCATTGCACACAGCATTCCATGCTTCCAATCTCTCTTTACCGAACAGGCTTTGCAATTCGCTTTGTGAGGGAATTTCTTTCTTCATCTTCTACACCCTTTCTATCAAATAAGTCTATTTTTCAACCGAAATAAATGGGGGAATGTTGTCCAAAGATGCTTTTCGCTGCATTGTCTCTGGTTCTACATCAAAACTGTTGCCGTCATATTCATAATGCAGCTTGCCATCTTCCATAAAAAAGCGTTGGTTTGATTGGAATGCAACTGGTTTGAAACAGCCATCTTGAACGGGCTGGTCACGATATAATGCCTGTTCTTCTTTCAGTGTTAACACACCATTATCAAGCCGCACATCATAGATGCTGCTTACGATAGCTTCTGCTGGCACATCCTTCACGGAAGCAGAAATGAAGCGAAAGAAACCTGTTATGCTATCGATACTTTTGCGCTTGGCAAGTTCAAAGCGAAACAGGGAAACACTGCTAAAATCTTTCCGTAGCGTTTCGCGCTGCTCATTTTTCACAATCCATATTTTTTCGTTGGACACAATAAACATATCCAACTGGAAGGCGCTCCCCGAATACTTTAGGTTGGAAAAAGAGATTTGGTCTGAATAGACACCTTCCAAAGCACCACCTTCAAGTTCATAGAGCAACTCTTTTGTGTGCAAAGTTTTCCCATTCACGTTTGTTTCAAGAAAATCAATAATATCTTTCATTGCAATACCCCTCATTCGTTTTATTCATCAAAAGAAAACCCACGAAACAGGTAAATCCCCAAAACCGCCGCAAATCCCATTCCGGCAAACACGCTGAAACGCTCTGGAATCCCAAAATAGTTTGGCGGGACAAGGTTTACCCCAATGGCGCCAGCCAACATTAGTGCTAAGGTGAGCGTTGCCCATATTCCCAAGGAGAGATACCTTTTTTCACGGAAACTGCCAATCATAATCACAATCATCGAGGTAACGGAGAGTAATACCACTAACGCAGTGACGACAATGTGCATTATATCTTGAAAGGTCGTTCCCTCCATGCCACCTTCTGCAAGGGGGAACATAGCATACCCCACGGTTGATACCCATTGCATGACAGCAAACAAATAGATTCCTGCCCGAAGCGTTCGATTCAGCTTACCCTGTATGAACACGCACACGGACATGACGGACACCATAACGCAAGTGCCGCACAGGCTGGTCAACTGGTTCCAGAGCAGCAAAGAGGGGGCATTCATCGCAAACAAATCACTCACAGCCTGCGCTTTCCAATCATACCCTGGATACGCAAGCGGACTAAGCACAACCCCTGCGGTGTACGAGAGTAGTCCAACCACACCCAATAATCCCAACCAGTTTATTAGAGTTTTCTTCATAATCCACCACTATTATTTTCTTCTTTTGCATAGAAATCCCGTCGAAGCCCACTTCGTCTTAGCGTTCTTAATTTTAGCATCAAGCCATACCCACCTCGGTCCATTCCTCTCCCACATATGCCGATGACCTTACGGGTTATCCGCAACAACAATCAAAGCTCGGTGTCCAGTAGCAGTTATTCTCGTCCACTATATATTTTGCTAAATTGTTGAATGTGCCGCTCTATAAGCTGCAATGCCTCTTTTTCGCGGCTTTCATCTCGATCACATAGGGTGAGCATTAGATAAATCGGCGCATAAAAATGCAATGCCATAATATCGGGAGATTGCCCTTTTAAAGTGCCGTTTGTCAACATTATCGAAAATAATGCTGCTTGATAGGATAATGGCTCGTCAATATACTGTTTTGTGTAAAGCTCCGACAATTCCGAATGATGAAATTGCTCAAGTGTCAGCAGTTTGCGGAACTTCTTCACTTTATCGTCATGTAACATATACAAGAACAGTTCTTTCCCGGTTTTCAAAAGTTCATCTTCTGCAATAGCAGAGAAAAATTCCACATCCTTGTCTGCGTTGATGCCGTTTAGGAACAACTCCGTTGTCTGCTTACTATAGCCCTGTGCTAAAACTTCTAATATCCCATTAAAAATATCCTGCTTACTCTTGAAATGTTTGTATAGTGATGGCGGTTTTATTCCCACCGCTGTAGCTATATCACCAACATATACGGCACTATATCCTTTTTCCGAAAAAAGAGTAAGTGCTTCATCCAGTATTCTCTGCTTGGTAGTCATACCATAGTCTCCCTTTGGCTAATTTGAATTAGCCATTTAATTATAGGCTAACTCATATTAGCTGTCAAGGTCTCGAATGCAGGTTATCCGACAAAAGATTAAATCGGAACATTCATAATAAAAGCCGTGACAAAGCGGAAACCACCACAAAACATTCCGATAAAAAGGGCCGGGGCGTGTCAGCGCGGCACGTTGCCCCGGTCTTTTCACAAATGTTCCGATAATATTTTCTGGCTACAGTCTGTTTTTTTACGCTCATTCAGTGTCAGCCGGAGTTATCATTATGGTCAAGTCATTTTTCTCGACTGTTGAACTTATCACCCCTTCTGATAACTCTGCGGATTGCGCCTCAAAAAATAGGGATTCCAATATAGATATCTCATTTTCAGGCAGCAAGATTTGAATGACCTCGTTCAGTTTTGTTAAGTATGCTTCAACTTCATCAGATGAAATGGTTTTCCCTTGAACCTGAAACACAACGGTTGTGATTTTCTCATTGCTAATCATCGCAGTCAAAACGATTCCCATTTGAGATTCCTCAAACTGAATGATTGTACCCTTGCTCACTTCCACTGGGATAAACCCTGTGCCATCCAAAACGCTATCGCTAAAGGTGTCCGGCGAAACGGAAAATACAGGCCGGTCGGTAAGCGACATATCACCGCTTACCGGCTGTTCTGCGCTAATGCCACACTCGGACAAAAGCGCGGCGAGCAGTAGAAGGACAATACTTGCTAAAGTGATTTTTCTTATCATAGTCAATTCTCTACCTCGTGTTTTTTGAATGTTCGGAATGAAAGCCATGTAAAGATGGCAGTCGTTACTCCGAGTAGCACAAGTGCAAGGTCTTTTTCAGATACAGCCTTACCGAAAACGACCATCCCGCGGTAGCGGCAAAATAGCGGAGCGACCTGCATTATGCGTCCATATGAGTAATTGATAATATTCTGGATTTCATTAGTGCCGCTCAACGCATATATAAGCACCGGTACAAAAAATGCAGTCAGGACAATGGACATACACAAAACCGGATTGCGAATCTTTGAGGACAACAATATGGTGAAGGCTCCAATGCCAATACAGGCACAGAAGGAGATAGCAACAGAAATCAAATAGAACTGCCCCATTGTAAGTCCATAAGGCGAAAGTATATATTGAAAAGGGTCATAGAACATTGCGGATAAGCTTGTTCCTCCACCATCAAATCCCCAAAACGCGCCGCACAGCAGGGAGTAGAGCCCTATTACCAAGACATGGACGATAGTAATTGTAATGAGCGCCGTGCATAGCTTTCCATAGATTAGCGCTCGCTTTCCCTTTTTCGAGGACAGAATCAATCCGTCCATATGTGTGCTATATTCCATATTGAATAGCGGTGTAAGGAGCAGGATAATCAAAAATCCAAGGATGATGATTGCAAAGTTATTTAGGAATCGAACATAGTAATCGAAGAACAAATTGTATCCAACTGAAAGATCAGGGTTTTCTTGAAACAGTGCGATTTCTTTTTCGAGCAAAAGCGCTCATCGTTGCTGGTGGTCGAGCTTAGTTCTGCTTGCAACTGCCGTATATATTCATGCCTGTAATCATTTAGCTGATTCATGGAAAGGGTATATTCCAATAGATCCAGCTCCTGCCGCAGCTCTGGGTTCAATATTTTACTGTCGCCGGATATTTGCCAATTGGCCGGGTTATCTACAATCTCACTGCGGGCTTGAACAATAGGCGCAATCCGCTCAGGCTCAATTTGCCCAGTGTAGTAAGTGGTGGTTTCTTTAATATATTCGAGTCTCGAGAGGGTTTGGTGGTCATAGCAGTCCAGCGCAAAAAATCCAATAGAGGACAACAGCAGAAGGACGATGCAAACAATGCTCTTTCTATTGCCAAAGATTTTTTTGAGTTCAAAGCTAATAATTGTTTTCATCGGCCAGATACCTCGCCAAAGTAATATAGGTAGGCATCCTCTAAATTAGACGCAGTTTTTACAGCGCCACCACACGGACATTCATCCGCGATAATGCGAAGTGCAACATCTTGATTTTTGTGCTGCAAATTGGCGATGAGGTTTGCGGCTTGCAGGCGCTGGGCAGCGTGTGATGAAACCGTGGCAGTCCATACTTTGCCATCAACGCTGTGGGCTATTTCATCACTTGTTCCAACTTTCAGAAGCTGACCTTTTTTCATGAGGACAACGGAATCGGCAATATATTCTATGTCCGATACAATATGCGTAGAGAGTAAAACAATGCGGTCAGCTGATAAGTCGCTGATTAGGTTTCGGAAGCGTATGCGCTCTTGCGGGTCAAGCCCAGCAGTCGGTTCATCCAGAATTAAAATCTTTGGGTCATTAAGGAGCGCCTGTGCAATTCCAAGGCGCTGGCGCATACCTCCTGAGAATGTGCGGATTTTACTTTTCCCTTCATTATTCAGTCCAACTGCGTTCAAGAGTTCGTTGGCTTTTCGCTTTGCGTGAAGGTTTTCAATTCCCTTTAACGCAGACAGGTACAACAGAAAATCCATCGCAGTAAAATCGCGGTAGTACCCAAAGTCTTGCGGAAGATAACCGAGCAGGTCACGATAACTCTCGTCCATCTTGTGAATGTCCACACCGCCAGCGGTTATCTCGCCAGAGGTTGGGCGCAAAACATCCGCTAGCATCCGCATCAGGGTTGTTTTCCCGGAACCATTTGGCCCAAGCAACCCATATACCCCTTGAACAAATGTGAGCGAAAACCGGTCAACAGCGTTCTTGCTTCTATACTGCTTGCTTACTCTGTCAAGACATAATTCCATAATGTACTCTCTCCGATGTTCAGATTTTTCATAAAACGGTAGGCCATATATGCTGTTACACACAGCGATAATAATAGAATCAAAGCAACTACGCCCATGCTCATTGCTTCAATGATTATCCGCCCTTTGTTCCACAGAGCGAGAGCAAAGACAATCCCTGCCCATAAAGCGCCGCCAATAAAACCGCGCATAATGCTTCTCTTTCCGAAACATAGGATTACACCGCAAGTGACAGAAAATGAAACCAGTGCGAACAGTATATGCCGTACATCCCAAATGCCAGTTAAAGCTGCTGCCATCAGCCACAATATCACAAGAGAAATCGCTGTGCAGATTGAAAGCAAAAGCAGCTTACCCGTGAGTATCTTTACGAAGTTGTATTTGCATGATGCCTCTAGTTCATACATTTTGTCTGCAAACAACCGATATACGGCTCCGACGCTGGGGAGTATAAACAGTGGCCCAAAGGAAAAGAACAGACTGGATTGATAACGCAAGTCGGAATAGAAGTTTGCCACTAGACATCCAACCATCAATATGGTGCAGGCAACATAAAACCATTTGGACAAATATGTTGCTTGTACCCTAAGTTGTTCAAATACCGAAAAGGGTTTTGTATTTCGGCTGGTGGGCATTGCTGCGATGGTTTTCTTGGCGATTGTCTCAAGCTGCGATTGTGTGGAATCGGGAACCTGATATTCCGCCATGAGCTCTTTGATTTTTTTGTCGTTCATTTTAGAAAACCTCCTTTAGCAAAATCTTCAATTTATCCACGCCCTGCCTGTATCGCGATTTTGTTGATGAAATATTTGTATCAGTTATTAACGCAATATCTTTGAAAGCAAGGTCGTGATAGAAGCGCAAGACAATTACATCTTTCTGATATTCCGGCAACTTATTTAAGGCTACTTTGACAATTTCAGCACGTTCGACCATTTCCATCATCTGTTCAAGTGGCATTGAATCGGAGCAAATGTCGGCACTTTCATTCAGCGTACAGGCATTGTGGTTTGTTCGTCGGTAAAAGTCCCGGCTTGCGTTTAATGCCATCTGAAAAAGGTAATTTTTAAGTTTCCCTTTTTCCTGATATGTGTTTATCCCCGCGGCTAGTTTCAAAAACACGTCTTGAGCAATGTCCTGTGCGTCCATATAGTTGGGTAGCTTACGACAAAGGAAGTGATAGATGTCGTCATAATATAGCTTTACGATTTCCTCCATAGCGGTTGCATCACCGCTTTTTGCTCGTCTGATTAGACCGCTTCGCATAGCCTTCATCACCTCCCTAAATAACATAACGCAGATTTTCTCGAAAAAGATTTATCTTTCAGAAAATATTATACAGCACATTGCAAGGTGAGAACCCAAAACCAAGGTCTCGAATACAGGTTATCCGACAAAAGACTAATTCGGAATGTTCCGATAATTTTGGCAAGCAATGGGCGCGTGCGCGCGCCCAGCCCTCCGCTCCATCAACCTTCGGTTAATTCCGCTTCGGCCTGCTTGTTGGTGCGCTGCCCCAAACCCCATCGAACGGACGCCTCCGGGCGTCCTGTTCGTTAAGCCGCTTCGCGTCTGCTGGCCTGCCCCCTCCGGGGCAGGCGGCGGCCGGGGCCGCGGGGAACGGAGAGCATGAACCATCATTTTTCATGCCCTCCGCCCTCGATGTGCTCCTGCTCGTTGTATCGGAGCAGACGGTCCACATTGGACTTCGCCGTGATGAAATCCTTCATTTCCTGCCTCGCTGTATGGTACTCGCCATACAGCTTTTTCTTTTCAACGGAGAGGGCGGCGTACTCCTGTTTGAGTGCCTTGATGGAGGGGATTTTTTTGAGCCCCAAAGCGTCAAAGGCTTTTTTTGCCTCCCGATGAAGCTGTATCTCCTGCTCATGCTGGGAGAAGAACTTTTTACTGAACCCCGCCGCCTTGTAAGCGGCGTAAACATCCCGCGTCTTGCCGTAGCTGCCGATATGCTTTTGCAGGCCGGCAATCTCCGAGAGCCGGGCGTCAATGCCCTTTATCCTGCCGCCGAGGTCGTTGAACCGGGCGGCGGCCTGCTCCGCCCGCTGGGATAGCTGGGTATATTCGGTCAGGTTGTTTTCTTGCAGCATGATAAGGGTCTGCGCTGCCTGCTTCAAATTGAAAACCTTGGCCCACCGCTCATAGCCGGGGGAACCTTTGGCCTTGATGCTGTTCTGCACATCAATGAGCAGATTCAGCTTCGGCGGCGCAGGCGGCTCGGTGCCCCGCACCTTCGGAGAAACAACCCGCTTGCCCTCGATGCGCTCCCGGATGGCCGCCACGGTGTAATCGCCTTTGAGGGTATCGCATCGAGTCGGCTTCTTCTGAGCAGGGAGCTCACCGTCTGCTGGACAGAGGAAGGTGATGCGCTTGCCGCTGCCCACCGTGTAACCCGCATCCTCCATCAGCCGGAGAAAGTCATCGAAGCTGGCGGGCTTCTGTTCCAGTGCCGCATCGATGGCGTTCTTTATGCGCTGCTGGAAGGAAGGTGACCGGTCATCACCGAGCCATGCGCCATAGTGCTTGCCCTTGCCCGGCTTCGGGTTTCGGATGATGGACAGGCCATTCTCCACGCATATCAAATCGGAGAGTCGGCGCAGGGCAATGGCGCTCCACAGGAAATTGTTGAACTTGCCGTTGCAATCAAGGTTGGTAGAGTTGTAATAAATGTGCGAATGGATGTGTTCCTTGTCCTCATGAGTACAGACGAGGAAGGCGTGCTTCCCCTTGGTCCAGCGAAGGGCAAGTTCGTGGGCAACACGATTCGCTTCCTCCGGGGTGATTTCCCCTTTGGGGAAGGCCTGCCGAATCTGGTACAGGAGAATGTCCTTCTCCTTGGGCTGCTCCCGCCCGGTGATGGAAGCATACTGCCGCTTGGCAAGGGTGAACTCCATTGCCGCCGTGCGAGGGTCGCACTCGTGATAGGAAATCAGCTTGCCGTCCCGCGTCTTGTCCGGGTTTTTGCCGTAGTCGATGCTCTTTGCGATAGTGCCGAGGATGCTGCGCCCGGCGTCGATGTGCCGGGGCATCAGCCGGGATGTCGCCATAAAATCAAACCTCCCTTCCCGTTAAAAAAATAGCAGGCGCAGGGTCCGCCCCCGCGCCTGCCTGCGTGCTCGCTGATTAAATAGACTTTACAAGGATGTTCAAATCATCCAGCCGGTCAACCATCCATTCCGCCAGCTTGGTCAGCCCGAAGGGGCTGATGGCAAAGGCGAGGATACCGGCGTTCAAAGCCGCCGCCGTGTCCTGCAAGAGGATGAGCGCCAACAGTGCAATGATGAATACGATGGAGGAAACGATGCCCAGCACCGCGCCGGAGAAGTGGCAGGCAAAGCGGAATACCGCAACGATGATGGACAGCAACAGTGTGATGGGAAAAAGCAAAATCTTAATCAGTATCCTCATGGTCCGCCTCCTTCTTCGGCTCTAACACCCGGATGTCCGGGTCGGGCGCCGAGACATACATTTCCTCGGTTTCTCTTTGCGCCTGCTGCAACAGGGCAATGGCATCTGTTTGTGAGTTGAACAGTTTTTTGTACATGGCCGCATAATCCGGCATGGGTATCGCTCCCTTCGCAAATAGTATCTTCCTATCAAAATTGTACCGCGCCGGGAAGTAAAAGGGAGCGCCCCAAATCAGCAAATCAAAAAGTTTGTGCAAAACGCAGGCGCTACCGCCGCAGCTCCGTCAAAGCCCGCAGGATGTCGGCGGCCTGATTCCACAGCTCGTCATACCGGGCTTGCAGGTCGGCAATGTCTGCCTCATAGATGCTTCTGGTCTCGTTGGCGCGCTTGGCGATCTGGTTCATGTTGTTGGAGGTAATGCGCAGCAGCCGCACCATTTCCCGCACGTCGGATAAATCCAATCGAATGACAAAGCCGTCAATCGCCTGCTTTCGGATATAGGCGCCCATGTTGCGGACACCGGCCTGCTCCATCTTTTGCTCAATCAAATCCCGCTCATGCTCCGTCACCATGAGGTGAACGCGCACATTTCGCTTGCGGTTGGGGTGCTGGCGGCTCACAGCTCCGGCCCCGATTTCACAGGCGGCTTCTTATCGGCAGAGGGCGGCTTGACAGCCTTCTTCGCCGCGTCTAGCTTATCCGCCACCGAAGGCCGTTCCCGCTGGGGCAGCTTTTTGACAAAGGCATCGAAGCTGCGCGCGGGAAAGTGGGCGCGGGTATCCCGCTGTTTTTGAAGAACTGCTTGCAAAGCGGATTCATCGTGAACCTCATACCGAACGTCAACAACTCGGCCGTTCGCCTGCTGAATCTGCTGAAAGTGCCCGCTGTATTCATCATAGGCGAACCGCTTCTGCTCACCATCCTTGAACGTGAGCAGGACGGATTCGGGTGAGAGGGCTTCTTTTTTCACCTGCTGTACCTGCTGGGCATGGTCCAGCTCGTAGAGATTGCCCATTACCTTACCGTTTTCCATGCCGGTGATTTCCACCGCGAAGGGAATGAGCTCGGCCCCCTGGCCCTCATAATAGGTCCAGTGATTGTGAGCGGAAGTAGTGGTAATGAAGGCGTCCCGCTCGGCAAAGCACTCCGTACCGTTGCGCCGGGAGAGCCACAAAAAATTCCTGTCCTCCAGGTTCGGACTTTCCGCCGCCTTGATGAAGCTCTCCTTGTCATACTCAAAATCCGCTTGGTAGCCCACGGTGTTTTTCGCCACCACAGCGCCGAGAGCGGCGATAACGTCCACATTCTCAAACTTCCGGCCCTTTGGCGGCGATGATTGCCGGGGCTCTGGCTTTTCCTCCACGGGAAGCATTTCCGGGGCGAGCTCCTTGATTTCCTCCAAGGTCTGCCCATCGGTCAGATCGGCTTTGGGAGCGGCAATGTTGTTGCGGAGGCCGTCAATCTGGTTGTAATTCTGCTCCGTGCTCATTTCAGCGGCAGCGAGGGGATTGTCCACCACAACCTTCAAATGGGGATTATCCGCCATATATTCATTGACACGGTTTTCATAGTCGGTCAGGGCGGCCTCCTGCCCGGAATGGTAATGGCCCCAATAGTGGTCCCGAGTGCCGTTGTCGCTGGTGAACTGCCAAGTTGCGAAGGGCTGCGCCGCTTTCGGATTTTCGCCATAGGCAAAGCCACGGTCATTATCAAACTGGATGGAGCGGGTGACGGTATAGCTGCCCACCATCCCGGCGCTACGCTGGGCTTCCAGCGCGGCGGTAATCTCTCTGGCCCGGTCGATGAAGCCGTCCAGTACATGGGGATGGGTATTGCAGAAAATTCCCTTGTCAGGAACGATGTCAAAATCCTGCGCCCACCGCTTGTTTGCGTTGGAATACCTGCCGTCATAATCATTGTTCAGCAAGATATTCGCCAGGACAACATTTACCCGGTCGGGGCCGTATACGCCGACAACCTTTTCGGCGGCGCCTTTCAAGTTGTAGTGAAAGGTGTCGTAGTTGCTTTCCTGCACCGCTTTGTCGATGGCCTGCGCTACCGCCATGTTTTGACGCCGGATGGAGGACAGGGCAAGCTCCGGCTCCATTTCCCGCACAGAATAGCGGACGTTTACAGAAGAAGCATTTTGGTTATACTGCACCGCCTGCCGCGCCGCATCTTCTTTTGTGGTGAAAACCTCCGGGGCACCGTCCCGCTTGCTCCATGCTTCCGCCGCGCCCAAAACGGACGCCGGGCCTCGCATGGCCCAAATGCCATAGTATTGCATACATGACCTCGCTTTCTATGATTTCAGTGTGGTAAAGAGTATTTGCGGTCTTACCCATAGCCGCTGAAACTTGCGCCAGTCGGCGGCGGTTTCGCCTGCCTCGTTGCGGTAGAGCATGGCATAGGGCGCAAAGCCCGCCGCCCAGGTATCCCGCAGGCGCTTCTCCGCCTTGTCGAAGCTGTCGCCGGGATAGCCGATCAGGACATAACAGTTGGGTTTCCGGGATTCCCGCGTGAAGCCTGCCGCCGTGAGAAGTTTTCCCGCCGCCACAAGGGGCTCGTAATCATCCGGGGTATCGTAGGCGCAGTAGAGCCGTTTTGTTTTGACCTCCCGCAGAAGCTCCACATGCCAAGGCCGGAGCAGCTTGGCCTCCAAGCCCCCGGTGAAGATGGGGCGCTCTGGCTGGCTGGAAAGCATATCGAACACAGCCCGGATATGGGATTCGGAGCAGGCGAGCAGATTGTCGTCCAGAACATTGCTGCCCTCGGTGATGGGCAGCTCCCGGAGCCGGTAGCCCTCCCGCTTTGGAACGGCGCAGAACCAGCACCGATTGTTGCAGCCCCGGCTCGTGATGACATATCCGGGGCGTACATACCGTCCCGGCACAAAATCGCCGCCCGGCTC
Organism: Ohessyouella blattaphilus; assembly: GCF_024721265.1. GTDB lineage: Bacteria > Bacillota > Clostridia > Lachnospirales > Lachnospiraceae > Aequitasia > Aequitasia blattaphilus_A. The sequence continues at coordinate 96,668 of NZ_JAMXOC010000005.1, read as the reverse complement.
GTTCATGGCGGGGCCGCCCAGCTTTACCGGGATTCCGGTCTTCTGCCACGCCTCGGCCAGCCGTTCCGCTTCTGGCAAATCGTAGGTAAAAGCCACCGACACATGCACCTCGTCAATCCGGGGCAGCATCGGCGGCGGGGATGAAAAAAACGCCAGCCCATCATCCGGGGTGGCGTTGGTCCTTCGGGGGAATACGCGGGCGAGTATCAGGGGGATGACCTCCTTTCGATTTGGTCTATGTTTTGTTAGAGTGTGGTATAATTATAATTGCCGTTAGGGATAGGGGCGAAATAAATCCATTTGCATAATTGTATAAACAAGAGTATGCTACATTTAATTGAATACGGCAAAGATAGAAACACGACCCGGCTGGTAGTCCGGGTGCAGAATACTCTGTCAGTAACCATGCCTCCTTGGCTGTCCGTTCTTTGCTGTGAAAACCAAGGAGGCTTTGTTATGCAGAAAACCGAAAGCAAACTAACTGTATTTTTTGATGATCCGTTTTGGGTTGGTGTCTATGAGCGGATTTCGGATGGGAAACTGGAAGTCTGCAAAATTACATTCGGCGCGGAACCCAAAGACTATGAGGTGTATGCCTTTCTTTTGGAAAACTGGAGCAAACTGCGCTTTAGCACACCGATTAAAGCAGACAGCAAACAGGATACAAAAATCAATCCAAAACGTATGCAGCGCGCAATAAAGAAACAGCTTGAATCAAATGGCATTGGTACAAAAGCTCAACAAGCAATTAAACTATCCCAGATGGAAGGTAAAGAGGCACGAAAGAAAAAATCGCGTTTAGAGCGTGAGCAGGAAAAAGAACGGCAATTTATCATAAAGCAAGAAAAGAAAAAAATGAAGCATAAAGGTCATTGATACCTGATAGGTCTTTTACACAGTTGACCAACTAATGTGTCACGAACTTACCCTCAAAAACAGGGGCACATGAAGGTTTATGCCTCCATCCCCAAAAGCAGCGCCTGAAAGCCTTATGAGCAGTGGCTTTCCGGCGCTAACTTCGTGACAGGTCAGGAGCGTTTTTGCCGCCGTTTCCGCTGCCGCTTCCGGCTGTCCTCCCGCTGGCCTTTCACCCGGCAGGCATCCGAGCAATATGCCTGGCTGGTGGTCGGTTGGTACGTCGCGCCGCAGACCGGGCAACTCTTTTCTGCGCCGGAGAACCCGGAATCCGTCAAGGTCGCTTCCAGCGCCGGATTCAGCGGCAGGACCGCCTCCCGGAAATACTTGCACAGGGAGCCGGTCCAGCATTTGTCTATCATGTAACAGCGGCCATAATCCAGCGGAAGACAACCATATTGCCGGTCATAGTTGGCGCACATCCCGACAACCAACTTCTTTATCTCCCGCTTTTCCTCCCGCGTCAGCTCACGGGGCGGTGAATCGCTCACTTTTTATCCCCCTTTCCAAAATCCAGCTTGTAGTTCACATATTTGCCGGTGTCGTCCAGCACCACCACGGCATCGTAGGTCTTGCCGGTCTTCTGGCTGAACAGACCGGATATGGAAACGCGCCCATCAGCGATGAGCGCGGCAGCGGTTTTCTTGTCCAGCTTCTTTTTCTTCATGGAGAAAAACTTCGCGTCCTTCCACATGGCGAAACCGCAGGCCCGATCCTCGCAGAAGAAGCCCTTTTTGCCCTCGTGTACGGACAATCCGCACCGGGGGCATTTCCCGATTGCGTCGCCTGCAGGCGTCCGGGGAAAGAGGGAGGCATATTCCGGGTTCGGCTCCGCGTGCTCCCGAACCAACCCGGAGGTCATAGCGGCGATTCCCTCCATGAAGCTATCCGCCGAAAGGCCGCCTCGTTCCACCTCTTTCAGCTTGTGTTCCCACTCCGCCGTGAGCAGAGGCGATTTTACTGTATCCGGCAGGACGGCAATCAGGTTGATGCCCTTGGGCAGCAGAATAAGCTGCTTGCCCTTGCGCTCCGCAAAGCCGGATTTTATGAGCTTTTCGATAATGGACGCTCGTGTCGCTGGGGTGCCCAGCCCCTTGCGCTCAGCGTCATCGGGCATATCCTCGGCGCCGGCCGATTCCATTGCGGAAAGCAGAGTGTCTTCCGTGAATCTTTTCGGAGGCGAGGTGAAGCCCTCCCGGACAGAAGCCTTCACAGAGGAAAAGACCTGTCCCTCGGTCACATCGGGCAAGGAGGGCTCTTTTTCCGTATCGTCGGTGACTTTCTCTTTCAGTGCTGAGCGGAAGGCGTTCTCAAACAGCTTCCAGCCCTTTTGCAGCGTGGCCTTGCCTTTTGCGGTGAAGCTGTAACCGCCGCAATCGACGGCTACAACGGTTTCGGCAAAGGTGTACTTCAAGCCAACGGCGCAGACAAGCCGGACAGCAACCAGATAGAGGATGTTCCGCTCCCCATCCGGGAGGGAGGACAAATCCGCTTTGGGCATGGAAGCGGTGGGGATAACGGCATGGTGGTCGCTCACCTTGGAATTGTCGATAACCTGCCCTGCGTTCATGTTCGGCCGGACGCTGCTCATGAAGGGCATTGCCGCCGCGACCGCGTTCACCAGTGCCGGAAGATCCGCCGCCATGTCCTCGGTGAGAAACCGGCTGTCCGTCCGGGGATAGGTGCAGAGCTTCTTTTCATAGAGCGCCTGCGTGTAATCGAGCGTTTGCTGAGCGGTGTAGCCGAACAGCTTGTTTGCATCGCGCTGCAAAGAGGTCAAATCAAAGAGCTTGGGCGGCGGCGTGCTTTTTTCCTGCTTCTCCACACTGGCGGCAACGGCGTCTTTGCCATCGCAGGCGACGCGGATGCTCTCGGCCTCCGCTTTGTCCTTCATTTTATCGCCAGAGGCAGTAAACTCGCCCAGGTGCAGCTCCGGCACATAGAAGGGCTCCTTCACGAAGGCGGCGATCTCCGCCTCCCGGCCGGTGAGCAGCGCCAGTGTTGGGGATTGCACCCTGCCAACGGAAAGCGTCGTGTTATACAGCACCGTAAATAGGCGGGTTGCGTTGAGCCCCACCAGCCAATCCGCTTGTGAGCGGCAGAGGGCGGCGCGATACAGGTTTTCGTACTCCACGCCGTCTTTCAGATTGTGGAAGCCCTCGGCGATGGCTGATTCCTCCATCGAGGAAATCCAAAGGCGTTTGATGGGCTTTGTACATTTGCAGAAATTGTACACCAGCCGGAAGATAAGCTCTCCCTCTCGGCCGGCGTCACAGGCATTGATGACCGCCTCCACATCCGGGCGCTTCATCAGTGCCGCCAGTATATCAAGCTGCTTTTTCTTGTCTGGTGAGGCAGCGTACCGCCACTGTTCCGGGATGATGGGCAGGTCGGCACACCGCCACTTCGCGTACTTTTCATCGTAGGCGGCGGGCTGGGCCAGCTCTACCAAGTGCCCGAAGCACCAGGACACGATGTAGCCGCCGCCAATTAAAAAACCGTCCTTCCGCTCTTTCGAGCCGAGGACGGCGGCGATGGCCTGTGCAACGGATGGTTTCTCCGCTATCACTAATTCTGGCATGAAATCCTCCTTTATCGTTGTTTTGGGGTGCAAGAGAGTGTTATACTATTCAAGTAAAGATATACAGTGCAAATTGAGGTGTAAAAATGTTTCATGAAATCTGCATCTATGAAGCAAAGATAGAAAAACAAGATGAAATAGAACAGCTTATGCGGGAAGTAGCTGCTTTTTATAAAGAGCAGGACGGTGTAATTGATGTTGTCTATGTAAAAAGAACACACCGCCAAAAAGACTTTAACGCAGTGAAAAATGGGGAGCCTCCCATTGCACTTACTCGATATGTGGGCAAAGTCACCTATATCTTGCATTGGACATTGCAGGACAAAGAGACACATGCGCGGGTGTCGAAACTGGGTATCGAGCAATTCTATAAGCGGTGGACTCGCTGCCTTACCACTATGCCGAAAATCATGCTGGGTGAAGAAGTAAGCTAACTGATTATCAAGAAATGGTTGAGCTTAAAACTTAATCTGTACATCACGCGCAGGGCATCGTCCGCCACTCCCGCCACATGCACACGCCGGGCTCGTCCTCGAAGGGCAGAAGATGAAAACGGCACTCGGCATATACGGTGCGCTTGTCGTCAATGTCCACGCCGTAGGCTTTGAAGAAATAGTAATCCAAATCCCGCATGATGCAGCGCAGCCGGGCAAGGGCTTCCCGCTGCCTCTCGGTGAGGGCGTCGTAGGCGATGTTATGCCGCAGCGCCGCCAGCGCCTTGTAAAGCTGGACTTCCGTGCGATAAGGGCGGCGGCGCATCCGGTCCATGCAGCGGAAAAAGGTGTGGGTGTCCGATTCAATCACAAATTCATCCGGCATGGCGTAATGGATGCTGTCGAGGTTGGCCGTGTTCCACAGGTAGCAGAGCTCCTTTGCCTCCGTTTCGGACAGCTTGCAGAAGCGAAGCAAAGAGCGGTACAGGTGAGCGTAGCCGGGGATGGAAAATCTCTTGATGTACATATTCATGCCTCCATCGTAAAAGTAGTGCAGGCGCGGGACCTCCCGCGCCTGCTTTTGTCAGTCAGCCGTTATGCCAGTTCCCGCTTGCCTTTTTTCTTCATGCGATAAAGCGTAACCCCGCACAGCGCGGAAACGCTCCACGAAAGGGCGGCCAGCAGGTAATTCATGTAGGGCGGTGCCTCGCCGGTTTTCGGGATGGAGATAGCGCCCGGCGAGCTGTACCACAGCGTCACCACCAGCTTGCCGTCGATGAGCACGAAGGAAGCCGGGTAATCGGTGCGCAGAAGGGTATACCCCTCGATGGGCATATTCTCGTACCCGTTGGCCCGCATCCACTTGATATAATCCGAACCCACCTTGTCGGTGTAGGTCTTCATGGGCGCCAGCTCCCGGCTGTCGTCCACATGCCGGAAATACACGTCCACCGAGCCCTGCAAGGGATGGTTGACGACCTTCACCTCGGCGGTCTTGCCGTTCTCAATGGTGAAGCTGTGCCGCTGGGTATCCAGTGCGAAGGAGGCCGGGGCGGTCTTCTCCACGAGGTAATACTTGCCCACAGGCAGCTCATAGGTGGCGGTTCCGTCCGCCTTAGAGGTAATTTCCGCGATGGCCGTCCCATCCTGCCGGTAGAGGGTGAACACGCCACCAGCAAGGGGCTTGCCGGCATCGTCCACCTTGACGAGCTTCACGTCGCCGCGCCCCTGCGTGTTGGTGACTTCAATGCGCACAGTGGCGTTTACCTTCACCCGGAAGGGAATCATATCCGGTTCTGCCACGAAAGACGAGGGTGCACGAAGCTCTTTCAGATAGTAATCCCCCGCGGGGAGCTCGGCGGTGGCCTCGCCCTTGTTGTTGGTGGTGATCTCCATCACCTTTTGATTGTTGCTACTTTGGTACACGCCGAAAACTGCGTCCGGGAGCAGCCGCCCGGTGCCCGCCGCTTTCTTGATGATGAGCAAGCTGCCGGTGTCCTCGCCGGAGGGCAGGCGCTTGTTGGTGACGGTGATTTCCTTGGTCTTGTCCTTCTGGATGGAAAACTCGATGGTGCTATTCAAAAGCTGGAATCCGGGGATGGTGGACAGCTCTTTGAGATAGTAGTCCCCTGCGGGAAGCTGGTAGCTGGCTTCGCCGTAGCGGTCGGTCTTTACCTCGGCCACCTTCGTATCGTCCGACTTGCGGTAAATGCCGAAGACAACGCCCTCCATGCGGTCATCCGTACCATCAGCGCGCTTGATGATGGCGAGGGTACCGCCGTTTTCCGGGATGGGCTCGTTTTCCACGATGATTTCCCGCGTGGCCCCGCTGATGACACTAAAGGTCATCTTGCCCTCGATGGGCTGGAAACCTGTAGGCGCGGTGAGCTCTTTTAGGTAATAGTCATTTGCTGGGAGTTCTATTGAAGCCTTGCCGTCCTTGTCGGTAGTGAGCTCGCCTACCTTGGCATCATCCGAGGTGCGGTAGACGCCGAACACCGCGCCGGCAAGACGTTCGCCGGTGCCCGTGGCGTTTTTGATGATTTCCAGCGTGCCCGGCTCCGGGGCGTCCTCGTCCGGGGTATTCTCCACGGTGATTTCGATGGTTTCGCCGTCCGATATAGCGGCGGGGATTTTCTCCGTGCCCAGCGTGAACCCGGTGGGCGGCACCAGCTCCAACAGGTAGTAGCCGTTCTCGGTTTCGGGCAGGGCGGCGCTGGTGGCCGTACCCTCGCTGCCGGTGATGAGCTCGCCCATCTTTTCATCATCGGAAACCCGGAAGATACCGAACACCGCGCCGGGCAGCGGGGTTTCATCCGCCTCGCTGATTTTCATGAGCCGGATTCTGCCGCCGTCCGGGGCAGGCTCCTTCTGGTTCTGGATGGGAAGCTCCAAGGTCTGGCCCTCGGCATCCAGCGTGAAATTGACGCGCCCTTCCAGCAGACGGTAGCCCGCCACGGTGGATTTTTCAATCAGGTAATAACGGCCAAGGGGAAGCTCCTGCGTGACAGTGCCATCCTCGCCGGTGGTGATTTCCGCCACCATCTCGCCGGTAGCGGTACGGTAGACCTCAAACACCACGCCGGGCAGCATTTCGTCCTCGCCCGACTTTATGATTTTCACGCTGCCGAAGCCCTTTGCGTTGCGGACGGTGATTTCCACATTCTCGCCCTGCTGGGTGATGGAGAAGGGAATCATGTCCTCCGGCAGCACAAACCCTTCTGGGGCAGCCAGTTCTTTGAGGAAGTAGTCCGATTTGGGCAGGCCGTCGTATGTGCCCGTGCCATCTGCGCCGATGGTGAACTCGGCAATCTTCTGGCCCCGGCCATTGTAGATGCCGAACACCGCGCCGGCCATCGGGGAGGAATCGCCATCCAACGAAGACGCTGCCATTTCCAACTGCGGCGCATCCGCATCCTCCTTGTACACGGTGACGCTTCCGAGAATCAGCGGATTGGAGAATGGAATCTCCACGATGACATCCTGCTCCAAGATGGAAAAAGGAACAGGCGTGTCGATAAGCTCGTGGCCCTCCACGGTGGCGAGCTCCCGGAGCTCATAATCATCGCCATAGTAAAGGGTTCCGCTGGTGACGGTTCCGTCCTCGCCGGTGGTAAGCTCCGCCAGCTTTTGGCCGCCCTTGTAGACGCCGAACACCACGCCGGGAAGCGAGTTGCCCTCGCCGTCGTCCTTGATGATTTTGACACCGCCGGATATGCGGGGATTGGTGACCGTCACCGGCACAACAACATTGTTAGTGGTGATGTCGAAGGGGTGCTGGGTATTCGGGTCGGAGAGATAGCCATCCACACCTTCCAGCTCCATCAGGTAATAGCCGTTGCCTTCGTTCAGAATCCCGCTGGTGGCGGTGCCGTCGCTGCCGGTTTCGATTTCTTCCAGCAGGTTCCCCATATGGCAGTACACGCCGAAGCGCACACCGGAGATGGGGTTGCCCGCGTCGTCCTGCTTGATGACCTTCACCTTGCCGAAGATACGGATTTTCGGGTTGATGACGGTCTGCTCCACCGTGCCGCCGCTGCCGTCAATGGTAAAGGCAATCTGGCCCTCGTGCATGGTGTAGCCGGTTTTGCCGGATAACTCCACAAGGTAGTAATCATCCGGGGCAAGGGTAAACTCCGCCGTGCCGTCCGCCCCGGTGACGAGCTCGGCCATCTTTTTGCCGTCCCATGAGCGGTAGACGCCGAACACCACGCCGGAAAGCGGGTTGTCGCTGTCATCGGTTTTGATGACCTTGATTTTTCCGGGGTCGCCCTCCCGCTGGTTTACCACGCTGATAGTTTCATAATCTCCATCGTAGGAGAGACTGAAATATTGGTGCTGGCTGTCCAGCACATAGGGCGAGGGAACACTTTTCTCCACCGCGTAGTAGTCGCCCAGCGGCAGGTCGGAGGTGTAGGCGTAACCGCTGGAGTTGGTGGTGATGTCCTCCACCCAGCTATCATTAGCGGCTTCAAAGATGGAGAACACCGCGCCGGAAATGCTGCGGCCATCGCTGCCGGTCTTGGCAATCCGGGCGCTGCCCTTGGCGTAGTAGTTTGTGATATATACCTCGTGGACGGTGCCGTCTTCACCGATAAACACATCGGTATAGCCGCCGCCCGCCAGATATTCCGGGTAGGAATACTCATAGAGCTCGTACCAGCCGTAGGGCAAGAGGGTGGAAACCGCCTCGCCGCTGCCGTCTGTTTCGATGGTGTCCACCAGCTCCCACGGGCTGGAACGGTAAACATAGAAGCCGATGCCGGAAAGGGGCTGGCCGTCCTCGTCCTGCTTTATCACCTTGATATAGCCGGTGATGGGGTCGTATACGGCGCTCACATCCACGCGGGAGGGAGCGCACACGTCGGTCAGGATGATGTCCTTGCGTTCCTCATTGGGCAAAAACCCTTCGGGCGTGGAGTATTCCAGCAAATAGTAATCTGTGCCCACAGGAACATCGGAGGAAGTGACCACGCCGTAGCGGTCGGTGGTGAGCAGTTCCACAAACTGGTCGTTGTCGGCCCGGTACAGGCCGTACACCGCGCCCTCAATGGGGTTGCCCTCCCGGTCGGTAATGGTGAGACGAATTTTCGTGTAAAACTCGTTTTCCTCGCCCTCCCAGCCGGAGGCCAGCGGCATGATAGAAACATACCCGCCGTCCTCGGTGGCCTCGAAGGTGGGGTCGAAGGGCAATTCACCACCATTGGTTTCTTCCCCTTCGGCGGGCAAGTAAAAACCGCCGTCCTCATTCGGTTCGGCGGTTTCGGTGGGTAATTGGGTTTCACTGGCGGCGTCCGTGGATTCCGGGATAGGCTCGCCGCCCACGACATCGCTGCCCGCGGCAAAGGCCGTGATGGGCGCAAACAGGCTCACAATCATGCAGACCGTGAGCAGCATGGAGAGTATCTTCTGCTTCATTGGCTATCTCCTTCCGAAATGAGATCCGCCCGAACCAGCAGGCGGTGTGTCGCCGTGCGGATGGGCGTGCAGGTCAAAAGGGTAATGATGGATTTGTCGGCGGGCTGCTCGAAGGCGGCCTGATCGCCGGGGATGATTTCGAGGATTTCATACACCCGAAAGCGCATGGCCCCGCCGTCCTTGGGCTGGTAGCCGATTTCATCGCCCACCTCGATTTCCCCCAGACGGTTGAAGTGGGAGCCGTAATCATAATTGCGGTGTCCAGCGATAACGGCCTCGCCGGAATCTGTTGTGGGCTCCGTCTCGTCGCTCTCTGTCCAAAAGATAGGTTCGGGCTCGGAGGCCGGTTCCTCACTTGCTACCGGCTGGGGCGCAGGGTCGTAGTAATCCACCACAATACCGGCAACCGGCTTTTCCAGCGGAATCACGCCGTCGCCGGTTTCGATGCTGCTAAGAAGCTGGTCCTGTGTTTCCTGCAGGCGGCCCTTTTCCAGCATGGGGGAAACATAGAGCCAAACGCCAATCGCCGCCGCCACAAGGAGGGCGACGGCGAGTGCGGCGGTCTTTTTCTTGCTTTTGGGCTGTTTTCGTACAGGCTGCTTTTTCATGGGCTATTCCTCGTCTTCCGGCTGGGGCTCTGCCTCGTCGCCGGGGTCAAAATCGGCGTCAGCATCGGGATAACCGTAATCCGGTTCGCCCTCGTAAACATCGTATTCGTCGGAATATTCCTCCGGGTCGTCCTCATACTCCATATCCTCGTCGTCCTCGTCATACTCGCCGTAATCGTCCTCGGAATCGGAAGCCTGCTGCTTGGGCTTCAAAATCTTGAAGTAATAGCCCGCGCCGCCCGCAGCCAGGGCCGCAATCACAATGAAGATGATGGTGCCGGTACTCATGCCGGAAGCGGGCTCCGCCTCCGGTTCCGGCTCGGATGTGGGCTCCGGCTCGCTGGTGGAGGGCGCCGGTTCCGTGGGCGTAGGCTCCGGGGTGGGAATGGCGCTTTGGGTCGTGCCGCCGCCCTCGGCAAGCTGGGCAAGGTCGTATTCGGTGACGGCGTTCAGCAGATAAACATTTTCGTTGTCCCGCTGCCGGTCAATCACCAAGAAGAATATATTGCCCTCCGGGGTGGTGATGGTGAAAAACTCCTTGCCGTCGCCATCGGTGGCGTTGTCCAGAACCTCCGCCTGCCCATCCGGGGTGAACGGGTTAGCCCCGGAGGATTCCGGCACAGCGGAGGATGTGCTTTCCGGCTCGGACGAGCTGGAAGGCTCCGGTGTGGAGCTGGGCGCGCTGGACGAAGAAGCCGGGCGGCTCGTCTGGCTGGAAGATGAAGGCGCGGGCGTCGGGTTTGGTGCAGGGGTAGTGCCCTGCGGGGTGGAGGAAGGCGCCGGGGCTGTCGGCGCCTTGTAGAAGGGATTCTTTATCTCCACCACCTTTGACTTGTTCCCCGCAAAGTCGATGGCGTAGACGCTGATATTTTCGTTGTTGTCGTGGTATTCCTTGGCGTTCACCTGCACCACGCCGTCCACAAAATAGTTGTAGCGGCGGCTGTCCATGTACACGGCCTCCACGCCGGAATCATCGTCGCTGGCCTCGATGTGCAGGGTGTCGCCATTCAGCCAGGCGTCAATGGTCGGCGGCGTTGTGTCACTGGCGGCAAAGGCCGTGACCGGGAAAAGGAAAACGCCCATGCAGAGCATGAGCGCGAATATCCCGGCAAACAGTTTATCCCTCATAGTCGGTTTCCTCCGTTTCATCGGCGGGCTCCGCTACATCCTCCACCTCGGCGGTGTCGTCGTCAAACTGCGGGGCCATCGGCTTCATGGCCTCCTGCTTCTGGCTCTCGCGCATGGCGCGAAGCATGACGGCGATTTCCTCCGGCGTGGCGTCAATGGCCCGCACAAGCTCGATGATCTCCGTGTTCTCGGTTTCGGTGCGCAGGCGTTCCAAATCCCGGAGCTTAGCCTGCAACTCACCGATTTTGGTCTTGGTCTTCTCGATGTCACTGATAATCTTACTGGTCTTCATGCAAAAACCTCCCGCTAATTGATTCTGGCAAAGCTATAAAAGTGGCTCTGCCAGTAGGATGAATTGATGGACGTATACTGGATGGGGTCCCCGCAATGAATCATCTGACCGCCGCCGACATATATCCCGACATGGCTGCACGCATTGGGGGTGGAATAGGTCCCGGTGAAGAAAATGAGGTCACCGGGCTGGGCGTTCTCCGGGGATACCGGGGTGCTCATGTTGAAAAGCCCCTGCGCGTTGGTGCGGCTCATGGGCTTTACGCCGGATTTATCCAGCACCCAGGACACATAACCGCTGCAATCGAAGTTGGCTGGGCCCGAAGCGCCGAACACATACCGCTTGCCCAGGTGCAGCTCCGCTTCGGCGATGAGGGCGGCATAGCTGCCGTCGCCCAAGGGTGTGCCGGGATAGTCGGGGTATGAAACACCGCCGGGACTACCGGGCGGGATGCGCCCGCTGCCGTCGTCGCCGGTTTCAGAAAAGAAGATGGGGTTCAGGTATTGGCCGTTCTTGATGACTTCCAGATGGAGGTGCGCCCCGGTGCTGTCGCCTGTGCTGCCCACCTTGGCGATGACATCCCCCTGCTTGACCTCCTGCCCTGCCGACACAAGAAGCTGGGAGCAGTGGGCGTACTTGGATACAAGCCCCTTTTCCCCCTCGATCACCACATACAGCCCGTAGCTGGAATGGTTGGTGGCGGTCGTCACCACACCGTCATGCCCGGCGAGGATTTCGGTGCCAAGCGGCACGGCGATGTCGATTGCCTTGTGATAATCCTTGGCCCCGGTGATGGGATGCACACGCCAGCCGTAGTAATCGCTGACATATGGAAGCCAGTTGAAGGCGAAGGGATTCACGAGGTACTGGCGGTTTCCCTTGGTCTGCATGTAGACCTCGAACATCTCTGCCTGCTCCGCATCCATCATGGAAGAAACCACATCCGAGAAGGAACGGGCCGCCAGCGCGACATTCAGCACATGCCACTCGTATTCTTCTTCTTCCTCGTAGGTTTCCTCGCCCAAGTAATCCCCGGTCACAGGGTCGTACACCGACCGGGTTTTCTCCACCATGCGGGTACGAATCTCCACCTCTGGCGTAAAGGTGAGCTGGTACTGCTGCCCGAAAATCTGCCGCAGGTCGCTTTCCACATCGGCATACTGGAAATCCTGATGCACAGCGGTTAAGTAGGCCATGAGCTCGAAAGGGTCGTGGCTGATGTTGCCCACGTTGAACCTGTACTCGTCGTAGCCGGGGTAATCCGCCTCGGCGTTCATGGCCTCCATGTAGAGGTCGGTTTCCCACTCGGTATATGACAGCTCGGCGTTGTCGATGTCGGCGTCCTCCGCCACATACGAGGAAGCGACTACGCCACTCATGACGCCGGAGGCCATATTGGAGCAGGAGGAAAAAGCCGACATGATGAAAAACAGGAGCATCAGGATTAAGGCGACGATGCCCGCCACTACCGGGTGCCGCTTGACGAAGCCGCCCACGGCTTTGAGGGCGTTACAGATGGCCGAGCCGGTCTTCTTGGCCGCCTTGCCTGCCTTTTTCGCGTCTCTGGCAGCCTTGGCGTAGGCCCGCTGTATCTTACGCTTCTGCATCATGCGGGAAAGAACATTGCTTTTGAGCTGCGGATTCTCCGCCAAGGCCTTGCGGTAGGAAAACTTCACATTGGCCTTGACCGCCTGCTTTTCCAGCTTCTCCACCGTGCGGTAGGGCGCGTCCTTAGCGAAGCGGTAGGCTTTACCCGCAGCACGCCGGCCCATACGAAGGGCGCCCTCGCCGGCCATTTCCGCCCGGTGCCCAGCCTTGACGCCCACATTCTCGTCCTCGGCCTGATAGATTTTTTGGTGTAGCTTCAAGTGGGCCGTCCGGCCTGCCGCGCCAATGCCTCCTTTCACGGCGGCGGCCGGTTTGCGGACGATGGCGGGCGGCTTGAACACCTGCTCACCGCGGGCAAGGGGACGTTTCTCAAATTCCAGCTTGGCCTTCGTCTTGCCCTTCTGCTCGTCATAGACGCGCCGAATCTTGATTTCCCGCTTAGTGGGCAGCTTTTCCCGCGCAGCGTCCAGTTTGGCGCTTGCCGCCTCCGCCTTGTAACGAGCCCGGGCCAGCTTCTTATCCGGGGCGGGCTCCGCGCCGGGGGGCAGCTCGTCCTTGCTGAACTGCAACCGGGAGGGCTTCGCCCCGGACGAAGGGGCAGATGGCTCCGCTGTTTTGCTGGGAGCAGGCTCCGACCGCGGGGAATCCGCTGGCGCCTGCTCCTGCGCGAACCGCTGGCTGTACTTGGTGCCGCGCTGCTTGGGGGAAGCGGGTTCTGTGTCAGGGGAAAGATTGTCCGAGGTGCGTCTGATTTCCGGCGCAGCATCCGGTCGGGCTGTTTCCTGCGCAAACCGCTGCCCATATTTCGTGCCGCGCTGCTTGGGGGAAGACACAGACGAATCCGCGCCCTCCGGGATAGAAGAAACCGGCCCGCGTGAAAAATCTCCGCTTGGCCGGCTCTCTTGTGCTGGTTGTTCATTATGTAAAGTAGGGCCTGTATCCGGCTCCGGTTCCTGATGGTCCCCGGTTTCATATGGGGAGGGTGCTGCTGTTCCCGCGTCCGGCTCCGGGTGGTGCCGCCCCCGGTGGGAGCGGCCGCCGTCATCAGCGGGTGGCCGGGAGCCGAAGGACGAACCGCTTTCCGGCTGGCTCCTGCCAAGCTGAAAATCCTGCCCGCGCTGGGAGATGCGGGATTCCTCGCCGGTGCTTTGGTTGATTTCTACGAGGCCATCCTTCGTCATCTTTTGAACCTTCTTGTCGCGGGACTTAAATTCCCTGCTCAAATACAATCACCCCCTTGTCGAAGATAGCTTGCTCATGCGCCTGCCCCCGCCATTTCCTCCGGCCGTGTCGTGAGAAGGGTATACAGCTCGGTATCCTTGGGGAAGCGGTCCACGAAAGGAATGATAACATTGCTGTAAATCAGCAGCCCTTCGCCTGCCGCCGAGTGGGTGACGTAGGAAAGCTGGTGGGGTGAGATGCCCAGGGCCTTTGCGAGAATGGAGCGGTCGCCGGGGGCTTGGTTCAGTAGATAGATAAAATCCGAGTTTTCAAAAATGCTCTCAATCTCCCTCGAAGCCAGCAGGTCCTTGACGTTCTGCGTGAGCCCGCTGGGTATTCCGCCCCACTTTCGGAAGCGTTTCCAGATTTCCACCGTGTAGGCCGCCGTCTGCTCGTCCTTCAAAAGAAGGTGGATTTCGTCGATGTAAAACCAAGTCGTCCGGTGGGTCGCCCGGTTGAGGGTGACGCGGTTCCATACTTGGTCTTGGAGTATGAGCATGGCAATTTTTTTGAGGTTTTTGCCCAGCTCCTTGATGTCGTAGCAGACGAGGCGGTTGTTGAGGTTGACATTGGTGCGGTGGTTGAACACATTCAGGCTGCCGGATACGTAGATTTCGAGGGCGGTCGCCAACCGCTGCGCCTCCGGCTCGGTCTGCGCGCGGAGCAGGTTGTACAGGTCTTCCAGAATGGGCATCCGCTCCGGCACCGGGTCGGTGAGAAATTCCCGGTACACCAGCCGCACGCAGCGGTCGATGATGGTCTTCTCCACCGGCTGCAAGCCGTCCTTGCTGCCCACAATGAGCTCGCACAGCGACAAAATGAAGTCGCTCTTTAAGGTCAGCGGGTCCTCGTCATCTGAATAATCCAAGTTGATGTCCATCGGATTGATGAAGTGCGGCGACGTGGGCGACAGCTTCACCACCTGCCCGCCAAGCCGCTCCACCAGCGGAAAATACTCGGCCTCCGGGTCTGCGATAATGATGTCGTCCTCCGTGATGAGGAAGACATTCACAATTTCACGCTTGGCCGAGAAGGACTTGCCGGAGCCCGGCGTACCAAGGAAAAGCCCGTTCGGATTTTTGCAACGCTTTCTATCGGCCATGATAAGATTGTTTGATAAAGCGTTGATGCCGTAATAAAGCGCCTGCCCGCCCATGAACAATTCGCAGGTGGTGAAGGGCACGAAGATGGCGGTGCTGCTGGTGGTAAGCCCGCGTTCAATCTCGATGCCATTGTAGCCGATGGGCAGCGAGGACATGAAGCCCTGCTCCTGCTGAAACTCTAATCTTTTCAGCGCGCAGTTGTATTTTTGCGCCACGCCTGAGGCGGCGAACACATTGCTTTCCAGCTTCCGTTTTGTGTTGGCGGTGTTGGTGATGAGCAGCGTTACAAGGAACATTCGCTCGTTGCGGCTCTGCAAATCGGTGAGAAGATTCTGCGCCTCCTTGCCGTAAGTTACCAAATCAGGCGGCAAAACGTCCATATCATATCCTGACCTTACCGCCTTTTTTTGTTCCTCAATTCGCATACGGTCGAGGTCGGTGAGCTTGCGCTTAACCGACTTGATGGCCTCCGCCTGGTCGATGCTGCGGATATGGAGGTTCACCATGACGGCGCTGTCCAAATCGAGGAAATCCGCCAGCATACGGTCGGTGAGCTCCGGGGCGATAATCTGGACGAAGGACACCGCCCCGATGGTGGTTCCCATGCGGAAGGTGCCCTTCTCCCGGAAATCAAAGGAGGCCGGGGCGATGAAATCCTTGGTGCTGTTGCCGGTGCGGATGATGTCCTTCCAGTCGAAGCGCAGTTTTTCCCGCCCGCCCGGATGCAGCGCGCCGTGAAGCACCTCCAGCCGCTCATGCCCGGTGAGCCCGCGGGCCTGTACGCCAAGCACCTTGAAGTTGTTGATGACATCCGCCTCGATGCGTTCCAGCCGCATTTTCGCCTCCCGCAGATTGGGCGCCTCAATGCCAAAGGTGATATACTTGGTCTTCACAAGGCCGTTGTTCCCCTTGGAGAGCTGGTTTTTCAGCATCCCGGCGTACTCCCGGCGAATGGAATTGAAGTCGTCCTGCTGGTCGGGGATGTCGATGGACGCTTGGAAATCCTGCATGTTGCCCTTCTGGTTGAGGAAGGAAAGCTGCACGCTGATGGTGGAATCAAAAAAATTGAGGAAATCGCAGTAGGATTCAAATATCTGCATCTTGTCCTCATTCTGGGCGAGCTGGTAATTCACATCGTTAAAGGTGACGCATTTTGTGTAGAAGCGGTCCTTTACCCGGCAGATGCCGTCCCGGTACATCTCCTTGTAGGGGATGGTCTGCTGGGCACTCTGCGGCTTATCCTTCCGGCCGAAAAGCCGCTCCGTCAGGGAATCAAAAACGCCGCCCTTTTTCACAGGCGGCGCGGCTTTGGCAAGATTCTTTTGTTTGCCCGGCAGGGCGCGAAGGTCGGATTTATCGCTTTTTGCCTGCCGGATATTGGCGGCCAGCTTTTTTTGCTGGCGGGCCTGCTGTTGGTTTTTCACTTTCAATCGCGTTTCCCTCCTGTTCGAGATAGCGGTATAGGTTGTCGGTTTTGTACGGCCGGGTGGGTGGGAATAGCCACTTGGCGCGGATGATGTTGCGCAGCAGCTTTTCGGCCGGCTGGGAATCCCGCTCGTACATGGCGAAAAAGAAGAAGGGCAGCATCAGCCCGATCATCAGGAACACCGCCGCCGTATTGCCGATGGCACCCTTGGTGAGCAGGTAGGTCGGCACGCCGATGGCGGCGGCAACGGAAAAGCAAATGAGCTGCCGCTTGGTGAGATTGAAGGCCACCTTCGTTTTCACCTTGGATAAATCTTTCGGCACAGGGACAAAGGGCATGGGAAATCACCTCCTATTCGCGTTCATATCGGTACTTCATCTGCGCCGGATACAGGTCTTCGAGCGGCTTGCGCGCTCCGGTCCACCGCTTGCCGCCCGCAAGGCCGGCGCAGCGGAAGCCCGCCGCTCGGACGCTGGCGCCGTTTTCCGTATCCAGCACATAGGTAATCAGCTTCTTGTAGCCCATCGCCTTTGCTGCCCGCCAAGCGGCGGCGTAGAGAAAGCTGCAAGCGTTTTTCGTGCCGTCCGTACACAGGCGGTTGACCTCTAAGGTGCTGCCGTTATCCAGATGGCGGCTCACCGGGCGGCCCACAATGGCGACGCCGGACAGCTTTCCGTCCGAATTGCAGCCGATGGAAAACTTATGCCCCACAACCGGCTTGTGGTGGCGGTGGTGCAGGCGCACATACTCATTGGCCTGCGCCAGCGACACGGGAACCAGTTCCAGCATCATTCAATGCCGGGGTCGGCCTTGGCCTTGGAGCCCTTGGCGGCCTTCGGCTCCTTGGGCGCTTTCGCCGCCTCTTTTTTGGCGTCATTCAGCTTTTCCGCAGCGGAAGGACGCTGCGCCGTCTGCTCCTTGCCCAGCAGGGCCTCGTTGTAGGCGTCCATAATGACCTGATTCATCTGGACGCGCCCCTCCTTGGTGGTGGGGAAGCAAATATCCTTGAAATTGCCCTCCTTGTCCTTGGCGCTGGGCATCGCCACAAACGGCCCCTTCTCGCTGTTCATGATGCGAATATTATTGATGGCGAAGCCGCCGCCGATGGTGAGGCTCGCCATGCCGAGGGTATTGCCCTTGGGCTCGCTAAAGGGATAGGCCCGCGCGGTGAAATCCAGCGCGGCGGCTTTTTCTGTATTGCTCATGTCATATTCTCCTTCCAATGCGTTGATTGCGGTTTGCTCCTGCTCATACAGCAGGTCTTTGATGGCCGTGTCGGTGATATTGAAATCCAAAGCCTCCATCATGCCGGCACATTCCTCCGGCAGATGGTCTTCGATGTCGGCCCGGAGCTCATCCGGCGAACCGATGAAGCCCCAGCAGCTATCCACTTCCGCGCCGTGTTCATAAAGCTGGAAGCCGTAGCACTCGCCGCGAAGGTAGGCGTCGTAATAGGAAACTTCACCGTTCAGCAGTGCCTCGGCCTTTTCAATGTGTTCCGGGGTCAGGGCTTCGCCGCCGTACTCCGCGAGGATGGTATCCTTGGCGGCGTAAATCCACCCCACCTGCCCGGAATCCCATTCGGCGTGATGGGCGCGGCCGATGAAAGAGCCGGTGGACATGGACAGGCCGGAGTGATCGTACAGGTAAAGCGGCAGGATGACGCAATGCTCCTTTGCCAACGCCAGCAGGTCCTTATCGCTCATGCTCTCTATCAGGGAGTAGGCGACCTCGGCCTCGTTGCCCTGCACGGCGTCGAAGCTGTCGGCGGCCACCCAGCTATCTTCACCGCCGTATATAATGAGGACTTCCCATGTGTCGTCCTCAATGTTTGGCTGGAGCCTCACGGATTTGGCTTTGTCGGCCAGCACATGCGCGAGAATGTCGTCATCGGATACGGTGCTGTCCACAAGGTCGAGCAGAAAGTCGTTCGGCTCTCCGTACTCATGGGCATCGCCCAGGTTGTACCGGGAATGGAAGCAGACCATCGTGCCGAAGTTATCCATGTCCTCGCGGGGATTCTGAATATCGTCATCCTCGCGCAGCACAAGGGTATACGGTTCTTTTACCGCAACAGCGGGCATATCGGTGTCCTCCAATCGTTTTTAGTGGCTCCCGAACAGGCTTTTCGCCATTGAGCCGGTCTTAAAGAGGGTAAAGCAGAGCAGCGCCGTATACCCCGCGCAGCCCCATATCGCCATGTGAACGCTGTCCGCCGTGGCGATGCCCTGTATCAGCACGGCGTAAATAGCAACGCACACCATAATGAGAAAGCCTTGGAAGCCGAGAGCGAACAGGGCTTTGAGGTAGTTCTGGCCCATCGTGCCCCATTCCCGGTTCGCCATCGTGGACAGCGGGATCGGCGCGACGCTCATGGTTAAGTAGATTTCAATCATGCGTCCATATATAATGAGGAAGATGCAGATTGACATGGCCGTGATGCACAGGGATACGATGGAGGTCTGCATCCATAGCCCAATCAGCGCCCACACGTCCATCGCTTCAAGCTGGGCTTGCAGGGTATCAAGGGCAATGGCGTTGTTCATGTCCAGCGAGCCGGATATGAGCCCGGCGCTGCCGTTCACCACATGCTGCGCCACATCGAAGATGCCTATCACAATGTCGAAGGTGTGGGTCAGGATGTAGGTGGCGCAGAAGGTTTTGAATATCCATTTGAAGAATATCCAGGTATCGAAGTCGTGCATGTTGTTCTTGTCGATAATCATCTGGATTAGCTCGTAGCACAAGATGAAGGTCAGAATCATACCGGCGATTGGAATGATGACGGTTTCTGAAAGCGCCCGAATCATGGAGAAGACGCCGGGGTTCCATGCCCCCGGCGTCGTGCCCACCTGCACAGCGACATCGCCCACCTGTTGATTGATGGAATCAAACATGCCGGTGAAACTCCCCATGATGGCGTCTATCAAGCCCTGCCGAATCCATTCGCCAATCTTTTCAAGCAGGCTGTCCATTGGCTACCTCCGATCTTATCCGAATAGATTTGCGAGCAGGGGGACGAGGTTAAGGCCCAGCAGAACCACGCCTCCGCCCGCCATAAGCTGCTTGATTCCCTGCGATTTTGCGCCCGGATTGTCATTTCCATATCCTTCCAGAAGGTTGATGACGCCCCACACCGCAAGGCCCGCGCCCAGCGCGACAACGAGGATAGAGAGGGTATTGATAGCTTCGCCGAAAAATTCCATATAGTTGTTCCTCCTTTGATTTGGGTGGATGGTGAGTGAATGTATGTAAAAAGCGCCGGGTATGTCCCGGTGCGCTTGGACGAGAAAACGCCCGATAGAATCGGGCGTGAAAACAAAAAAAGCCCGCCGTTCAGCAAGGGGGTGGCGCTGCTGAACGGCGGGCTGTATATTTTGTTGTGGGGAGCGTCATGTTCCGGGAGGCGCGCGGGCTTTCATGGGCAAAACCTCCTTCTTTTCGTTGTTTTGGGGTGGTGGATGATGTATAATTGTTTTGAGCCGAAAACATGCGGCGGCAGGCAAAGGATGATGCCGCACATAAAACCAAAGGACGTGCTTTTATGAACACATCCGCCTTAATGAACTCCCTGAGCGGCAAGTCGGAATCCGAAGCAGCGGAAATGACGATCCAGCTACTCCGCGCAATGCCGCCCGAACGCTATTTTGAACACATGGCAAACATGGAAGCCCTATGGAAGCAACACGGCGAGGAGCGCGAACGCGAGGAAATCGTCTGCCGCCTGCTGGCAAGCGGTATGCCCGCCGCCGAAATCGCCGTGGTTCTCTGCAAAAGGGTTGACGAAATCGAAATCATTGAGCAGAACAACGCCGCAACCACAATACCCGAATATGTGAAAAAGCTGAAAGAACGGCGTCGGCGCAGGGAAAAGCAGAAATGAAGCATTTGCCGGGAGGATGCAGACAGCACCCTCCCGGTGCCTTTATGCCGGCGATTCCGCTGATTCCACAGCGCCCACCTCATATACCTCGAAGACATCCTCCGGCTTGGTTCGGAGCCGTGTTGACAGGTATTTCTCGATGTTGAAGGCGTTGCGCTTATCGGCATCGGACAGGTACTTGTAGTTGGGATGCTTTAGCAGGTCGAACTTATCCGAGAGGAACGGCCGCTCGCCGCGAACCATGCAGATACACTTGCCGCCATCCATGACGGCAAGCTCGTCCACGCTCATGAGGTCTTTTCCCACCTTGGAGAAATTCTTGCCGTGGCTCTCGGATTGGCCTTTGGTGACGCTGGTGTTGTATAAATCCACCGTCTCTTTGCCCAAAAGCTCCGAAATCTCTTTGAGCGTGCCCTTCTCCTTTCCGCCGAGAAACAGGGTGGTATCCATGTTACCCACGATAGTATCTGCGTGGTCCTTGTACAAACCTTTGAGCTGGGATTGGGATTGGAGGATGACGCAGGCGGAAATCTCCCTGCTGCGGATGGTAGCGATAAGCTGCTCAAAATTGGGGATTTTGCCCACGTTGGCAAATTCATCGAGAATACAGCGCACATGCACTTTCAGCCGCCCGCCCTCGGAGGCCCCGGCCTTGTCGCAGAGGGTATTGAACATCATGGAGTACATCATCGCCGGGATGAAGTTGAAAGCCGGATTGGTATCGCTGATAATGACGAAAAGCGCCGTCTTTTCATCGCCGAGGGTGTCGAGCTCCAATTCATCCACAGATAGCAGGTCCCGCACCGCCTGGATGTCAAATGGTGCAAGCCGGGCGGCGCAGGAAATCAAAATGGATTTTGCCGTCTTGCCTGCGGCGAGCTTGTATTTCTGATATTGCCGCACCGCGAAGCAGCCGGGCTTTTCCTCCGCCAGCGCCTTGAAAATCAGGTCGATGGCGTTCTCGAACTGGTCGTCGTCCTCCCGGACCTCCATTGCGTTGATGAAATCGCAGAGGGTGCCAAAGTGCTGTTCCTCCGGGGGCGCCTCATAGTAGAGGTAGGCGATAAGCGCAGTATAAAGCAAGATTTCTGCTTTTTCCCAGAAGCCGTCGCCGCCCTTTTGGTCGCCGGTGGTGTTGGCGATGAAGGTCTTTACCAACGTCAAAATGTCGGTTTCGTTCTTGATGTAGGCGAAAGGGTTAAACCTCATGCTCTTGTTGAAATCAATGGTGTTGAGCACCTTGATACGATAGTTGTTGCGCTGGAACAGCTTGCCGCACTCAACCAAAATCGTGCCCTTGGGGTCCGTGCAAACATAGGAAGAATGAAGCTGCATGAGGTTCGGCTTGCAGAAAAACCTCGTTTTGCCGGAGCCGGAGCCGCCGATCACCAGCACGTTTTTGTTGCGGGCGTACTTTGGCTGCTTGGGCCTGCTGTTCATGGTAAGGGATTCCGTCGCCGTCAGGATGATGTTCTGCTCCGGCACAGGGTCGATGTATGGCTTGATGTCTTTTTCCGTGCCCCACCGGGCGCTGCCGTACTCCACATCCTTGCGGTATTTCTTGGCGTTTTTCTTCTTGCTGCGCACCACCGCGTAGATGATAGCGGCGCCCGCCGCGCCTACAAGCAGGTCGAAGGGCATAAAGGAAGGCAGGGGATTTGCCATCACCCTGCCCAGCGTGGACATGCTGCCCATCAGCTTTCCCATCATATCGGCACCCTCAGCCAGCCGGTACGCCTCGCCCAGCTTGTTTGCGAACCAGAAGACGAGAATGTAGGGGAAATTGGGAAGCAGATACTTTTTCAGATTGCCGGTAATGTCCATCTTCTTCATAGCTCCGGACCTCCGCGTTCCTTGTGCTTCTGGCGGTCCACCACCTGATTCTTCACAAGGTCCACCATCTTGCGCAGCAGCTTCACCACGGAAGGCCGCTGTGCGCTGCGCTTCATGGTTTTGGCCGTGAACTCGGAGAAGGCGGCGGTCATGGCGTCGGCGTCCCGCGCCTTGAAGAACACAATCCATTTGGGCGGCATGGTGGAGGAATCCTTTTTGAGCGCGAAGTCCACGCCGTATTTTCGGGCGTACCGCTCAAAATCACGGATGCCGCTTTTGGATACGTCAATCGAGGTGACGCCGGCGTTCTGGCCTACAAGCTGCTTGACGGTCTGCTTGCCCTTGTAGGCGCCCGGTATTTGCTTTTTCTGCTTCCGGGCTTTCTGCGCCGCGAGAAACTTTTGCAGAGCCTTGGCAAGCAGCCGCCCGGTGAGCTTGGCGCCCTGGACAGTGACAGCCACCGCCTTATCATTTACCTGTTCATGTACAGCAATAAATATCAGCTCCCTTCAAAAAGTTGTTACCGCATATGGTCTGCCACATATTCCCGCGTCTCGCCGTTGGAGAAGGTGACGGCCACCGAGTAGGGATACTCGTGGATGCCATGATTCTTCACCACAACGGAAACTGCCGCCAGATGCGATTCCTCACACCGGACGGCTTCCTCATGGCCGGGATATTCTCGTTTGCAGACGCCGCAGCGGTAGGTGATGATGGGCGGCATGGGTCAGAGCTCCGGGCCGGATTTTTTCGGCTCCGGTTTGTCGGGCTTTTCGGCGGCGTTTTTGGTGACGGAATCCTTTGCGGCAGCCAGCTTATCCAGCGCGGACGGTCTTTCCTGCGGCGGCGGCTCCGCCTTGTAGAAGGTGTTGCCGTAGGTATCGTTGATGCTGAACCGCCACTGGCCGCTGTAGGTTTTGACCGGCTTGCGGGTGATAGGCTTCTCGTCTGAATCCAGAGGCTTTAGCCGAATGGTGGTATCGGTGGCCTTTACAATTTCATAGACAATCTCGGTCGTCTTGACATCGTGGAGACCGTTACTGTAATCGCGGTGTACCGCCGTGAACTTCTCGCCGACCTCGAAGGGATGGGTAGGCGGTTTCTTTTCCTCCGCCTTGATGATTTCGCTGATTTCGGCGTATGCGGCTTTTAACATGCCGCCCTTGGCGCCTCCGGTCAAAATCTTAAATCCCACATTCTGCGGCCCGGTGCTCAAAATCTCCACCGGCCCCCAGCGGGGTATATTGGCAATGTACCCCGGCTTGACATTCTCCTTGCTGAACCGACGGCCGCCCAAATCATCGAGGCAGTTTTCGAGATAGCCCTGCTTATCCATCGCCTTTTCAATAAGCTCCAGCTCACGGCTAAGCAGGCCCTTCACCTCGTCGGCGGTAATAACCTCACCGCTGTATTTCTTTCTTTCCACGCCGTTCTCAATGTCAGTTAGGGCTTTTTCATAGCTGACGGCATTCTTTTCTCTGGCCCGAATCTCTTTTTGGCACTCCTTGATTCGCCGGTCCAGATAGGCCGGGTCGCTGAACTGCGCCTGCGAAGCGGTTCCCCGCGCTGTCACCGCCCTGTCGATAAAATACTCGCTTTTGCGGTATTCCTCAAAGCCCTTGTGGTAACGGTTATACAACCGCTCCCTGTAATTCGTGAACGCCCTGCCCGCCGAGCTGTTGATATTGGGCTGCGTGAAGAAAGAAATATCGCCGCGCATACTCTCCAAAGGCTTTTGAAGCTGCTCTGCACGTCCCGCGGCGTTTGCGGCGTAACCCTCGTACCGGTCGGCCCGCGCCTCGGCGCGCTCGGCCTGCCGTTCAAGCTGCTCCGCATAGGAAAGGCGTTCACCTTCCCGCTGCTCCCCGGTGAAGCCGAGCTTTTCCGCCACCTGTTTTGCGCGCCACAGGTTCGGCTCCTTGGCGCGGCTCACCCAGCATTTACCCTTGCCGCTGAACAGGAACGCGCCTTTTAGCTCGCGCTTCTGCTCGTCCGTCATTGCCGCATATTCTGATTTATCAAAATGCAGCTCAATCTTGGTGCTCTCCAAGTTGAAAATGTAGTGTCGGGGGCTGGGGCCCGTCGAATTGTTTTCTGCCATGTTTCACCTCCAAGTTGTAAAGGCGGCCCATCGCTCAAAGCTCCGGGCCTTTGGTTTTTGGCTTATCCGCCGCCTGTTCTGGCCGCTCTGTTTTGCTAACGGCTTCCTTGGCGGCAGCCAGCTTACCCATAACGGAGGGGCGTTCCTGCCGGGGCAGGGAATCGAAGGAAAGCTGTTCGCCCGGTGGGTCCGGTCCGATTTCCGGCGCGGCGCGGGGGGATGCCTGCCGCTCCGAGGGCGGCTCCGCCTGCGCATGCTCGTCGTGGGTGAGATACTGCTGTAATTTCAGCTCCGCTACGATTTCATCGAATACGGCGTTGATAGCCCGGCGCTCGTCACCCTCCGGGTACGCTTTCAGGATGGAGAGATTGCCGTCCCTGTCGCTGTCAAAGGCGATTGCGCATTCCGCGTGCCCCGCCAGATAATCGGAGCGGCCCGGCAGGGCGTCCATGACGTAGGTTGCGAAGGCCCGCGCCATCATTTCAACATTGCTGTCCCAATAGCCGCCGTCCTTCTCGGAGATTTCGCCCATGCGCTTTGAGCTTTTGTAAAACTCGGTGGGAACCTTGCCGATGGTGGGCTCCGATGGCGCGGACATGCCCTGCAGGATGTGTTCAAAGGTGTGCAGCCGGTCCCGGTCCTCCTTTGGAATTACCCGGCCGGTGACGCTCTTTTTCAAATCATTCAGCTTGTCCACGCTGCCGGGCTCGCCGCTCAAATACGCCGTTTTCAATATTTCATACTCGGCGAGAGCCTTGTCGTCGCCGGCGCGGTTCAAGGCGGGGAGCATCGCGTTTTGCAGCCAGCCCTCGGCGTTTTTCCGTGTTCGGGCATCCTGCGCCCCGGCGCGGGCCGCCGCCTGTTCCGGCGTTTCCGGCTTGTATTTAATGGTGTCTATCAGCTTTGCCATGAGCGGATGCTTGCGGGGATTCTCCGAAAGCAGGCCGCCCGCGCCCAGCTTTCCGCCCAGGTGGTCGTCCAGCCCGTGCCACCATTCATGCGCCAGCGAGCCCGCGCCGTTCATCTTGGTTAGGTTGATGACCTGCCGCAGCGGTTCATAGTGGGCGACGGCGTTTCCGCTGCCACGAGCGCCAAAGGCGATAGAGAGGGAGCCGCCGTAGGAAACATCCCGGTCGCTGATTTTCAGCGCGGCGGCAAGGTCTTTGAGGGCGTCGAAGCCCATGTTGAGGGACGCCTGCCGATCGTTGTGATTCATCCAGTTTCCGAATTCACCGCCGCGAAAGCCGAAGGTGTCGAGGTAATCCTGCCCGGTGGCGTCCCTGCCGCGCCGGTAGTCTGGCCCATCCCGCCGCACCGCCGCAAGCTGCTTCGGCACAAACCGCTTCTTGCCGCTCGTGGCGCGCTGCTTGGCAAAATCCTGTACCCATTTCAGCGCATCGGCTTTCGTGGCAAGATTGGTTTTGATGATACGATGGCCCTTTGCGACATACCATGTATCCGGCTTCCAATCATCATCCTTGGACCATGTGTTTTTACCGTCATTGTGGCGAATCTCATACCCCTTGGGGACCTTATCCTCTTTGGATACGCCGAACTGCTGCTTGGCGGCCTTCTGAACAAAATTCCGCTGGTAGGCATATTCAGAGGAAACATGAAAGGCGTTTACCAGCTTGTTTGTGATAACCGGATTGTTCTGTCCCTTTTCCGTCCACCCATACCGCGTGCCGCTCATCCCTTCCGCTATCTGCTCCATGTACCCGTTGTCAAGACAAAAGCGCCGGTAGGCCGCCATGACATCGGCCTTTGTTTTCACGCTGTCCATGATGCCTTGTACCTCGCGGACGGTATCAATGTACTGCTCCTGCCGGGCAAGGCGCTTTTCGGGAGCCTCGTCGCCATAGAGATACACCGGGGAGGCGGGAAGGCTGTCCCGCACGGTCTTGAAGAAAAAAGCCACGTCAACAGGCATTCCGCTGTCGATCATGGCCTGATAATCGGGCTTGCGCCAGATATTGTCCTTTTTAACGTACTTGTCGGCCTCTCGCCCGTTCATGCCCGCCAGGTCATCGGAGAGAAGGCCGCGCTCCTTCCACAAATCTTTTTTTGCGCCGCCGATTTTCTCGCCGAAATCCTCATGCTGTACCTGCTTCGCCATACGCCCGCCCCTCCTTAAAGCTCCGCGTCATGGGATTTTGAGGGATGGCCGGTCCTCTCGGAGCCCTGCTTCTCCGCCGCCTCCTTTGCGGCGGCCAGTTTATCCATGACGGAGGGGCGCGCTGTCGGTTCCCGCTCCGGGTAAGCGAATACGGGATACTCGACATCGTGGCGGCCACTGTACAAATCTACATATTCACCGGGATTGATTTCCGTCAAATAGCCGCTGTCAGTGAACACACCGTTTTCCGCCTGCACCAGCTCACGGCCGTAGGCTGCGCTATCGAAGTGGCTTTCAAGCCGGGTTATGTACCCGGCCAGCTCGCGCATATCCGGGTCGGGCGAGTGCTCCAACCTTTCAATCACGCCGCCAAATTCATCCTGCGCCATGGTCGCCAAAAACTCACCGTACATTTCTGCGCTGTACGATGGCTGCAAATAGAAGCAGTCCATGTTCTCGGTGACATTGATAATGTCAGTCAGGCTTTCGCAATGCCGGCCGCTCTCCATAACCGCCGCGAATGTTTCGAGGCCATAGGCTTTTTCCACGACCTCTATCCGCATGGCGAGATGATTGATTTCATCAATGTCGGCGCCCACAGGCAGGCGGTCACGCAATGCCGGAACACTCGTTTCATAATCAGTAATGTAATATTGCTTGTGTTCCACCCCGTCCACGCCGATTTCCTTTAGCGTGGCCTGTATATCCTCTTTGGTGGTGGGAAAAGAGTGCCACTTGCGCGCAAAGTCGCTGTTTCTTAACCTTTCCAAATCCGCAAACATGCTTGCCATATCATCGGTATTGACGATAAGGGCGCGGATTGGCGCGCCACGGCTTTCTTCATTTGCCATTCAAACCCTCCTTTTGTTGTAACAGCACGGCAGCGCCGGCCATGATATATTCGGCGCAGCCGAGCACGATAGAATTGCCCAGCGCCTTGAACCGGGCGCTGTCGGAAATGCGCTGCCCCTCATGCCCGAACTTGGTCCAGCCCACAGGCAGGCCCATCAGCATTTCAAATTCGGTGACGGTCAGCTTGCGGATATAGTCTTTCTCCGGCGCGTCGGGAAAATGGACGGCAATCACCTGATAATCCCCGGTGAGCAGGGTCGGGCAAGGAGCGCCCGGCTTGCCAATGGCCGAGAGGAACATCTTCGGGTCATGGTACTGCACCGCGCCCCGCATCTTACGGGTGTGGAAGCATCTTACCTCGGCATGATGCCGCCCTGCTTCCGAAGAACCGCCTCCACGGTCTCCGGGAAACGGCAGCCCGCTTTCTTCGCCATCGCCAAGTATTTTGTGCAGAGGAAGGGGGTTAAAAAGGATTTCCGAGGCGCGTTGTCCTCGATAATCTGCGACAACGAACACGCGCTCCCTTGATTGGGCGCTTTGGAAATGCTGGGAGTCCAAGAGCCGCCAAGCGATTTCGGGGCAGCCGTCCGGTACCAGACCGGCGGGCGCCCATTTTCCGTTATCAGGCATTGGAATTTCGCTGTCTGCGAAGGCTTCAAGCACGGTCCTAAAATCCGCTCCCATTGCTGAGCTGAATGCCCCTGCGACATTTTCCCAAATGGCGAGCTGGGGATACTGTCCATCGGTTGCACACCTCATTTCGTTTATGATTCGGATTGCCTCGTAGAAAAGCCCGGATTGCTCCCCGGCAAGCCCATCACGGTTCCCGATTTGCGAAAGGTTTTGGCAGGGCGAGCCGAAGGTCAGGATGTCCACCGGGGGAAGCCGGCCGCCGTGAAGCTGCGTGACGTCGCCCACATGCTCCATGTAGGGGAAATGCCGCTTAGTGATGGAGATGGGCGCCTTTTCAATCTCGCTGGCCCACAGCGGCCGGATGCCATGCTTTGCCGCCGCCAGCGGAAAGACGCCGATGCCGTCAAAGAGGGAGCCTAACTTTAGCAATCAGCGGGTTCCTTCCGTGTCGTGATGTGCTCGATGACCTCCGGGCAGGTATCGAAAATCTGCATCAGCCTCCGGGAGAGGCCGCAGGGCTTGGCGGCGCCGGTGGTCCACAGGCGAACCGTGTGCGGCGTTACGTTCATCAGCATGGCGAAGGCCCGCTCGTTCAGGTCGTGGCGGGCCATGAGTTTTTTCACGGAGGCCGGGCTGTATTCCGGTACTTTGGAAAGGCCGGATATGGTTTTCATGGTGAGGGCGTCTTTGTTTTTCATCAGAAATCACTTCCTTACATAGAAATGGCCGCCTCCTTGTGGGGGCGGCTTGCTTGCTTTTGTTCCTGCCGGATATTTTGAAGATGGGCGTTGTAATCCTTGCCGGAAGCTGGTGGTGTATTGGTGACGATACAGCCCTTTTCCCGAAGATGTTTTGTGAGCCGGGCCGTGGCGCGCCTCCCTACCCGGTCATTGTCGAGGCAGAGGTTGACGCAACGGATATGGGGATGGTCGCTCAAATACTGGTCCAGCGCCCTTGCCGAAACGCCGCCGAGTGAAAGGTGATGCTGCAAGCTCCACAGTGACCGACGAAGGGCGGCCGCGGAGAGCAAATCCACCGGGGCCTCGTACACGTTGAGGGTGGTGTTGCCCGCAATCCGCGCCGGGATGGAGAAGGAAAACCGCTTGTCGCTGCCGTCCAAATCCTTTTTCCAATCGCCGGATGTGCCGCGCTCGCAGGCGAAGCGAACCTTGCCCTCGGCGTTTCGGCCCACAAACACGCAGTTGTGATGCCTCCGGCTCTCGTACAGGATGCGCTGATTGATGCAGGCGGTGATTACCCCCTTGCTAATACCGCGCCCCATCAGGTAGGCGGTCAGGCGGTGGTTGTTCTGGTTGGGCATGGGCAAGCAGAGCAGCGGCTTGGGCTTTTCGGGAAGGGGCGCCGCCTGCTGATATACCGGGGCGCTCCTTCCGTCTGCCAGAATACCCACGGCCTCTTTGAACTCCAACCCGCGAACCTGTACCAAGAAGTCCAGTGCGTTATTACTGCCGATACCACGGCTGAACCAAAACCACTTTCCGTTTGAGATTTTCAAACTGTCGTGCTCCCGCAGGCAGTATTCGCGGGGGGCGGTTTTCCTGACGCTGCTCGGCTCATGGGCTTCGAGATACGAGAGCAGGTCAACCGAGCGGGCGGCGGCAATCTGCTCGTCAGTGAGGGAAGACAATACCGTCACCCTTTCGCAAAATGGCGTCTACCGCATCCTTTAGGCAAATCCCGCTTCTCTCGTCGTAGCAGATGAAGCCATGCCGGGGATATGAGCAGCCCTCACATTCCGGCTTGAAGGTGGCGAAGACGCCGAAAGGATTTTCCGGTGGCTCCGGCTCGTATTCCTCCAGCTCGCCCGCCGCCTCCATGATGCCCTGCACCATGAGCAGCGCCGGACGGTGGTAGGTTTCGCACTCGTCAGCATCGCGCACCGCCTCGATGAAGGCCGGGTCTTCGAGCAGGTCGTTCATGTTTTCGAGAATATGGGGGCAATGGAGATGGGGGCAGCCCTCGTTCTCGATTTCCGCGCAGAAGCCGCAGTGAAGGTGCTCGTACTTGTATTTGAAGCTCATAATAAAACCTCTTTCATTTTGATTTTTGGCACAAAAAAAGCCCGAAAAGGATTTCTCCAATTCGGGCGGTGCTGACGGCGGTATTCAGTTTTATAGCAGCGCCTATCTTTTCAGACAGGCATTTCTCGCGGACTATTGGCTATACATTGACTTTTTCCGCCGGATTCATGCCTGCTGTTACGTATGCCTCATCAAAGCAGATTTCGTATATATCCATCATCGAGCCACCTTCTTTGATTGTGTCCGCGTTGCCCGGATACTTCTTTGCAATAATGGCAATGATTTCATCAAGGCTGACACTTGATTTCTGTACGGTTCCGAATATCCGCACCTGCGCATCCGCTTCCGGGCTTTCGGGAATGGGCATACAAGCCACATATGGGTTTTCCGCGAACTCCTTCACTTTCTGGTTTCTATTAAATGTGGTAAAGAACACTTTTCCTGCCCTGGCGGGGTCATAGGCAAACGTGACAACCCGCACATTGGGTTTGTTGTCAACGCTGGTGGCGAGCGCCATATTGATGGATTTCTGCATGACCTTTTCAAATAAATCTTTCATTTCCATGTTCTATCTTCCTCCTTCGGTTGGTAAGACTACAATACCACATAGCATTGACATCAGTATGTCAGGGTTTATAATTAAAGCAAAAAGGATTGTTTTGATGAAGTTACAACGGCTTATCGCCATACTGACGGCACTTCTGCAAAAAGATTGCATCAGCGCGAGCTGGTTTTCTGATAAATTCGGGGTGAGCGTGCGGACAATATACCGGGATATTGAGGCGCTGGAAAGTGCGGGGATTCCCATTGTGACGCAGACAGGTGTAAACGGCGGCTTCTCCATCATGGAGGGCTACAAGATTGACAAAAAGCTGTTCACCCATCAGGATATTGCCACGTTGCTTACCAGCCTGTACAGCGTGTCTGGATCGTCCATCTCTACAGCCCAGATGAACCAAACGCTGGAGAAAATCAAAAGCCTGATTCCCGAAGAATACCACCGTTCCATTGAGCTTACATCCAAACAGCTATACATTGACATCTCGCCATGGCTGAGCAACCCGGTCATCACAGAAACGCTAAAGGTAGTGCAGAAATCACTTGCGGACAATCATGTTATCCGTTTTGATTACCTCGGCAGGCGTGAATCTTCCGCGAACCGGACAGTAGAACCGCACCAGCTTGTGCTAAAAGAAAACAATTGGTATCTGAAAGCATGGTGCCGGGAAAAGCAGGAGTTTCGCACCTTCAAACTTAGCCGTATCCGCAATCTGCAAATCACGGGGGAATCATTTGAACCGCGAGAATTTGTAAGCGGCATGTCTGATTTTAAGGATTGGCAGAGCGAGCGCAGCATCCTCATCGACATTGTGATCACCGAGGCCCTGCGGGAACGGGCCCTGGATTATTGCCGTGAAGAAACCATGACCGAATTAGACAGTGGCAAAATCGCGATTCACTTTCCATTCATAGAGAGTGATATGGGATATGGCGTCTTGCTTAGTATGGGCGCGGAGTGCGAGGTAATCCGTCCCGTTCACGTCCGGGAAGAGCTTATTCGGCGTATAGAGCAGATGCGAAAAACCTATCCCTGATTATAGACCGGAACCGTACAAATCGTGACTGACCTCGGCCCTGTAGTAGCTGTCGATGGTGACCGGGGCATTATAGAGCGTGGTGAGCAGATAGGATTTTATGTTGTAGACCTTGCTGGTGTTCTTGTCGATACAGTCGAAGGCATACTCGATGTGCTGGCTCGATAGTTTCAACAACCGGCTTTTTACAACCTCCCTTGGAAATTCATCCCCGGCTACACGAATGTATTCACGTTTGGAACAAATGGCCTCCAGCATGATTTCCACAGCTTCATCCAGCCGCTCCCTGTCGTACCGCTGGGAAAGGATGTCGTATTCGATGTTGTCCATAACCATTTCACGGTACATTTCCATCCTATCCATCCCATCAGGCCGGGGAGCATCGCGGGAGCGAGCATCCGGAGGACGGGGTGGTATTGATGGATAGATGGATGGATACTCCGTCTTGATGATATTGTTTTCGTTCAAATCAGTATTGCTATATTCAGTATCATTACCCTCTGATTTTCGGAAGTCTTGACCTCTGTTTTTCGGAAATCCAGACTTCTGATTTTCGGAAGTCAAGACTTCTGTTTCCCGGAACCCTTGACTTCCGGGATTCGGAGGTAGAGGATTCCGGTTATCTGGCGGCGTGCCGGTGGCAGGGGCGGTAAACTTTTTCACATAGATGAGGGTGGGTTTGCCTTGGCCGCGCTTCACACGCTCTATGAGGCCGATGCCCTTGTCGGAATCCAGCTCGGCAAGCAGCTTGACGGCTTTTTCATGCTTGCAGCCCATATACTCCTGCACATCCTCTAAAGTGAAGAAGATGAACACGCGGTTGGACTCGTCCACCCATCCGTTTTTCATGGACAGCGCCATGCGGTCCAGCATCAAGCCGTAAAGTATTTTTGCGCTGTCGGATAGAATCTTGTAGCGGCTGTTGGTAAAGAGAACCTTCGGCAATCTATAGAATGTGTACTGCTCGGATTCGCTTCCGTAATGATAATCATGTTCCGGCATGGCGTGTCCCCTCCTTTCCCGGAAATAGAAAAAGCGCCTCGCTAAAAAACGAGGCGCTTACGCTGGCGATATATTGAAATGCTGCTGAACCCGAACCTGCCCTCCATTTCCATGATTTTTAGTCTTTTACACGATTTGGCACGGTTACTGATTTAGGACAAAATCAGCGAAACCCTTGTGTTGAGCGGGTTTTCTAACTTAGTCCTATTATATCGCCATCATGGGATGATATTGATTATGAAAATCGGCTTATAGACATTAATCATAGCGTGGTATATCGTTTTATGGAAAATGGCAAATCCGAATATCATGTTTCAACGCCAAAAACAAAAGCAGGAACAAGAGTTATTCCGATGATGGAAGCGGTGTATCAAGCCTTTCAAGATGAGTACGAGGCTCAAAAAGAGAGAGGATTCAATATGGCAGTAATTGATGGAATGAGTGGCTTTGTTTTTGCCAATCGTTTTGGGGGAGTCCACAATCCGGGAACCATCAATAGGGCGATTCGGAGAATCTACGAGGCGCATAATGCTGAAGAGATTGTTGAAGCGAAAAAACAGAAGCGCCAGCCCATAATAATTCCTCATTTCTCGTGCCATCACATGCGGCATACGTTTTGCACTAGGTTTTGTGAAAATGAAACTAATGTTAAAGTTATTCAAGCCATTATGGGTCACAAGGATATTACAACAACAATGGACATTTATGCAGATGTAACACAAGATAAGAAGACGGAAGTGATTAATTCACTTGAAAAAAAGGTAGCTATATTCTAGGAAAGGGTCCTGGTTTGTAGTGAGCAGGTAATATACCTGATATCAAAATCCGAGAATGACATCAAAAAGACATCAATTTCATGTATTTTGGTGGACTAATATGGACTGGCATTTGAGGAGCAATCCCTGAGAAAAAGAGCAATATGGGCTCTCGTGGTGTTTGGTGGAATAAGTCAACTTCCATTCCCCACAATGAAGAGCCTTGGCGGTAGCGATAGTGCTAAGAAGGAAGATAAGCCTGCCGTAAAGATTGATTTCTCGAAGGTGAAAATCGAGCCTTTATTTGAAGAAATGGTGGATTTTGAGACCTTCTCTAAGTCAGACTTCCGGGTTGTAAAAATCGAAGCTTGCGAAGAGGTACCGAAAAGCAAAAAGCTTCTTAAGTTCACTTTAAATGATGGCAGCGACAGGAAGCGAACTATCTTAAGCGGTATTCGTGAATATTACGAGCCTGAGGAACTAGTTGGTAAAACCGCGATCGCAATCGTAAACCTACCACCAAGACCGATGATGGGTATCGATTCTTGCGGCATGCTAATCTCCGCAGTACATGAATACGATGGAAAAGAAGCGCTGAACCTACTGCTGGTGGATGATAGTATCCCGGCAGGGGCGAAGTTATACTAGAAGAGAATAATACAAATAGGGTCCGAACA
This sequence comes from Ohessyouella blattaphilus, assembly GCF_024721265.1. GTDB lineage: Bacteria > Bacillota > Clostridia > Lachnospirales > Lachnospiraceae > Aequitasia > Aequitasia blattaphilus_A. The sequence goes on along the minus strand of NZ_JAMXOC010000005.1, from coordinate 62,946 downwards.
ACTCGTGAGAGTTATTCGGACCCTATTTATTGTTGTGATATGAATATAATAGTTCATCGTTACCTAAGGCTTTAAATTTGTTTATCTTTTTAAGATATCATCCATGAGTGTGAGAACATGTAATACTTCTTCATTTTTGACAAGAGGTTCAGCATTACTATTCACCACATGATAGAAGTTCTGATAGAAGCTTTGATTCATCTTTTTTCCGGAGGGAAGTTCTTTTTTAATGGTGCTTTCTTCGGAGGGAGGAGCCATGGTCTTGGTAAGTCCTACTCCGGCTTTTATAGGTGCAGGGGGAACAAGACCTTGAGTTTCTCTTGCAATCACCATTTCGCCATGGAGATCCCAGTCTGAGATTTTTGCGGTTCCGTTGGTACCTTTGATGTACCAGCGGTCTAATTTGCAATAGTTTGTCGTACCGACTTCCACAAGAACCTTTATATTATTTTTAAAAGTGACATAGGATATAAATCCGTCGTCGACCTCATTTCCAAGAATAAAACTAAGGTCTGTTTCGATGCTTTTGATAGGGGAATCAATCATCCAGAGGAGCTGGTCAAAGAGATGGACGCCCCAGTCTAAGAGCATTCCCCCTCCATGTTTCTTTTCATGACGCCAATCCCCAGGGATACCATTCGCTCCGTGAACCCGAGACTCGATTTGAAAAATCTCGCCAAGTTCTTTAGTTTCATATAATTCCCTCAGAATTAGGAAGTCGGGATCCCAGCGACGGTTCTGGTGTACCATAAAGGTTTTGCCGGTAGATGCTATTACTTTTTGAACCTCTTTAAACTCCTGAGGGTTCATGACAGCAGGTTTTTCACAAACAACATGTTTTCCGGCTTCCATCCCTTTAATAGCCAGTTCCTTGTGGGAGTCGTTGGGGGTGGCGATTAGGATGACGTCTACACGGGAATCTTTTAACATCTTATCTAGACTTTTGTACACAAAGAGACCATCTTGGGCAGCCTGGGCTTGCCTTTTGGTATCAATATCGTAGATACCAACTACCACAAACAAGTCGTTTTCATTGGCTAAAATTGTGTTTACGTGGTAAGAGCCCATGCCACCGTATCCAATTACGGCTAGATTTAATTTAGTCATTTTAAGCCCACCACATTTCCGTTGGTAAATCGTTAATCATAACAGAACGAAGATTTGTAATCGCTCGATTTAGGCCTTCATCAATGGACATAATGGGGTCTTCGTGCTCAATGCTAAGTACATAGTCATATCCGTAAATACGAAGAGCAGAGACAATATCTGACCATATTTTTAAGTCGTGACCGCATCCGACAGAACGGAAGGTCCACGCTCGTGTTTTCACATTATTGTATGGTTGCATATCTGTTAGACCATGAAGGTTGATATTGTCTTGATCTAGGTATGTGTCTTTCGCGTGAAAGTGGTGTATGGCCCCTGCTTCACCTAGGATTTTTATGGCGGCAACAGGGTCGATTCCCTGCCACCATAAGTGACTTGGGTCTAGGTTACAGCCAATCGTAGAGCCTGTTGCATCTCGTAAGCGCAGCATGGTATAGGGAGTGTGTGCAAGGAAGCCACCGTGTAGTTCGATTCCGATATTAACCCCAGCAGCTTCGGCTTCTTGATGGATGTCTTTCCAGTAGGGAATCAGTTTTTTCTCCCACTGATATTCGTAGCTATCTGTATATTCGGTTGGCCATGGAAGGATAGGCCAGCTCACTTGTGTGTCAGTAGAGTTTCCACCTGCAACACCAGAAAAACCATTTACCACAGGTACATTCATAAGGCTTGCTAGTTTGATGGTTTTTCGAAGAAGTTGGTCTGCTTCGTCGGCTATATTTTTATTCGGAGAAATCGGATTATGGTGGCAGCTTAAGGCAGAAATTTCTAAGCCTTTATCTGTCAATTTTGCCAAATACTCTCTTCTAGCATCTTCAGAGGTCAAGAGTTTATCGATATCGAGATGGGCACTCCCTGGAGAGCCACCAGTCCCGATTTCAACCATGTTTAATCCTCTTTTGGCAACCTCGTCTATCATTTCTTCAAAAGATAAGTTGTTAAATAATGGTGTAAATACGCCTAGTTTCATTGTGCTATCCTCCTTATTCGTGTTCAATGTATACTGGTTTTCCGGTTTTTGCTGATTCATAGATAGCTTCTAAAATCCGAGTTACAATGTAAGCCTCTTCTGGCTTTACGATTGGCTCGCTGTCATTTAGAATAGCATTGATAAAGGATTGGGCTTCTAATACCTCGGGTTTCTCTCCTGCCTCATCATAGAAATCAACACCTCCAGCTTGAAGTTCTATTTGCTTTTCATATAAAAGACTGTGATCTTCACCGTTTATAGTGAGACCGCTATTCATATCGGCACCACCTTTAGTTCCCATAAGAGTTGTTTTGGCTTCTTTTGTATCCAAGCTATTTAGTGCCCAGCTAGATTCGAGGAAAATACTGGCACCATTTTCCATAACGATATAGCCAAAAGCAGAGTCTTCAACAGTAAACTTCTCGGGTTTCCAAGGTCCCCAGGCATTGGCGGCATTTTGAGTTTGTGACAGCTCGTGGTACGTGTTGCCAACGACATACTTGGGTTTGTAATTATTCATCATCCATAGAGTTAAATCAAGGGCATGGGTACCAATATCAATAAGGGGACCACCGCCCTGCGCCTCTTCATCTAAAAATACACCCCATGTAGGAACGGCTCTGCGGCGTATGGCATGAGCTTTTGCAAAATAGATGTTTCCCAAGGCGTCCTCTTCACATATTTGATGCAGATAACGTGAATCAGTGCGAAAACGATTTTGATAACCGATGGTTAACTTCATGCCCGTGCGTTTGCTTGCTTCCAACATTTCCATAGCCTGTATGGAGGTTTTGGCCATGGGCTTTTCGCACATAACATGGCAGCCAGCTTCCATCGCCGATACAGAGATTAGGCTATGGGAGTCATTGGGGGTACATATATGTACCAAGTCCAAATCTTCCTTCTTTAGCATTTCTCGGAAATCTGTGTATACGGTTGCAGCCGACGTTCCGAATTCTTCTTTTGCCTTTTGAGCCCTTTCAGGGATTGTGTCACAAAATGAAACCAGTTTTGCTTCCGCTACTTCTTTTAAGGCGGGCATATGTTTTCCGTTGGCAATCCCACCACAACCTATTATCCCAATTTTTAACGTCATTATATTTCCTCCTAAAAAGCATTTTCCTTGTTATGAGCACATTATATCCTGTGAATAAAAGTAAATCTTCCCGTTTTAGCATCAAATCTTCCCGAATATTGACACAATAAAAGTAGACTCATTACGAATCTACTTTTATTCTTTCATTTTTTTACTATATTTTAAAGGTGAGAGGCCTACTTGCTTTTTGAAAACGTGGTGAAAGGTTTTCACACTAGAAAAACCCGCTCTTTCGGCTACATCAACCATGGGTAGTTTATCATTTGCTAAGAGAAACTTAGATTGTATGATTCGATATTCGGTGAGGAATTGCATAAAGGTTTGGCCGGTATTTTTTTTGAAAAAACGTGTGAAGTAATGAGGGCTAAATCCAATTTTAGCGGAGACCTCGTCTAAGGTAAGCGGCTCATCATAGTGCTTCTCAACAAAATCAAAGATAATGTTGAGCTGATCTAGGGTTTCCTTGTATTTCATCTCATATGATTTTTTTTGCTTCTTTGTGGTAGCTCTTATCGGCACCTGCTGATACATTAGGCCGATTACTTGATTGAGAAGTCCAGTGATATAGTAGTTATATCCTTTTTTCTTCTCTTCTAGAGCGTTGTAGGCCTCCGTTAGGAGATGTATGAACTTCTCAGTAAAGTCTTTGGACCAGCTACGACTGCAGGGTTCGCTCTTTTCAAAAAGCTCGAAAAGGCTTTCTAAATCTTTGCCTAGAAGTGTCTCGTTAAAGATTTTTAAGTCGAATTGCCATACGTAGCGCTCGCTCCCAGGAGAGGCGAGAAAGAAATGGGGTTCACCACTGGCAAAAAAGTATACCTCGCCCTTTTGCAGCTCGATGATTTCATCTCTTACCCCAATATTTAATCGCCCTTTAAGGATGTATATTATTTCAATCTCTTTATGAAAATGTGGGTAGGTGATTTCCATACCATCGTGTAAAAAGGTGCGAAAGGAAATGTCTTGATCGAATGCGGGGATTTCTAAATATTTGCTCATATACGTTCTCCCATAGTTTTATTGCGACTAGTATACTATTTGGTGCAAGCAAAAGCAAATTCTGCTATAATTGTCTGAAAAAGAGGAAAGGTAGGCTATGATTCGTTTACAGGATATTGCAGAGATAGCAGGGGTTAGTCGCACAACCGTGTCGAATGTGATTCAAGGTCGTACAAAAAGAGTGTCGCAAAAGACAATTGATAAAATTACCAAGATTATTGATGAGCAAGGGTATGTCCCCAACATGGCGTCGATGAGTTTAACTGGAAATGTTTCTAAAATTATAGGCATAGTTACGTACTCATGGATTCATGGTATGCATGCCACAATGGATTCTTTTGTAGGGGAATTTATTGGAACGATTGCCCGAGAGGCTGAGGAAAAGGGCTATTATATTATGCTAATCGGTGGAGAAGATTATAATAATGTGGTATCAGTTGCCTCAGCTTGGAATATGGACGGTCTTATTATACTAGGATATTCCGAGAAAGAGCATGATATTCTAAGGAAAAAACTGAATAAAAAGATGGTATTGGTAGATACTTATGCTTCAAAAGAATATACATTTCAAAATGTCGGAGTAGATGACTATTCAGGCGGGTATCAGATTGGCGAGTATCTAAGGGAGTGTGGCTACAAGAAGGCGGTTATGTTTGGGGAGTCGGATGAAGCAAGTGATTATTATCGATGGCTTGGCTTTAAAAAGGCGATGGAAGAAGAAGGTGGATATTGTAGCAAAGCGAGATTTATTGTGGGAAGTACTAATAAAAGGGAAAGGATTTATCTTTATGAGAAGCTGATTCCGCAGTTTTTGGAAGCGAAGGCAGTTGCTTTTACTTCAGATTATACAGCGATTGAAGCAATGAATTTCTTTCATGATTTAGGTATTAAAGTGCCGGAGCAGATATCAGTTGCAGGCTTTGATAATTGTATAAGCGCAACTTTAGTGCGTCCAAGGCTTACAACTGTGAATCAGGATGTTTCGAAGAAGGCAAGGACAGCATTTGAATGCCTCGTTCGCCTGATTAGGGGAGAAGAGCTTGCTGAAAAGAATATCAGACATGAAGTAAATTTGATAAAAAGAGAGTCGGTAAAAGATAGGAAGAACACTTTTTAAGAGGTGTTCTTCCTATTTTGTTTAATTTCAACAAAGTGACAAGAAGTTTTTTGTGACAAAAAGTAGTTTCTCATGAAACCTATTGTGAAATAGAGGGTTCTGGAAGTATGATTAGGGCGTGAAGAGTGTTGGCCACACTACATAGATGTAAGTGTAAGAATAGAAAAGGAGTGCAAGAGTATGAAAAAGAAGATTGTTAGTTTATTACTAGTTAGTTCGATGGTGTTAGGTCTGCTAACGGGTTGTGGTGGAAACGGCGAATCAAAAGGAAAAGAGCTTGAATTATTTTTGAATAAGGCTGAAAATAATGCGATTATGCAGTCTTTAGTAGACGAATTCAATGAGACCCAAGAAGAGGTTAAGATTAAGGTGGTTGCGCCAGCGGATGCGGAAACGGTGCTAAAAACTCGGATGGCCAAAAACGATATGCCAGATATTTTGGCAATTGGTGGAAATAATATGTACACGGAATTACAAAGCGCTGGTCTTTTAGAGGACTTATCGGACAAGGCGTATGTGAATACGATTCAGGACGCTTATTTACAGATGGTTTATGATATTAATAAAGAGAAAGAGGAAAAGGCGTATGGCATACCTTATGCAACGAATGCATCGGGAATACTTTATAACGTGGATAAATTTGAACAATTAGGATTAACGATTCCGACTACATGGGAGGCGTTTTTGACAACAATGGAGACAATAGAGGCCGCAGGAGAAGAGCCGTTATTGCTAACCTATAAGGATACGTGGACGGTACTTCCGTCTTGGAATAGTATGGCCCCGGATCTTCAGCCAGAGGGTTTTACAGACGATCGCAAAGCGGGAAAAACTACATTTGTAGATACGCATAAAGAGATTGCAGAAAAGTATTTGACTATTTTAGATTATGCACAGGATGATTTTATGGGAATGACCTATGACGACGGAAATAAAGCCTTTGCAAATGGACGAGGGGTGATGATGATAAATGGAAACTGGGCAATTAATCAGTTCCACAATGCAAATCAGGATTTCAGAGTGGATATGTTTGCTTTTCCGGCGGCAAGTGATGAGTCTAAAAATTATGTTACGTCAGGTGTGGATGTACTGTTAGCTATTTCTACTTCCAGTGAGAATAAGGAAGTGGCTGAGGCGTTTGTTGAATTTATGCTAAAACCAGAAAACGCTCAAAGATATATTGATGATCAATTTGCGTTTTCGCCAATTGAAGGAGTTGAACAACAAGATCCATCGGTAAATGGGATTCTAGAGGACTTAACGAATGGAAAGGTTGCGAATTTCCCGGATCATTATTACCCATCAGGTTTTGACCTTTCTTCTCTTTTGTCGGAATTCTCTTTGAATTATGTAAATGGTATGGACGACAAAGAAAATATTCGAACTCTGTTAGAGCAATGTGATGAGAAATATGATGTGGCAAATGTCGAATAGTAAGTAAATGAAGGGATAAGAGATGAGAAAAAAGAACTTCAGAAAAAATACAAAGGTGCATCCAACGTGCTATATCGCAGTATGTGCGATGGGGATCTTATTTTTCCTGTTTCATACCATTCCATTTTTAAGAGGCGTATTTTATAGCTTTACTGATTGGAGAGGATATGGCGAGTGGAACTTCGTAGGTCTACGAAATTATGTACATTTGCTTACAGATAGAGATATTGTAAATGCGTACAGCTTTACAATTCGATTTTCTGTTATCACGACAATATTAGTAAATACCATCAGTCTGATTCTTGCATGCGCCTTAAACGCAAAGATAAAGTTTAAGAATACAATCAAAGCGTTTTATTTTTTGCCGTATATGCTAGGAACACTAATTGTCGGGTTTATCTTTAACTATATTTTTGCTAATTTAATTCCTGGAGCCGGTAAGGCTCTTGGAATTCAGGAATTATCCGTAAACGTATTGGGAACTAACCGGGCAATGTGGGGAATTATTGTGGTGTCTGTTTGGATTGGATGTGCTTTTAATACGTTGATTTATTTAGCAGGTCTTCAGTCAATTGACACGGATGTATACGAAGCTGCAAGCCTTGACGGAGCCGCTGGAATAAAGCGTTTTTGGAAAATCACCTTCCCCTTGCTTGCCCCATCTTTTACCATCAACATGGTACTGTCGGCAAAAAATTACTTGATGGTATATGATCAAATTATGGCCATGACAAATGGAGGACCGGGAACGACAACAACATCCATTGCGGTTTTGATATACAAGAAGGGCTTTGGCGGCGGACAGTTTGCGTATCAGTCTGCCAATGCCGTTGTTCTCTTTATTATAGTGGTATTAATTGCTTTCTTCCAGTTGAAAGTTCTTGAAAAAAGGGAGGATAAACTCCGATGAAAAAAAAGAAAGTGAAAGAAAAATATAATTGGATTGTTACGATATTGCTCATTATGGGGATCTTGTTTGTGATATTACTACCTTTATACATGACGGTTATGATTGCAATCCGTGATCCGGGAGATATGCATAACGTGTTAGCCCTTCCTAAGACGCTGCGTCTTAGAAATTTTATAGAAGCATGGGAGATGACGGATTTCCCGGTTAAATTTCGTAACACTGCTTTTATAACTATTGTAAATCTGGTATTTACGTTGATGACAAATTCGTTCGTCGCCTATGCAATTACTAGAAACCGAAAGAAAAGCAAGTTTTTTACAATTGTTTACTACTATTTTGTGAGTGCGATGTTTATTCCCTTTAGCGTATTAATGCTTCCATTAGTGGTTCAAGCAAATACCTTTCATTTAGACAATGTGGTTGGAATTACGTTTCTTTATGTTGTTTTTGGCATGCCAATGAATACATTTCTCTATAGTGGTGCGATTCGAAATATACCTGAGGCCCTAGATGAAGCGGCAAAGATAGATGGAGCCAACCCGGTTCAAACGTTTTGGTATGTTATCTTCCCAACCCTAAAGCCAACCACAGCAACAGTGGCAATTCTCTCTTTTATGTGGACTTGGAATGATTTTACAATGCCATTAGTGTTATTAAGTGAACCTAGTCAACAAACATTACAACTTGCACAATATGTATTTAAGACGCAGTTTTCGGTGGATTATAATCACGCTTTTGCATCCTACTTGCTTGTATTGGCGCCCGTATTAATCATTTATGTATTCTGTCAAAGATGGATTATGAATGGGGTAGTAGCAGGAGCTGTAAAATAAATTTTGAAATGTCTGGAGGTTAAAATGAAACGAAATTGGTGGAAAGAAAGTATTGTATATCAAATCTATCCCAGAAGCTTTAAAGATAGCAATGGTGATGGTATAGGAGATATTAAAGGCATTATTGAAAAACTAGATTACTTGAAAGAGCTAGGTGTAAATGTATTATGGCTTTCGCCGGTTTTTGAATCTCCTTTAGATGATAATGGATATGACATCTCTGATTACCGTAAAATCCTTGGTGACTATGGAACGATGGCAGATTTTAATGAATTAATCGAGAAAGCGCATGAGAAAGGTCTAAAGATTCTGATGGATTTGGTGGTCAATCATACATCGGATGAACACTCATGGTTTGTGGAAAGTAAAAAATCAAAAGAGAATCCCTATCGTGATTATTACATATGGAGATATCCGAAAGCCGGGAAAGAGCCAAATAACTGGGGCGCCACATTTGGCGGTTCAGCTTGGGAATATGATAACCGAACGGGCATGTACTATCTGCATTGTTTTTCCAAAAAGCAACCGGATCTTAACTGGGAGAATGAAGCCGTTCGAAATGATATTTATGAAATGATGAATTGGTGGTGTGAAAAGGGAATTGATGGGTTCCGTATGGATGTAATCAGCATGATTTCAAAGGATCAAAGCTTCCCAGAGGGAAAAGAATATGGAGGACTTTATGGAGATGGCTCACCTTATTATATGAATGGTCCTCGCATTCACGAATATCTGCAGGAAATGAATAGAGAAGTGTTGGCGAGGCATGATATTATGACGGTTGGCGAAACCGCTGGTGTCACTATTGAAGAGGCGAAAAAGTATGCTGGAGAAGATGCTAATGAATTAAATATGGTATTTCAGTTTGAGCATGTAAGTATTGGGGATGGTCCTTATGGTAAATGGACCACTAATCGCTATGATTTTAGAGAATATAAAAAAATCATGATAAAATGGCAAGAAGAGCTTCAAGGGAAGGCCTGGAATAGCCTTTATCTAGGAAATCATGATCAACCCAGAAGTGTTTCAAGGTTTGGCGATGACAGTGAGGAGTACAGGGAGATATCGGCGAAAATGCTAGCGACCTGTATTCATATGATGCAAGGAACGCCCTACATCTATCAGGGAGAAGAAATCGGTATGACCAATGCTTACTTTGAAGACCTCACCATGTATAGAGACATAGAAAGCTTGCAGTATTATGAAGAATTAACTGGAGCAAAACGGATGGAACCAGAAGAAATGATGGAATGCCTAAAGCTTCGTAGTAGAGATAATGCCCGGACACCTATGCAGTGGAATAATAAAAAAAATGGGGGGTTTACAGAAGGTACGCCATGGATTAATTTAAATTCAAACTACAGTAGAATCAATGTAGAGCGTCAGATGAAAGAACGGGACTCGGTCTTTCAATATTATAAAAAGCTAATTCGGCTTAGAAAAGAAAATGAAGTTATTGTATATGGTCATTTCACAGCAATTAGCCGTGCAGATGAGAAGATTTTTGCCTTTAAGAGAGAACTTGATGAGAAAAGAATTTTAGTTTTATGTAATTATTCAAAAGAAGCGACGGCATTTACCATACCAGAAGAGTTTGCTATTGAGAGTGGCAAAATTATGATTTCAAATTATTTAGCTGAAGAATGTAAAAAAGAAATGACCTTGAGGCCTTATGAGGCAGTCGTCTTCGCCTTCGGTAGTTGAGAACATGATGAAAGGAGTAATGCATTATGAGTATGAAAGCAAGACTGCACACGGGAGAGTTATACCTTCCGGGAGATTTTCAGGATAGAAGCCCAATTACTCTTACCATATAAGAATCTTATAACATAAATTTGCTGTTCTTCTTCCGCAATAATATAAAAAGCAAGATAATTGTCTACCTTTGTAAAGCGAATACCCCATGAAGCAAGTAGTTTATCATCTACTAGAGCGAACTTCTCTGGGAACTGTGTCAGGGCATTAATCTGGCGTTCCGCCTCATCCAGCAAATTATCAGCAGCCTGGGGATTCTTCAGGACAAATTCAATATAATCTGCTGAACGCTCCATGTCTCTTTCGGCAGCCGCTGTGATATGAATATAATAGTTCATCGTTTACGCCGGCTCCTTAAATCAGACATCGCTTCGGAGAATGGGCGGGTCTTTCCTTCTGCTACATCGGAAAGTCCTTCCTGTATCAGTCCATATAATTCATGGCGTCCGACCAGTTGTTCATAAGCCTCAATGCTCATAACGGCAAGGTCTCCTTTACCGTTTTTGGTGATGAAAACTGGTTCGGAAGAATCGTGGCAAAAAGTAGAGATTTCATTGTATCTATTGCGTAAATCTGCGCTTGAACGAATTGTTGGCATGATAACACCTCCTTTATACAAAAATTATACATAAATTTCTTTATATGGTCAAGGGTAAGGAAGAAATATTGAGAATACAGTTTGACCTACAATAAAACTTTTTTTCGAAATCACCGAAAAGTTGCAACTTAGAGGAACCAGCGCTTGAGCAAGTAGTCAAATTATGATAAAATATGACTATAAAAGAAAGCGAGGTGTTTGTTATGCAAGCAGACATTAGACCATCATCAGATTTGCGAAATCATTATAACGATATATCTAGACAGTGTAAAGAAAGTAAGGAACCGGTGATTATTACGGTAAATGGTCGCGGTGATACCGCCATTATGGCGCTTCAAACATATAAGCAGATGGAGGCGGAATTAGAACTATACAGAACATTGGCAGAGGCCGAAGATGATGTGAGAAATGGTCGAGTGATGCCAATAGATAATACCTTTGCCTCATTAAGAAGCATGCTAAATGGTGAAGAGAATGTATAGGGTCAATATAACAGAAAAAGCAGATTCGCAAATGCGGGAGTTAGCCCTATATATCGCGGAGGAATCGGGAAGCAATGAAGTGGCTTTGAAGTACATAGGGAAGATGGAAAAGTCAATTGAACAGTTAATAGTATTCCCTGAGGCAGGCAGTGTGCCGAGAAACCAGACAATTAAAAAACAAGGATATCGCGTATTGGTAGTCGAAAAGCACCTTGTTTTCTATAAATTCAATAAAGCAGAGGGGGAGGTTACGATATATGCTGTCGTTGATTACAGAAGAGAGTATCAGTTTATTATGCTCCCTGCGGGGTAAGCATACATTATAATTTGATTTAGAAGATAGATAGAAGATTTATGTTACTTGGAGTTGGTATTTGTAATTGAATATAATTATTTGTTACTAAGGCTTGCGCCGTTAGTTTCTAGGAGAGTGGTGGTAAATACCCACTCTCTTTTTATGTAGTTAAAAACAATTAAGAGTGTGAGTACATATTATTGGACCAATGATAGAGGCAGTGCCGAGATAGATTTTCTGATTAGCATAGGAAGAGAAGTTATCCCTATTGAAGTTAAGGCAGAGACCAACTTACAGGCGAAAAGCTTGAAAGCTTTCTGTGAAAAGTACCATCCAAAGATGGCTATTCGTGCATCAATGGCTGATTATAAGCAAGAGGATTGGGTTTAAATCTGCCACTTTGGGCAGTGGAAATCATAAAAACATTGCCATATATAGTGGCAGATGAATAATATCGTCTTTTATCATTACGTCTTTTGGATAGAGAATATAGGAGTTAGCTAGCTTTTTTGAAAACTTTTGCTTAAATTTATCTAGTGATGAATGGAATCTATAATTTCCGGATTTAACTTCAATGGGGGAAATCTTGTTACCAGCAGTTATTAGAAAATCTATTTCCATATGGTTGGCCCTATTTGTGGCATCGTTTCTTGAGTAAAAATATAGACGGTGACCATTGCGGCGCAACATTTGGGCAACCACATTCTCCATAATCATCCCTTCATTGATGCTTAACCGATCAAAGAGTATTGCCTTATAGAGTTCATTCTCGGCATATGGTTTATCCATAAAAGTTTGAGTGATAAGAAGACCCGTGTCACCCATATAACATTTTTGAGTGGTGTGATCAGAACTTAAAGCCAATCCGATACTCGGATCGGTGGCATTATAACAGGTGTTAATAATCATCGCCTCGTTTAGCCAAATGAAGGAGTCTTCATAGCTTCTAAAACGTGCCTCCTTGGAAAGTGAGGACAGTTTATATTTCTTTTCCTTTTTTGAGAGCTGCCCAGGAATTCCATCAAAAATAGCAAAGACCTTGTCTTCATACCCTTCAGCAAATTTCGAAACATCGTCTTTATAAAGTTGAAGAATTCGCCGTTTAGCGATATCCGATTTTTCAAAGTTTTTTTCAGATAGGTAGGCGAGAATAGATTGAGGCATGCCGCCGACTAACATGTATTGTCTGAAGTCATTCATTATTTTTTGGTGTAAAGCATGTCCGAGCGGTTGTAGGGTGTCAAAGCACTTTTTAATTAGAGGGGCAGTAACTTCATCGCCTAAAGCCCATAGGAACTCTTCGAAATCAAGAGGGAACATTTCGATATGTTCTTCCTCTGAAGGAATGATAATGTCTTGGACATTCTTTTTGAGGCGTATGAGCGATCCGGTTTCGATATAGTCAAAGCGCCCATCCTCAACTAAGTACTTAATTAGTTGACGGGCACGTGGAAATTGTTGTACTTCGTCAAAGATTATTACGGATTCACGATTATATAAAGCGGTACCATAATAGGCGGATAGTTTTGCAAAGAACAAATCCAGGTTATCGCTTTCATTATTAAACATATTCAGAATTTCGCCGGAGACATTTCCAAAATCAATAATAATATGACTTCGGTATTCTTTTGTGGCAAATTCCCTACAAAGATAACTCTTGCCCACACGCCTTGCACCATCAATCATAAGAGCCGTTTCACCGTTACTATTTTGCTTCCACTCAAGAAGGCGAGAGTATATTTTTCTTTTTAGCGTACCTTTTTTTGTAGACATTTCCAATCACATCCCTTCAACCACCAAAAACATTGATATTATAAGTGATTTTAACATTGAAATCACGAAAAAGCAAGTTGACAAGACGAGATTCTACACGAAAAAGCAAGTTGGAGAAGTGGGATTCTGCACGAAAAAGCAAGTTCGCATCGAAAGGCCACAGTTGCGATATAGTGAAAACAGGTCTAAAATGTATATATGATGAAAAGAGTGAAAAATATGTAGAAAGCTAAGGTGATAGCTATGTGGAAAGACAGTTTGAGAAACAACGTTACCTCGATACCGGAACTTTGCAAGTATTTTGATTTGTCACCAGATATGCAAGAGAGCTTAACGACCATTGTAAGTCGTTTTCCCATGTCCATCTCTTTGTATTACTTATCGTTGATTAACTGGGAAGATGAACACGACCCGATTCGTAAGATGTGTATCCCGTCGCTCGAAGAGCTAGACATGACGGGGAGCTTTGATACTAGTGGCGAAACCTCTAATACGAAGACAACAGGCTTACAGCATAAATATAAAGAAACGGCTCTGATTCTCTCCACGAACGTCTGCGGGATGTATTGTCGGTACTGCTTTCGGAAGCGGGCAGTAGGGATTTCGGAGAAAGAAATCGCCAAGAATTTCGACACAGTCGCGGAGTATGTGAAAGCCCATACCGAGCTGAGCAATGTATTAATCAGCGGCGGCGATAGTTTTTTAATGGATAATGAACAGTTGGGAAAATATCTAGAGACCTATACTGCTATCCCTCATTTGGACTACATTCGCTTTGGAACTAGGACGCCAGTGACTTTTCCGGAGCGTATTAATAGCGATCCAGACTTGTGGGAAATCTTAAAAAAATACAGTCAGCGCAAGCAAATCTATGTGGCCACTCACTTTAATCACCCCAATGAGATTACCGAAGAGGTGGAGGCGGCGGTAAGAAAGTTATATGAGTGCGGGGTGATTGTCCGCAATCAGACGGTGCTCTTAAAAGGAGTCAATGACGATGGTGCTACCTTAGGAAAGCTCCTGAAAAGCCTGACGGCGATAGGGGTAGTCCCTTATTACGTCTTTCAGTGCCGACCGGTATCTGGCGTAGGTGCTCATTTTCAGGTACCGCTTCTCCAGGCGTATAAGATTGTCGAAGCAGCAAAGAACATACAGAACGGAATGGGAAAAAGCTTTCGTTATGTGATGTCTCATGAGACCGGCAAAATCGAGATGATTGGCTTAGAGGCTGAGAAGACGATGATATTTAAATATCATCAGGCAAAAGATGAGAAAAATAACGGGCGGATCTTTAGATGTCAGTTAGAGGAAGGACAAACCTGGGTAGAATAAAGATAATTATTGTGGAAGATAGCAACGCAGCGCACTGAAAGAAACGAGAAAATCAATAGTTTTGGGACTGCACTCCTAAAACTATTGATTTTTTGTGAATTTTGGGATAATATATAGAAAAGGGAGGGGATGTTATGGTTATACGAAGAACAGAATATTTAAATAAATTAATTGCATTTAGAGAAAAGAAGCTAATAAAAATTATTACGGGTATTAGGCGATGCGGAAAATCTACTCTATTAGAGATTTATCAAGATTGGCTACTAGAGAATGGTGTTAAAAAAGAGCAGATTATAGCAATTAATTTTGAAGATATAGATTATGAAGAGTTGTGTGATTACAAAAAATTGTATACATATTTGAAAGAACGACTTGTGCAAGACGAGATGACCTATATTTTTTTAGATGAGGTTCAAAATATTGAAAACTTTCCAAAAGTAGTTGATAGTCTGTTTATAAAGAAAAATGTAGATATGTACATAACAGGTTCTAACGCATACATGCTGTCCAGTGAAATTGCAACACTTATCTCGGGAAGATATGTGCAGATTGAAATGCTTCCTCTTTCTTTTAAGGAGTATATTGAAAGTACGGGAAATATGAATGAGCGTGGTATCAAATATACGGAATATCTCGAGGCGAGTTCTTTTCCATATACTTTAGAATTGAAAGGACAGCCAGAAGAAATTCGCGATTATTTGGAAGGGATTTATAATACGATTGTTGTAAAAGATATTGTGCAACGAAAGAGAATCACAGATACGATGATGCTTAAAAGCGTGTTGCGTTTTGTGTTCGATAATATTGGGAATCCACTTTCATCAAAGAAAATTGCAGATACGATGACTTCAGGCGGGAGAAAGATTGACGCAAAGACGGTAGAAAAATATCTAGAGTGTTTATCGGAAAGTTATATTATTTACCAGGCAAAACGATATAATATCAAAGGAAAACAATATCTGAAAACTCTTGAAAAATATTATGTTGTAGATATTGGCCTTCGGTATATGCTATTAGGAAAACGTCAAATGGATATGGGACATATTTTGGAGAACGTGATATATCTAGAACTGCTAAGACGAGGATATGATGTTTATGTAGGGAAGGTTGATAGTTTCGAGGTTGATTTTGTTGCACAAAACAACATGGGAACTACCTATTTTCAGGTTGCATTGACGGCTAGGGAAGAACAAACACTGGAGCGAGAATTGAGACCTTTAAAAGCTATTCGCGACCACTATCCCAAAATCTTACTAACTCTTGACGAGGATCCAGAGGTGCAGTACGCAGGAATACGCCGTATCAATGCTAGAGACTGGCTCCTAGATCTTACTGAGGGAAATCATAACTAAGGCTTGACTTACAGACAAAACAAAAGCAAAATAGAGAGGTGCCAAATTTGTTAACAATTTAAAAGACAGGGGAAGCAGGTGAGAATCCTGCGCAATACCCGTTGCTGTATTGGAGGAGTGATATTCCATTAGGTCACTGTAGCGAAAGCTATGGGAAGGCGGAATATCACGGTTTATGCCTAAGTCAGAACACCCGCTTTTAAATTAATTTGGACGGCTACGGGAATATGGCCAAGTTGTTAATGGGAAATCATTCTATGATTTTGTAGCGGCTTGGAATATTTCAAAACTAAAAGATGCTACAAAAAGGAGAATGAAAGATGAAAAATCAAAGTAAGAACAAGAAAATTATTATTGGCGTTATCGCCTTGATCGCGGCTATTAGTTTGGCTCTAGTAGGCTATAACTTGCTAAAGCCAGAGGTAAAGACAGGGGCGAAAGCAGTAGAGATTGTGGTAGTCGCTGAGGACGCGAGCGAAGAGACGTATCAAGTGCAGACGGATGCTGAGTACCTGCAAGAAGCGATGGACGAAGCCGAAGGCCTAACGTACGCCGGTGAAGAGGGCGAGTACGGTCTTATGGTCGATACGGTTAACGATGAGAAAGCTTCCTTTGAGGAAAACGGTGCCTATTGGTCGTTTTACGTAAATGACGAGTACTGCAATTACGGTATAAGTGAGCAGCCAGTGGCAGATGGCGATGTCTTTAAAATCGTCTATACCATTGATGAATAATGAGATGGATAAATCAGAGAATAATATGAGATTAAGTGTTATTAAGCTAGTGGTTTCAGCCCTTTTAGCGGCTCTTCTCTTTACGGTTCAGGTGGCCCTTGGCTTCCTGCCTAACATCGAGTTAGTATCACTGCTAATCATTATTTTCACGCTGGTCTTTGGTCGGATGACGCTATATGTTATCTATGCCTTTGCTTTGTTAGAGGGGCTAATGTATGGCTTTGGCCTTTGGTGGGTCATGTATCTGTACGTCTGGACAATTCTCTATTTGATTGTTTTTTTATTTAGAAAAAACGATAGCGTAATTATCTGGGCGATTATCAGTGGCTTCTTTGGCTTATCCTTTGGCGCCCTTTGCGCGATTCCCTACATCGTAGCCGGCGGGATTGGCGCTGGGTTAGCGTGGTGGAGTGCCGGCCTTATGTTTGATATATTGCACGCGGTTGGCAATGTGGTAGTTACGCTAGTATTATTTAAACCGTTATATTATGTGATGGAAAAGCTGAAAAGCTCGGTAAGCATTTGACTTACCGAGCTTTTTTCTACCTTTTTAATCTACTTTTATCTTTCCCCGTTTGAGTAAGAATAAGGTTAAGGCAATCGCCAGGATACCACCGGAGAGCTTAGCTACGATTACTGGGAAGACCATCTCTGGGTTAGCACCGCCGGTAAAGGCGAGGACGTCTCCTAAGACGAAGGAACCGGAGACCGCGAAAGCGATGTTGATGAGCTTGCCCCGGTTATTCATATATAAAGACGGGCAAAAGATTGAGAACGAGCTCACAGGTTCCGATAGGAGTAGAGGTGATGCTCATCGTCAGACCGCCTAGTAAGCAGCCGATGGGCAGGGTGATGATTCCCACAATGGCTAAGGCGAGGTCACCCATCGCATAAAAACCGGCGTCAAAGCGTTCGCCGTAGCCTAGCTTATTGCCTCGGAGTTTGTCTATTGCTAGGGCAATCTTAAAAGACGCTCCTATTATTATCCTGGATGAGGCCACAGCCAGTGTGGATCCCGATAACGAGCATGACATCCAGATGGCTCTTGATGAGCTCATCAAAAATAAAACCTTGATTATGATTGCTCATCGCCTATCAACGATTAAAAAGGCCGATCAGATTCTAGTAGTAGAGGATAAGCATATTATCGAAAGGGGCACTCACGAGAGCTTGCTTAAGGAGCAGGGAAGATATAAACAACTCTGGGATAAGAGAATGAAAGCCTCTAGCAGGGAGATTGCCAAGCAAGGGTAGAAAAGCCACATCACAATTACGATGATTATCGAAAGGGCCTTTTTGGTAGACTGAACTTTTATTTAGGATCGGCATAACTTTATTCCAGATCTGAATTTCAAATGATAAGTACCCTGGTGTTATGATGAACATAGCATCAGGGTCTTTTTTTGAACCATTCGATAAAAAGAGGCACGGCAGGATTAATATTCTTACGAGCGTAGCCGATGACCATGCTCATTGAAGGCACATTCTGAATAGGAATAGCGACTAGGTTGTCTGGCATCGCATCTCGGCACCCATCGGTTAAAATTGTTACGCCCTTACCTAGAGAGACCATCATTAATAGAGTGATTACGCTATCGCAGGTGCCGCTGTGCAAGGGAAAATAGCCATTGCTTAAGTAAAGACTAATGACGTAGTCATACCAGGCCTTCGTAATATGCTTATGAACGCAGAGATAAGGCTGGTCGTAAAAGTCGTGAAAGCTAACGCTGGTTTTCTCGGCAAGGGGATGGTCTCTAGGGACAATTAGCACGGTAGTCAGAGTGCTTTGGGGAAGTGTCTCTAGGTTGGCATCACCAGCAAGCGTACTGCCCATGGTTAAGGTAAAATCATGAGTTCCGTTTCTTAGAGCCGTTAAGAGATCATTGTGATTGCCGTCGTGAAGCTTAATTTGAATGGCTGGGTAGGCAGCAGCAAAATCCTGCAATATAGCCAAGAGAGAGTTTTCTGTACCGCCGCGAAGAAAGCCAAAATCAAGAGTATCTGCACTTTGACTTGGTTCATCGGTAATGTGGGAGAGACCGCGGTTATACTCTAGCAAGATATTGGCAGCATGTTTAAGAAACGCTTGTCCCTTATCGGATAAGGTGACTTGCTTGGTATTGCGATTAAACAGTTGACAACCGAGCTCTGCTTCTAGCCGTTTGATGTGGCGGGAGAGAGTGGGTTGGGTAATAAAGAGAGTCTCAGCCGCTTTCGTATAATTAAGCGTCTGGGACAAAGTAAGAAACGATTGCAGTTGTTCGATATCCATAAAAACCTCCTTTTGCTGGGGGTGTTCTTAAATTCATGGTAACAAATCAATGTAAAATATACAATAAAAGAAAAAGGAGAGAAGCGTATGATTTTAGTAACTTGTGCAGCTGGCGGCGCCGCCAGTCATGTGATTCCGCAACTTGTAAAAAGAGGGTTAGATGTTCGGGCTCTGGATATCTCAGAAAAGGTCGAGAACTTAAAAGAAATTGGGGTTAAGGAGACCATGGTTGGCAATTGCCGCGACCGAGAGGTGATTGAAAAAGCGATGACTGGTTGTGACCAGGTGCTTTACATGCCACCGCTATTTGTCTACGACGAAGCCGATATGGCAAAGCTGTGTATTGATGTCGCTATTGAAGCTGGTGTCAAACAATTCGTCATGATGTCAGTGACCCATCCTAATATGTCTACCCTGCTACAACATACCCAGAAGTTGTATGCTGAGGAATATCTAGTTTATAAGGGTTTGTCTCACAATTTGAACTACACCATCCTGCAACCGATGCATTATAACCATAACTTTTCGATTCCAATGGTTTGGGAGACGGGAGCCTATAATTGCTTCTACACGAAGACCACAAAGCTTAGTTACGTGGATGCCGCTGATGTGGGTGAGGTTGCCGCGAAAGTATTGAGCGAAGACGGTCATCAAAATGCGACCTATGAGCTAGTCGGCAATGACTTTTTATCGCCGGTAGATATGGTCGAATTATTTAATGAGGTGACGGGACGAACAGCGGTGTGCAATCAAGTCCCGGTGGAGAATATCATTGAATACTTTGGAAATGGCAAGTACGATAGTTACTTTGTAAAGGCCTTTAAATGTCTGTCGGAGACTTATGGGGACTACGGAATTGCTGGTAACGGCAATGTGCTCACCTGGTTACTTGGACGAAAACCGACAACTTTTAAAGAGTATATTAGAAATGAAATTGAGAAGTACGGCTTGAGTTAATAGGTACGAAAAAGCAATCACCATTAATCGGTGATTGCTTTTTTAGCGGCTTCTTTCGCATGGATAAGGGCCGTATCGTAGACGGCACAGGGACAGTTATCAGGCTTGATTAGCAGTCCGATTTCCGTACAACCGAGGATGACGCCACCGGCACCGCGGGCAGTATACTCTTCAATTACCTGAAGAAAATAGGCGGCGGATTCTTCGCGAATCTGTCCGAGACAGAGTTCTTCGTAGATCACCCGGTTGATCTCTTCGATTTCCTCTTCGCCGGGGATAAGCACTTCAAAGCCGGCCTTTTGGAGTTGCTCCTTATAGAAGACCTCGGTCATCGTGTACTTCGTCCCCAGTAAAAGAACTTTCTGTATCTGATCTTCTTTAAGGACTTTAGCAGTAGCATCGGCGATATGAAGGATAGGAATCTGAATACGCATCTGGATTTCTGGGACTACTTTGTGCATCGTATTGGTACAAATAACGATAAAATCAGCGCCAGCACCTTCTAGCCGGGTTGCCGCGTCGGCGAGAATTTCGGCACTTTTCCCCCAGTCCCCGCTTGCTTGGCATTCCTCAATTTCATGAAAGTCCACACTATATAAGAGTAGCTTGGCAGAGTGCAGACCGCCCAGCGCTTTTTTGGCTTCTTCGTTAATCGTTTGGTAGTAGGTGAGGGTGCTTTCCCAGCTCATGCCCCCGATGAGTCCGATTGTTTTCATATGTATTCTCCTTCGCTTTTCTCGATTCTTTCATCTTATCGGTTACCAGGGGTTTTGGCAAGTATTGTGCCATATTACCAAAAAGTCAGAAAATATTTGTCAAATAGTCAGTAATGAGCGATAATTAACACATGAAGAAATGGGGAGGAAAGAAGATGCAAGAAGTAAGGACGAAGGATGCCGTAGGACACGTTTTGTGTCACGATATAACCCAGATAGTAAGAGGCGGTGTTAAGGATGCTGTCTTTCGGAAAGGTCACGTAGTTAGGGAAGAGGATATCCCGGTCTTGTTAAGTATCGGAAAGGAACACCTCTACGTGTGGGAACAAGTAGAAGGGATGTTGCACGAGAATGAGGCCGCCGAGATTTTGCGCGAGATTGCCCAGGGGAGCCACATGAGGGCAACATTACCAAAAGAAGGGAAAATTGAATTAATTGCGGAAATTCCCGGGCTTTTAAAAATTGATAAGGAACGACTGCATCAATTAAATGCTCTCGGTGAGCTGATGATCGCTACGATTCCTTCGGGAATGGTAGTGAAAGAAGGGGATAAATTATGCGGAACCCGGGTGATTCCTTTAGTAATTGAAGAAGAGAAGATGTTAGCAGCGAAGGCGTTAATGGGGGATAAGCCCCTTTTAGAGCTTTTGCCTTTAAAGAAGGTCAAATACGGAGTGATTACGACAGGAAGCGAAGTTTTTAAAGGGCGGATTAAAGATACGTTTACCCCTGTTTTGGTGGATAAAATGGCCGCTTTTGGCTGTGAGCTAAAAAGCCACCGGATTCTTGATGATAATCATGAGGAGATTACCAGCACGATTCAGGAGATGCTAGCAGAAGGCGTAGAATTAGTTCTTTGCACTGGCGGTATGAGTGTAGATCCAGACGATAAGACGCCTCTGGCGATTAAGAATACGGGAGCAGAGATTGTTAGCTACGGTGCCCCAGTCCTCCCAGGAGCGATGTTTATGCTAGCGTATACCAAGGAGCAGACCCCTATTTTGGGATTGCCGGGCTGTGTGATGTATGCGAAGAAGACGATTTTTGATCTGGTACTGCCCCTTCTTTTAGCGGGGATTCCGGTAACGAAGGAGTGGCTAGCAAGCCTAGGTGATGGGGGTCTTTGCCAGAACTGTGAGGTTTGCCATTTTCCTAATTGTACCTTCTGGAAGGGGGTGTAGGTATGGGACTTACACACATTGATGGGGAAGGCAATGCGGTTATGATAGAGGTGGGCGATAAGAAAAGCACCAGTAGGAGGGCGAGAGCTCAGGGAAAAATCTATATGAGTCGTGCTTGCTTTCAAATGGTGAAAGACGGAAGCGCAAAGAAAGGTGATGTCTTAGGTGTGGCGCAAATCGGCGGCATTATGGCAACAAAAAAGACGGCCGATTTGATTCCTCTTTGTCACAGCCTAGCCCTTACCAACAGTAAAGTGACATTTTCTCTATTAGAGGAAGAAAACGCGATCCTTGCTACCTGTCAGGTAACCTGTGAAGGGAAGACTGGGGTGGAGATGGAGGCATTAACGGGTGTGAGTATCGCTCTTTTGACCATATATGATATGTGTAAAGCAGTGGATAAAGGAATGACGATAGGAGAGATTGTTCTCCTAGAAAAAGAAGGAGGAAAAAGCGGCCACTATGAAAGACCAGTATAATCGCGAAATTGAATATATGCGGGTCTCGGTTACGGACCGGTGCAATATGCGCTGCTTGTACTGTATGCCAAGGGGCGTTATAAAAGGCGCTCACCAGGATATTTTGACCTATGAAGAGATTTTGCAGATTTGTGAAGCGGGGGTCTTGCTGGGCATTAAGAAGTATAAGATCACCGGCGGCGAACCGCTGGCGCGCAAAGATTGTCCTGATTTTATTCGTCGTCTTAAGTCTTTAAACGGGGTAGAACAAGTAACCCTGACCACCAATGGTATCTTTTTGGATGAGCATCTTTCGGAGCTGAAACAAAGTAGTATTGATGGCATTAATATTAGCATCGATTCTTTAGATGAGGAAAGATACCGGCAGATAACCGGTACGAATCTTAGTACGGTGAAAGGGATTATAAAGGTACTAGAGCGGGGCGTAGAGCTGGGCATTAAGATGAAGGTGAATGCGGTTCTGCTTAAAGAGAACCGGCCCGATATTATAAAGCTAGCAAGCCTTGCTAGAGAGTATCCAGTAGACGTTCGCTTTATTGAACTAATGCCAATCGGTGAGGGGGCTCTTCTTAAGGGCCCGCAAATGGATCCAGCGCTTAATATCTTAAAAGAGCGGTGGCCGGATTTGCAAGCCACTTCTGAGAAAACCGGTAATGGTCCGGCACATTATTATACGTCTGAGAGCTTACAGGGAAAGATTGGCTTTATCGATGCCATTAGTCATCGGTTCTGCGATGAATGTAACCGGGTGCGCCTTACTTCGTTAGGGATGCTAAAGCCGTGTCTTTGTTATGAAGCGGGAACGGATTTGCGGAACCTATTAAGGGCAGGGGCTTCTACTGCTGAGTTAACTGAGGCGATGAAAGTGTGTATCTACGGAAAACCCCGAGCTCATAGTTTTCAGGAGAAGGAGCAGATTACCGAATACCGACGGATGAATGAAATTGGAGGCTAGGATGGGGAAAGTATTAGCAGTATGTAAAAGTGAAAAAAAGGGAACCCAGAAGATAAATATAGAGTCCGGCTTCTTTAAAGAAGGGTTCGGGCTAGAAGGAGACGCCCACGGCGGGGACTGGCATCGCCAGGTAAGTCTTATAAGCGGTGATAAAATCAGAGCGTTTAATGAAAAAGGAGCCGGTGTGTTGCCCGGCGCTTTTGGCGAAAACATCATTGTGGAAGGGATCGACTTTCGAGAATTACCGGTAGGAACTAGGCTTACCTGCGGTGAAGTGATTCTGGAAATGACCCAAATCGGCAAGGAGTGCCATACTCATTGTCAGATTTATCAAAAGGTTGGGGACTGTATTATGCCCCGGGAAGGCGTATTTGCGAGAGTTCTTCACTCGGGAACGATTGCCGTCGGCGATGAGATGGAGATTGCTGCAGGTTTGGAGAAGATGTCGCTGCGGGCAGCAGTTATCACTTTAAGTGATAAAGGGGCGGCCGGTGAGCGGGAAGATAAAAGTGGACCGGCTATTGCAGGAAGACTAAAGGAAGCGGGCTACGAAGTGATTGAAGAAATCCTAATTCCCGATGAGGAGGCCTTACTTAAGAAGGAGCTGATTAGGCTCTGCGATCAGCGGTTTCCCCATTTGATTTTGACTACTGGGGGAACGGGGTTTGCCCCTAGAGATATGACTCCGGAAGCGACGCTTGCGGTAGCAGACAAAGAAGCCCAAGGAGTGGCGGAAGCCATTCGCTACGCTTCGATGCAGATAACTAGGAAAGCGATGCTCTCAAGAGGACGGGCGGTTATCCGTAAGAAAACCTTAATCGTGAATTTGCCAGGAAGTCCGAAAGCCTGTATGGAGAGTATGGACGCCTTTATGAATACAATTGAACATGGATTAGAGTTGCTACAAGGAATCGGTGGCGAGTGCGGGAGTCCGGTGAACTAGGAGACCGTACAAAGCAGCTAACAATACGTGTAAAGCCACGTTTGTTAAATACATTTTGCGAATAGCAAAGGAGGAACGATTTATGAGAAACAAAGTAGTAGCTGTATTAGTGCTGGCCATGGTTTTGGTCAGTCTCGTAGCGTGCGGGGGCAAAGAAACACCGGCAGCGGACGAGAGCGAAAAGCCAAGTGAGGAAGCATCTGAAGAAATCGAATTGACGGTATTTGCCGCCGCTTCCATGACCGAGACACTGCAAGAGATTGAAGCCCTTTATCAGGAGGAGGCTCCGAATGTAAAGCTTTCTTTTAACTTCGACTCTTCGGGGACGCTTCAGACCCAGATTGAAGAGGGAGCCTTGTGTGATGTGTTTATCTCAGCTGGCGAAAAGCAGATGAATGCCCTTGAAGAAGGGGAACTTCTAGCAGCGGGTACCCGATTGGATCTACTTCTTAATCAAGTGACGCTTTGTGTGCCGGAAGAAAATCCTAAGGGAATTACTAGCTTTGAAGACTTAGGTCAGAAGCTTAGTGGTGAGGAGATGCTTTTTGCCATGGGCAACAGCGACGTGCCGGTAGGACAGTATACTCAGAAGATTCTGACGTATTTTTCCTTAGACGAAAGTGCCCTAGCAGCGGCGGGAAAGATTAGTTACGGAAGCAATGTGAAAGAAGTGACCACCTGGATTAGTGAAGGCAGCGTGGACGCGGGCGTAGTCTACTGTACCGATGCCTTTAGCGCTGATTTAGAGATTGTGGATGCGGCGACAGAAGACATGTGCGGCAAGGTGTTATATCCGGCAGCCGTTATTAAAGGGACAGAGCAAGAAGAGGCAGCTAAGGCGTATCTGGAGTTTTTAAAGACCGACGCGGCGGTAGCTATTTTTGAAAAAGTAGGCTTTACGAAGGCCTTTTAGGAGAAGCGAGGGGAAGTTATGGACTGGTTTCCGTTAGGAAATTCTTTGCGAATTGCGCTGCTTAGTAGTGTAATCGTATTTTTTTTAGGAATATTTGCCGCATACTATATTGCGAAGTTGCCAAAAATCATCAAGGGGGTGTTGGATGTAATTCTGACCCTCCCCTTGGTGCTTCCCCCTACAGTGGTGGGGTATTTTCTATTATTGCTTTTGGGGGTTAATAGACCCTTGGGACAGCTTTTAAAAGAGCAGGGTATTCAGTTTGTGATGACTTGGCAAGGCGGCGTAATTACGGCCTCAGTGGTAGCCTTTCCGCTGATGTACCGAACGGCCAGAGGGGCGTTTGAAAGCTTTGATGAGACCCTTAGTTATTCCGGGCAGACTCTTGGTTTATCGAATACCTATATCTTTTGGCGGATTCGGATGCCTTACTGTCGCCAAGGAATTATCGCGGGCTCGGTCTTAGCCTTTGCTAGAGCGCTAGGAGAGTACGGGGCGACCAGTATGCTGGTAGGATATACCCCGGGAAAGACGGCGACGATTTCCACCACCGTTTATCAGCTTTGGCGCACCGGCGACAACGCCGGCGCCACCAAATGGGTCCTGCTTAATCTGGCCATCTCGGCGGTGGTCCTTTTGATTGTTAATATTATGGAAAAGGGACAAAACGATTGGAGGCGGGCAAAGTGTTAGAAGTTAAGATTGAAAAAAAGGTAGGCTCCTTTCATTTAAGAGTGGATATCCAGACAAAGGAAGGGATTACTGGTATTTTAGGACCCTCTGGCTGTGGCAAAAGCATGACCCTTAGGTGCATCGCTGGCATAGAGACGCCAGATACTGGGCGGATTGTCCTAGATGGCGTCACCCTTTTTGATAGCGAGAAGAAGATTAATCTACCGCCTCAGAAGCGAAGAGTGGGGTATCTTTTTCAAAATTATGCCCTCTTTCCCAATATGAACGTGGAGAAGAACATCCTCTGTGGCCTGCATCACCTTAAGGACAAGGCGGAGAAGCAGAAACGCCTCCTAGAGGTAGCAGAACTTCTACAGCTACAGGGACTGGAGAAGCAAAAGGTAAATCAGCTATCCGGTGGTCAGCAGCAAAGAGTGGCGCTAGCCCGGATTCTGGTAAATCAGCCAAAACTATTACTACTGGATGAGCCTTTCTCGGCCCTTGATGCCCATTTAAGCAGTAAGCTGCAAATAGAGGTAAAGGCGCTTTTGCGAGAATATGCCAGGCCGGTGCTGATGGTAACTCATAATCGCAACGAAGGGTATCACATGTGTGAGCAGATGGCGCTGATGGGCGAGGGAAAGATTCTCACGCATAAAGGAACCAAGGAAGTGTTTGCCAGCCCCGAGACGATTACCGGCGCTTTGATTACCGGTTGTAAGAATATTGCAGCGGCGAAGAAGTGCTCGGACTATGAAGTGGAAGTCCCTGAGTGGGGAATTCGCCTAGAGACGAAAGAAGCCGTTAGGGAAGATTTGCAGGCCATCGGTATTCGGGCCCACTATTTTGGACCCAAAGTCAAGTCCAATCGTTACTCAGTTCAGCAAACGGGGATGATGGAGGAGCCTTTTGAGTGGATTATTCAGTTTAAATACGTAGACCAAAACCCTCAGTCAAAAGACTTATGGTGGCGCATACCAAAGGACCGCTTTCCTGGAGAGATGCCAGAAGAGCTGGGAATCTCCCCAGTGAATGTCCTTTGTTTATATTCGGAGGCGGAGAAATGAGAGAACTATTTGCATGTATAAAAGAATATCTAGAACAAGGGGAAGATGTGGTGCTGGTAACGATTGTTAGTAGTAGTGGCTCGACTCCTAGAGGGATGGGCGCGAAGATGCTAGTGACAAAAGCAGGCCGGGTACTAGGGACTATTGGCGGCGGTCAGGTGGAGCACGTCAGCGAGCAGACGGCCCTCAGTGTTTTAGCGAAGAAGCAGTCCCAGCTCTCCTACTATCAGCTAAAGCAAAATGAAATTCAGGATTTAGGAATGATTTGTGGCGGTGATGTGACCGTCTATGAAAAGTATATTGCTGGTACAGATGAGAGCTTTCTGAAGCTGTGTACCGAAATCGAAGCGCTCTACGAAGAGCGCAGGCGCGGCTGGTTAGCGGTAGAGACGAAGAAGGGCTCTCGTGGGGAGATGCGTCTTCTTAAAAGGCAAGAAGAATTAGCGGCATATGAGGGCTATTATATCGAAGAAATAAAGGCCAGTGAGCGAGTCTATATTTTTGGCGGCGGTCACGTTTCCCAGGCTTTAGTACCGGTGCTCTCTCCCCTTGATTTTTCCTGTATCGTCCTTGATGACCGGGAAGAGTTTACGCAGCCAGAGTTATTTCCTTTGGCGACAGAGACCATTTTAATCAATCAGGAAGCGCCCCTTGGGAAGGTGCAGATTCAGGCAGATGACTATGTGGTGATTATGACCAGGGGGCACAAGGATGATCAACGGGTGCTCGCAGAAGCCCTTAGAACCAGGGCTCGTTATATCGGGGTAATCGGAAGCCGAAAAAAGAAGGCAGGTGTCTTCGCCCGCCTTCAGGAAATGGGTTTTACCGAGGAATCTCTTGCGCGGATTACGACGCCAATTGGTCTTGATATCGGCGCGAAAACTCCGGCAGAAATCGCCATTAGTATTGCCGGTCAACTGATTCAGGAGCGCTACCGAAAGTGAAGGGAGCGTTTCCCAGAGGATTCCCAGGGGGGACAGACGGTGTGCCTGACCTCTACAGGGAGAGGAAGGCGTGACGCTAGCCTGTCCAGGTCGATCTCACCTTCGATGGTTAACAACAATTTATTCTCAGCTAACGTTGCCTCATAAGCAAACACCTCTTTTTCGGCCAAGATTAGGTCGTCTAAGCGGTGGATGTTTATGGGGCTTTTGCGATTCTCTGCGCGTCCGTAGACGCCCTCTAAAGAAGGGCCTATGTAGCCGCAAGGACAAGGCGTATCAGAGAGTTTTCCTAGATCACCTGTCCGGTAGCGAATTAGTGGCATCACCGATTTTTGCAAAGACGTAAGGACGATTTCCCCCACTTCGCCGAAAGGTAAGAGGCGCTCAGTCACCGGATTGATGATTTCAAGGTAGAAGTCATCGCTTCGCAGGTGCATGCCTCGGCGCTTGGGACACTGTACCGCTAAGCCGTAACAGGTTTCCGTCAGCCCGTAATGAGTGTAGACTTTGGCCTGCCAAAGCTCTTCAAGGGTACGAATAATCCCGGAAGCAACGTAATCGGCACTTAAGAGCACGTAAGGAATTTTTAGCTCTGGTGCTTTTTTACATAAATAATAGACGTCGGCAGGCATGCCTACGAGACAGTCGGCAGCTGTTAGTGCCGCAATTGTTTCTTCTAGTTGCTGGGGACGACCATGGATGAACCCTTGGCGGTGATAACGAGAAAGCCCCTCTTTAAGGAGAGAGGCGATACTACCGGGCTTCGCATCCGACATGAGAATAAAGACCGTACTGCCTTCGGGGGTAATCCTTTTCATGCCTTCGCCGAAGAAGGCGATGGTCCGTTCCAAGTCATCATTTCCGTGAAAGATTCTTTTGGGTGAACCGGTGCTGCCAGAGGTGGAAAAGGTGCGAATACGAGCCACTTCCCCTAGGCTAGTAGCCAGCAGGCGTTCTCCCTGCTCCCTTAGAAGAGCCCCTGTTAGAAAAGGCAGGGTTTCAAAGTCTTCTAGGTTTTTACCCGCTAGATGTTCCCGGTAGAAGGGGCTGTGATTGTGAGCGTAGCGGGCCACTTCTAGAGCGGCCTTAATCTGCTGATTCTTCATAGTTTGTTAGATCCTCCATGAGCCGAGAATACTGTTGGTCGAATATTTCCTCGATGGCCTCGTTACAGCTTTTTACATAGAGAGCGTAGCGCTCTAGTAGTAGTCGGCCTTTGGGGGTGAGGGCAGCCTGGCCGCCGCCATCGCCGCCTTTTTTACGGGCAACCATTGTTAGGCCGATGGCTTCTTCCATTTCGTGGATCATGCGCCAGCCCTTACTATAGGAAAGGCCGATTAGTCGGCAGGCGTTTCTAACCGAGTGACAGGTGTCGATGGCCTCTAGAAGCTGATACGTTCCTGGCCCGAAGCAAGGGGAATCTTTAGCGATCATCAGCTTAGTGACAGGCCGAAAATCCGTGTGGCGATGCTGGTCTAAAAGCTCTTGCCACTGCTTAGAGGCGCCTAGGTTGGCGATCACACCAGAGTCGTTAACTGGCACTAAGCGGACGTCTTTTGTAAGTCCGTGCAAAAAAGCCTCAAGAGTGCCGGCTTCGCCGCTTTCGTAAATTTTTAGTAAGTCTTTGGTCGCTACGTAAAGGGGAAAGCCAGAAGTGCTTTGATAAGCGGGAAGCACCGGTGCTTCCTCGGCTTCTTGTAGGGCCTTAATGGTTTCTACCCCAAATAGGGGGTAGTCAGTGGTGGTTAAAAGCGCATGGCTACAAGATGTGTGCAAAAGGGCGAGAGCCTCGTGATAATAGTCTTTGGTCGCAGGGTCCCGGTCATCTGGCCCTAGGCAGAGAACCCCCATTTTCATTAAGTGATTTTCCCACTCGACCTTTTCTTTTGAGACGATGATAATGGGGGAGATTTCACTTTTTTGCAAAGTGATAACTAGGTGCTTGAGGGCAGAAATACCCCCTACTTCGGTGAGGGGGTGGTACTGATTTTCTCTGGTCTTGTTATCGATGGCGATAATGAATGCACCAAGCATATATGTCCTCCTAAAGGTAGCGAATGTTATGTAAAAACAAATCGAAATACGCTAAGTAGTCTGATATAATTATTAAGAGAAAAGAGATTTCAGATAATTAAAGGCTGAGAAATCAATTTTAATGATTGCACCGCGGTTTATCGGGACCAGATCCTTGAAGGTCCTTCATCTGGGCGAGAGCAGAGTTGCTTAAGAAGACGATTCCGGCTGGATTTCCCGCCATATCATCACCCATTAGCCGCAGACCATTGCCGGTTTCCTCAAAGGCTAGTTCTAAGTAGCGGCGGTAGAGGACGTGGCTATCCTGGTCGATAATTTCCACAACGGCATTGGGGGCTAAAAGGTGAGTAGCCTCTGGTTGTTCTTCCTTAATTAAATCGGTGATTTCATCGAAGAGTTCTCTCGTTAACTGGGAGAGTTCTTTAGAATCTGCTGCTTGGTCTTTAAGTAGGGTGGCCATTTCTCTGGCCATTTCTTTTACAGAATGGGTATCTTTCATGATATTCACCTCGCTATGTGATCTCTTACATGTTTACGTTTAGTATAGCATAAAAATGGTAAAAAGGAGGTTGTGTATGAACAAACGAGTACTAATGGTAAATGGGATAGCCCAGACGGTTATCACTGACGGCGAGAGTTTACTCTCCGATGTGCTCCGAGCCCAGATGCACTTAACGGGGTGTAAGGTAGGCTGTGGCAACGGTCAGTGTGGCGCCTGCTCGATTATCCTTGACGGGAAAGTGGTACGGGCTTGTACCAGGAAGATGAAAAATATTCCTGATAATGCGGTTGTCGAGACCATTGAAGGCATCGGCACGCCAGAGGATTTGCATCCTTTACAGCTGGCCTGGATGGCTCACGGCTGTGCCCAGTGTGGCTTCTGTAGCCCTGGTTTTATTATGAGTGCCCTGCAGCTGCTGCGAGAGAATGAATCACCCACCAGAGAGGACGTGCGAGATTGGTTTGGGAAGAATCGCAACGCGTGTCGCTGTACTGGCTATAAGCCTCTCGTTAACGCGGTTATGGACGCCGCTAAAGTTATGCGAGGCGAGATGAAGAAAGAGGATTTACTATTTACGCCGACGGATAACAAGATTACGGGTACATATTATCACCGCCCATCAGGGGTGGCGAAGGTAACGGGAACCTGGAACTTCGGCGCAGATATGTCTCTTAGTATGCCCACAGGAAGCTTGCATCTAGGCTTAGTTCAAGCCAAAATCTCTCACGGTTTGATTAAGAGCATAGATTATGCCGAAGCCGAAAAGATGCCAGGGGTGTATAAGGTAATCACCCATAAAGACGTAAAAGGAAAGAACCGGATTAACGGGTTAATTACGTATCCCTCTAATAAAGGGGATGGCTGGGACCGACCGATTCTCTGTGACGAGAAGGTCTTCCAGTTTGGTGATGTAATTGCCATTGTAGCCGCCGATACGGTAGAACAAGCAAAAGCGGCAGCCGCCAAAGTGGTGGTCGACATTGAACCGCTACCAGCTTATATGAATGCTCTGGATGCTATGGCTGATGATGCCATCGAGATTCATCCGGGTACGCCTAATGTATACTTCCAGATTAATAATAAAAAGGGCGAATATGAGAAGATGGATGAAATATTCGAGAAAGCGGCCACGATAGCAGAAGTAGACGGGTATTGTAGCCGTCAGCCCCACTTGCCTCTTGAGCCCGACTGTGGTCAGGCCTATATTGACGAGGAAGGACGACTGACGATTCATTCGAAATCCATCGGTATTCATCTCCATGCGGCCATGGTAGCAGAGGGAATCGGCGTAACCATGGATAAGCTTAGAATCATTCAAAATCCAGCAGGCGGTACCTTCGGCTACAAATTCAGTCCGACTATGGAAGGCCTCTTAGGCGTTGCTTGTCTCGCCTGTGATAACCGTCCCGTTAGCTTAGTGTACGATATGTATCAAATGATTACGTATACCGGTAAGAGAAGCCCGACCTTTGCTCACTTAGAATTAGCCATGGACGCAGAGGGTAAGATTCAAGGTATGCGGGGTAAAAATATCTTAGACCACGGGGCTTATTCAGAGTTTGGCGATCTATTAACCTTAAGACTGGCTCAGTACCACGGAGCTGGCTACGATATTCCGAATATTAGCACGGAGAACGTTACTGTCTGTACGAACCACGCTTGGGGTTCAGCCTTTAGAGGATACGGGGCACCGGAAATCCAAGTATCCAGCGAGGTCTTAATGGATATTGCTGCGGAAGCTTGTAATATGGATCCTTTTGAATTCCGCTATAAGAACGTCTATCGTCCAGGCTGTACCAATATCACCGGTCAGGTGCCAGAGGTGTTTAGCTTGCCAGAGATGATGGATAAGATTAAGCCAAAATACTACGAGGCTGTAGAAAACTGTAAGAAAAAGAATGAAGGTAGCGAAGAGCTTAAATACGGCGTGGGCTTAAGTCTGGGAGTATACGGCTGTGGCCTTGACGGCGTGGATTCTTCCGAAGCCTTTGTGGAACTGTTGCCGGATAATAAAGTGCTAGTGGGTTCTAGTTGGGAAGATCACGGACAAGGAGCTGATCTAGGCGCCCTTACCATGGCTCATGAAACCTTAAGAAAAGCCGGTGTCAGACCAGAGGATATTAAGCTGGTGATGAACGATACGGCGATTACGCCAAATTCAGGACCAGCCGGTGGTAGCCGATCTAACGTTATTACCGGAAATGCGATTCGCGTAGGAGCAGAGCTTCTACTAAAGGCGATGGATAAAGGGGACGGCACCTATTATACTTATGACGAAATGGTAGCGAAAGAGATTCCTACTCATTACGTGGGTAAATGGGCAGCCAGTATGTGTAGTAACTGTGATATGGAGACGGCCCAAGGAGCTCCATTCTCGAATTACATGTATGAGCTCTTTATGCCAGAGGTGGAAGTCAATACGAAGACCGGTAAGGTAAGAGTGATTAGCTTCCATACAGTAGCGGATATCGGTACGGTTATCAATAAGGCGACGACCGATGGTCAAATCTACGGTGGTATTGCTCAAGGCATTGGTCTTGCTTTAACAGAAGACTTTGAGGATTTGGAAAAGCATACCACTCTAGCTGGCTGTGGACTTCCTTATATTGCAGATGTGCCAGATAACTTTACGATTGAGTACGTAGAGACCCCTAGAGAAAGCGGACCTTATGGTGCATCAGGTGTTGGCGAAGGCCCACTAACGGCGCCTCACCCAGCTATCCTAAATGCCATTTATCAGGCCTGTGGCGCCAGAATTACGGCGATTCCCGCGAAGCCAGATAAAGTCTTAGAAGCATTGGCAAACAAATAAGAATACGGTATGATATAGAGAAAAGGGGTGCCAGTAGATGGGTGCCCCTTTATCGCTAAGAGGTGGTAGATATGTCAAAAATGGATACTATTAACCTAGAAAATATTACGAGTCAAGAAGTGCTTCACCAAGTGGAAGCCTTGTGTACGGCGGAAGAACCAGCGGCTTGTGCGAGCACTTGTCCCCTTCATATCGATGGCCGGGAAATTTGTCGTCTAATCAGTAGTGGAGACACCTTAGGAGCCTTTAAGCTATACCAGAAGCAAGCGCCTTTCGCTTTGATTCTGGCCTATACTTGCCCAGCACCTTGTGAGAAGGTCTGTCTTAGAAAGGATTTTGGCGGAGCGCTACTTATGTCAGAGCTTGAAAAAATGCTGGCAAAGACAGAAGGAAAACCAGAGAAAGCGCCTCTTTTTATCCCGAAGAAGGGGAAAAAGGTGGCGATTATCGGCGGGTCCTTAAAAGGCCTAAGCGCGGCCCATTACCTTGCTAAAAAAGGGTATCCTGTTACGCTTTTTGAGAAAACCGGTACCCTTGGTGGTAAGCTTTTAAAGGGCGTACCTACAGAGCTACCTTTAGAAGTGTTTGAAAGTGAAATGAAGATTTTAACTAGCTTAAAGGTAAAGCTAGAAATGAATACGGAAATTACGAACGTTCAAAGTCTGAGAGAAGACTTTGACGGCGTCTACGTGGCCACGACGGCGCTTACCCTTGCGGGAAGTGAAGATAAGCTGGTCATCGATACAAAAGAGGATGCGAATTTGCCGCCCGGGAGTGTCTATGAGATATTCGCTGGTCGCAGAGCTGGGACGACCCTGGATCGTCTTTTCCAGGGAGTGAATGTTAGCGCCGGTAGAGAACGAGAAGGCAGTTATGAGACCACCCTTTTTACGAATCTCGAAAATGTTACCGAGAAACCGCAAGTAGTTCCGGAGGCAGATACCGGCTATACAAAGGCAGAAGGGATTCAAGAAGCCAGTCGCTGCCTTCAGTGTAAGTGTGAGATGTGCGTGGATAAATGCGGATTTTTAAAGGAATATGGAAAGAACCCCAGACAGTATGTCCGGGAGGTTTATAATAACCTAGCCATCGCTATGGGCACTCACCACGCCAATAAGATGATTAATACGTGTGCTCTTTGTCAGCAGTGTGAGGCCATCTGCCCTAACGGTCTGGATATGAGTAAAGTCTTTTTAGCGGCCAGGGAGAAGATGGTGGCAACGGGAAAGATGCCGCCATCAGCCTTTGAATTCGGTCTTCTAGACATGGATTATAGTATGTCTGAGAATCATTTTATGGCTAAGCACCAACCGGGATTTTCCACGTCTAAGTACCTCTTCTTCCCTGGTTGTCAGCTAACGGCTTCCGAACCAGACCTAGTAAAAAGAACGTATCAGGACCTGCAAATGGAGCTTCCCGGGGGCGTGGGTCTGATGCTATCTTGTTGCGGCGTTCTGGCAAAATGGGCAGGTGAACGAGAGCAGTTTGCCAGGGTTAAGGAGCAGATTACCTTGGCCTGGGAAGACTTAGGAAAGCCCCTGGTGATTACCGCTTGCCCCACTTGTCAGCAGACTTTAAAGACGGAGATGGGAATTGCAGCGAAGAGCCTTTTTGAGGTATTAAAGGAGTGGCGCCCGGGAGGGCAGGGTTCCCGGCAGATGGTTCTTCATCACGCTTGTGGCTCTCGGCACGACGAAAAGACGAAAGCCGTGGTGAGCGAACTGACTAGTCACTTAGGGATTGATTTTACGAAACGGCCGGACCTATCCGCAGAGAGCCCTTGTTGCGGCTATGGCGGCTTGGTGCCGGTGGTAGACGAAGAGGTGGCAGGGAAGATTACAAAAGTAGCTCTCAAGCAGCTAAGTGAAGATGACAAGCTACCGATACTTACATACTGTGTCAATTGCCGAGACCGCTTTTTAATGCAGGGTCAGGAAGCGTATCATTTACTGGAAGTGTTTTATGATGGAAGTGCTAAGACCCGTCATGAACCGCCTACGTATAGTGAGCGCCAAGATAATCGGCGCCGGTTAAAGATAGAACTATTAAGGGAGCTGTGGGAGGAAGAAGTGGAAGAGCAAATAGAAATGGAATTAATCATCAATCAGGAACTAGCAGATAAGCTAGAAAAGACGCATATTCTTGAAAGTGATATCCGTCAAGTGATTGGACACGCAGAGGCCACCAAGGAGCGGTTGATCGACCCGGAGAGCGGACACTATACCGCCTATTACCGCCTCGGTAACGTGACCTTTTGGGTAGAGTATCTCCCTCAGGGGACCGGCTATCAAGTATTTAATAGCTACAGTCACCGGATGGAGTTTGTGCTTGACGATACGCTGACGAAAGGGAGGTCGTGATGGCAGATTATCAATATGACGAAGAAGTAAATTTGCGCTGTGCGAAATGTGACTTACCTCTAGAGACTAGATCTGTTACCTTAAGCTATATGGATTCAGCCTTTCCAGTAGGCTTACCAGCCTGTCCGAAGTGTGGGATGGTCTATATTCCGGAGGAGTTAGCCAGAGGGCGGATGTTACATGTGGAGCAATCTCTTGAAGATAAGTAGAAGGAGGACGGATATGCGCATAGTAATTATCGGTGGTGTGGCCGCAGGGACGGCAGCGGCGGCGAAGGCCAGAAGAAATAACGAAGAAGCAGAGATTATTGTCTATGATAAGGATGAAGACATTTCTTATTCAGGTTGTGGGATTCCTTATTTTATCGGTGGGGAGTTAAAGGACGGAGCGCAGTTAACTCCTAGAGGTCCAGAATTCTTTAAGGAAAAGTACAATATTGAGGTGAAGACCCGCCATGAGGTATTAGCAGCGGATGGGAAGACAAAAAGCTTGCAGATTAAGGACTTAAGTACCGGACGTGAGTACGAGGATACTTATGATAAATTG
This sequence comes from Ohessyouella blattaphilus, assembly GCF_024721265.1. Lineage (GTDB taxonomy): Bacteria > Bacillota > Clostridia > Lachnospirales > Lachnospiraceae > Aequitasia > Aequitasia blattaphilus_A. The sequence goes on along the minus strand of NZ_JAMXOC010000005.1, from coordinate 26,806 downwards.
ATTTTTGCGACGGGAGCTAGGTCAGTTATGCCACCGATAATAGGTGCAGAACTTGAACAGGTATTTACTTTGCGAAATATTAGAGACATGTACCGCATCAAGTCTTTTCTTGATGAGCGTCACCCTAAAGAAGGGGTTATCGTAGGAAGTGGCTTTATCGGGTTAGAGGTGTGCGAGAGCTTAAAAGCGTTAGGGCTAAAGGTGACTTTAGTGGAGCGACTGCCCTCGGTGACGCCTGGGTTAGACGTGGATATGGCGACTTATGTAGAAGAGTATCTAGAAGCCAAGGAAGTGAAGGTGTATAAAGGAGTTTCTGCAAAAGAGATTACGGGGACAGCGGTGATTTTAGAAGACGGCACGGAGATTCCTGCTGATTTTGTACTGCTTTCCACCGGAGTGCGGCCAAATACTGAGGTGGCAGCAGCCATGGGAGTAGAGCTAGGAGAGACGAAAGCCATCAAAGTGAATCGCCAGATGATGACCAATCTACCAGATGTATATGCCTGTGGGGATTGTATTGAAGTGCCTCATCTGCTGACAGAAAAGCCGGTCTATCGCCCACTTGGTACGACGGCCAATAAGACTGGAAGAATTGCCGGCGAGGTGGTAACTGGTGGCGATTTAAGCTACAGAGGTGTTCTCGGAACGGGAATCTTCAGACTCTTTGAGAAGACGATTGGACTAACAGGACTATCGGAAAAAGAAGCAGAGAAAGCTGGTTATGAGGTAGTGGTTTGCCATAACATTAAGCCCAATAAAGTGAATTATCTAGGGGGCGAAGAAATGATTATCAAAGGGGTGGCGGATCGTAAATCGAAGCGACTGTTAGGCGTGCAAATCTTTGGCGGCGAAGGCGTGGATAAGCGCTTAGATGTCTTTGTAACGGCGATTTCTTTCAAAGCGACAGTAGATGATTTGTTCCACTTAGACCTTGCTTACTCACCGCCGTATTCGACGGTGAAAGATCCAGTCGCCTATACGGGGCAAATCTTAGAAGGTGAGATTAACAAAGAACAAGAATAACTACCGGGCGGCAAGGAGGGGTATCGCAAAAAATAGCCTACCTCGTCGGTACGAGATAGGCTTAAAATGAAAAGCTAAATATCGAGTTCTGGCGGTTCGTCTAAGTGCTGGGAAACGTACTTTCCATCCTTTTTTCGTTGGCGGACGCATTCGGTAAGCAAATATTCAATCTGTCCATTAACGGAGCGAAAGTCATCTTCAGCCCACGCGGCAAGGGCGTTATAAAGAGTCTCCGAAAGTCTTAGGGGAACCTGCTTTTTCTTTGTATCAGCCATAGCTTAATACAAGGTTCCGGTATTTACAATCGGTTGGGCGTCGTGATTGCCACAGAGCACTACCAAGAGATTGGAAACCATTGCCGCTTTACGTTCTTCGTCAAGTTCCACTACTTCCTTTTCGCTAAGTTGTGAAAGGGCCATCTCTACCATGCCGACAGCCCCATCCACAATCATCTTTCGGGCGTCGATGATCGCGGAAGCTTGCTGTCTTTGTAGCATTGCCGCTGCGATTTCCGGAGCATAAGCTAGATAGGTAATCCGCGCTTCGATGATTTCCATTCCGGCACCTTTTACTTTTTCCTGAATCTCATCGCGGATTCTTGAAACTACCACTTCACTAGAACCGCGAAGACTACCATCGTCAGCAACACCATCGCCGGTGGTGTCAACATTGGTGGCGACATCGTAGGGGTAAAGGCGAACGATATTTCGAAGAGCGCTATCACATTGTAAGGAGAGGTACTCTTTATAGTTGTCTACGTTAAAGACAGCCTTAGCGGTATCGGTTACGCGCCACATTACGGCAATCCCGATTTCGATAGGATTTCCAAGGCAATCATTGATTTTTTGACGACTGTTATTAAGGGTCATAATCTTCAGCGATATTTTCTTACTGGCTAACTCTGCAGTGGTAGCATCGTTTTTCACTGTGAAGGAGAAAGCCTTTTGGGCACTAGCGTCTACGTCTCCGCTTTGACTTAGTCTTGTCTTAGCGGCTGGGTTAACGCTGACGCAAAAAGGGTTTACAAAGTAAAAACCTTCGCTTTTAAGAGTGCCGATGTACTTTCCGAAAAGGGTAAGTACTAACGCTTCCTGAGGTTTAACTACTTTTAGGCCACAGAAGGGGAGCCAGCCGATAGCTAGCCAGACAATACTAATAATTAGTAAAATGGGAAGTCCGCCTTTGGAAACTATCATGCCACCAAAGGCACAACCTAAAATGGCAACGAAGTAGAGTATGGTAAAGATGATAAGCCAGAGCATGCCGTTTTTTTGCTTGTTTAATATTTTTTCATTCATATGCAACTCCTTTCGCTTTATGAGAGTAAACAATTTTATATTTTTATGATATCAAAATGATATCATGTTGTCAAGAGAATATAGGAGGTGGAAATTGTGGAATTAAGCGAACGCATTATGGAACTTATTCAAAATGGCTATCATTGTAGCCAAGTGATGATGCAGTTATCTTTAGATCTGCGAGAAAGAGAAGAGCCTTTTACCATCCGGGCCTTAGGAGCCTTTGGCGGAGGGATGTTTGCTCAGCGAACGTGTGGAACCTTAACTGGCGGCGTCGCCATGCTTTCCTCATACTTTGAAAGAGCGGAAGGGGAAAGCGAGCCCACCGGCTATCGAGAGTGCGGGGCAGAGTTAGTAGAATGGTTCGCCCTTCAGTGGGGCAGTCTCGATTGCCGGGACATTGTAACTTTTGAAATAGAGGAAATTTTAAAGGTCTGTCCAGGGATAATGGAGCAAACCTTTCTTAAATGTATAGAGATATTGGAGGCCCACGGTATTGACCCAACACAGTAAAATTCTTCAGCAAACAAAAAGCTTGTGTCCCGTCTGCTTAAAGAGAGTTCCTGCGGCTTATGAAGCCAGAGGCGAAGAAGTCTGGTTTGTAAAAACGTGTCCGCATCACGGCACCTTCGAAACCCTCTTCCTGCACGGCGTTCAAAGCTTTAACGAGCGTATGCAGCTTCATGAACCGCAACCACCGAAGAATCCGGCAAATAAAAAAATGAAAGGATGTCCCTATGATTGTGGCCTGTGTGAGCATCACAAACAGGCTACTTGTTGTGTCCTTTTAGAAGTGACGGATACTTGTGACCTAGGTTGTCCCACCTGCTTTGCCTCTGCTGCAGGGAAGGAAGAACCCATCTCTTTAAAGCAGATTCGCGGTTGGTACGAGATGTTATTAGAGCGCGGAGGCCCTTTTAATATTCAACTCTCAGGGGGCGAACCGACGATGCGCGATGACTTAGACCAAATCATTACGCTGGGGAAGGAGCTAGGCTTTTCGTTCTTTCAGCTGAATACGAATGGTCTGCGAATCGGCAAGGATATCGAGTATTTGCAAGGGCTTAAAGAAGCGGGACTAAGTACCGTGTTCTTGCAGTTTGACTCCCTACAAACAGAAGCTGTGATTACATTGCGGGGCCGGGATATTGTGAAAGAAAAGCTATCAGCTATAGCAAATTGTCGGGCCGTAGGGCTACCGGTGGTCCTAGTGCCCACCGTAATGCGGGGGTGCAATGAAGAGCACTTAGGAGAGATTCTAGAATTTGCAGCCTCCCAGATGCCGACGGTTAAAGGAGTGCACTTCCAACCGCTTAGCTACTTTGGTCGGTATGAGAAGGCACCCGATGCCAGAGCTCACATTAGTTTACCGGAATTACTAGCACACCTAGAAGCGCAAACGAAGGGACAGGTCGCGGCAGCGGATTTTTCCTATGGCCGGGCAGAGCACCCCTTATGTTCTGTGAACGCAGACTATCGGATCAAGGATGGTGTCTGGGAGGCGGTGAAAAAACCAGAACAGGACTGTGGCTGCAGTTGCAGTAGTGATGTGGCTAGAGAAGCAGTGGCAAATAAGTGGAGTAAACGAGAAGATATATGTGAACCTAGCCTCGGAAAGGGCTTTAGGTTAGAGGCCCTTGACCGTTTTTTACAGGAACGAAACAACCAGACGCTAGCAATTTCTGCCATGGCCTTTCAAGACGTCTGGACGGTGGATTTAGAACGTTTGTCTAGGTGCTATATCAATATTGTCAGTAGCGATGGGCACCTAGTGCCTTTCTGCGCCTATAATCTGACGGCGATGGATGGGACGCCCCTTTACCGAAAAGCAGAAACAGTGTGTCCTTTAAAGGAGTTAACAGGAGGACCGATTCGCCCAGGTGGCTTTCGTATAACAGAGGCGGGGCTTAAACTAAGCGGTCTTACGAAAAAGGCTAGAATGATCGATCTTGGTTGTGGCACCGGCGAGACAGTCAAGTGGCTGCGAGACGCAGGTTATGAAGAGGTCCAAGGTCTTGATGCTTCCCCGGAAATGATTGCTGCAGGTCTTAAGTTAGATCCAGAGTTGCTGATTAAAGTAGGTGAGTCAACCAGTCTATCTGCTTATCAAGCTCAGCTTGATGGGGTGTTGATGGAGTGTGTTTTATCGGATAGTAGGAATCCGGCTTCCATTTTACGAAACGTAAGAGAAAGCTTAAAGGCTGAGGGGGTTCTTATTCTTTCGGACTTATACAGCCTGGAAGGGGATGATCTACCGAGACTCTTAGAAGAGAATGGATTTGCGGTAATGAATTTTGTAGACTATACAAATGAGCTAAAAGACCTTACAATAAAGCTGATTATGGAATACGGCTCGATTGCCGATTTTAAAGACAGGGCCTGCGCCAGCTGCCAGAAGTGTAGCTTGTGTAAGGTGGAAGAACTAAAAAAACCAGGGTATTATCTAATGGTTTGCAAGAAGAGGAGTATGTAGTATATGAGATATGAAGGTGCCATCTACCGCCCACCAAGCGAAGGGAGAAGCTTAATCATCCAGCTAACAGTGGGATGTGCAAGAAATACGTGTACGTTTTGTAGCATGTACAAAGATAAGAATTTTCGTGTAAGGGCACTTGATGAGGTGATTCAAGATTTGGAGATGGCTAGAGACCACTATCGAAATACAAAAGTCCGACGAATATTCTTAGCAGATGGCGATGCTTTGATTGTTAAGACGGCAGACCTACTTTTGCTTCTTGATAAAATCAAAGAACTATTTCCGGAAGTTGAACGGGTTAGTGCCTATGGTGCCCCGGCAGATGTTCTAGGTAAGTCGGTAGAAGAGCTTACTCGTCTCCGGAAAGCTGGACTGTTAATGGTTTATATGGGCTGCGAAAGTGGCGATGAAGAGGTGCTCGCTCAGGTTAAGAAGGGGGTAAGCGCTAGCGAACTAGTAGAAGCCGGTATAAGACTTAAAGAAGCGGGAATTCAGACTTCGGTTACCTTTATCTCTGGTCTTGGAGGTAGCGAGAGGCTAAAAGAGCACGCTCTTGGTTGCGCCGAAGTCATTAGCAAAATGCAACCAGATTACGTGGGCTTTTTGACCTTAATGCTTGAAGAGGGTACCCAGTTAAAGGCGCAAATAGATAGCGGCGAGTTTAAGCTTCTAGATGTGGAAGAGATCCTTACAGAGCTGGAACTGCTAATTGAGAATATCGATTCGCCGGGGACGGTTTTTCGTGCTAATCACGCCTCCAACTACGTCTCTCTTCGAGGAACCTTAAATGAAGACCGGAAGCTTATGTTAGCAGATATAAGAGCGGCAAGGGAAAATGCCAGCTATCGCCCGGAGTATTTCCGGAGTTTGTAGGCGGGATATTGTTTAAATGATAAAAAAGTGATAAAATAATGATAGAATACAGATAAACGAAAGGGGTGTTTAAATGATACAAATAAGACCGGTTTCAGATCTGAGGAACAAATTTCCAGAGATTGAAGATATCGTCAAAGGCGGAGAACCTGTTTATCTTACAAAAAATGGGTATGGAACTATGGTAGTCTTGAGCTTAGAGGAGTATAGTAACTTGGTCGATGACATTGAACGTAAACTTGATGAAGCAGATAGACAGGCAGCTATATCTGAGGAAAGGCTTTCTCACGAAACTGTATTTAGCAATGTTAGGAGTGCGTTGAATGGAAAGTAGGTCCTATAAGCTTCGATATTTACCTATTTTTGAAAAGGATTTATTTTCCTGTGTAGAGTATATTGGAGAGGTATTGAAAAACAAGGATGCAGCGGTACGTTTAATTGATGATATAGAAAGTGCTATAATCGAGCGTCTCGAGAATCCTGTTGCCTATGAACCATTCTCATCTGTGAGGGAACGTGGTTTGCCGTATTATCGAATCTATATAAGGAATTATGTGGTTTACTATGTAGTGATTGACGACGTGATGGAAGTTCGTAGATTAATATATGGGGCAAGGGATATTGATAGGATTTTGTAAATGAATATATAGAAATAGAGGAGAAATCAAATGGATTTACAGGCATATCTAGATCACCTTAACGCAGGAAAGCCTGTTAATGGTGGTTCAGAAGTGCATAATTATATGCACCAAGTGTCACAGGAAGCGATCAAAATATACACAAAACTAAATAATAGTTATCATACGCCAGCAGAAATCGTAGAGATATTTTCGGAACTAACTGGTAAGGCGGTGGATGAATCTTTTGCTCTGTTTCCACCTTTTTACACGGATAATGGTAAAAATATTACTCTAGGAAAGCGAGTGTTTATTAATTCTGGCTGCCATTTTCAAGATCAAGGGGGAATTACCATCGGAAATGATGTTCTGATTGGTCATAATGTGGTGTTAGCTACTTTAAACCATGGGATGACTCCGGATAAGCGCAAAGACCTTCATCCAGCACCTATCAACATTGAGGATAATGTTTGGATTGGGGCGAATGTGACTGTGCTTTCGGGAGTGACCATCGGTGAAAACGCTATTGTGGCAGCAGGTGCAGTCGTTACAAAGGATGTGCCAAGCGGAGTGATTGTGGGCGGTGTGCCGGCAAAAGTTATTAAGAGGGTGGAATAAGGAAAAGCAAGAAAATCTGAAGATTTTCTTGCTTATTTTTTCACCTTTTCTCGATATTCGCTAGGGGTCATATGATAATTTTTTTTAAATAGACGATTGAAGTAACTGCGGTCGTAGTATCCTATGATTTGAATGATTTCATCGATGGAAAGAGTGGTGTTACGTAGATAGGAACAGACTTCATGAAGTTTTGCTTCTTGCAGGAATTCAGAAAAAGATTTATTGGTGTACTTTTTTATCAGCGCGGAAAGATATTTGGGGTGGTAATGAAACTTTTTGGCAACGGCATTTAGAGTAATATCCTTTTTGTGGAGGTTGATGTAGGCCAGGATCTCTGATAGCTGATTGTTGCCCATAGTTTCATAGTTTTCTTTATCAATTCTATCTTTATGGCATCTGGTCAGTTCTGTAAAAAGTAGGGCAAGGTAACATTCCATTGATTTTTTGTAGCCGAGATTTTTTTCAAAACATTCTTTTATGAGAGATTGGATGTGATTTGCCAAATTCGTATTTTCGTGCCTTGGAAAGTAGAGATACGATTGTTCGGCAGATTGGGTAAAAAGAGCCGTCAAAAAGAAGCGGCTGATCACATCGTTCTCAGCGATTAGCGAAAAAAAGGATTCTTCAAATAAGCTAGGGCGAATAATAATGTTAAAGAGTAAATCACTAGGATGGCTAGTGGCGATAGCGTGATGATCGTTGGGGGTTAATAGACATAAATCCCCTTCTTTCATATCTCTAGAGACGCCATTTATCGTTTGGGTACATCTTCCTCGGGAAATATAGATAAGTTCAAAATAGTCATGATAATGAATTCCTACATAGCGACTTACCACAAAAGGATGCAGCTGCACAAGGATGTTGTCATCAGACGTAGACAAGGAAAAACTGGATAGAGATTCGTTTTCCTTAATTAAATTAGCCTGAATGAGCTCTTGAAAATGAGCATCATCAGGGAGTGGATTTTCTTTCAAATACATATCGATATATTGATTGAATGCGCGTAGGCTCATAGATTCACCGTCCTTTTTTTCAGTATATAAGAATTCTTTGGAAATAACAATTGCTGGTGATTGATATCTTACCAAAGTACACATGCAGTTCTTCCCCGTGTCCAATTTCAAAAAAAAACGTGTGTGTTATATTCAAAAAAAGATATCAAGGAGGATATGAAAATGGAAAAGAAAGACATGAATGGCTTGCAAATTATTGGTTACGGTTTGGGAAGCCTGGGAAAAGACTTTGCTTTGGGTGTTATGGGATCCTATTTATTATTGTTTTATACAGATGTATTTGGTATCTCAGCAGCTGCGGCAGGAATGATTTTCTTATTGACAAAGATATGGGATGCCATTAATGATCCGATGATGGGAGCGATCGCGGATAGAAGTCCCGTTACAAGATTTGGGAGATACAGACCGTATGTGCTACTGGCAGCGCTTCCGTTATCTGTTTTTTGCGTACTATGTTTTCTAGCACCTGATTTAAGCCCTACAGGAAAGGTGGCATATGCAGCGATAACATATACAATTACGGGGATGATTTTTACGGCTTATGACGTGCCCCTTTGGTCGATGGTGCCATCTTTATCAAGCAATCAAAACACAAAAAATAAGTTAATCGGAGTTGCGAGAACGTTTACTACCTTAGCCTTATTTTTATCCTCGGCGGTGGCATATAATGCGGTAATTAAATTAGGTGGTGGCACAGAGCCAGCTAATTTAAAGGCTGGTTTCCCAAAATTTATGGTAATTGTAGGCATTATTTCTGTTGTCTTCGCGGTCATTACCTTTATTTCAACCAAAGAGGTAAATATTCAAGAAGCAGAGGTTGAGACGAATCTATTTAAGAACTTTAAACGAGTAATGTGCAAGCCATTAATTGCGGTTCTTTTGTCGATGGTATGCTGTGCCTTCGGTATGATTCTACCGGCGACGGTGGGCACATACTATATGATTTACTACCTAGGTAGACCGGATCTAATTGCTCTTTATATGGCGATTAGCATGGGACTAGGGATGATTACTTCGATTTTAGCACCGGCACTTATGAAGAAGGTTACATCTAAACAGCTTAGTTTTGTAGGTTTCGGGATGAACATAGTAGCAGGTGTAGTTGTCTTTATGGCTGGTAAAAATAGTATTCCCGTGGTTTTTGTGTGCTTTGCAATTGTCGGTCTGGCAACAGGTCTTTTAATGGTATCAATTACCACTATGTTAGCAGAGACAGCAGCACATATTAGTGGTACGAAAGGTATTCGAGCAGACGGGGTTTGTTTTTCTATGAATTCCTTTGCAATTAAAGTTGGACAAGCTCTTGCTAGTGCAGCGGTAAGCTTTTTGTTAGCTGCGACAGGATATGTGGCCAATGCCCAACAAACTCAAGAAGCACTTACAGGAATTCTTTTATCTCGGTCATTGATTCCGGCTGGAGTAGCAATTCTTGGTGTCATTTGTGTAGCGATGTGGAAATTAGGAGAGGAATAGAGATGTACAGAATTTACGATTTGCAATGTAATAATATGCCTTTTCCCCAAGGTATTGATGATGCAAAGCCGACGTTTTCATGGAAGCTCGATTCTGATCAACAGGATACGTATCAGGTATCTTATCGGTTGCGAGTGTATTTGGAGGAGTGTATGGTCTGGGATACAGGATTTATCAAAAGCGATAAAACCTTCGATATTCCTTATCAAGGGGAAAAGCTAAAGAGTGGTCAGTTATATTTTTGGGAAGCTGAAAGTATTAATAATTATGGCGAAAAGGCGAGTAGTACGACTGCGAAATGGCAGACGGGAAATATTGAGAGTCGCTGGTTGATGAAGTGGATATCTACCGGTGAAGCTAGAAAAGAAATTGTGGATTGTGTAAGCGCAGAAGCGATTTTTGCGGGCGCGGTTAAGTCGCTAGATAAGCCGGAAGAAGTGCTAGATTCACCGGTTTATTTTCGAAAAGAGATTGGCATTGAAAAAGAGGTAAAACACGCGGTCGCTTTTGCGACGGCTAAGGGAATCTATGATTTACAGATAGATGGGCAGAGTGTTTCACACTTATTTGCGCCGGAGTATACTTCCTATAACAAACATCTAGAGTATCAGACTTATGATGTGACTAAATTACTGACTCCAGGGAGACATGGTATTGGTGTTATTCTTGCTGACGGCTGGTATACTGGCAAGATTGGTCTCATGGGTGTAGGCAACCAGTACGGAGAAAGAAATAGCTTTTATTTACAAATAGAAGTCACGTATACCGATGGGACCAAGGAATTATTGGGTACAGATGAATCTTTTAAGTGGAGCTACGGCGGCTATCGTTACAGTGACTTATTTGTGGGTGAGTACTATGTGCAGGCGAAAGAGTTAACGGGTTACAGTAAAACTGGTTTTGATGATTCTTCGTGGAAACAGGTAGTGGCGTCTGTCGGTGGATTTGATATTTTACAAGGGCAGAGTATAACACCAGCAAGGGTTGTGAAAAAGATTGTACCGGAGATTCTGTGTACACCAAAGGGTGAAGTTGTTCTTGATGCTGGAGCGAACATTGTTGGTTTTACGCGATATGAGGGTCCATGCGAGGAAGAGGTGGAAATATCCTTTGAACACAGCGAAGTACTCGATCAAAATGGTAATTTTCAGCAGAATATTCTGGGACAACATAAAAATCAAAAGGATAGGATTTTACCAAATAAAACAGGGATTATTACCTACAAACCGAAATTTACTTTTCATGGTTTTCGCTACGTTTTACTGGAAGGGATAAAGGATCCTAAGGCTGAGGACTTTGAGATATGGGTAATTGATGGCGGACTTGAACGCACAGGTAGTTTCGTGACCTCGAATGAGGATATTAATCAGTTACAAGAAAATATCTATCGTAGTCAACAAGGAAACATGCTGTTCGTTCCCACCGACTGTCCACAAAGAGAGCGTGCGGGATGGACAGGTGATATGCAGGTATACGCGCCAACGGCGACGTTTAACATGGATGTTTTAGCATTTCTTAAACGGTGGCTTAAAGACATGCGTTTAGAGCAGAAGATGGACGGACAGATTCCAAACGTAATTCCAGCTATTGATAGTAATAAATATATTGATGGTGAGGGGCAAGATGAGGTTAGCTCAGCGGGGTGGGGTGACGCCTGCGTAATAGTCCCTTATCGTCTTTATCAGGCATATCAAAGCAAGGAAGTTCTGAAAGATAATTTTCAAATGATGTGTAGGTGGATGGATTATGTAGAAAGCAAGGTGTCACAAGAGGGCTTGTGGGATACTGGGTTTCACTTTGGTGATTGGTTGATTCCTAGCATAATGAAAGCTACTGGGAATCCGATGGAAACGGCTATGAAAACGAAAGAGGAAGTAGCCAGTGCCATGTATGCATATACCACAGAGATTATGATAGATATCTGTAATGTGCTAGGAGAAAAGAAAAGGGCGGAACATTATTTGGCGCTTAATCAAAAAACCCGTACATCTTTTTCTATAAAGTACATTAGCTCAGACGGCAGAATGCGCAATGACTTACAAGGCTTATATGTATTGGCTCTAGGAATGCGACTTGTGGACGAACACAAACGTCAAGCATGTGTAAGACACCTTGTCAACCTAGTTCATGAGAATGACGATTGTCTTGACACAGGATTCCTATCCGTACCGTTTTTGCTAGAAACACTATACGAAGAGGGTGAGAAAGAGCTAGCGTATACACTGTTATTTCAAAAAAAATCACCATCCTGGCTCTATGCGGTTACTAAAGGGGCTACGACTATTTGGGAGAATTGGGAAGCAATTAGACCAGATGGCACGCGGACAAACTCCTCTTATAATCACTTTGCATTTGGTTGTGTTGGTGAGTTTATGTATAAGCATATAGGTGGTTTAGAGGCTGTGGAGGCCGGGTATCGGAAGATTAAAATCGCTCCAGACATTAACTGTGGCCTTGACTGGGCGAAGACATCTTATGTGTCGCGGTATGGTGAAATTAGTATTGACTGGGATAAAAAAAGTGGGAAACTGGAAGTGAAATTACCGCCAAATACTTCAGGTGAGATTTGGTGGAATGGTAAAACCATGGAGATTGGAAATGGTCGATATCTTTTGAAGTAGCGAACACCTTATGTTAGAATACGAGTAGCTTTCGATTCTAAAAAAGAGGTGAAAAACGATGAGTAAAGACATGACAATTGATGAAATCCAGGAATATCGCTATCGGAATAACCCTTTTGCGAAGCTTCTAGGCATACGTACTACAGAGGTGCGAGAGGGGTACGCGAAAGGGGAAATGAAGGTGGAAGAGCATCATTACAACGCCCTCCGTTCGGTTCACGGTGGTTGCCTTTATACCTTGGCGGATATGATAGGGGGCGGAGCCTCTAGCTCTAGAGGGTACCGAATGACGACCCTTTCTGGAGATTTGCATTTCTTATCGCCGGCACTGAACGTGGATATTTTATATTGTGAGGCCAAGGAAATAAAGTACGGGAAGAACATAGCGGTATATGATGTTGCCGTCCTAAGTGAAGAGGGCAAGATTTTTGCAAAAGGGACGTTCTCCTATTATAATTTAGGGAAAAAATGGCAAAATGAATAGAGAATAATAGTAAAACAAGTTAGTTTCACGAGGAAAAGTGTTGCTAACTTGTTTTTATTCGTGTAATTTAATGTAAAAATAAGAAAAAAATAGTGGTTTTTTACGGGGAAAGATAATATAATTATACTATCTAGGAAGGAGGTGTCGCTTTGTATAGAAAGATAATTGAATATTTAGAGAGTTGGAAAGAAAGCAAATATAGAAAGCCTCTCATTTTGCAAGGCGCAAGACAAGTTGGAAAAACCTATTCTATTTTGGAATTTGGGCGTATTCATTATGAAAATGTCGCCTATTTTAATTTTGAAACGAGTCCTAAGTTAAATGAAACTTTTGAAGAAGATATTAGCCCCGACTATCTAGTGCCTATTTTGTCTCATATTGCTGGACAAACGATTATTAGAGAGAAGACACTCATCGTGTTTGATGAAGTGCAACTTTGTGAAAGAGCTCTTACTTCGTTAAAGTATTTTTGTGAGGATGCTCCCGATTATCATATTATTGCGGCAGGAAGTCTACTTGGTGTGGCGGTAAATAGAAAAAGTTTTTCTTTTCCTGTTGGCAAGGTAGATATGAAAACATTATACCCATTGGATATAGAGGAATTTATGCTTGCTTTAGGGGAGGAGGAATTAGTAGAGCGAATCAGGAACTGTTTTTCAACCAATACTCCCATGCCTTCTGCACTTCACGATATAGCAATACAGCTTTATCGCCAATATCTTGTTGTTGGGGGGATGCCAGAGTGTGTTACACAATTTGTAGAAACAAAGGATTATATTTTGATTCGGCATACCCAGGACACTATTTTGGAAAGCTATCTTAACGATATGAGCAAGTATAATAACCTTAATGAAATAAAAAAAACAAGGCTTGTTTATAATAATATCACTGTTCAATTGTCAAGAAAGAATACTCGCTTCCAGTATAAGTTAGTAAAAAAAGGAGGGCGTGCATCAGAGCTTGAAAATGCGATTGAGTGGCTAACATTATCAGGAATTGTTTCACAGATATACAGGGTAGAGCAGATTAAAAAACCACTTGAGAACTACCGAAATATTGACGCGTTTAAAATCTATGTTTCTGATCTTGGCTTGCTTTGTGCCAAAAAGAATCTAGCACCGAATGACATCCTTTATATGGTGGATGAGTTAAACGATTTTAAAGGAGGGATGGCAGAAAACTATGTAGAAGTGCAGCTTTCTATCAATGGATATAAAACGTATTATTGGGAGTCAGAGCGAGGTGCAGAGATTGATTTTATCATTCAGCGCGGTTATAAGATTATCCCGATTGAAGTTAAGGCAGCAGACAACACGAAGGCTAAGAGCTTACGGGTGTATATGGAGACTTTTAAGCCTGCTTATGCGATTAAGGTTTCAGCTAAAAATTTCGGCTTTGAGGATGGGAAAAAAATAGTACCTTTATATGCTGTCTTTTGTATTTGATATTTCGGTCAACTGCTGAGGAAGCTACCTCTCGCTCCTGCAAATAATTAGCTACAGATTGGCCATGCAGCTCGACTGCGCTGCTGAGGCAGCTACATCTCGCTTTAAGGGCTCCGCCCTATAGAATTAAACATACTTGGTCTTTGGTGAGCAAGCTCCCCAGACCGAGTATATTTAATTCTGCATGGCTAATCTGTGAAAAATATATCTATTTTTGCAAAACCTATTGACAAAATTTTATCGAAGAGGAATAATAGGGACAGTGTGAATCGAACCCTTCTTTAGGAAGGAACATTTTTTTTACCACGCAATCGTTAAAAAATAAACGAAAATTTAGGAGGAAAAGGTGCTATGAGTAGAAAAATTACGATTATCGGAGCGGGAAGTGTAGGGGCGACCATTGCCTATACGCTATCAATGGACAGTTTGGCATCAGAGATTGTGTTGATCGATATCAACAAGCAAAAGGTAGCTGGCGAAGTGCTAGACATCGCTCAAGGTACGTGTTTTAGGGATCCGATTTCAATTGTAGCGGGAGAGTATGAGGATGCGAAAGACTCCGATATCGTAGTAATTACTTCGGGAATTGCCAGAAAACCAGGGCAGACGAGAATCGAACTTACCCAAACAAACGTTAATATTATGAAGGGAATTGCTCCAGAGATTGTTAAAGTTGCCCCAAAGGCTTTATACGTAATCGTTAGTAATCCGGTTGATATTATGACGTACGTATTTACGAAAATATCTGGTATACCGGAGAACCAGGTTATCGGTTCTGGTACCCTTCTCGATACCGCTAGACTGCGGACTGGTCTATCACAGCACTATGAAGTAGCTCAGAAGAATATCCATGCCTACGTTTTCGGTGAGCATGGCGATACCTCATTTATCCCTTGGTCTTGTGCCGATATCGGTGGTGCTCACTTTGATGACTACACCAAGATTATGAAAGCCTACGGTAAGAAGGCAGAGCCGGTGGATCAAGAGGGGATGCTGGAGTACGTGCAAAAATCAGGTGGAAAGATTATCGCTAATAAAGGAGCCACATTCTATGCGATCGCCGTGTCAGTCGTGAAGCTTTGCGCCATGCTGTTATCGTCATCAGATTCGATTGCTACGGTTTCAACCATGATGAATGGTGAATACGGTGTAGAAGATGTCTGTCTTAGCATGCTGACACTAGTTGGTCCAAACGGCGTTCAAGGAAAGGTTCCGGTAGAGCTTTCAGACGAAGAGATGGAAAAGATGCACGCCAGTGCCAATGCTCTTAAAGAAGTGATTAGCGGAATTGAAATCTAAGGGACTAAGGTAGGAGGAAGTATGACATATAGTTATTACCCGGGATGTACACTGAAAACAAAAGCAAAAGATTTAGATGTCTATGCTAGGCGCGCTGCAATTGCTCTTGGCATAGAACTAGAAGAAATAGAAGAATGGCAGTGCTGCGGGGGTGTTTACCCCCTCGCCACGGATGAGATTGCCTCTAAGCTTTCGTCGGTCAGAGCGCTTAACGCGGCCAAAGAAAAAGGACAAGATCTAGTGACGATGTGCTCGGCCTGTCATCACGTTATCAAGCGTGTAAATGATGACATGGCGAACGTATCCGACATCCAGATGCGAGCCAACAATTATATGGAACTGGAAGAGCCTTATCAGGGCGAGACCAGCGTTATCCATTTCCTAGAGCTATTAAGGGATAAAGTGGGCTTTGATAAGATTAAAGAAAAAGTGGTAAATCCATTGACTGGTAGAAAGATCGGTGCCTATTACGGCTGTCTTCTGTTAAGACCTAGTAAAGTAATGGCTTTTGATAATGCCGAGAATCCCTCAATTATGGAGGAATTTATCAAGGCGATTGGTGCCACACCAGTGGTTTACCCCCTGCGTAACGAGTGTTGCGGAGGCTATATTTCGTTAAAGGAAGAAGAGCGCACGCAAGATATGGTGACGAAGATTGTAGAGTCTGCTGGGGGCGCCCAGGCTGAGAGTCTCATTACCGCCTGTCCTCTTTGTCTATATAACCTAAATAAAAATAATAGCAAGGTAGATATGCCGGTCTATTATTTTACAGAATTATTAGCGGAGGCGCTGGGAGTAAAAGAGGAGGTAGAAGGATAATGCAAGAACAAGTTAAGACGATTAGCGGAGTCAATCCCTATAAATGCATGAAATGTGGAAAATGTTCAGCATCCTGCCCCTCGTTCAATGAGATGGACATCAAACCTCATCAGTTTGTATCTTACGTGTTAAATGACGATCTAGAAGCACTTTTAAACTCGGAATCGATTAAACAGTGCTTAACCTGCTTTGCCTGTGTAGAACGCTGTCCAAGAGACGTAAAACCAGGAAACCTAATCGATACGGTAAGACAAATGGTAGTAAGAAAAAGAGGGGCCGAGCTACTAAGTCCCGAAGAAGTAACCCAGCTATTAGACCCTGAGTTACCTCAGCAATTACTCGTGAGTGCATTTAGAAGATATAGGAGGTAATAAGGGTGCAAAGGATTGGAGTATTTGTCTGTCATTGCGGCAGTAATATTGCGGCGACGGTAGACGTGGAAAAAGTAGTAGAATATGCGAAGCTAGAGCCAGGGGTGGTTCACGCCGAGGATTACCAGTATATGTGTTCCGAGGCCGGACAAATGAAGATAGCAGAAGCGGTAAAAGACAAGAATCTAACAGGGATTGTTGTCTGTTCGTGTTCTCCGAGAATGCACGAGACCACCTTCCGTAACGCCGCTAAGCGGGCGGGCATTAACCCCTACATGGTGGAAATCGCTAACATCCGCGAGCACTGTTCGTGGATTCATAAGGATATTGAAGAAGGAACGGAAAAGGCGGTTATTCTCGCTAGAGCCGCTATTGCCAAGGTGAATCTAAATGCGCCGTTAGAGCCAGGGGAGAGCCGGGTAACGAAAAGGGCATTAGTAATCGGTGGTGGTATTGCCGGTATTCAGACGGCTCTTGATATTGCCGATGCCGGTTATGAAGTAGACATTGTGGAGAAGACCCCTAGTATCGGTGGCAGAATGTCACAGCTTGATAAGACCTTCCCGACGCTAGACTGTTCGGCATGTATTTTGACTCCGAAGATGGTAGAGGCGGCCGCTCATGAGAAGGTAAATATTTATACCTACAGTGAAGTGGATAAAGTCAGTGGCTTTGTGGGAGACTTTACCGTAGATATTAAGAAAAAAGCTCGTTCTGTGGATATGGATAAGTGTACCGGCTGCGGTGTTTGTTCGGAAAAGTGTCCCATGAAAAAGACGCCTAGTGAGTTTAACCGGGGCTTAGAAAATAGAAGTGCCATTTATACACCTTTTGCTCAGGCCATTCCTAACGTGCCGGTAATTGACAGAGAGAACTGCATTATGTTCAAAACCGGAAAGTGCGGTGTTTGCTCTAAGGTCTGTCAAGCAGGAGCGATTGATTACGAGCAACAAGATGAAATTATTACGGAAAATTACGGGGCAATCGTGGTTGCCACCGGTTTTGATACGATTAAACTAGATGATTTTGACGAATACGCCTACAACCAAAGTAAAGACGTTATTACCTCTTTAGAGTTAGAGCGGGTCATGAACGCTGCCGGCCCAACGAAAGGGCATTTAGAGAGACTAAGCGACGGCAAAGCACCGAAAGAAATCGTCTTTATTCAGTGTGTAGGTTCCCGTGATGTTACCTGCAGGGGCAAAGAGTACTGCTCGAAGATCTGCTGTATGTATACGGCCAAGCACGCCATGCTGATTCGGGATAAATACCCAGATGTGAATGTAACCGTCTTCTACATCGACGTGCGTACCCCAGGTAAGAATTTTGATGAATTCTACCGCCGGGCTGTAGAAGAGTACCAAGTAAATTATATTAAAGGTCAAGTTGGAAAAGTAATGCCACAGGCTGACGGCAAGCTGTTGGTACAAGGCGTTGACCTTCTCGATAATCGCCAGATATTAAAAGAAGCAGATATGGTGGTCCTAGCTACCGCCATCGAACCGGAAGCGGGAGTGAGAAAAATCGCGACGATGCTAACCGCTAGTATCGATACCAATGACTTCTTAACGGAAGCTCACCCGAAGCTTCGTCCGGTAGAATCGCCTACAGCCGGAGTATTTTTATCCGGTGTATGCCAGGGGCCCAAAGACATTCCGGAGACGGTAGCCCAAGCCGGCGCTGCCGCTGTAAAAGCCATTGGTCTTTTGGCAAAGGATAAGCTGATGACCAATCCTTGTACGGCGAAGGCTGACGAGCTTCTCTGTAATGGTTGCTCCACCTGTGCCAATGTATGTCCTTACGGGGCGATTACATATGAAGAAAAAGAAATTAACGATCACGGAATTCGTGAGAATCGCCGAGTGGCGGCTGTGAATACTGCTCTTTGTCAGGGCTGTGGCGCTTGTACCGTAACCTGCCCTTCAGGAGCGATGGACTTACAAGGATTCTCGAATAGACAGATTTTAGCGGAGGTAGATGCCATATGTCGATAGAAAATAAAGAATTCAAACCGAAAATTGTGGCTTTTTGTTGTAACTGGTGTAGCTACGCCGGCGCCGATCTTGCCGGTAGCAGTCGCCTTGCTTACCCAGCTGACGTAAAGATTATTCGTGTTCCTTGTTCCTGCCGCGTCAATCCCATGTTCGTTTTGCGGGCCTTTGAAAAAGGGGCCGATGGGGTCATCCTCTGTGGTTGCCATCCTGGGGATTGCCACTACACCACGGGCAATTACTACACCAGAAGAAGGATGAGCCTATTATTCTCTATGCTTGATTTCATCGGTGTGGAGAACGGTCGTACCCGAGTGGAATGGGTGTCTGCTGCAGAAGGTGTGAAATTTAGTACAACCATGAATGATTTTGCAAAGAAAATCCATTCTCTAGGTGAAAATGTGAGATTGGGGGATATCAGATGCAAGAACTAATTAATAAAAGCAAAGAACTATTAGCATCAGGAAGCATCAATCGGGTGCTTGGTTGGAAGGCAGGAGACCTTTCCTATAATCCTGAACCAGCTTTTTTTACCAGCGAAGAAGAGCTAGCAGACTTTATCTATGATGACTTTTGCGCAGCTAATTTAAGCAAATTTATGATTGAAGCGGCGAAGAAGGAAGGGAAGACCCTGGTTTTCTTAAAGCCTTGTGATACCTATAGCTTCAACCAGCTTTTAAAAGAACATAGAGTGGACCGGGAGAAAGCTTATATTGTTGGTGTGGGCTGTAGCGGGAAACTCAGTACCACCAAAATCAAAGAACAAGGTGTCAAGGGAATTACGAAGATTACCACAAACGGTGATACTCTAGAAATCGCAACCCTTTATGGTGATAAGAGCTTAAATCGCAGCGACGTCTTACTTGAGCGCTGCCACGTATGCAAAGGAAAAGAGCACCGGATTTACGATGAGCTAATTGGCGAATCAAAAGAAACCAGTGACCGAGACAAATTTAAGGAAGTGGAGATGCTTGAAAAGATGTCTCCAGAAGAAAAATTTGCTTTTTTCCAGCAGGAGCTAAGCAAATGTATCCGCTGCAACGCCTGTCGTAACGTGTGTCCGGCTTGTTCTTGTCGGAAGTGTGTGTTTGACAGTGATAAATTCGACAGCGCCCAGAAGTTAAATGCCAATTCCTTTGAAGAAAAGATGTTCCATATCATTCGGGCATTCCACGTAGCCGGCAGATGTACCGATTGTGGCGAGTGCTCAAGAGTCTGTCCAGAAGGCATTCCTCTCCATTTGTTTAACCGGAAGTTTATCAAGGATATTGATGAATTATACGGTGAATTCAGAGCCGGTGAGGATGCGGAAACGGTAGGGCCACTTACTAGCTTTACCTTTGATGATGCAGAGCCACAAGAAGCGGTAGAAAGGGGATAATGTATGTATAAGATAGCAAGAGATAAATTACCGGCATTATTCCAGCTATTAGCTAGTGAACAAGAGCTGATTCTGCCGATTAACAGTGGTAATCAAGTGAACTTTGGTCTGTGGAGTGAGGAAGCGGAAGTCAGTCTTGATGCCCTTAACTCCGTTAAGTCGCCAAAAGATGCGTTTTTCCCTCAAGGGGAGGATTTATATACGGTAAAGAAAGACGGCAAGAAGCTTTCTATCGAGCTAGGCTCCTTAAAGGAGCAAGACTTTGTCATCTTCGGTATGCGCGCCTGTGACTACCGAGGCGTAGAAGTGCTAGATAAAGTCTTCTTAAGTGATCCGGTGGACAACTATTACAAGGCAAGAAGAGAGCACGGTACGATCATTACGATGGCCTGTAGTGAACCAGAGGAAACTTGCTTTTGCAAGGTCTTTGATATCGACTGCACGACGCCAGGTGGTGACATCCAGACTTGGTTAGATAAAGACGCGCTTTACTGGCAACCAGTTAGTGAAAAGGGAGTTGCGCTGACGGCGAAAATAAGTGAGCTCTTTACCGATGGCGATGAAGAAAAAGTAGAGGCGATGAAAAAAGCGACTCAGGAAATTGTGGAGAAACTTCCTTATGCAGACCTTTCTTTAAAAGGCTGGGGTGCTGGCATGACCGATGAGAAGTTTGACTCACCAGTTTGGGAAAACTTAGCAGATTCTTGTCTAGCCTGTGGAACGTGTACCTTTATCTGTCCCACTTGTCAGTGTTATGACATCAAGGATTATAATACGGGAAGCAACGTGCACCGGTATCGCTGCTGGGATTCCTGTATGTATTCAGATTTTACCATGATGGCTCATGGAAATAATAGAACGACCCAGATGCAGAGATTCCGTCAAAGATTTATGCATAAATTGGTGTATTTCCCTACCAATAACGAGGGGATGTATTCTTGTGTGGGCTGTGGCCGCTGCGTCGGCAAATGTCCGTCGTCCCTTAATATCGTTAAAGTAATTAAGAAATTTGAGGAGAAAGGAGAGTAGGTAAAGTGAGTGAATGTACATGTAAAAAAGATTATACTTTAGATACTTTGATTCCTCAGATTGGCGTGATTACCGATATCAGGCAAGAAACTCCGGATGTGAAGACTTTTCGGGTCAATGCCCCAGACGGCGGCAAGCTTTTTGAGCACATGCCAGGTCAATGTGCCATGGTTTGCGCTCCGGGAATTAGCGAAGGGATGTTCTCCATCACTTCTTCTCCGACCAACACCGAATTTCAGGAATTTAGTATTAAAAAATGCGGAGTCCTAACGGATTACCTTCACGGCTTAGAGGTAGGCGATGAAATCGCCGTGCGCGGTCCTTATGGGAATAATTTCCCAGTAGAGACAGAATTAAAGGGCAAAGATCTGCTCTTTATCGCAGGTGGTATTGGACTGGCTCCTCTACGCTCGGTGATTAACTACGTGCTGGATAACCGGGAAAACTACGGCAAAGTAGATATTCTCTACGGTTCCCGTTCGGCGGATGATCTGGTACAGCTAAAAGAGATTCAAGAAGTATGGATGAAGACAGAAGGCGTTAACGTCCATTTGACCATCGACAGAGAGCAAGAAGGTTGGGATGGCAATGTTGGCTTCGTCCCTACCTACCTAAAGGAACTGGGATTCTCTGCGGATAAAACTGCCCTTGTGTGCGGACCGCCGATTATGATTAAATTCGTTCTCCAGTCGTTAGAAGAGCTAGGATTTAGTAAGGAACAGGTGTATACGACTTTAGAGCTGCGGATGAAGTGCGGCGTGGGTAAATGCGGGCGTTGTAATATCGGTGACAAATACGTGTGTAAAGACGGACCAGTTTTCCGCTGTGACGAAGTAGATAGCATGCCTGACGAGTATTAGAAAGGATTGGAGAGAAAATGCAAGAAATGGTAAACGTTTATTTTTACGGAAAAAAATATAGTGTTCCTGCAGACTTGACCATTATGACCGCCATGGAATATTCAGGATATACTCTGAATCGGGGCTGTGGTTGTCGTCACGGATTTTGTGGAGCCTGTGCCACTATTTACCGGGTAAAAGGAAAGAACGAATTAAAGACGTGTCTCGCCTGTCAGACCCAGGTAGAAGAAGGGATGTACGTTGCCAGTATTCCCTTTTTCCCAACGGATAAAAGAACCTACGATATTGAGAAGATTAAGCCTACTGAGCAAATCATGATGGAGCTATATCCGGAAATTTATAGCTGTATCGGCTGTAATGCCTGTACCAAGGCTTGTACCCAGGATTTGGACGTTATGCAGTACATCGCCTACGCCCAGAGAGGTGAGTTCGAGAAATGTGCAGAAGCTTCTTTTGACTGTGTGGGCTGTGGCTGTTGCTCTACCAGATGCCCGGCGGGAATTTCTCATCCCATGGTAGGTGTGCTGGCGAGACGCCTAACCGGTAAGTATATCGCTCCCGAATCTGAGCACCTGAAAAAGCGGGTGGAAGAAGTGATCCACGGCGAGTTTGACTCACTGATTGAGCAGATTATGGAAAAGCCGATTACGGAGATGAAGGAACTTTACAATAGCAGAGAGATCGAAAAGTAGGGGGACCGAGGATGTATACAGAAGAAATGCAAAAATCAATCAAAAAGGTTGAAGAGACGCGTCAGCAGCGGATGGAGAATGAGCCTCGGCGGATGAGCGCGGAGGAAAAAGAAGAGCTTTTAAAAGGGTTTCACCCAGATTACCGGGAAGAAGGCTTTGTGGAAATCAAAGTAGGTCCCAACAAAGGTCAAAAGATTCCCGTAGAGCTAGGTAAGCTCCTCCATTCCAATAGTCGTATTTTGAACGAAAAGATCGATTTAAACCAAGTGGATTACGATGTGGACGTTCTCGTAATCGGTGGTGGCGGTGCCGGTTCTTCGGCGGCGATTGAAGCCAAAGAAGCTGGCGCTAATGTGATGATGGTAACGAAGCTACGGATCGGTGATGCCAACACGATGATGGCAGAAGGTGGTATCCAAGCGGCCGACAAAGAGAATGACTCACCAGTTCAGCACTACCTTGATGCTTTCGGTGGCGGACACTTTGCCGCCCGTCCAGAACTTCTTAAAAGACTGGTTATGGAAGCACCAGATGCCATTGAATGGTTAAATGAGCTGGGGGTTATGTTCGATAAAGACTCAGAAGGTAACATGGTTACTACCCACGGCGGCGGTACGTCTAGAAAACGGATGCACGCTTGTAAGGACTACTCAGGCGCAGAGATTATGCGGACACTTCGCGACGAAGTGTTAAACTTAGGGATCCCGGTGGTAGAGTTTACCTCAGCGATTGAGCTTTTAAAAGACGATAAAGGCCAAGTGGCAGGAGCCGTTCTTCTAAATATGGAGACGGGAGACTTTTGCATAGCTCGGGCAAAGACAGTAGTGATCGCTACTGGTGGTGCTGGACGCTTGCACTATCAGGACTTCCCCACCTCTAATCACTACGGCGCTACTGCCGATGGTCTGGTAATGGGGTATCGTGCCGGGGCACCGCTTCTTTATCAGGACACCATTCAGTATCACCCTACAGGTGCAGCCTATCCGGCCCAGATTTTTGGCGCCCTAGTAACGGAAAAAGTTCGTTCACTGGGAGCGATGCTGGTAAATAGCGAAGGGGAAGCATTTATGCACCCTCTTGAAACGAGAGATGTCTCAGCAGCTTCGATTATTCGCGAATGTAGCGCTAATGGCAAAGGCATCGATACGCCGATTGGCAAAGGTATCTGGCTAGATACGCCGATGATTGAAATGCTAGGGGGCGAGGGCACCATTGAAAAGCGGATTCCGGCGATGCTACGGATGTTTATGAACTACGACATCGATATGCGTAAAGAGCCGATTTTAATCTACCCTACCCTTCACTACCAAAACGGCGGTCTAGAGATTAACGGTGACGGTTTTGTCGCAGCTCTAGATAACCTTTTAGTAGCCGGTGAAGCCGTAGGCGGTATTCACGGAAGAAATCGATTGATGGGGAACTCCTTATTAGATATAATAGTATTCGGTAGAAATGCGGGTAAGGCAGCAGCGAAAAAAGCTGGTGAGGTTACACTTGGCAACTTAAATCTCGATCATTTGCAAGCATATGAAGAGGAACTTAAGGAAGCCCAGGTTCAGACCGATGACGTATCACCACTTTTGCTTCCGCGGTATGCTCGTCACGAAAGATAAGAGGGAATAGCTATGCGAGAGATTAATGCAAGTCAGATTACAGAGGTAGTAGAAACACTTTGTATTAAAGCCAATGAACATCTTCCAGGGGATGTGAAAAACGCCATTGAATGTTGCCGCTCTAGAGAAGACTGGGATATTGCCAAAGGCGTCTTAGACCAAATCGTCGAGAACTACGAGATTGCCGATGCACAAAATGTACCGATTTGTCAGGATACAGGAATGGCCTGTGTTTTCTTAGAAATTGGCCAAGATGTTCATATCACTGGTGGCGACCTAAGTGAAGCCATCAACGAAGGTGTAAGAAGAGGGTACGATAAAGGGTATCTCCGTAAATCGGTGGTAAAAGATCCAGTACGCCGTGGCAACACCGGCGATAACACCCCAGCGATGATTTATACGGAAATCGTTCCTGGTGACAAAATCAATGTTACCGTGGGACCGAAAGGCTTCGGTAGCGAGAATATGAGTATGATTCGGATGTTTAAACCCTCCGCCGGCTTACAGGGAATTAAAGACTTTATCCTTGAAGTGGTGGAAACGGCTGGCCCGAACCCTTGCCCTCCCATGGTAGTGGGTGTAGGGATTGGCGGTACATTTGATAAAGCCGCTCTTTTAGCAAAGAAAGCTTTGATGCGCCCGATTGATACGGCAAATCCGGATCCTTATTACGCGGATCTAGAAGTGGAAATGCTAGATAAAGTCAATGAACTGGGAATAGGCCCTCAAGGCTTTGGCGGCAAGACCACGGCGATCGGTCTTAATATCGAAACCATGCCAACTCATATTGCGGGCATGCCTTGTGCTGTTAATATCAACTGTCACGTAACGAGACATGCGTCGGAGGTGATCTAATGGAAAAGCATATTCAATTACCCTTAACGGAAGAAAAAGCAAAAACTTTGCGAGCTGGGGATACGGTTTATCTAACAGGAACCATCTACACCTCAAGAGATGCGGGTCACAAACGGATGTGTGAAGCCCTAGAGCGAGGCGAAGAACTTCCTTTTAACCCTCAAGACGCTACGATTTATTACGTTGGACCAACACCAGCCAAGCCAGGCCAAGTTATCGGTTCGGCAGGCCCCACCACTAGTGGGCGAATGGATGCTTACGCCCCCACGATGATGAGCGTAGGCGCTAGAGGCATGATTGGTAAAGGCGCAAGACTTCCAGAAGTCATAGAGGCGATGAAAAAATACAACGGTGTATACTTTGGTGCCATTGGCGGTGCCGGCGCATTACTGGCAAAGAGTATTAAAAAAGCTGAACTTGTAGCTTACGAGGATCTCGGTGCGGAAGCGCTCCGGGAACTCTACGTAGAAGACATGCCTTTAGTGGTAATTATCGATACCGAAGGAAATAACCTCTACGAAGAAGGAAGAGAAGCTTATCTAAAGCAAAAGAAGTAAATATAGTATAAAAATACCCTAGGAGACGCGGCTTATTGCCTACGAAAGATCCTAGGGTGTTTTTTGTCTTATTAGCAAGACAAAAAACGGGAAGTACGTCTTGCGTACAAGACAGAAACTGGTATAATGTGGACAACACTTAATATACGTTGGAGGAAGAAATGAAAAAAATATTATCACCATCAATCTTGGCAGCGGATTTCGGTTACCTGAAAGAGGAAATCGAAAAAACCAGCGCTGCCGGTGCCGCCTACCTTCACTTTGATGTGATGGACGGCTTATTTGTACCAAGTATTTCCTTTGGAATGCCTGTGTTACAGTCAATCAAAAAGTATACCGATCAAGTGATGGATGTACATCTAATGATTCAGGAGCCAATTCGCTACGTAGAAGATTTTGCTAGTGCTGGCGCGGACATTATTACGGTTCACTATGAGGCCTGCGAGAATCTTAAGGAAACCATTGCTAAAATCAGAGCAGTCGGTAAGAAAGTAGGCGTATCTATTAAACCAGGAACGCCAGTTACAGTCATTGAAGAGTTCTTAACGGATATCGATATGCTTCTGATAATGACAGTTGAGCCTGGCTTTGGCGGCCAGTCCTTTATTCCAGAAAGCTTGGAGCGGATTAAAGAAGCGCGAGAAATAATGGAAAAGAATGCGCGCCAGATAGATATTGAAGTGGATGGTGGCATCTATCTTCACAACATTGAAGAAGTCCTAGCCGCAGGTGCTAATGTAATCGTGGCCGGCTCGGCGGTCTTTAAGGGCGATGCTATGAAAAATGTAAAGGATTTTATGGAAATATTTGGTGAGTAATTTCATATGATTTTGACTAGACTAGGAGCTACCCGATGTGATGGTAGCTCCTTTTTATCTAAAAAGGTATGAGCATATTTACTAAGAACAGTAGGTGTATTTATGATAAATTATATAAAATAAAGTAAGTTATACAAAATAATCGGCAATTGTATGTAAATGCTCCATAGTCGGTACCTAGCCAGTTTTGTATATATTTGAGACAATAGACTGAACTTTTAATACTAAGTCTAAATAGTTGAAACTTAACTTTTTAGACCGACTACAAGGAGAACAGTCTATGTTAAAATCAGAAGCAATGATTGCTCGCCAATACCGTTTGCAGGAATGGGCCGAGCAGATTAAAGATTGTAACAATCGCCCTTATAAGGTGACCGTTGAGGATTGGTGCGACGCTAACGGAATTACAAAGGCAAATTATTACTATCGACTAAAGAAAGTACGACAAGCTTATCTGGCAAATGGTATCGATGCCGAAGAGCAAACATCTATTGTGCAAGTACCGATTGCTAAAACTGCAATCACACATGGCGAACTGGACGATTCATTGTGGCGAACGTTATCTAGCGATCATTTATGA
>NZ_JAMXOC010000049.1 GCF_024721265.1 Ohessyouella blattaphilus | reverse complement strand
GGAGAGCACCTGCCTTACAAGCAGGGGGTCATAGGTTCGAGCCCTATTGGTCCCACTCACTTTTTTAGATAAGTGATTATATAACATGGATGGGTTCCCGAGTGGCCAAAGGGGGCAGACTGTAAATCTGTTGGCAACGCCTTCGAAGGTTCGAATCCTTCTCCATCCACTTTCCTTTTAAGAAAAGGATACAAAATTCATATTGACGCGGGGTGGAGCAGTCTGGAAGCTCGTCGGGCTCATAACCCGAAGGTCATAGGTTCAAATCCTATCCCCGCTACTCAGTGCAGTGATAATATCCTGCGCGTAGATGCCCAGATAGCTCAGTCGGTAGAGCAGAGGACTGAAAATCCTCGTGTCGCTGGTTCGATTCCGGCTCTGGGCATTTTTACTGCAATAACATAAGTACGGGCGTGTAGCTCAGTTGGTAGAGCACTTGACTTTTAATCAAGTTGTCCGGAGTTCGAACCTCCGCACGCTCACTTTAAAAAAAGTAAGTGATTTTGATTATTTAGGAAAATAGTCAAGGTCACTTATTTTTGAATTCTAATACTTTTATAAAATACGCCAAATAGGTTTGACATTGGCCTGAAAAGCTCTTATTATATGATATGTACTAGTAGTAAAAGGGAGTAACTTGCGCAATAACCTTAGTGTATGCGTTTACGATTCCGTCAATTCGATGCCTAGCATCCGGGACGTAAATAATAAGTGAGACTTTTATTGCATAATATTAGGTTATGCAGTAATTGTCTTTTTTTATGTGTAAAAACATACTTTAGAAGACGTCTGCAAGAAAGAGAGGATATATATGTTAACAAGTGAACAAGCTAGAAAAAATCAGGAAAAGTACGGATTTAATGAATTAGTTGAGGGCAAGAAGAAAACCCCGGTGCAAATCTTTTTAGAGCAGTTTAAAGATTTTCTAGTTATCATCTTAATTATTGCGGCGATTGCCTCAGGCTTTTTAGGTGATATCGAGAGTGCGGTGGTAATCTTTATCGTCATCACGATTAATGCCATTTTGGGAACCGTTCAGACGTTAAAGGCAGAACAGTCTTTAAATAGTCTAAAGACCCTTTCAGCGCCGACGGCAAAGGTTATTCGGGATAACAATATGTACGAGATTCCTTCGAGAGAGGTTACCATTGGCGACCGGGTAATTCTTGAGGCAGGTGACTACGTTCCGGCGGATGGAACGCTAATTGAGTGTGCTAGCCTTAAAGTCGATGAAAGTATGCTTACCGGCGAGAGCTTAGCAGCGGAGAAGTCCCTAGAGGAGGCTCCAGCAGGTGCCCCCCTTGGCGACCAAACGAATAAGGTCTTTTCCGGGAGCTTTGTGACCTATGGACGAGCTGGTTATGAGGTGACGGGTATTGGGATGGAGACAGAGGTCGGCAAGATTGCGACTTTGATTCATTCTGCCCAGGAGAAAAGAACGCCACTACAAGTGAACCTAGACGATTTTGGCAAGAAGCTATCCATTGTTATTCTTATTTTCTGTGGAATTCTCATGGGCGTATCGATCTATAAAGCTGGTCATTTCGATAAAAATGTGTTTGCTGATGCGTTCCTCTTTGCGGTAGCCTTAGCAGTAGCAGCCATCCCGGAGGCACTGAGTTCGATTGTAACCATTGTCCTCTCTTTTGGTACCCAGAAGATGGCAAAAGAGAATGCCATTATCCGGAAGTTACAAGCCGTGGAGGGACTTGGTAGCGTTTCAATTATCTGTTCTGATAAGACGGGAACTCTAACCCAGAATAAGATGACGGTAGAAGACTACTATGTGGATAACCAAAGAGTTACGGTGGATAAAATTGATATTAAGCAACCAGATCAAAAATTTCTTCTCCACTCCAGTATGCTTTGTAATGATTCTACGAACGTAGGGGGCAAAGAAATCGGTGATCCGACAGAAACAGCTCTAATTAACTTGGGTTCTAACTTTGGTTATGAAACCCTAGAACTACGTCAGAAATATAAAAGAGTCTACGAGATTCCTTTTGATAGTGATCGGAAGCTAATGAGCACAACCCATGACTTAAAAGAAGGGTATGCGATGCTAACGAAAGGTGCGGTTGATGTGTTAATCAACCGTCTGACGAAGATTAAGATTAACAATGAAGTCAGAGAAATTACGTCTGAGGACTTAAAGAAAATTGAGGAGATGAACCGAGAGTTTTCTGAGGATGGTCTGCGGGTTCTAGCTTTTGGTTATAAAGAGCTTACCGAGAAAAAGCCAATTTCCGTAGAGGATGAAGCAGACTTGACCTTCTTAGGTTTGATTGCCATGATGGACCCACCGAGAGGCGAGTCGAAAGACGCGGTAGCCGAGTGTATTGCAGCTGGTATTAAACCGGTGATGATCACGGGTGACCATAAGATTACAGCGGCAGCTATTGCGAAGCGAATCGGCATTCTAAAAGACAAGAGCGAGGCCGTGGAAGGCGCTGTGATTGAAAGTATGTCAGACGAAGAATTACAGGAATTTGTACCTAAGATTTCGGTGTATGCTCGAGTCTCACCGGAGCATAAGATTCGGATTGTAAGAGCTTGGCAAGACAGAGGCAATATTGTGGCGATGACCGGTGACGGTGTGAACGATGCCCCCGCCCTTAAGCAAGCGGATATCGGTGTAGCCATGGGGATTACGGGAACGGAAGTATCGAAAGATGCGGCGTCCATGATTCTGACAGATGATAACTTTGCGACCATTATTAAAGCCGTTAAAAACGGCAGAAATATTTATGCAAATATTAAACACTCCATTCAGTTCTTACTGTCTGGTAACTTCGGTGCGATTCTTGCCGTCTTAGCAGCTTCCCTAGCTAGTTTGCCGGTACCTTTCGCCCCAGTGCACTTATTGTTTATCAACTTGTTAACAGATAGCTTACCAGCAATTGCCTTAGGTTTAGAACCACATTCAAATGAGGTCATGAAAGAGAAACCTCGCCCGAAAGGGGAATCTATTTTAACGGGCAATTTCTTACTTAGTATTGGTCTAGAAGGCTTCGTAATTGGGTTGATGACCATGGTAGCTTTTATGATTGGATACAAGACGGACGGAGCGCTATTAGCTCAAACAATGGCATTTGGTACTTTATGTATGGGTCGTCTGGTACACGGCTTTAACTGTAAAGCGAATAAGCCGGTTATTTTTACGAAGAGATTTTTTGATAACTGGTATTTAATCGGCGCCTTTGCTTTAGGACTATTATTAATTGTTGCTGTTCTTGTTATTTCCGATTTACACAATATGTTTAAGGTGCAGACCCTTAACCTGTCTCAACTAGGAATCGTCTTTGGTCTGGCCTTGCTTAACTTGCCGATTATTCAGTTGCTAAAACGCCTTCGCTATGGGAGTAATAATTAATGGAATTTAACAAGGAAAACATGAGAAAAATAAAAGAGCTAATCGTCTTTGTGGCCCTGGTGGTGGTGGCGATTTGGAATTACCAGGTCGTCCTGGAGGTCTTAGGGTATATTTTAGGTATTATCTTTCCCTTTATCGTGGGCGGAGCAATTGCCTTCGTCTTAAACGTGCCCCTTTCCTTTATTCAAAAGAAATTGTTTTCTCCTAAGGTAACGGAAAAGCACAAGACTCTAAAGAAACTAGCCAGGCCCCTTAGTTTGGTTCTTTTACTTCTACTTGTAATAGGAGCTTTAGCGGTTATTATTTTAGTTGTTATTCCGCAAGTAGGGGATTCTCTTGTACAATTAGGTGTTAGCATTAAGAAATTCGTACCGAAAGTGGTGGCTTGGGGAGAAGACCTTTTTAAAAATAATCAAGACCTTCTGAACCTTTTTAACGAGATAGAGTTTGATTGGGCGGGGATTGTGGATAAAGGGATGGCTACCTTTAACCAAGGCTTAAATGCTGTCGTAAGCTCGACTTTTTGGGTAGCTCAAAAAGTAATTAGCGGTATTACTACCTTTTTTATTGCCTTTGTTTTTGCCATCTACATTCTTATTCAAAAAGAAAAGTTAGGTATTCAGGTTCAGAAACTATTTTATGCCTTTTTAAACAAAAGGCACGCAGATAGGATGATGGAAATTGCCTCCCTTACGTATAAGGCTTTCTCTAATTTTCTAACGGGACAATGCCTAGAAGCGGTTATCTTAGGATCGATGTTCTTCATTGCAATGTCAATTTTCAAGTTTCCTTACGCTTTGTTAGTAGCCTTAGTAATTACGGTGACGGCGATGATTCCTATCTTTGGCGCTTTTATCGGCTGCGCCCTAGGAGCTTTTTTGATCTTAATGGTAAACCCGATGCAGGCTGTAGGTTTTATTGTGATGTTCTTGGTGCTACAGCAGATAGAAGGTAATTTAATCTACCCTCACGTAGTAGGAAACTCGGTAGGCTTGCCATCCATTTGGGTTTTAGTTGCCGTTACAGTCGGCGGAAGTTTGATGGGGATTGTCGGGATGCTGATCTTTATTCCTTTGACTTCGGTAATCTATACCTTGTTAAAAGTGAATGTGAATAAGCGTTTAGAAAAAAAAGAAATCAAAATGTAAAAGAATAATCTATCAGAAACCACGGGTCAGCTCTGAAAGGTAAAAATAATTCGCACTAATGCAGCCTATATACAGGCTGCAT
>NZ_JAMXOC010000048.1 GCF_024721265.1 Ohessyouella blattaphilus | reverse complement strand
TTTTATGAGAGGAATGCTTTTCTGTTTTCTGGGCGTATGATTATAAGTCACTTACTTTTTATCTTATTTTCGGTTCAGACACAGTACGTATAAAACCACATTTAAATGTATAGTTAGCTTCGTGTGACCGTTCACCTATTAATGGCAACCAGTTTGTGAATTTAATGTTGTGTTGCATTTAGTCTGAGATACTGTGCACTTAGCACTAGGGCATTCTTTCGAACAACCTGTTACAACACTTCCAATTACAATAGTCCAACAGTTTACACCTGTAACACTTGCTGGATTAGCGCCTTGATCGTCATTACCTTCACCCTGTAAATTTAACTCGAACTCATCATAATTACTCGTATTTTACCTCCTAAAACTTTTATTACCCTTTTTATATTTATACACGTTTTTTTTGACTTTAAAATATAATGTAATTATTACCAATGAAAATGTAATTATTAAGAACTACAATTTTTGATCCGATGGAAGTTATACGCAATACTGTAAAGTTAACTGCAAGTTATATTCCCTTCAAGTATTAATCTAGTAGATACTTGAAAGGAATTCGCAAAATAATAAGTCATAACTTACTCCTAGAGAATAAAGGATTTTATGATTAATATACTATAGCACTAGATACTAGTAAGACATCCTTTATCTCATCTTCTATTTAGATATCATATACACGAAGACAATTGAGATATAATCTGCAAATCTTTCCATACTTCAAAACTTCCTCTCTTATCACTCCTAACCACTCTTGACCGCCACTCTGGATGAAAGCTAGTCGGATGCTTGCTCGTTCCGTACCAAGAATCCTTATCTACAACAAACTCCACCACGCAAGCACCATCTTTGTGACCGTATTCATTACACCCTGGATCACTTTGATTCTTAATATCTCCCACCACAGTCTTTATTACCTCCCCATTTGCTAACGTCCAGTCGATATAATCACCCACTTGTCCAAACTTTGTGGTGCAGGCAATTACGTAGCGACCATCAATGATTCCAAACCCGTCTTTATCAAAGCGCATACCTGCCGTCTCTCGCAGCTGATATTGCTTAGAGCTAGGCGATGTAATTGTCTGCCACCCCATATAGCTATAGACGGTACCATAGGGTTCTGGTATCTCGACACTATTATTCTCAGGATAGTCAGGACATGCAAATCCACTTATGCTACTGGTCTTTCTCGAATAAAGGTTATTAGTCACTTGGCTTGCCGTATGATAAGGAATTCCTGTCGAGCTTCCACTATTTCCCTCAATCGTCTCTATCTGGTCTTTGCTTTCGTCATAGGACACTACCAGTCCAATGTGGCTCATACCATTTTCAAAGTAGACAAAATCCCCAGCTTTTGGTTTGTAGCCACTTTCCTTTGTATGATATTGATTCCGCACCTTAAACCAAATGCGACTATTACTTACGGACGCGGTCTTAGGGATAATCTGCTGTTCAATATACCCACATTCTTTTCCACACCAGGACAAAAAGATTGCGCACCAATCTGCATTCATGTCGTACCACTCTTTATACTTCTTTCCTCCTATATTTCTTGAAGCCATTGCATACTCTTGTCTAGCCACCTGTACAATCGCTTCGGCTCCACTTCCCTGATTCTCTGTTACGCCAAGCACCGCTGCGATTACGGTGGCCATAACAACTAGGGCTATAATCGTGGGAACTAGAAGCACCGCTAGAGCTGAGGTTGCTCCTGTCACAAGGGTCGTAACTGCCGTTGCAATTCCAGCAGCGCGTGCTGTTTGATTCTCTGAATGATTATTTTCCTCTATCTGAAGAACACGTAAGTTCTCTTGATTCTTTCGCTCCCATTCCTTGCCCGCCAAATGCTCTTTAAACTTATTCGCACTCCTTTTTAACGCCTCACTTCCTACTCCACCCGCCCCCGCGCTAATCCCTTTACTGATTCCCTTTGCTGTTGATTTTTTGGAATTGCTTATCGCTTTCTCAGATATTCCTGTCGTAGGTAACTTTGACTTAGAGACAGTTGTTAATTCCCGGCTTTGTGGTATTCGGCTTTGCTTTCTATAGGTTTCTTTCTTCCTCCTACTAAGCCGATTCCACTTCCTGAGTTCTTTAGGATTTAAACGATTCTTGATACCTCGATCTTGCTCTTCGTATTCTCTATCTGTTTCATTCAGGCTATTTAAACTATGATTAAAAGCATGGCTAGCCTTCGAAACCGCTAGTAGCTCTGAAAGAATTAACTTTTTTTCTACTTCTATCTTCGTTTCTCGTTCTTTATTGATCTGCATATAGTTCCTTTCCAATCAAAAAAAGCCGCTACTCTAAGCGACTTTCTTTGGTTTGCTTCTCAGCCTTTGCTAAAAAATTAGTGTCAAATAGATCAAACAGAGGATTGTTTCGGTTGATCTCGCCATCTAAAAGGATGACTTTCTTCCCCCAGACCATAACCCCGTGGCCTGGCTTTTCTTCTGTAAGACTTAAAAACTCCGTAGTACTTAATTCCTGTATTTCTGCAAGAGCTGCAGCGTCCACCCCGCCCTGATCAAAAAAGCATTTGTATTCACAATTGGAGAACACATCCCGGAGATCCGGATTTTCTATGGCTCGCTTTAAGTTCTGTAGGGCTAACGTGCATATACCACCATATTTCCGGAAGGTGACCACGCTTGATAAAAGCATTTTGGCACTGGTCGGGCGCTGACATACCACTTGCGCTTCATCCACAATAAAGTGAGTCGCCCTTTGAATGGATTGGTTATACTCCATCCTTGTGGCTAGGAAATTCATGATGGTTCCCATGACCGGTTCCCACATATACTCCGGTACATTTTTTATGCCAAAGCAGGTAAAGCGATTATCGATTTGAAAATTAGTCGCTTTTGAGAACATGTTGTACTTTCCTTCCGTGTACTCTTCTAAAGAATTGTAGATGACCCGGATGAGTTCCTGATCTCCTGCTGTGGTCGCTTTCTCCATCTCTTGCTTTAACTTATTCCGCAAAATCCGAAGGGTTGGTTGGTTCTTTAAGTTCTTCCTACTAAAGGCATCGTTATACATGAGCCTTACGCAACGGCCGATAATAGAGATATGTTCCTGAGTAACGGTTATATTGTTCATCACCGCTTCACAAAACATGGTGGCATATGTGGTCATATCGGTAACAAAGGCGCTTTTGGTATTTTCATCCCCATAGAAGACTTCCGCTGGGATCTCAAATCCGTTCATATATAGATTGCCTTTTGGAGAAAAGTCTAGATACTGGCCACCAAACTGAGGGCAGACAAGAGACATCTCATCTTGAGGATCAATCATCATCACATCATCGTCTGTAGCTAACAAGGTCTGAGCGATTTCTGTCATCTTGATACTGGTCATGGACTTGCCGCTCCCTGTATGACCTACGATGATTCCGTGGGGGTTTTTGAGTTTTTTTCGATTTGCTATCACTGCACGCTTGGTGGTTTTATTAAGACCGTAGAGAAAACCATTCTCCTCCTGAATGTCTTGGGCGTAATAAGGTTGGAAAGCAATCACTGAACTGGTTAGAAAGTTGCGCATATGGTTCACCTGTCGTCCCCCATAGGGCAAGGCCGTGTGCAAGGCTTTTAATTGCAAGAAATCATAGGTATCGAACAAGACGCCTTGTTCCCTTCCTATGCTCATTACACTCTTCATTCTCATGGCTAGTTTATCTTCTGTTTCAGCCGTCAACACCACAAGTAAACCAAGAAAGAAGCCGTTCTCACTGTTTGCATCCACTTGATCTCGGTAACTTTCTAATTCATCCTTCGCCTTCTCTTTTCGATAGGAAGGAGAAAGACTCTTTCTACCAGCTTTTGCTTTGGCGTCCATCTCCTCTTCAATTGCTCGTTCATTATTGGTATGAGCTGATGCAAGCTTATCTTTTAACGTGGTCCGGTCAACGGGAGCATAATCAAGAGTAACCATGCTAGGATACCCTAACTTAGAGATGTTATGCATGATCTCGTCACTAATAGAAGAGGAAAAATCGTGACCAAAGAGAACGGTTATGTATTGTTCCCCAATTCTCATAAAATTACGCTCTTGTTCAAGACTAGCTGGTAATACCGTATTGCGTAGGTCGCCATTCTGAAGATATTTAGAAAAGCTTTCTAAGTTATTCTCTTCACAGAAGAAAAAGGATCTTAATGCCATAAACCTTTCTTTCGCATCAAGGCGATGAAGGTTACTACCCCAAGCCTTAAAGTTATTCATTAGCATGGTGTCTAAGGTATTAAAGTAACTTTTCGCATCCTCAAAAGTAGATGCTTTACAAGTAATCGTCAAGTAGTTTACCTGATGAATATCTGCATTATCGCTAATTAGCTTTTCTTCCTTCCAACTATCAATTCCTTCTTTAATTAGAGGATGCTGATCTCCGTTTCGGTAATGGAATATGCGTTCTAAATACTCTTTCATATTCCGGTACTCATTTGCTTTTGTAAGTTTAAAATCAACATTCATTGAATTCAGCCACTTCATAAGGCTCTGTAAGATTGCCTCCTTCTCTTCCTCATTCTTATTGGTATAATTCATATCCTCGAAAACATAACATCTATCGTAAAGCGTTAGGTTATCGCCTGGCTCTAGTTTAAAGATTCCATTCTGGCGATACTCTGTGATGTTAA
>NZ_JAMXOC010000047.1 GCF_024721265.1 Ohessyouella blattaphilus | reverse complement strand
TAATTCTAAAATATCACACTCTTTTTTTGCCGTCTACAGTCATTTACTTTCAGTCATCTTTCAGTTTCCTCACCGGAAAGATGACATCAGCTACATTCTATAATTGCAAATCTATTTGGCGCCAAAATGGCTCTTTTTCAATGTCAAAATGACGCCTTAAGTGGTGTCAGGATGACGCTTTTTGCAGTGTCAAAGTGACGCCTTTACAGTAATATCTTATATGCAAGATACGTATTTTGTATATACAAATACCTCTTGTTAGGGGCGCTGCCACCTAAGACCCCACATTTATTTATCACAAATCCTATATCTAACTAATCAAAATAAAACATTTCTTCAAATGTGGTATCAAGAGCTAAGCACAATACATATGCCAGCTTAGCTGTCGGACTAAATTGGCAATTCTCTATGTTTGAAATAGTAATTCTAGAAACACCCACAATTTTTGCTAACTCTGACTGTGTATATCCTTTTATATCTCGATATTTTCTTAGGTTGTTTTTTAAAATTATTTTTTCTTCCATGATCTATTACCTTGATGTTTGAACAATATATGAAGCCAAGGCACCCAGTCCTAATAAGAATCCCACAACTATCTTAACTATCTCTATACGTTTTTGGGTTATTCGATAAATTCCCAAACTTTGTGCTCCGAGATATGTGCCAAACATAGCCAGAACAACCCTATTTGCATTTTCAAATCCATAAATACCATTGTAGACCCCCAGTATGCAAGTTATAACAAAA
Source organism: Ohessyouella blattaphilus (assembly GCF_024721265.1). Classification (GTDB taxonomy): domain Bacteria; phylum Bacillota; class Clostridia; order Lachnospirales; family Lachnospiraceae; genus Aequitasia; species Aequitasia blattaphilus_A. The sequence goes on along the minus strand of NZ_JAMXOC010000047.1, from coordinate 3,920 downwards.
AGAGCCATAACTCCATACCTATAACCTTCTAGCCATATAAATCTTGCTTTTCCTTTACTATTTTCTTCACGGACACTTTTTAATACTTCATCAATCTTCATATTGTTTTTGTATAATGTGGGTTCTTCCACACTATACTCTCCTTTCTCTTCAATTTTTATAATTATTTGTGACGCCGTGGATTTTTATTTTGTCATATTGAATTCGAAAAAGCTTTATTGCCGCAGTTTTATCCTAGTTGGATAAGTCTTTGAGCTTTTTTCATACAAGTCTATTATGGTGAGATAATGTCCCAGTACTTTTTACTGCTAATTTTATTTTGATATTACTAAGCTTAACCACGTCGCACCCACAACTTACTCCGAGTAATCAACAACACCTCCTTCACAAGCTAGCGAATAACTACGGCAGAGTTATTGTACCCAAAAATCAATTTAAATTTTTTGACTTTATATTTGCAACTTATTCTTAAATTGTATACCTACACTTCTTGGATGTCAAGTTTTCTTTACACTCATTCGCCCAGTAACATTCGCCGCTATTCATCTTAATCTCCCAAAAGATACCAAGTTCGAAACCTATACCAAGACTCAAACCTGCTTCACTAATTCTTTCGGCACCATTTAGTATGAGTGGTTCATAATCGGTTATTGTGTAGTTGTCCATTTTAATTATTCAAGTAATTCCTCGTTCTTGTGAGAAACGTTTTCTTACAGCCTAGCCAAAACCTTAATCGCATAGCCGGAATCAGTCCCTGAATTTTATTACATTATTCTATAAACACATAATCTTTTTGTCGAATACAAAAGAATTCACTATTTATTTCACACAGTAAACTTTATATTTTTCTCAATTCATACATATACCTGTTTTTTCCGTTATACGCCAAGTTATTTCCCTGATATCGCTCTCCAATAAATGATAGTCATACATAAATGCATGCTTCATCATAGTTGGAAAGAATGAATCGGCTGGCGCCGTGAAAGTAGTATAATTAAAGCGTGAGAATGATATCTTTTGTCTATGCATACGATACCAAGCCGTCTCAACCTACACAAGTCAGAGCAAAACTTAAAACTTCTTTTAATACAAATCCATTTGGAGATTTCTTGTGATAATAGATGCAATATTACATCTATTTCCCTAATAGTTCTTCAAAACTAATATACTTATTTCTTCCCTCACGTTCCCAATATTTACTTAATTCCGTGTCGTATCCCAACTGCTTATAGTACTTAAACATTCGTTTTCTTGACATAAAAATGTCTTCTAACTTTTCACTAGTTTTAACAGTGCTTTTCAAGTTTTCTATTATGGAAACGCCAGTTTTATATACGCTCCTGTCTAAAACACTAATATCTGCTAGCTCTGAGCTACTTATGCTCATCTTTTCGATTACCTTTATCCCCATTTGACTCATAACATTATCCAAATAGTCAATAACTATATTTTCTCCATTAGATTCATATGTGGAAATAGCCATTCCATACTTTCCACTCAATCTCATAGTATGGATCCAATAACTCATACGATCTATCACATTTTTCATAATCCCCGAAACATTATGCGCATATACCGGACTTCCCATAATAACAAGATTTGCATCAAGTATATTCTTCAGCAAATCCTCCATCTTATCTTTTTCATTTTGCCTACATATGTTATGTTTGAAGCAGTACCCGCATCCTTCACAAGGAAGAATATTATAATCTTTGGCTGTAAAAATTTTATATTCAATCTTTGGTTCTTCTATTTTTATACTATCTAAGAGCTTCTTAGTATACAAATATGTCCTTGATTCCTCTCCTTGCATGCTGCCCACGTATGCTAGAATTTTCATATTTTCATTTATATAAAGTATTGTAAACCCCTTTTCTTTTAATTAGCTCTGAATAAGTTCCCCTATCAATAATCTCACCATTTTCTAAGACTAATATCTCATTGGCTGACTGGTGCATAGCATTAGGTCTATGGGTAATAACTATACTCATTTTCTCCTTTGTATTTTTAATAAAGCTCTCTATAATCTGCTTCTCCGATTTCATATCCAGCGATGCATTCGGTTCGTCAAACACATACATATCTGCGTCTCGAATTAGGGCTCTTGCAATAGCCAAACGCTGCCACTCCCCAATGGATATTTGATGGCCGTCATCAAACCAAAAGCCTAGCTTTGCATCTAGCCCTTTCTCCGTCATTCTTTGTTTAGTAAATCCAACTTCCTCTAAACTCAAAATAATTTCATTTTCTGTTAGTTTTTTTCTACATCTCCAAATGATATGTTTTCTCGTATCGTAGACTCATATTTCACAAAATCTTGAAACACCGCCGATACCCTTCTATAATAGCTTTCCTTATTAATCCTTTTAAAGTTAACACCATTTACATAAAATTCACCTTCATATTCTTCATAAAAGCCCATTAAAACTTTTGATAATGTAGTTTTTCCTGAGCCATTCAAACCAACCAAAACAATACTTTTATCTTTTGTTATTTCTAAATTAATTTTTTTCAAAAGATATTTATCGGTATTAGCCGGTTTAAACGAAAAATTTCTAAGTTCAATGCTCGTAATTTTTGCAATTTCCACTCCCTTATCTCTTTCGACTTTTTTTATCTAAAAAATCAAAAAGCAAACTCAAAAAATATGAATCTTTAACCAAAGTGCTTATGCTATTCATTATTCCACTTATATATGCCTTTATATTAAATATACATCTCGTATAAGTGATAATACTTCCTACCATTATCACCTTGACATATCCCATCCAGATTATATATGTAAATAAACTACCCGTTACAACCTGTTCCGAAGTAAGTGCCTTATAATCTGTCGGCTATTATCCTCGCCGGTTTTGTGTAACAATTATCACAGTTGGAGATTCCCTTCTCTTCCCATTCTGGGAACTGTGTGATAATGGATCATTTCACTCTACGGTTTTCTATACCGCGCTTTCATTCACAACACAGATAGACTATTTCACTCCAACCGAAATGGAGGAATGTTATGCCAAGAAAAAGACTATCCGACGAAGAATGGATGGAAATCATCCTATCTTGTAAAAAAAGTGGACTTAGTGATTACCGCTGGTGTAAAGAAAACGATATTGTCGTTAGCACATTTTACAAACATGCCAAGAAGCTTCGTGCGTCAGGTTATACCTCGCCAGTTTCGGCAACACCAGTAGCAGAAAAACACGAAGTCGTACAGATAGCTTTAAGTGATGAAATGCCTGTTGTAGAGCATAATGCTCTACACTCTATAGAAAGCCCTGCGATTAGTTTATATATTAATGGAATCCGGATGGAGATTAATAATAATGCGGATTCACGTTTATTGACTAATACGTTGCAGGCACTGAAAGCGATATGTTAGGCGATATCTCAAAGGCCGGACGTATTTTTATAATTACCGGCTATACGGATATGAGAAAAAGCATTGACGGCCTCATGTCTATTGTTGCTCATACTTATGAGATGGATCCGTATAATAAATCCTTGTACTTATTTTGTGGTCGTCGGAGTGACCGTATCAAAGCATTGCTTTACGAGTCCGATGGATTTGTGCTCCTGTACAAAAGATTAGAGTCTGGAAAATATCAATGGCCACGTAATAAAGAAGAAGTTCGTACATTGACTAGACAACAACTTCGCTGGCTTTTGGAGGGACTTGCAATTGAACAACCAAAAGCTATTGAGAGTGTTAAAAAACGAATTCTCTAAGCTTCGTTTTGTCAATCTTTTTCGCTTTAAAAAGAGACGAAATCAAACGCTAGAAACGCTGTATTTTAGGCGTTTTTAGGTACTTTTTGCACCTTGAAAATATAGTAAAAAACACTGTTTTATGGTATACTTTTAGTATCATTTGAAAGGCATTTAGGTACTGATTTAGCCATGGATTATAGAGATCAGCTGATCAT
>NZ_JAMXOC010000046.1:0-2500 GCF_024721265.1 Ohessyouella blattaphilus | reverse complement strand
GTGGGAATATGCGGGGACCACCCCGTAAGGCTAAATACTCCTTAGTGACCGATAGCGCATAGTACTGTGAAGGAACGGTGAAAAGAACCCCGGGAGGGGAGTGAAAGAGAACCTGAAACCATATGTTTACAACCTGTGGAACCACCTTATGTGTGGAACCGCGTACTTTTTGTAGAACGGTCCGGCGAGTTACGCTGGCTGGCAAGGTTAAGGACTAAAGGTCTGGAGCCGAAGGGAAACCAAGTCTTAATAGGGCGCCATAGTCAGTCGGAGTAGACCCGAAACCGGGTGATCTATCCATGTCCAGGTTGAAGTTGCCGTAAAAGGCAATGGAGGACCGAACCCACATCCGTTGAAAAGGGTGGGGATGAGGTGTGGATAGGGGAGAAATTCCAATCGAACCCGGAGATAGCTGGTTCTCCTCGAAATAGCTTTAGGGCTAGCCTCATTATAGTCTTGCGGAGGTAGAGCACTGAATTTCCTAGGGGGCGTCAAAGCTTACCAAAGAATATCAAACTCCGAATGCCGCGTAGATGATTAATGGGAGTCAGACTATCCGAGATAAGTTGTATAGTCAAAAGGGAAAGAGCCCAGACCTACAGCTAAGGTCCCAAAATGTGTGTTAAGTGGAAAAGGATGTGGGATTTCAAAGACAACTAGGATGTTGGCTTAGAAGCAGCCATACATTCAAAGAGTGCGTAATAGCTCACTAGTCGAGAGGTCCTGCGCCGAAAATGTCCGGGGCTAAAACACACTACCGAAGCTTAGGGATTAACGAATGTTAATCGGTAGAGGAGCATTGTTAGCGGGAAGAAGCTACACTGTAAGGAGTAGTGGACTGCTAAGAAGAGAGAATGCCGGAATGAGTAGCGAGAGGAAGGTGAGAATCCTTCCGGCCGAATATCTAAGGTTTCCAGAGTAAAGCTGATCTGCTCTGGGTAAGTCGGGGCCTAAGGCGAGGTCGAAAGACGTAGTCGATGGATAACAGGTTGAAATTCCTGTACTACATTTATACAGAACTGTGGGGACACGTGTGGAAAGCATAAGCCAGGATTGGAAAAACTGGTGCAAGCGAGGTAGGAGTCTAGTAGGCAAATCCGCTAGGCAATCCGAAGGCGTGATGCGTACCGAACTTTAAGTAGGGAAGTATGTGAGCCATGCGTCAAGAAAAGCCGCTATTGTTATAAATGTACCCGTACCGTAAACCGACACAGGTGGATGAGGAGAGAATCCTAAGGCCGACGGGAGAAGCATTGTTAAGGAACTCGGCAAAATGACTCCGTAACTTCGGGAGAAGGAGTGCCATTGCGAAATGGCCGCAGAGAATTGGCCCAAGCAACTGTTTAGCAAAAACACAGGTCTATGCAAAACCGAAAGGTGAAGTATATGGGCTGACGCCTGCCCGGTGCTGGAAGGTTAAGGGGAGAGGTTAGGACTAGCTCCGAAGCTTTGAACTTAAGCCCCAGTAAACGGCGGCCGTAACTATAACGGTCCTAAGGTAGCGAAATTCCTTGTCGGGTAAGTTCCGACCCGCACGAAAGGCGTAATGATTTGGGCACTGTCTCAACAATGCACCCGGTGAAATTGAAATACCAGTGAAGATGCTGGTTACCTGCGCCAGGACGGAAAGACCCCATGGAGCTTTACTCTAGCTTGATACTGGGATTCGATATTGTATGTACAGGATAGGTGGGAGACTGAGAAGTGATGACGCCAGTTGTCACAGAGTCGTTGTTGGGATACCACCCTTGCAGTATTGGATTTCTAACCAACAGCCGTGATCCGGCTGGGGGACAATGTCAGGTGGGGAGTTTGACTGGGGCGGTCGCCTCCGAAAGGGTATCGGAGGCGCTCAAAGGTTCCCTCAGAATGGTCGGAAACCATTCGCAGAGTGCAAAGGCATAAGGGAGCTTGACTGCGACACCGACGGGTGGAGCAGGTAGGAAACTAGGACTTAGTGATCCGGTGGTATAAAGTGGGATTGCCATCGCTCAACGGATAAAAGCTACCCTGGGGATAACAGGCTTATCACTCCCAAGAGTTCACATCGACGGAGTGGTTTGGCACCTCGATGTCGGCTCATCGCATCCTGGGGCTGTAGTAGGTCCCAAGGGTTGGGCTGTTCGCCCATTAAAGCGGTACGCGAGCTGGGTTCAGAACGTCGTGAGACAGTTCGGTCCCTATCCGGCGTGGGCGTAGGATATTTGAGAGGAGCTGCCCTTAGTACGAGAGGACCGGGGTGGACTGGCCTCTGGTGTATCTGTTGTCTTACCAAAGGCATAGCAGAGTAGCCAAGCCGGGACGGGATAAACGCTGAAGGCATCTAAGCGTGAAGCCCCCCTCAAGATGAGATATCCCAACGTTAAGTTGTAAGACCCCTTGAAGACGACGAGGTTGATAGGACAGAGGTGGAAGTGCAGTAATGTATGGAGCTGACTGTTACTAATCGGTCGAGGGCATGACCAAAAATGGATAGGTTTTAAAATGAACAGGATGATTA
>NZ_JAMXOC010000045.1 GCF_024721265.1 Ohessyouella blattaphilus | reverse complement strand
TTCTAGGTATATAGAATTTACTCTTGCCAACTAGAATTTAAAATTACATTTTAGTTCTTACATGTTCCGACGTTAAAACACTTGTTTTATTCGAACATTTGTTTGCGCAACGTTGGTAAATCTGATACAATATATAAGAACGGAACATTGAAAACCGAATATTGTATGAGGTTTTGTAAGTCAAACATCTTACAAGTAAAACAATATGTGTCGTCAAGTAAAGACGATAAAACATACCGTTCATTAAAAAGTATTCCGGTCAAACGGATAGTGGCGGCATGAGACCGCCTTCCTGGCACGAGCACCCTGTACAATACAGGTTCGAAAGACGAAAGTGTTACGGCTAGTAAAGTAAGTCGAAGACTTACATCCTTGTTCGCACTTCAGTGCGCAAGATACCACTTCCAAGCATAGGCATTGGGAGTTGGTTATTCATTCCCCACAACAAAGTCTAGCCAGCTTGCATCTGCCTTTTCAAACTTCAATACATTGAGTTTTGCCATTTCCTCAGAAATAATCTCATAAATATTAAGTGTAGCCTCTCCCGCACCCCGACGCTTTGTAACACTTTTTCCCCATCTACTTGCTTGATTTTCGCTAGAAGTAACATAAAACCCTGCACCAAAATCTAAAGCTCGTAAATTTGGGATAATTCGTGGTATTTTGACTTCTATATTACTTCCATGATAAAGTTTCAACTTTAAATCAACTCCTTTTTCACATTATATCATTCGCTAATACAAACCCGCAAGCCTAATGCCCTCTCCCCTTCTTCTGTTGCTTTTGCTGGCCCTTACCGCTGTGATCACCACTTCCGTTGCCGTTACCGTTTTCACCATTTTGATGACCGCTGCTATCATTATTATTGCCACCTTTACCAGACTCTTCCTGATGATGTGCTGATATTCGTTGCCTTATCTCCTTAACGCTTAAGTCTTGGCACTCCTCTGCCTGAAGCTCTGGTTCATATTCCTTCAAATCAAGATAAGCTTTATATTTTCCCGGGGTCATCTCACTGGCATGAGCTTCGCTTACCAGTTCATTCCCCACCTCGTAACAGTGAACTTCACTGTCGATTTGACCTTTAAGGAGCTTACTAACCTCTGCGTCTACACTGGCCTTTAAGTCTTTTGTATTTTTCTTGGCATATACAGCCACTTCTACCTGACTGTCTTTCTTTACATAAGCTTTCATCTCCTCACTTTGTAAAAGAATCTTAATAGCTTCGTTATAGGATTTGTTTTTTAATTGCAAATCAGAAACAATCTGGGCTCCTTCCTCATTATATCCTTTTATACCAATTACCTTATCAAAGCGGTTAAGACTGAATTCAATACTGGGATTAACATCAATGCTTATAAGCGCGACTTGGCTATAATACAGCTTATAGCCGCTGGCACTACCAAACAGCATTATCCCTACTAAAGCAGCAAGAACGGCCAGCTGTTTAATCCCAAAATGCTTTCTTTCAATTTGGACCACATCACCAATTTCCCACTGGGCGTCCCGGGGGACACTGATAAATTCACCACCATTCACCATGATGGTCGCTTTTTTATTGTTTAGATCAAATACAATTCCGCTCTTCACTAGTCTTCACCTCCTTTTTCCGTCGGTAGATAAGTGCCTATATAAGGAAAATCTCCTGATAATATCAATACCAATACAATAACGTAGCGTCGGTATTTTTCCACGGTCTTCTGGGATACGCGGCAACTCTTCGCTAGGTTCCCTACGCTTAATTGCCTCGCCCTAACTAGCTTATCCCGCATCTCCCCATCTGCTAGAATGGCTCTCGCCATCTGCATACATACGGCGCGTGAACGCTTTTGTTTGGGGCAGATATCGACGAGAGACGTAAATGAAATTTGATATTCCGCTAACTCTGTAGATAGCCTTTCAATCTCTTCACGTAGGGCGATCTTTTCCTGTTCTTTGCTATACTGAGAGGTCGAAGCCACGTTCCAAACTGCTCTCTCTTTTTCATCATCGTCGTGAAGAACAATAAAACCTTGGCGCTTACTCTTTCTTCCCTCGTCTAATATCCTATTTCTGATACACATCGCGGCATAAGCAATAAAGCCACCCCGCCCTTCCTCATAAGTCTTGACACAGTTCATAAAGGTAAGCATGGCTAGGCTAACCTTATCCTCCATCTCCAAACCGGTAATACCTGTCTTTGCAGCTTCGCTGGTAATGAAGGGCATATATTCTTCTATTAATTTGTTAAGCTCTTGGTTATCTTGCTTACACTTAACAAGTCGCAAACTAAAATCATCCATTTTCTCTTCCTCTTATTATTAGAATACGTTTTTTTTTGAAAAAAACATAGGATAATTTCATTTTACCCCATATTATTTCTCTTCCCCAGCGTAATCTGTAAGTGAACGAGCAAAATAGTAACTGTATTTCAAAACGAGAGGAGAAGCACCCATGAAAAGAAACTTAAAAAAACTAACGACCCTAGCTCTATTAATTGTAGCCGTACTTTCGATTTCTACTGTTGCCTATGCAGGAAATGGTAGAGGCCATCACGCGAAACGGACAAATCCCCCACAGACAAATGTAGGTAACAATCAAGGTGTCAATCAAGGCGAATGTCCTTACGGTTGCCCAGCAGAATGTCCTACCGATTGTCCAAACTATAACTCTGGCACTCGCCCAAACAAACCCTCTACTGAGCGCCCCAGCGTAAGACCAGAGCGTCCGAGTGATTGTCCTGTAAACGGCGAACGCCCATTAAATGGCACTGGTGTTAAAAGAGGACGTTGTCGTTAATCCTAATATCAGATTTCTAATATACGTAAAATACAAAGGGTCAGATTATTTGCCTTTTCGCAAAATAATCTGACCCATCATTAAATTCTTTATTTATTCTCGTAGCTATTATTATCGACTCCGGTGCTCCTCAAAATCTTTTTATCCAATTCTGCAAACACAAGCACTGCATCTAAAGCTTTGGCTCCACTTTCAATTTCTTTTTCTGATTCATATATAGCACGGTCAATGCTATTTATATCTCTTAATTCTTCCATTCGTTTTACTCCTGTGTTACCACTACAAAATTTTTACTTCCTGCCAGCGAGCCTTGAGGGCTTTTTTCCGTTAAGACAGTGCCCTCATCGATTGGGGCAAAGGTTACTGAGCTAACTTTATCGAATTTTGCCGAGTCACAAAGGATATATTTCTTTAGACAGGCAGCTAGTGCCGTCTTTTTCACCAGTGCTTCATTATAATCTGGAGTGGTAAAACCTTCCTTCTTGCTGACGCTATTTGTACCGAAAAAGCCTTTCGTAAAATGGTAACTCTGAATATTAAGAATCGCTTGATTGCCTACAATCGCTTCTGTCGTCTGCTTTAATTCGCCGCCGATTAACAGAACTCGGATACCTCTTGCGGCTAAGCGTTTGGCATGATCAACCGCATTTGTAACAATCGTAATCTGCTTCTGGGGCAGATAATCAATCATAAGTCCGGTAGTAGTCCCCGCATCTAGGTAGATAAAATCTCCCGCCTCAATTAAGGTGGCCGCATAACGGGCAATCTTTTGCTTCTCTTCCATATTTACATCTAGCTTTTGTTCAACGGAAGGTTCTTCTGAGACAAAAGACATCTCCATAGCAACAGCACCACCAAAAACCTTTACCAAACGACCTGCTTGATCAAGGGCATTTAAATCTCTGCGAATCGTTGATTCCGATGCCTTTAAATGTTCTGTCAACTCTGTCACCGTAACGCTTCTTTTCTCATTCAACAATTTTAGAATCAAATCATACCGTTTCTCTGTAAGCATAGCTCCTCCTAGCCTTATTTATATGCTCCTTGTATCGGTCTCCAAAATTATCTTTCGAAGCGGCAGAACGCTTCCTGGTGAAACAGACAGCTCATCCACACCCATCGCCAAAAATTCTTTCGTCAAAGTAGTATCCGCCCCTAACTCGCCACAGATTCCCGCCCAAATCCCTGCCTTGTGGGCATTATCAACTATCATCTGAATCATCCTCATAACAGCCGGATGGTTTGGTTCGTAAAAAGCATCTAACTCTGGATTCTGACGATCCACAGCCAGAGTATACTGGGTTAGGTCGTTTGTCCCGATACTAAAGAAATCAACTTCTTTAGCCAGTTCCTCACTAATCATAACCGCTGCGGGAGTCTCAATCATAATTCCCTGCTGAGGACGAGTAAATTCGATTCCTGTAAGCGTCAGCTCCTGTTCTACTTCTTTAGCAATCTCTTTAATCCTACGAATTTCCCACAAATTGGAAATCAAAGGATACATAATCGCCAAATTCCCATAGGCGCTAGCGCGGTACAAAGCCCGTAACTGAGTCTTAAAAATCTCTGGTCGCATGAGGCAGATACGAATGGCACGTAGCCCCATTGCTGGATTCTCTTCCTGGCCAATTCCAAAATATTCACACTGTTTATCCGCACCGATATCTAGGGTCCTGATAATCACTTTCTTTCCCGCCATCGTCTCTGCGACCGTCTTGTATATCTGAAACTGCTCTTCTTCTGTAGGGTAATTATCTCTTCCCAGATAAATGAATTCACTGCGAAAAAGACCAATGCCGCCAGCGTCATTTTGCATAACTGCTGCCAGGTCTTTCATATCACCGATATTGGCATATAACATAATCTCTTTGCCATCTATCGTAACATTTTCGCGACCTCTAAGCAACTTGAGCATCTCTCTTTTTTCTTGCTCCTCTTGCTGACGGTCTTTAAGTCCCTGTAATGTCTCGTCGTCTGGCTCGAGATAAAGGATTCCTGTATTTCCGTCAACCGCTGCGAACTGATTGTTACGAGCTACCGATAAATCTACCGGCGTACCGATAAGAGCTGGAATTCCCATCGTCCTTGCAAGAATGGCCGTGTGAGAATTAACCGTTCCGTGTACGGTAACAAAGGCCAGTACCTTCTCCTTATCAAGCTGAACCGTTTCCGAAGGGGCTAAATCATCAGCAAGAATAATCACCGACTCCGAAAACGTCATTTTATTACCGTCACTACCTCCTAGAACCGTCAGTACTCGTTCTGAAATATCCTTTACATCCGCCGCCCGAGCCTGCATATATTCATCATCCATGGCCGCAAACATCTGAGAAAAGTTGTCACTGGTACTAGCAACGGCGTATTCAGCATTGACGCTCTGAGTGCGAATAATGTTCTCGACTGATTCATTATAATCGTCATCCCCTAGCATCATCTGGTGAATTTGGAAAATGGCAGCATTTGCTTCCCCAACTTCGAGTAACGCTTTTTCATAAAGCTCACCAAGCTGTTTATCCGCAGTCTCTCTCGCTTCTTGATAGCGAATGAGCTCACCCTCTACATCGTCTACTTTTGTCCGCTTTACTCGGCGCTCATCTTTTTGGTATACAAATATTTTACCGATAGCAATTCCACCAAACACAGCTTTTCCCTGATATTCCTGCATAATCCCAATCCTCCGGATCTTTAATATAGTCTCTCGGAATCTCTAGCCCTCTGTTTACAAGGCTTGTAGATTCCTTTTTT
>NZ_JAMXOC010000044.1 GCF_024721265.1 Ohessyouella blattaphilus | reverse complement strand
TACCGGGCGGATTGCGGACTTACACCGGTTAGAAACGTGCGCCGCCAGGCGCACTGCAAAAAAGTCTGCGAAAAAGTTTTTTCGCAGACTAAGTATTTTATGCAACTTTCGGAACTCCGGATACTCTCTCCGGCGATCCTTCTGTATATTTTTTAAAGACAATACTACCCACGTAACCAGCCAGCAGACCACCTGCTGCCGCTAAAACAAGCGCTAAGATTACTTTAAGTGGTGGGTTAAAAGCAAACGGTGCCAAAAGACCAGGAATCGGCGATGCCGTTCCAGGAGCATTATTGACGATACCAAGAGCAGCTGCCACCATGCCGGCAAGAGCGCCTCCGAAGAAATTTGATCCATAAATAGGAATGGGGTGACTCGTAACGATGTCCGCTTGCGTCAATGGCTCAAGCATGACCGCAATCACGTTACTCTTATTTCCGAATTTAAGACGATGGAAGATCATGCCGTTCGTAAAGGAACCGCCCACACAGGCAATAGCGGCGATGCCCATTGGCAGACCAGTTAATCCTAGCATAGCCGTCAGCGCCATGGAGCTTAAAGGCGAGGTACAAATCATCTTCATAATGCCGCCTAATAGGAGTCCCATCACAATTGGTGATTGCTCCGTGGCTGCTGTTACTGTACCGCCTACTTGAGCCAAGACAAAATCAACACCAGGGCTCACAACCATCACGATCACCCGCGCTAAAGGCGCAATTAATAGCGCGCCGCCGATAATATCGATTCCAAGAGGTAACTTCTTCTCCAAATATGGAGCCACAAAGCCCACTACGTAGCCGGCGATAAAGCCTGGGAGAATTCCATAGCCGCCAACTGCTACTCCGGCAACCACGGCTAGTACGGGGTTCGCCCCCATCGCAATCGGTACGAGAATGGCAGCGGCCACTCCCCCAAGGCTTCCCGAAGTTGCTCCTAGTTCCTGGAAAAACTGGATACCTAGTAAATCTCCAGAAATATATTTATGGACTGCTTCCACTAAAAAGGTGGCAATGGCAGCATTTGCCATACCTGACATCGCTAGTTGCCCTTTGGGCATTTTCAAACTAAAAAACGAAAAGACACCTAAAGCCGCTAGTAAAAGCGCCACTCCTGAAATAATCGTTAACATAAAAAAACTCCTTCCTTATCTCCTGTTTTTTCAACTTTCTGATAAGGAAAGAGTAAACCACTGCTTTCACAAAGTAACAAAAAGTAACATTTTTTTCGTTAACTTTGTAGGTTTTGCATAAATGTCGAGGGCAATTCTAGTGATAAATCACCTCACCGGTTCCGATTTTCTTCGCTTTTTATTTTGCCAATAACCGGCTCAGGGTTTCTTTGGCACCGACTTCGTGTAAAGAGTCGAGCGCCCACAAATATTCTTTCGTAAATTCTGGTTCGTTTACCAGATTGCCAAAGAAGGCTTCTTGACGAAGGAAGGCTAAGGAATCGTCTTTTTGCTTAGCCGCTGCTGCCATAACTTGCTCTTTAGCATTGTCAACTACATCAATCGGCTCTCCTTGCTCGTCTACGCCTTCTGCGTATCTTGCCCAAGACGCCACGATAGCGGCCGCATACTTAACGTCACCTCCCGTTTGTAGCTGATAGGCGATAATCGGCATCAACCATTTGGGAATACGATCAGAGGTTTCTGCCGCTAGGCGGGCAACTGTATCACAAACCTCTGCATTAGAAAAACGTTCAATCAATGATTTCTTATATTCATCAAGATCAATTCCCGGCAGCGGTGATAAGGTGGGGGTAGCATCCTGATTCATATAACCCATTAGAAACTCAGCAATTAAAGGATCTCTTGCGGCGTCGTGAACAAATCGATAACCCATTAACCAAGCGTAATACGCTAAGGCCTGATGACTCACGTTTAATAACCGCAATTTCATCAATTCATAAGGCTCAACCTCTTCCACCAACTGAACGCCTGCCTCTTCGTACGCTGGACGACCGCAGTTAAATTCATCTTCTAAAACCCATTGAATAAATGGCTCTGTGACTACTGGCCAGCCATCCTTAATTCCGTAACGGTCGTATACTGCCTGAATATCCTCTGGCGAAGTCCGCGGCGTAATTCTGTCTACCATGGAAGAAGGAAAGTTAACATTTTGCTCCATCCACGTTGCCATTTCGCCGTCTTTTAATCTGGCAAAGGCCAGAATCGCCTTTTTCGCCGCCACACCATTCTCCTGAATATTATCGCAGCTCATTACCGTAAATGGCGCAATTCCTCGTTCTTTTCTAAGCTTAAGTCCCTCATATACATAGCCAAACACCGTGCTCGGGAGGGCGCCTTCTGCCAAATCCGCTTGTACCGCCGGTGTCGTCGCAATAAATTCCCCAGTAATCTGATCAAAGTTATAGCCGCCCTCCGTAATGGTCATAGAGACAATTCTAATCTGCGGGTCTGCTAACTGCTCCACTAGCGCCTGAGGATCATCCGGTCCATAAAGGTAGTCGATAATCGAACCGATAATCCGGGAATCCCAGCTCCCGTTAGCGTTCTTTGACACCAAGGTGTAAAGATAGTCCTGAGCGGAAAGCGCTTTTTTCATCGCCTCATCTCCTGGTAGCAGGCCAGCGCCAACGATTCCCCAGTCTAGACATTTCCCCATATTCATCAGTTGATCCAAATAATAAGCCTGATGGGCCCGGTGGAAGCCTCCCACCCCAAAGTGAACCATTCCCGGAGTAACCTCTCCTCGGTCATACTGGGGTACAGCTAACTTAGCGCTTAACGTTTCCAGAGTTTCATTGCTTAGTAAAACTGCTGATTTGTCATTTCCCATAACGCATTCCTTCTCCTTATGTGTTTTATTCTGGATAACTCTTTCCCCTAATATAGCACAGTCAATACCGAGTGTGTGAAAATAATCACTCTTTTTTTACAAATGTTCATTCTGACAATAGGTCACTAGCGCATTCAGGAAGTTGCGCACCTTGACATTCCCCCGTTCAGACGACTTTCCTTTGATATAATCCATCTCTTTGCGGACCTGGGAAAAGCTGTATAAAGTATTTGCATACTCTTCAAACGTAGGGTTACCAAAGTCCTCAAGGCCCAGATTAGCTAGGTGCCCGAGGCCGTTCATCGCTGCCCGGCGCACCCTTTGCTCCATTGTCTTTGGCGACTCCTGAAGAGCCGTACACACCTCTCCTAACGTTACCTCCCCAAGATAGATTCCGCGTTCCAACAGATACTCCGTAATCCGCAAGATATCTCGGCTACCCGTCTCGCCCACAATTCCTAGTTGACGGAGGATATTCGTAACCACTTCATTTCCTTTTCCTGGTTTTTCCTTTACTATATCGCTGGGTTTCGGCTCGCTAAAGAGCCCTTTAATCTTCTCGTAGGTTTCCTGAATGGCTTGCTTTTCCCCTACATTTTTGATAACCGCTTCCACTTCAACAGCGTTAATCGGTTTCTGAATAAAGAACTCTACCCCGTTCTCATAAGCCTTAGCAATCATTTCCTTCGAGGATACTTGCGAGAGCATAATAACCCCGCTTCTTAAGCCTTTCTCTTTCAGACTTTTCGTTACGGCAATCCCGTCCATCTCTGGCATTAGCAAATCGATCAAAAGCAAATCCGGCTGTAAATCCAGAAGTTCATCCTGAGCCGTGGCGGGATTCGTTGACATACCGCAGATCTCGCCTAGCTCTCTCACCTCGATAATCTGTTTTAACAAAAGCAAAATATGACGGTCATCATCTAGCAAATATATTTTCATAATCTACACCTCACTGGTCTTCAAAGTAAATTCAAAAGTCGTTCCCCGCTCACTACTCTCTACTTCGATTACGCCACCAAAATCTTTATTAATCATATTACTCACTAGAGAAAGGCCTAGCCCTCTGCCCACTTCTCCCGTCTCGTAGTTTATCTTCGTCGAAAAACCTGGCAGAAAGATTCCCGGCAGCGCTTCCTCGGATATCCCGTTACCGTTATCGCTTACCTTAAACCAGTAATACTCTCCACGTCTCTCCCCCTTAATCACTATCTGAACGCTTTTCTTCTTCGCTGCCTCTAAGGAGTTAATCATCAGATTACGGAAAACGGAAAGTAATAGATAATGCTTCGTCGTATAAAAGTTTTCCTCACACTCCACAATCACATCCATCCGCGTATTACCCGCATCAGCAATACGCCCCACGCTATCCCTTAATAAGGAAAGCATATCTAGTAAGTACATCCCCTCATCGTCCATATTATTTTCTGATTCTAGCACCACCTCTAAGCCTCTAAGAATCAGGAGGTACTCCTTCTTAATCTCGTGTACGTCCCGGCTAATATCTAGCGCCATCTCCGTGTACTCCTTCGCAAAACCTTGCTCCCGCAAATGGTCATAAAGCAGGTAGGAAGTACTCATCGTGTTTTCGATCATCTCGGTATTCTTACGGAGCCACACCAGCTCTTCGTTTAAACGCGAAATAAAGATTAGCAGCCTTTTGTACCGGTCCTCGTGCTCCTGTCGCATTAATAGGGAACGGTAATGGACAAATAATTGAACCAATAACCAAATGAGAAAAATACGTAAAAAGGCGATGAGAAAAATACCAAATTGACGCTCTAGGGTAAAAGACTCCCGCCCAAAACGCAGCAGCAGCTCTAACACATTTGAAGAGTAATCAATCACCACTAGCGGTAAAAACGGCGCCAACGGTCGTTCTTTCACCTGGGGGTAATACCACCTATTATAAATCCAGATAAGAAGGGTAAAGAGGGTATAGAAACACAATTCCGGGAACGCCACCTCCCAGGAATTCCCTCCGTAATTTCGCTGCGTGTACGCCACTAGCACCCGGGTCAAATACACTCCCAAGCCGCTCAAGAACATCAGTAGCGAAATATAAAAAGAGTCCATAATAAAAAAGACCACCAAGATAAAGACAATGGCCAATGATATTCTAAACTCACTAGTATAAAAGCTGATATTTAATTGTCCCGCCAAGATTGCAATGAAAGATAGTAACAGAGTTCTACTCAGTTTTTTGTTCACTTGCTTAACCTCTTTTCGTTTCCATACACAAAAAAAGCACCGCCCCCGAGCTCATTCCCGTCTCAAAAACAGCACTTTCAAGTACGCGATCGGGGGTTCGAACCCCGGACACCCTGATTAAGAGTCAGGTGCTCTGCCAGCTGAGCTAATCGCGCATACTTTGTATAAAATTAGTACAAAAGCTATTATATTAGAAAGGCTTGCGTTTTGCAAGCCTTTTTCTAATTTTTTCCCCGGAGAGCTACAAAAACGTCTTAATTCGCTGGGCAATGGCCTGATTTCCCTCTTTATTGGGGTGTACGCCGTCGACGAACCACTCGGGATGATCTTTCGTAAGATGGTAAAGGTCCACCACATCAAAATTATATTTTGTGGCGATTGTGCCTACGTCCTCACATATCTCATGGCGAATGATACTATCTTGAATATCGTAGCGGATAATACCGCCGAGGACAGGAAAGGCCTTTGGTGGCTTCATCAGGAGAATCTTTGGAACGTTCGGCAAATCCTTATAGGTCCTGACAAGCTCCTCAAGATCCTTCGGATATTCGTCTTCCTTCCAGTTAAATGTCTTTGAGTCATTGGTACCAAGCATAATGATGTAGGTGCTAGCCTTTCGCTCTAAGGACTTTCGATACTCCCTTTCCTCCACATAAGGCTGATCACCGCTTCTAAGGGCAGTCCGTCCTGGCAAGCCGTAATTAAATATTTCATAGCGTTCACCGAGAAGACGGCCAAGAATGGCGGGGTAGGAATTCTTCTTCGGCGATAAGACCCCTGAGCCGAAGGTGATACTATCACCAATGCAAGCAATTGTTTCTTTCATATTATAATTAATCTCCATTCCTTTTCTCGTACCTCTCATTGTAACAAATCTTCTTTAACAATTCATCCCCTTGATGGTATACTATAAACATTCAGAAAAGTTTAAAGGAGGATGGAAATGACAAAAGAACAAGTAGTCTGTAAAATCGAGCATCACGCGGTACTTTTTGCCCTCTTGGCAAAATACACCCTTAACTTCGCTAGTGATGACGGCGAGGATATCCTTTTTAAAGTGGTGGCAAATTACGGTCACGAACGAGGTAACCGAATGGCGGCAAACGCCCAGCGTTTTGGGGATCCTCTTTCTACCGCCAACAGCCAAGTCTACGGTGAATGGAAACCGGATTATGAAGGGCAGATGGACTTTGGGGTTATGAGATACGAGCCCTCTCTGCAAACGTACATCGCCAAATGCGCCTGGTGTGACGCCTGGCAAAAACACGGCTTGATGGATTACGGCAAGTATTACTGCGTCAATATTGACAACGCCTGGTACCAAGGATTTAATCCTGAGAAAGTCTGTACCCAGTTAAAGAAACCCATGAGTTGGGGTGGCAAGCGTTGTGAATTCGACTGGGAAGACGCTGTCTCTAGCGAAGAACAAGCAGCGATGAAAGCCCGTAAAGAAGAAATCGGTACCAACTGTATGCACGATTTCAACTTCCATACCGGGCATCTACTGGCCTCTTTTCGCAGTACCTTAGAAAAGGAAGCCGGTGATATTGCCGAGCTAGTCCTTAATAACGCGGTAAATGATTTCACCGAAATGTTTTCCGAAGAATATCTAACTGTATCGAGTAGGAGGCGGTGACTAACCGCCGTCCTCTCACAGCACCGTACGTACCGT
>NZ_JAMXOC010000043.1 GCF_024721265.1 Ohessyouella blattaphilus | reverse complement strand
ACGGTACGTACGGTGCTGTGAGAGGACGGCGGTTAGTCACCGCCTCCTACTCGATTTAAAAAAAAAACGACTTTATTATGTGTTTTTGGTGTCATTAGCGCTGTTTATGTCATTTGTGCATCGCGAAAACAGACGCTCGTCTGTATGAAATTAAAAAAAATCTAATTTTTAATTTTCCTCCCTTAAAAAAATGCCCATCGAAAACCCCCTACTACAACATAATATTAATTATGTTGTATAAAGCCTACACGAGAAATGTGCCAAAAATGTTTGTTTACAAGAAAAAAAGAAAGGATGAGAGAAAAAATGAACAAAGCGACATATTTATTAACGTTACCAATTTTAGAAATTGAAAAAGGATTAGATTTAGGGAGGGCCGCAGGCGTTCTCTTAAACTCGTCTACGCAAAAAGTATATTTAACACTAGAAAATGGGCATCCCGGGCAAGCGAAGATTCTCGACACAGCTGATATTGAAGGTGTTGGCGAACAGTATCTTCTTATAAAGAATAAAGAGGTGCTAAAGAGTGTTTTAGAAGACACCAGTATTTCAGAAATGCTTAAAGAATGCTATCTCCTTCTAGGAGTAGAGGTAGTAGATGCTAGTGGTACTAGATTAGGTGAGATTCAAGACTTAGTGTTTGATGAACAATATATTATTTCCAGCCTTATCTTAAACTCAGGGCAAGAGCTTGAAGCGGAGAGTATTCTCTCGGTATGCCATGACCGAATCTTTGTAAGTGTTGAGAAAGCAAAAGAACAGCGTTATGTAAAGCCGGAATATGTAAAGCCAGAACCGGTAAGACCTGAGTCGGCGAAGCAGGCACCGGCAAAAGAAGAAGGAGCAAAGGCTCAGGCAGAGAACGGAAACGCTACGTACGTAGGCTTTAAGATGGGAAAGACCGTTGTAAGTGATGACGGGAAGTTTCGAGTGGAAAAAGGAACGGTGATTACAGAAGCGCTAATGCAAGAAGCTGAGCGCCATAACGCACTCTTAAGCATTGCTATGTATGCCGAGGAGTAATAAAGGGGGAAAGGACGCAGATGCAGTTTGAAGAAGCAAGGCGAGGATACCAAAAGGAGCCGGTAGATGAATATATAAAGGCTCTAAGTGAGGAATACAAAAACCTCCTCGAAGAACTAGAAGCAGAGAAAGTTCTTAATAATGAGTTACAACAAAAGAATGAAGCGCTAAAGGCATCTCAAACAGAATGGGAGCAGAAAGCAAGAACCTTAAGCAAAAAAGTAGAAACCCTACAGCGAGAGAAAAGGAACTTAGAAATGGAGAAGCCGCCTCTCCCCGAAGACACCTCTTATAGCGAGGCGATCGCATCAGCGCTAGTATCTGCCGAGTTATCGGCGAAGCAGATCGTAGAGCGTGCCCGAGAAGAAGCCAAGCTAATTCGTGAGGCGGCGGTGTTAGACCTAGAAGAATTAGAGAAGGCTAAACAAAAGACGATTAGCAGTATTCGCACCATTTCGTCAGACTTGTTAAATGTCCTAAGGGAAGAAGAGAAAATGCGTGTGAGAAGTAGCTTAGCTGAGCGAATACAAGATGGCCATAAAGAGGAGGGAGGCGACAGATGAGCACAGAAGAAAAAGTAGTATTACCCCAGTTTACCAAAGCCAGAGGCGGCAAGATGTATCCTGTAGAGGAGGTAGATGCCTATATTAAAACGTTGCAAAAAGCCTATCAGGACTTAAGCAGTTCTGAGGAGGATATTAAAAGGCAAATGAAGCAGGAACGGGAAATCTCCTTTAAGGAAAAGCAGCAGTTAGAGGAAGAGTTAAAGGAAGTTACGAGTAAGGTTCTAGTGACAGAGGAGCAGACAAAGGCCATCCAGGCAGAGTATGAAACAAAGAAGCAGGAACTGTCGGATAACCTTAGCAAAGAGCTGACGGAGCAATTAAATGCCATTGATACCCAGTTAAAAGAAAGCGAAGAACAAAAAGCAGAGCTCCGAAAAAGCATTAAGAGCAAAGAAGTAGAGGTGAAGACGGCCAAAGAGCAGTTAGATGTCTATCAAAACCGAGTGCTAGAGCTTGAACGAAAGCTAAAAGAAAAAGATGAAGAAGTAGTTCCGCCAAAAGACCCAAGAAGTGAAGTGATTATCAGCTTTATAGAACGGGCAGAAGAAATGGCGGAAAGCTACGTGGCAGATATAGAAGCTGAGATGGAGATTCGCAACCAAACCTCTAAAGAAGAATCAGAAAAGCTTATGGCCGAAGCTAGAGAGCAGGCCTTTAGCCTAATTCAAGAAGCCCGAGAGGAAGCTAAAGCTTCCGAGGAAGCGGCGAGTGAAAGAGTAAGCAAGATTCTCTCAGCGGCCAAAGAAGAGCTGATGGAAATCAGAGGGCTAATTAGTAAAGCAAGTAAAGAGTACACCAGACTTACAGAAGAAAGCTTAGAAGCAGAGATTTCTTTTGGAGACCTTAAATAAAGAAAGGGGAGAAGTCCAGTGGCGAAGAGTTTAGAAGAAATAGAAGCGAGTTTTCGGACTCAGTACCCTAAAGAGAATAAGGAGGCGCTAGAGCCTTTCGACCTGTCAGAAGAGATAGAAGTCGTCTCGGAGGTGCCGGTAAATGTCCCGACAACCTCAGAAGGAACAGAGAAAAGCCTAGTGAGAACCGCACTAATATCCGATATTATCTTTTACTTTGCCATGGTAGCGATGGTCATCTGTGCCGTTCTCTTTTCAAGAGGTGCTATGGGAACCCAGTCCTTTGGGGGCTACCAATTTCGCGAGGTACTATCTACCTCAATGGAAAGTGTCTACCCAAGAGGGAGCTTACTAATTATTAAGCAAGTGCCCATAAACGATCTGGTCGTTGGCGATGACATAACTTTTGGCAGAGACTCCTTAAATATTATTACCCACCGTATTGTGGAGATTGAGGAGAATTACGAAGGCAGTGGCAAACGAGCCTTTATCACCAAAGGAACCGAAAACAAGAATGCCGATACGGGGGTTGTCTTAGCCGATAACGTCATTGGTAAGGTAGTAAAGGGAATACCAAGACTGGGCAAATGGCTTAGCTGGCTTGGTAGTAATCTCTGGGCGATTCTGGCGGTGTTCTTATCGCTAGTGGTCTTTTCCTTCTTCTTAAAGCTATTTGTAAAGCTTCGGAAGAAAGATATGGGTCAAGACCAAAGGTTAGCCAAAGAGCCAAAACCAAAGCGCATAGAAGCATTTTGGAAGAAGCTAAAGAAAGAGCTAAAGAAAAAGCGAGACGATAAAGATATAACAACCGAATAAAAAACAACTCTCTATTATCTAAAGATATCTATAAAAAGAGATGAGGCAGGGAGCGGTTTTTTAGATAAATAAAGCAACAAGGGTGAAAGAAAAATAGGAGGATGATCAATGAAAGAAAGAAAAAAACGAGCACTCACTAGTCTGACCGCAGTTGGCTGCGCAGCAGCAGTGCTAGTTGCTGGAACCTTTGCTTGGCAAGCAGCATCAAGCGCCATGAACGAGTTCAGCAACGAACAATCAGCAGAAAGCAAAAACCCTGGCGGCAACTTACATGATGACTTCGATGCAACAACCGGAGATAAAAACATCTATGTAGAAAACACAGGAGACACCAGTATTTATGTTAGGGTCATGCTAGAAGAGTACCTTAATCAAGGGGAGAACACCGCCGAGGACAACCAGATTTGGACGACTCATATTCCTGCGGCTGGGGCAGTGGCAGACTGTGGTAATGGTGCTCACGATGCCTATCAAGAAGCCTTCCAGTGGACAATGGGTAATACCACCCCCTATAGCTACAACAGTATTGTTGGCGAAAGCGGTTGGGAAGGAATTGCCGAGGGCATGAGTGCAGATGAAATCAGCGACGCTAGAAAGGCAAATGACCAATTAGTAGCTGATGCTCTTGGAAGCGCTAGCTCAACGACATCAACAATCGTGGATTTAACAAGTGCCACAACTGCTAAAAAGCAGACAGCAACTGCCGAAGTGATTGCTATGTCAGCGTATACCGCTAAAAGTGCAGCCGAGAAAGCTAGCTTTATTGGTTGGGTATACGACATCGACGGTTATGCTTACTGGTCACAACCACTAGCACCGGGAAGCGCTACTGGATTATTACTTGATAAGGTTAGCCTACCACTAAATGAGACCTACTTCTATGCTATCAATGCAGTTATGGAATACGTAGACCGTGACGACCTAGGTGCTTGGACAGGAGCTGGGGCTGACGGCGTAAGAGAAATCACAGTAAATGATAAGGAACAAATGACCGCTTCTGTTAACGACAACGGTAACGAAATCAAAGCAGGCTCACAAGTAGGTGGTGTTACCACTGAGTCTAGCAAAGAGGCCAAAGATATGTTAAACGAACTATCCGGCTCAAACCTAGAGGCGGCAGGTGCTACTACAGAATTGGCAGTTGGTGAAAAAGCCGCTGCGCCTACAGTGACTAATGGAAACGACGAAGAAGTAACCGTAACATGGGAAAGCTCGGATCCTAGTATCGTAGCCGTAGATCCAGCAACGGGTGAGATTACCGGTGTTAAAGAAGGCGTAGCTACGATTACGGGAACCGATGAGAACGGCAATACCGTAGATTACACGGTAACTGTCATCAATAACGAGAAAGACTTATCAGCGGTAGACACCCCAGATACTATGCAAAAAGGTGATGTAGAAGACGCGCCTAAAGTAGTGGATGGCGAAAATAACGAAGTACCTATCGTAGACTGGATCAGCTCTAACCCAGACGTAGTCTCTGTAGATCCGGACACTGGTGAGCTGACGGCGAAAGCTCCGGGAACTGCCACTATTACCGGAGAAGATGAAAACGGCAATAAAGTAGAATTTGACGTGACCGTCTCTGATGAATTTACCGCAGAGCCAGAAGCAGTAACGGTAGAAGCCGGTCAAACGGCAGCGGCTCCAGCGATTACCGATGTAAAAGGCAATACCGTTAATCCGGAAGACCTTACTTGGAAAAGTAGCGCCGATGATAAAGTAACCGTTGCCCCAGATGGCACCATTAACGGCGTAGCTGCAACAGAAAGCCCAGTAACCGTTACAGGTACTGATGCTAACGGCAATAAGGTAGAAATCCTGGTAACCGTAACCGCTCCTGGGAAGACGGCTCAGGATATTGTGAATGAAACCGTAAAAGATTCATATCAAGCCGAAGAAACGGAAGCGGAGACATGCGCTATTGGTAATGATTATGATTTCAACATTATTCCTTACTATGCTACGAATCCCATCAACGGCTGCCAGTCTCAAGGAACCATGGATATGAATTATGGTGAAATTCCACTATCGAAGCTAATTAACGACGGCTTCTCAGCAGATAATATTACCTTTAGTAGTACAGATGGTAAGGTAGTGAAAATCGAAAACGGCACCCTATACCTTTGGTATTTACCAACATACGAAGAGTATAGTACGAATGGTTGGAGTGATGGTTTCCATCCAGAAGCTAGTGTAACAGCAACCTACACTGATCCAGATACGGGAGCAAAAGCGACAAAAGAAGTCAAGGTGGGTATCTTCTATATGGGTACTATTCTAAAGATATAACTAGGAAAGGAAGGAAAAGTCATGCATAAAAGAAAAATATTTAAAAAGTCCACTGCGCTTGTGCTAGCGGCAGTGATGATGGCTACTACTGCGGTTGCGGCGATTGGTTCTACTCTGGCAGCTACACCCATTGAATGGACAGCTTCTATTCCTGAGGGTATCCCTCCGAATGAAAGCTTTCACGTAGACGTGGCTAAAGCTGATGGAAAAGACGGAAAAATATCTCTAACTGCTGATAAAGCAGCCACTTGGGCAAGCAGTGATGTATCTGTTGCCACGACTACTCAGAACACCGGTGATACGGGGGTGTTTGAGGCGGTTAAGCCAGGTACCTTTGTCGCTTATCGTAGCACCAAGGAAGGATACCTTGGTAGTACCCCGGCGATGGTTTACAATTCTACCATGCCTTATAGCTATACCATTTCAAAGAATCACTCTATCTTAAAGAGAATGGGGAAGACAGATACCATTCCCATGACCATGAAGGACATGAAAGACAGGGAAATTACCGGTTTCGTTACTTGGACTTCAGATAATACTGCAGTGGCAACGATAACGGAAGATACGGGTGTTATCACTGCCGTAGCAGAGGGTGGCGTGGCTAATATTATCGGTAAATTCACCGATTGCTATGGTCAACCTCAACAGATTCATTACTCGGTAATAGTAGGGAAGCTATCAGATAACGACATCATCGGTCCTGACGGCGATGGCAACTACTGGAAACCAGTCGGTGAACCAGAGAACATCTGGGAACAGGTAGATGAAGACGGCAACTCTAAGAACCCACCGGAGTATGTCTATGACACCAATACACCTCTAGAAGGTGATGACGATGTGCCGGCAACTAAGGGCGAAAATGACACCTTCTATGTGGAAGAGCCGAAGAATATCTTTACCCCGGTACTACCAGACGGTTCTCTAGATAATGATAACAAAATCTGGGGCGGTGACGATTTTACCCCAGGAACAACAGATGATGAAGACGTAGATAACTTCGGAACTGAGGCTAGTCCAGATTACTGGGTAAGCTACGGCGAGAATGTCTATGCTCAGGTAAGTAAAACAACAGGAAAGATTGGCGCCTTAACCGGCGGTGGCGGCGATGAAGACCCGACTACAGATGGTGTAAAACCAATCTTTGATAATAGAGAGATAGACGGTCATTTCTATTACGGACCTCATACGGATGCGGACGGCATCAGCTATTATATAGGCGATGACTGGCAAGAGGGTGGCAATGGCGATGGTCTTCTAAATACAGAAGATAAGACTTTACCTCATGCAACTGACGCTATCTATTATCGTAATGAAGACGGTACTATGACAAAAGAAAAACCTGTTACAGATATTCCAGCGACATCTCTTCAAATTCAGGGTCTAGAAGATAATAAGATTGTTGTAGGAGACAAAGAGGCGGCACCAACGGTAGTAATTCTTCCAAATGATGCAACCAATCAGACGATTATCTGGAGCACTTCTGATAGCGCAATCGTGTCAGTTGACGCGGAGACAGGGGAAGTAACAGGTGTAGCAGAAGGTACAGCAATTATTACAGCCACTGTAAAGAATGCGGATAATAGTGAAGTGACGACATCATACAATTTAACGGTAGAAAAGGGTATGGATGAAAAGAAAGGTGACTGGAGTGATGTAACATGGGCACCAGGCAACGAGTTTAATGCAAGTGGTTGGGATTGGGTTATTATCGCCACCGATGCAAATGGTAACGCTCTAGTGACAACAAAGTATGTCGTAGGAAGTCATCGTTTTGCTGCTAGTAGCAATGTCTATGCAAATAGCGAGTTAAGAACTGTAATGGAAAATTTCTATAGCAATGATATCACGAGCCATGACAATGGACAGATAGCAGCAGGAGATAAGACGAGTAAGAAGATAACAGGTGTAGCTCAGCCCTCGAACTTCTTAAGTAATACACCAGCGTATAATGCAGCAGGTGGAATGTCGGCAGTGGTAGAAGGTGGAAGTAAAACTTGTTTTGCCTTAAGTTATCAAGAAGCGAACACGTACTTAAAAGGAAAGTCATATGTAAAGGCTGGCTGGGGTAGTACCGTAGGAAGTGGATTAACGAAGGGTGATTGTAGTGGTGGAAATGCTTCGCAATGTTATTGTCTGCGCTCCCCGGGTGATTATTCTTATAGTGCATCCGGTGTGGGGCACGACGGCGCGCTCCTCTACGACAATTACGTGAATGATGCTAGTAACGCAGTTCGGCCGGCTTTATGGATTAAGCAACCATAAATCATTACTCTCAATATCTTCAAATCATAAATCAGCGAGGATGTGAAAGAGAATACGTAAAACAAAA
>NZ_JAMXOC010000042.1 GCF_024721265.1 Ohessyouella blattaphilus | reverse complement strand
GAGCGCACTACCATCGAATTACCGAAGGATAGGTTAAAGAAAGGTGAGAAGGGGAACTATTACACGGCCATATTAAACCGAGAAGAGCTACTAGACGTCCGTGTTCATGGATATCCAGTCGAAGCCTATGGGAAAGATATGGAAGAATACTTTAATGCTAGCGAATTGATGGAAGAAATTGCATTGGATAAAAAAGAAAGGAGCAGCTATGAGAGAACTAGAAGTAGTAAATGAGAGTGAATTAAAAGAGATGATTGAACAGTTGGAAGAAAATCAGCTCTTAATTGTAGAGCTGGAAGGGGGCCTGGCGGATGGAAAGTAATGAATTAGACCTTGTAGCCGTACGCCTAGTTAGGGAAAGAACCTATTACAATGATAAGCCTTTAGATTCGCCAGAAGCGGTGGTGGATTTCATTCACAAAGAGCTTTCTGCTTATGATAGGGAAGTTATGTGTGTTTTAAATCTTTCAACTAAGTGCGATGTGATAAATATGAATTTCGTTAGCATGGGTAGCATTAATGCGGCGGTGATAAGTATGCGCGAACTCTTTAAGGCTAGTATTTTAAGTAATGCAGCAGCCATTATTTGTTGTCATAATCATCCCTCAGGAAACACCTGTCCAAGTAAAGAAGATATTAAGCTTACAGAACGCATAGCTTTATCCGGGAAGCTTCTAGGGATAGATCTTTTGGATCACATTATTATTGGGAAAGAAGACAAGCCATATCTAAGTATGAAAGAAGAAGGAATTATACCACCGGGAGGGATTGAGTTATTAAAAAGGGAACTAGATAAAGAACATAGGAAGCGATGGGAGAGGAGCTTTTAGTCTCCTATCGAGAGAGTTTTTTTTGATTACAAAATACCAAATTTGATAACCCCTCCATAAATAAGTTTCTCAATCGCGTCTGCTTTATTTTATCCACAGAACTCACCGATGTACAAATTTTACAATGTGCTTTTCTGCATTTTCTCTGACCGTGGAAATAAGTCTCAGATGCCTTCGAGATTATTCAGACACCCAGTCTCTCTCTTGGTAAAATTCACTGGATGTTAACACAAATAGCAAAAGATCTATGGAATCATAGAAAAAAACTATAAGCAAAAACGAGTAATAGAAACTATCTATAAATGTCTCTTCAAAAAGACACCTTAGACGACGAAAACTATCGGAAATCATATTTACAAGGAATTACCGCAATGCTAATATGTTGCGGTAGTTATGCGGCTTTTGTTTATTGGTTTGAAGTTGCTTAATAAGAAATATGCTTGATAAAAGGCAAATCTATAATGAAGAAAAGAGGAAGAGACATGAAAAGAGGTTACAGTCGAAAGAGGAAAATAATATCTGCAGTTTTAGCCCTTCTACTAAGCCTTTCACTATGCCCAGCTTCATCGGCGGCAGGCTCGACTATTGAAGGCACCGTGGTTGGAACAGAGCGGTATGACATGGCGTGGGAGATTTTAGATATCGTCAATCAAGAGCGAAGCGCAGAAGGCAAGGCCCCCTTAACAATGGACGAAAGTCTAATGGAATATGGCATGCTTCGTGCAGCAGAGTGCTCGGTGTACTTTAGTCACACAAGACCTGATGGTAGTTCCTGCGCCAGTGGTATGCCAGCATCAGAGGCACGAGGAGAAAACATCGCCGCAGGCGCAAGGAGTGCGACGGAGGTAGTGGATGATTGGATGAATTCGACAGGACATAAAGCGAATATTTTGAATGCGGATTTCCGTAATATTGGTATTGGCGTGTATTACGTTGGGAACAGGTATTATTATGCTCAAGTATTTACAGGAACGCTGGCAGCAGCTAAAGAACCAGCAAGAAGTACCAATAAGACTGAGAAATCAGTAACGACTCAGGTGGCTTTAGGCATTGCGAGCCTAAATATAGAGGGCACAGCGCCGTCATACAATATACATATTGGCGGTACAAAGAGTCTAGACTTACCATCCTTTTATATTAGCACCGGGGAATGGGGAGCAAAAGTAGGGATTAAAGCCAGTGACCTGGCGTATAAGGTAGTAGATTCTACAGTGGCCACAGTGGCAAGTGGCTCTCTCTCGGCAGTAAAAGCAGGAAGCACCAAGCTAAAGGTATATCTAGCTGGCGATGAGTCCAAAGCCCTTGAGTTTCCTGTGGTCGTATCGGCTCATAATTATGAGTCAAGTGTTGTCGCGCCTACATGTAAGGCGAAAGGGTATACAAAGCATACCTGTAGCATCTGTCAAGATACTTATCAAGATAATGAAACGGCGATGATTGATCACGATTATGAGACAAAGGTGGTGGAAGCAACTTGTACTTCTGGTGGCCACACAGAGCACACGTGTAAAGTATGTGGAGAAAGTTATAATGACAACGCCACCTCGGCCAAGCCTCATACGTATAAGGAAGAAGTGGTAGAGAAAACTTGTACTGTAGACGGGTATACCAGACATGTCTGCGAGGATTGTGGTAATTCTTATGATGAACCGGCGGTAGCAACAGGGCATGCTTATGTGCCAGAAATAGTAGCACCAACTTGCGAAGAAAAGGGCTATACAGTTTATACCTGTAGCAACGACAACTGTGGTCATAGCTATATGAGTGATGAGGTTCCGGCATTAGGCCATGTCTACGGCGAGGGAGTTAATACCTTACCGACCTGTACGACCGAGGGCTATACAGAGTATGAATGTACAGCTTGTAGTGAAACAAAGCGTGAAAATATTACCGCCGCCCTAGGACATGACTTTGCACTGACCAGTACGGTAGAGGCGACCTGCACAGCAGAGGGTTACGCGGAGCATACTTGTTCTCATTGTAATGAGGTGAAACGGGAGGACGTGACAGAAGCACTTGGTCATTCCTTTGGTGACTGGTCAGTTACTTTGGAGCCTACCATTACAGCAACCGGAATAGAGAAGCGCCAGTGTGCACGCTGCAACGAGAGCGAAACAAAACAGATAGCCAAACTTCAAGATGATAGTAAAGCTACGTCAGAGACGACGACTTCGGGAACGACAAAGACAAGTTCGGATCCGGATAAAAAAGGTCAGATAACCATAAGCAAAGTAGTGGCGACCGGAGACGACAACAATCTAGTAGTTTATTTAGTGTTTGTGGTACTTTCATTAGGAATTCTAGGATACGTTCTATATGCGAAGAATACAAAGAAAAAGCCAAGGCGAAGAAGTAGACGTTAAAGCAATTGACAGCAAATCAGACTATAAAAATAGTTAAGGAAAAATAAGAGGTTCTGCCACGAACCTCTTATTTTTCCTTGCTTTTAAAATTAAAAAGGGGAGCAGAGTGGAGAAAGAATTTTATCGAGAGCGAATTCGCAAGCACCGCGCCATATTTGTGTTTACATATATTGCAATCATAGCCTATATTACCTGGCGGGTGTTATTTACGATTCCCACGACATATGGAGTATGAGCTTTTTTGATTTGTCTTTTACTACTGGTGGCCGAGATTTCAGCTGCTTTTGAAGCAAGCGTGAACTATGCGATGATGAGCCGCTTTGTTCCACTGAAGAAGCCTGACGAAAATCTTTCGGTAAGTTAAAGGGGATACAAATGAGTAAATTTAGAAAAGTAATGATAGGGTTTCTGTTGATAATTGCCTTAGTCTGTGGAAGCTATTCCGCTTATTATTTTGTAAAGCGAGCCCAGGTGGGAAAAGTGTATGAAGTACTAGCAGAAGACGCAAAAATAGTAGCCCCACTAGTAATAGAAGAGCAAGCGGAAGAGAAAGAGCCAATTCCTATTGATTTTGAAAAACTATGGGAGATTAACCCGGAGATATACGCTTGGATTCAAATACCAGGAACGACAATTGACTTTCCCATTGTTCAAAGTGCCACGGATAACAATTATTATCTAAATCACAGTATTGAATATCAGGAAGGTTTACCAGGGTCTATTTTTACAGAGAACAGAAACAATAGAGAGTTTAGCGACTATAATACCATTATTTATGGACACAATATGATGGATGGCTCGATGTTCTCGCCGTTGCATGATTTCCGAGATGCCGAGTTCTTTAGCACCCATTCAGAGATAATTATTTATACCCCAGAAAAAAAATTAGTATACGAAATATTTGCAGCGGTGGGCTACACGAATGAGAACCTTTTGGACAAGTACGACTTTAGCGCAGCAGATATGCGTCAGAGCTTTATTGACTCTCTTCAGGACGAAAGAATAGCAAAAGGAACGGTAAATTATGGAGAGAAGGAACTTATTGATAAGCAATTAATTACGCTTAGTACTTGTGATGATACTCAAGGAGCGCGAAGATATTTGGTAGTGGCGGCACAGAAGGATTGAGAAAAAAGGAGAATGAAGTGAGAGAAGAGTATACAGTTGTGAATGAGGATGAAGTTGAGATTGATTTATTAGAGATCGCTAGGGTTTTGTTAAATAAAATTTGGATGATAATACTTTGTGTAATAGTAGGCGTTACACTTGCCTTTGGCGTAACAAAATTTGTGATTACGCCTCAATATACAGCTACATCTATGATATACATCCTGTCAAATACGACGAGCATTTCCAGTGCAGTGGATTTACAGTTAAGTAAACAACTTACCATTGACTTCGAGATATTGGCTAAGAGTAGACCGGTTATCGAGAGAGTTATTAGTTCACTTGATCTAGATTATGAATATGAGGAAATGTTAGCACTATTAGAGGTCGAGAACCCAGAGTCTTCAAGCATCTTAAGAATAATTGTAACAACTCCAAATCCTCAGTTGTCAAAGGAAATTGCCAATGAATTAGCAGATGTAACGGCAGATAGAGTAGCAGAGGTAATGGTAACGGATAAGCCAAGCAAGGTGGAAAGTGCAATCACGCCGCCGGAACCATCCAGTCCGAGTACCCTTAAAAACACTGCGCTTGGAGGACTAGGGCTGGGATTTATTATGGCTCTTATTATAGTCATCAAACATCTATTAGACGATACGATTAAGAATGATGAGGATGTAAAAAAATATCTAGGATTGTCAACCTTAGCAGAAATTCCCCTTGAAAAGAAGAAGGGTATAAAGTAAATGAAGGGGAAGCAAATCGCTATCATTATTATGTCGATGATCTTGGCGGTTCTATCAATTGTTGCTATCTATATATTCCGTCAGCAGGACAAAGCCACAGTTGTTGAGGACGCCAATGATATGGACACACCATCTTCCTACTTGAACATAGAGTACCAAGGTGAGTATTATAAGTTCAATACAAATTTGGAGTTGGTACTATTTATGGGGATTGACCGTAAGCATGAAGTAGAGCTGACAAGCGAATCCGGAGAAGGTGGGCAAAGTGATAGTTTGATTCTTCTTGTCTTGGACAAAAGTAAAAAAACCACAACCCTGGTTACAATTTCTAGAGAAGCCATGGTGAATGTGAAAATGTATGACCGAAAGGGTGACTATATTCAAGACTATCAAGCGCAGATAGCGCTTCAATACTCCTACGGAGATAGCGGCAAGAAGAGTGCTCAGCTTACCAAAGACTTGGTAAGTGAGGTGATTCATGATATTCCCATACGCTCCTACCTATCCTTGGATATTGCAGGAATTCCTGGAATCGTTGACGCAATTGGTGGGGTACCCATCACAATGAATAATGACTATACAGAAGTTGATCCCGCTTTTTTTAGAGGGGCTCAGCTTACCTTAGATGGTGAGCAGGCGATGAGATTTGTGCAGCATAGGAATACTGAAGAGAGCGGTAGTAACATAGTCCGAATGGAACGCCAGTCAGAATTTATAAGAGCCCTCTTTGCCGCACTAGGTAATGGCAAAGGGAAAAACATGGTAGGAACGCTCCTTGAGGTGGCAGAACCCTACCTAATCACTGATATGAGTGTAAGCAGTATCGAGAAGCTGGCTGATTATGATATGGAAGAAGAAATCAGGCAGGTCCCAGGAACAATTATAGCAGGTGAGCACGACGAGTTTTATATAGACGAAGCGGGCTTGCAGGAGTTATTAATAAAGATGTTTTATTTCAAAAAAGACGAGTGAAAGAAGGGCTTTTAGATGTTTTCATTGCTCTTCTTTTTTTACATAACTCACACATAAGGAGATCTATATATAGATAAAAACAATAAGTGAAAATGACTTATAGAAAACATCTATAAATGCCCCTTTGAAAGCCTTGAAAACCTTATGAAATCGGGTTTACATGGCCATAGCGCAGTGATAATATGATGTCGATGATTGTAGAAAAAATATAGTCAAAACAAAATTAAACCAAAAAACTTTAAAGAAAAGGGGTAATGAGATGAAAAAGACAATCAGAGTAGTAATGGCACTTGCAACGGCGATGATGGTGAGCGTAACAGCGTTTGCAGCACCTTCACCAAGTGGAAACACATCAGTAAGTGAAGCGACTAATGCCAGTGGAAGCGTAGAGGTTGTATTAGAAAACAACACAGACAAGAATGCAGAGGCAGCATTAACAAATGATGCCATAAAAGTTGCGACAGGCGAAGACGGATTAGCAATTCTTGCGATTAAGAACATTCGCTTTAAAACCACAGGAACATTTCCAGTAATGGTAACCTTTAAGACACCAGCAAAATATGTGCTTCAGTACATTAACGGTGCTTGGGTAAACGTAACAGGTACAAGAGGTAACGGAACTATAACGGTGAATTTCGATAGCTTTTCACCAATCGCTTTTGTGGGAACGAGCGCAGATGCTGCTAAGACAGCAGAAACTACTGTAGTAGGAACGTCACAAAAGACAAACGAAAGTGCTATCCCATACGCAATCGGCATCATTGCTGTACTTGCAATGGGTGGAGTAGCAGTATTATCACTCTCTAAGAAAAAGAAAGCGTAAATCATTTAATACAGATTATCAAATGCTATTTCCTCTCCTAAGGACAGATGTTCAGAGGAGAGGAATTTTTTTAGAAGGAGTAGCTATGCGAGATCTTGTGGATATGCACTGCCATATTCTGCCGGGAGTAGATGATGGAGCCGTCGATATTAAGATGGCGGTAAAAATGTTAATGGAAGAAGAAAAGAATGGGGTGACCAAGGTTATCTTAACACCTCATTATCACCGTAGGCTATTCGACACTTCTATGCAAGCAAAAAGAAAGCAGTTCGAGAAATTAAAAAATGCAGTAAATCACTTTGAGATAAACGTTGAGGTGTACTTTGGCTGCGAGTATCATGCGGGACGCCATATGATTTCCCGCATAGACGACGATGCCGGCTATCGTCTAAATAATAGCCGCTACGTTCTAATTGAGTTTTCACAGAACCACAGTTATGAATACGTTCGTGAACGGTTATACCGGCTAATGTCAAACGGGTATCGCCCGATTATAGCCCACATAGAAAGATATGAGTGCTTCTATAAAGAACCAGACCGAGTTAACGAGGTTCTACGTATGGGAGCGCAGGTTCAGATAACCGCAGGCGCAGTCATGGGGCAGGAGGGATTTGGACAAAAAAGATTCGGTAGAAAATTATTAAAGCGCGGTCAGGTTCACTACATTGCAACGGACGCTCACGATTTATCAGAGCGGAAGGTGAATCTACAAGCATGCGCGGTGCACATAGAGAAAAAATATGGAAGAGAATTGGCAGAAGAAATATTTATCGATAATCCTGGCAAGATCTTGAGGGAAAGGAATTCTTAAATGAATACTATCAAACTAAAGCCGCTTAAGCTTACATATGGCGTAAAAGAAGAGATGAATAATTTGCGTACTAACCTTCTCTTTTCTGGAGCGGATATAAAAGTGGTTATGATGACCAGCTGCATTTCCGGCGAAGGTAAATCGGAGACTTCATATAACCTAGCAAGATCGCTAGCGGAGCTAGGAAAGAAGACCCTGCTAGTAGATACTGACCTCCGAAAGTCAGCGCTGATACGCGTTTTGGATAACGGCTCAGTACAAAACGGTCTATCACACTATCTATCAGGACAAAGCACAATTAACGACGTTGTGAACAAGACGAATATCCCAGGCCTTAATATTATTTTCGCAGGTAGGCTGGTGCCAAACCCGATTGAATTATTTTCCAAGAAGTTATTTGAAAAAACAATTGAGAATCTGCGAAGCGTCTATGACTACATTGTTATCGACACGCCACCCTTAGGTATGGTGGTAGACGCTTCCGTAGTATCAAGAGTGTGCGATGCCTCAATTTTGGTAATAGAGTCTGGAAATATCAAGCGCAAATTTGCCCAGCGAGTAGTAAATAAATTAAAGGAGCTTAAGTGTCCGCTCTTAGGTGTGGCCCTCAACAAAGTAGATCGCAAGAAGGCGGGCAGTTATTACGGTAAGCAATATCAGAAGTATTATGGGAAAGAAGAAAAAAGGAAAAGAGAGAAATAACAATGATAGCGGGATGAGTTTAGGAGGGGGTTCTATTGTATCAGAGGAATAGCGGTAGCGCTTGGGTAAAGCATTTGGATTTTCTTATCCTGGATATTGTCTGCTTAGAAGCCTCATTATTAATTGCGTATTTTATCCGCTATGGCGGGAAGCTCACACTGCCTAAGAACTACGAAGTGCTAGCGTTATTACTCGTACTAGTAGATGTGGCAGTAGTATTTTCAAAAAATAGCTATACAGGAATACTTCGCAGAGACAAGACACAAGAGTTTGAAAGCGCAGTCAGCCACTGTACCTTTGTGCTTCTGTTTCTGATAATCATTTTCTTTGCACTAAAGATATCCGTGGACTTCTCAAGAATCGTCATCGCCGTTATGTACATCGCAAGTATTATCCTTATTACTTGTTTACGGGCTATCTGGAAGCGAGTCATAAGAAATTACGTTAATACGAAGAAAGACTTGGCTAAAGTTCTTGTTGTAGGACATTTAGAAGAAATAGAACAGGACATAAAAGGAATAGATAAACCATATGCAGGCTATAAGATAGTCGGTGCAGTGGTGCTAGACGACGATTCCCTAGTAGGAGATTTCATATTAGGAGTACCGGTTGTGGCAACCAAAGCCAGTATGTACAGATACGCCAGCAAAAATATCATCGATATGGTGTTTTTGCACGATATGAGCCTGGAAGAACCAGACTATGTAGAAGGGTTTATTCGGATTGGTGTGATAGTGTGTGAACGAATCATAAAAAAGACAGTCAGTAACTATAATCCTCAGGTAAATACCCTAGGCGACTTACCGATTATCAGCGGTTGCATCAAACCAGTCAGTGATAGTGAGATGTTCGTTAAAAGAGCGATGGATATTGGCGGCGGACTTGTCGGTGTAGTAATTATGGCGATGTTCTTTGCGATATTTGCGCCCATTATTTATCTCCAGTCACCGGGTCCTATTTTTTTCAAGCAAAAACGAGTGGGTAGAAATGGTCGCCCCTTCAATGTATATAAATTCAGAAGCATGTACCCGGACGCAGAGGAGCGAAAGAAAGAGTTGATGGCAAAGAACACAATGAAAGGCCCGATGTTCAAGCTTGATAAAGATCCGCGAATTATTCCGATTGGTCATTTTCTTAGAAAAAGTAGCATCGATGAATTCCCGCAGTTCATTAATGTCCTAAAAGGCGATATGAGCATGGTGGGAACGAGACCACCAACCATGGAAGAATACGAACAATATCTACCCCATCATCGCCAGCGTCTAGCCATGCGTCCAGGCATTACCGGTTTATGGCAAGTAAGTGGCAGAAGTGACATCAAGGATTTTGATGAGGTGGTAGCGCTAGATACAAAGTATATTGCCAACTGGAATATCTGGTTAGACATAAG
>NZ_JAMXOC010000041.1 GCF_024721265.1 Ohessyouella blattaphilus | reverse complement strand
TTTTATGAGAGGAATGCTTTTCTGTTTTCTGGGCGTATGATTATAAGTCACTTACGATTAAATATTTTTATGGTATATTTATTTTAGATTACTACTAAATATATTAATTAAAGTAAAGGAGAGTTAATTATGGGGAAAAAAAGCATTAATAAAGTATTGAATGTAGTTAACTATGTTGTGGAAAAAGTGGCAGAGTCATCTGCTGAAAGCGCATGTACGTTGATTTATCATCAGCCGCCAATGCCTAAATCAATAAAAAAATATGGAAAAATGAAAAATGAAAAGGATTGCTAGTGGTTTAGCAATTAGAATTACAAAAGGTAATAATAACCAAGAGTTGTTTGAAGTGTATTCTTACTGCTTCCAAGTTATTATGGAAACGCTGGTAACAATGATGACTAACATTATTATTGCTTTGTGGCTAAAGATGCTATTAGAATATATTATTTTGATCGTAATATTTGTGTCTGTTCGAAGCTGTATGGGCGGATTGCATATGTCGACATTTTTCAGGTGTTATATTTTTACAAATTTTGCAATTGCTCTAACATTAGTTAGTACAAAGATATGCCTGCTAAACAATCCAATTAATACACTAGTTACAATGTGTTGTGTATTGGCGGTATACTATTTTGCACCAGTGCAGTCTATAAACAGACCTTTGTCAGACTGTGAAAAGACTGCAATAAAGATACGTTTAAGGCAAATATTACTTCGGGTAGGTTTCTTAGCTATAGCAGCATTTTTATTAAAATCTAATTTTTTTTTATTGATTCTTAGAGGAACAATGATTTTAGCGTTGATTACAGAAATAGCAGGTATTATAAAGAATTATATTGATTCTTCGGGAATCAATATTAATTCCAAACCTAAAAGTGTGTAACATTAGAATAGTAGTGTTTACGCGAGGTTTTTAAATAAAATCAAGTATATATAAAACAAGAACCAAAGACATGAATCTAGTACAAAACTCATACCTTTGGTTCTTGTTTTATATATACTTGCGAGAAGGGTATGGTTTTGCAAAAGAGTAATAGTCAGGGGGGCGCTTCGGATAGGTGACTCAGATGCTGTAACAATAGAATTATTGGTTTAAATTAACGGTTTAAATTAACTTAGATTTATATAATATTTATCATTTTATTACAATAAAGACAGTAATTATTACATGAAAAAATATAAATAGAAAGAACTGATATAATAACCGTATGGATGCAAGGGGCTAAAGAAAAGAGAATAATTGAGGAGGTATAATATGGTTATTAAACAAAATATTAAAAAGATAATTATTAGTTGTTTGATGCTGGTATTTGTAGCTGGATTTACAGCTAAGGCATCTATGGTAATTACTGTATATCAATCTTTACAGACTCAAGGAACATCAGGATCTGCATATAGAAATGTTGCACAAGCAACACAGTCGGCGCCTAATAACACATATTTATATTCAGGAATTCGAAGAGGTAGCTCGAGTGGATATACATATGGAAATCCTGCGGGTGGCAATATAATTTATGTGACTGCATATTCCCCATATATGGCAGGGGCGTATAATCAATTAAGCGGGACCGCATTTGTGAGATAAGTTTAACAGCTTTTTGCATCCATTAATTATGCATGAAAGGTGCGTTGACAGATGAAGAAGAGTAAAAAAACAAGGACGCTTTTATCTGTATATGTTGTGATGTTCACTATGGGTATGTTTGTTTTAAATGCAGTAGTCAATAGCAAAATATTAATCTTCATTGAACCACATAATTTATATTCTCCTTATACAGTGGAAATAACGTGTAGGAGCACAGAGCGTAACAAAATATTGAATATCATTGACAAGGTAATTAATAAAAAATATAAAGATATAAATATTATGAAACACTGTTCAAGTGAAAAATATGATATTAAGGGAGTATATTATAGTCAAGTGCCAAATGGTATTCTTGAAGAAGAGAGCCCATTTTTTAAAATAGATTCTGATAAAAGCAATGAAGCAATAGTCGGTAGAGGACTAAAAGATAAGATTAGTATAAGGGGGGATAGGCGCTATATTACGATATACGAAAAGGAGTTTGAGGTAGTAGGATATTTGAATTCTAAAAAAACATATTTAGATAAGCAGATATTTGTACCAATAAAATCATTGCTTGAAATAACTGATTCATCAGGAACATATACCATAGATGGAAGCGATAAAAAAGATATAAAAGAAGTGGCTAACTACTTTGACTCATCAGAACTTCCAATCAGTGTGTTATATCCGGACGCAATCAAACATTCAATAGCAAGTGCTTTTTTTAGTAGAAGCAATCAAATAGTGTATATATATATAATATGGGGAATATTTTTAATTATGTATGTACAAAGAGGTGTGTCTGACTGGTTATATTTGAACAGGTATGACTATTTTGTATATAAAGATATAGGATACAGAGAAAAGCAAATTACAATGGAATATTTCTGTCGATATATTAAACCGGCGATAAGTGCAATCTTGATAGGGACATTTGTTAGTCTTTTAATATTACAAATTGTAAGCAAAAATATAATTATGATAAGCGAGATACTGATAAATTTGTTTATAATCGTGTTTTTAAATATTGTTGTTTTTATGATAACTTTTTTAGGAAGAATAAAAAAGCAAAGGCGGTCAGGTTAGATGAAACAGAAAATTACGGATATTTTCGAGAATCTAAATCATGATAAAAGTAGCCGGATTTTAAATATAATTCAACTGGTTGTTTTGTTTATTGTTCTTGGAAATATTATATTATATGTAATGCATGATGATAATAATACATATATCAAAAATGAAAAAAATGGCTACGTGTATCATAAGTTGTATCAACATAGCTTTAAGAGCTCGTTAATTAACATAGAGAATGAGCCTTGTATTCTTGAAAAGATGGAAAACACATTATACAATCTAAAAAACGAAGAATCGTTTTTGTATACTTCTATGGCTCGAGGCGCGCTTAGTATTCCAAAATCTTACTGTGAAAAAAAATTCACACCTGAAGCATTGGGTATGTTTCAAGAGGACCTAGGGGGGCAAGTAGTTGCTAATAGAGAGGAAAACCAAGACGAGTATGTCAATTTCTCAATGTACAAAGTCGATAAAGAGGCTATAGATCATTATCAAATTCAAGTAAATGAAGGCAGACAATTTAATAATAATGATTTTGTTTATACAATTGGTGATAAAAGAATAAGTGTGTTATTGGGTGCGGAGTATCAAACAATTTATAACTTAGGAGAAACAATTCCAATATCGTTGAATGGTAAAATATTAAGTGCAGAAATCGTTGGTTTTTTATCCAAAGGGATTGCAATAAAAAATGATACAACGTTTGAACATGTAGGCGAAAAAAATGAGTATTTAGATCGCTCAATTATAATACCGTGCTATCAAATTGTTGGAGATATAATTAAAGAT
Organism: Ohessyouella blattaphilus; assembly: GCF_024721265.1. Taxonomy (GTDB): domain Bacteria; phylum Bacillota; class Clostridia; order Lachnospirales; family Lachnospiraceae; genus Aequitasia; species Aequitasia blattaphilus_A. The sequence continues at coordinate 6,433 of NZ_JAMXOC010000041.1, read as the reverse complement.
GAAGATAAAATGTTTGCCACATTAGAATATGTGACTAATCTTTGTGGAACATTAATTTTTTCTGATGAAGTACCTGAGAATGATATCAGAGAACAATTGAAAAAGATTAACGATATATATATTAATAATGGTGTTTTTTCAGTTGTTTTACTTAATACAACAAACGGGATGATTTATTTTCAGGGAGAAAAGAAAGAAATAGTTGAGTTGATAAAGGTGTTGACAGCTATAGTTTTTGTGTCAATTATTATTTCCTTATATTTATCTTCATATATTAATTTAGACAAGCAGGGTTATAAAACAGCTGTACAAATGTTAAACGGTAGACTCGGTAGTGACGTTAAACTGTGCTATGTTTTCGAGGTGATATTGATATTTATAACTGCAATAATAATTTTTTTTGCACTAGATGATATGTGGTTTTATCAGACGATAAGATTTTACATTTACTTTTTTGCATTTATATTTTTAATGGCAATTTTTGATATCGTTCTAATAAGAAAAAGAATAGACTTATTTAATGTAGGAAGGTATTTGAGGAGGGAAGAAGATGTATACCTTGAAAAATATTAGCGTACAATATAGTGAATCAAGTAAAGAACATTACGTTCTAAAAAATACTAATTTTATTGCAGATAGAGGAACGTTAGTGTGCATAGAGGGAGAAAGTGGAGCAGGAAAGTCAACATTTATTAACGTTTTAGCAGGGATTCAGTGCCCCACGTCAGGACAAAGCAGTTTTGAAAATAATCGATTAAAGTTGTCTAATCAAAAATACATGGAAAAGTTTCGAAGAGAAAAGGTTGGTGTTGTCCGCCAAAATTATGCACTAATAAAAGAGTATACAGTCTTTGAAAATATAGCTTTGCCATTAAAATATAGAAAATATAAAAAGAAAAGTATAAATGATAAGGTAGAGAAAGCAATGAAAAGCTTGGGGATTTACGATTTGTCACTAAAATATCCAGATGAAATATCGGGAGGAGAAAGGCAGCGAGTTGTGATTGCAAGAGCAATAGTGACGGAGCCAACAGTAGTCCTAGCTGATGAACCGACAGCGGCATTGGATAAGAGAAACACAGAAAATGTTTTGAAAATCTTTAGAGAATTGTCAACAAAGGGATGTTATGTGATAATAGCAACTCATGATATAAAGGTATCCAAAGCATGTGATTTTGTATATATGCTGAAGGACGGAGAGTTGACCGAAATTGATAAAAAAGTGTTCTTGGATAATATTTCAATGAAAAACACATATGTCGATTTATAAGCTGTGTGAATGGGGTATAATATCATGAAAATGATATTTAAATGATAAATGCTATTTTCAGATGTTTTTAACAAAAAGAGAGTTCTCTTTTTTGCTATTTAACATTAACATATGGGAATCGTGTTAGTAGCAACCCCCAAATAATGTGAGGTAATAAAATGACCAAAGATATTATATTAAAAGCGGAAGATATAAAAAAAACATATTTAGCTGGAGAGAAGAAAATTAATGCGCTCAGAGGTATAGATTTTCAGTTTGAGTCAGATACCTTTTATGTAATTATTGGAAAGAGTGGATCAGGAAAGTCGACATTATTGCATGTTTTGAGCGGGATGGATAAGCCAAGTGAAGGGCAGGTGTTTTTTAGAGAAAAGGATTTAGGGGAGTTAAATAATAAGCAGCTTTCAGAAATTAAGCGCAAAGAATTTGGATTTATTTTTCAGTCGTATAACTTATTACCGGAATTAAGCGCATATGAAAATATTATATTGCCTAGTAGTATAGACAAAAGAGATGTAGATTATGATTATCTCAGAATGATAACGAAGTCGTTGGATATTAATAATTTCATAAAAAAATATCCCGGGCAATTATCCGGGGGTGAACAGCAAAGGGTCGCAATAGCTAGGGCGTTGATTAATCAACCAGATATAGTTTTTGCCGATGAGCCGACAGGAAACTTGGATGAGGAAAATGGCAATGAAGTTATAAAGTTGTTGATTCGCATGAAAAAGCAGCTTAATAAAACAATTATTTTGGTAACCCATGATATGGATATAGCAAAAAGGGCAGATGTTTTAATAAAACTTAAAGATGGTATGATTACGGATGTAAAAAAGAGAGAAAAACTATGTATAAAAAACTAATAGTCAAGAACATGAAAAGAAGTGCTAGTTATAAAGCGCTGGTCATTGGATTGATAACTATGTATATATTTAGCATAGCGTTTTTGATTGTGCAGGAGAGCTATGTTAAAACAAGACAGGATCAATACTTTTCAAGGTATGGAGAATGGACCGGTTGCATATCAAACAGTAGTGAAAAGATAGAAGCGGGATTGAAAAGTAATAGCAATGTGGAAAAACTTGGCGATATTGACATATATTCAGATTGTTATATTAACACTGAAAAATACTACAGCAACATTGGTACGATGAATGAACCAGCAAGAGATTTATCACGTATAGAACTACAAGGAAAACTCCCGAGTGAAAGTAATGAAATTATGATAAATCAGTCATTGTTAAATACATTAAGTTCTGCAGCAGGTGTAAATGATAGTATCGGTTTGCAGATTTATGACACTTCCGGCAATGTAAATACTTTTGAATTTGTAATTTCGGGAATATGTAATTCATTTAGTGATGAATGGAAAATAGAAGATTTTTCTGCGCCGATGTTATTTCTTAATCCGGAGGAAAATCCGTTATCGGATAATGCATATACTAAGTTCAGTTTTTTCTATGTAAAAGATACAGATGTCGAGGTGGCATCAGGTATTGAAGCACTCCTAAAGGAGGGCGGAGCGAAATATACTTTTAATAGTCAAGCATATTCTGTAGACAAAAGTATCTATGATAAGTTTTTAGAGACAGGGACAGTTATTGGGATAATTGGAGTCATATCATCGTTAATTGTTATTCAATTATTAGCTCAAAGTTTTAATAGTAGAAAATATAAAATCAAAGTGCTTCAAAGTATTGGAGCCGATGATGCGGTTATTTTTGACACGATTATGTTGGAGGCAAGCTATACCTGGGGGAAATCAGTACTATTTTTAGTGCCTAGCATTGCAGTTATATCAGGTTTATGCATAGTTCTAAATAGTGTGTTTGATAAGGCCGGGTTAGTCATATCGGCAAACATTTACGCTTGCATTATTTCCATTTTGATTATTTCGGCGGTATTTTATTTAGGCAACCTAGGGATTTATTTGATGTGCGTAAATGGTAGCGTGGGAAGTTCATTTTCATCTGACACTATATACACGATGAAGAACAAAATGCCAAAGGTAAAAATCAAAAAGAGGATTTCATTATTACAACTTTATTGGAAGAATAGATATTATTATCAAAAGGAATCCATATTAAGAATCATTGTATCCGCGATATCTATCGTATTATTGACAATGGTTTCAGTAGATATAATTAATGGATATATCAACTATTCTAACGATAAGAAAAACATGAAGTATGAATATACGATAGATATTTTAGATATAGAAAAGGGACTTGAAAATTCACAACTCGAAGAGTTATCGAACATTGAAGGGATTACTGGATTTGAAAAAAAGCAAAGACTGACTGAGGTTGATCCAACCATCAAGATAGCAGGAGTAGGCTGGGAAAATAGTATTTATGTAAACAACTTGCGAAAATACGGGTTTTATACAACCCCAGAAGATTTGAGTAAAGATAAGGCGGATTTCTACAATTTGACAACAATAAAAGCTATTGATGAAGACGAATCAGCGAGAATGATGGATGAAATCAAAAAGTTAGTACCGTCTAATGAATTTAACAAGTTTGATGAGCAACAATTTGTATCAGGCGAGCAATGCATTATGGTTATGATTCCCTACTATGTAGGAAATAGTGATTATGCGGATAGAGACAAGGCAATCTTTTTTGCAACTGAGGATGACACACAAAAAGAAGAAGTGTACAGATATATCAACGGACAAGAAAGTATACAAAACGGTAGCGTCATAAGTGTAGAGGCATGTGACAATAATATTGATGTTGCGGTTGGAGGAATAATAACCTCAATTCCAAATGGTTTTACGGATAGTGTGATTGCAGACCAGTTAGGGTGCGGGAATATAATTGTTAGTGAGAATTTTATTAATAGAATATTGGACAAAGATGTTTCGGAATTTTACAATGATATTACACTATATTCACACAAAGATGCTAACCATGTTGAAACAGATTGGCAGGTAGAAAACCTATTAGGAAGCTATTACCAAGATGATTCAAATGATTACCAACTTCACAATACAAGGCAAGCAAGTGAGATTGTTTTGGGACAATCGAAGACATTAATAGTTAGAGCCGTGATAATAGGGGCAATTTCGCTTGTGATTTTTATATGGGTGGGGTATGTGAACGCAATAAATAAGATGAACAGAGAAACTAAAAGGGTTCGCATTTTGAAATCTATTGGAATGTTGCCAAGACGGATAATATGGATGTATTTCATCGAATATTTTGTTGAGGCATTGCTAGCGGGACTAATTGGTTTTATTTGCTCAATGGCTATTCAGCAATATGCCATAAGCAGTATTATCGGTAAAACAGTTAATGTTTTTGATGTAAATCTTTCGATATATCCAGCTAGTAGGTACTTATCGATAATAACGCTTGGGGTATTCGGAGTGTATATTTTATTATACTTAGTGTGCGTATTTATTCCGGTTTTCAAGAAAATAAGCAAAGCATAGATAAAACACCTTTTGCAATGGCTATTTTTATTTGCGGAGAGTGTATTATGAGTATGAGGAAAAAGTTGTAAAAAATAGTGAAAGTGTGCAAATAAACTGTAATGAGAACAGTTAGTAAAAGTATTCATTGGCGTGTTTATGTGACGAATTTTAGTTAAGATGTAAAGGTATGTGAAATACAAAAAAATTAGGTAGAAATCATATGAAGAAATAAAAAATGTTGATATTTTTAACATAGTCACATAAAAGTTCCTGCAAAAGCTTGATACGGCACTTTTTTGAATAAATCTGCTGCGTCGAAAAATAGAACGAAGTAAAATACAACTGAAGTCGTTAATGTAATCTTAGAATCTGAAGGACGATTTCTTGAAGATTGGATATATGTGACTGAAAAAGTTCCGCCCGTTTTGATTTTGGGATGGAACTTTTTTTGATGTTTTTGTTACAAAGAGTTAATGAAAGGAAGTGAAAAGTGTATGAAAGTGTTAAATTCAAACAAAGTCAAATTATGTGTCAAACCCTGTAACTTCACAGATAAAGAACTTTACTTTACCATATTAATAAGGGAGTGGTCTTATGATGATTGGTGAAAAAATCAGATGGTACCGCATTGAAAGTAAGTGACTTATAATCTGTCGGCTATTATCCTCGCCGGTTTTGTGTAACAATTATCACCGTTGGAGATTCCCTTCTCTTCCCATTCTGGGAACTGTGTGATAATGGATCATTTCACTCTACGGTTTTCTATACCGCGCTTTCATTCACAACACAGATAGACTATTTCACTCCAACCGAAATGGAGGAATGTTATGCCAAGAAAAAGACTATCCGACGAAGAATGGATGGAAATCATCCTATCTTGTAAAAAAAGTGGACTTAGTGATTACCGCTGGTGTAAAGAAAACGATATTGTCGTTAGCACATTTTACAAACATGCCAAGAAGCTTCGTGCGTCAGGTTATACCTCGCCAGTTTCGGCAACACCAGTAGCAGAAAAACACGAAGTCGTACAGATAGCTTTAAATGATGAAATGCCTGTTGTAGAGCATAATGCTCTACACTCTATAGAAAGCCCTGCAATCAGTTTATATATTAATGGAATCCGGATGGAGATTAATAATAATGCAGATTCACGCTTATTGACTAATACATTGCAGGCACTGAAAGCGATATGTTAGGCGATATCTCTAAGGCCGGACGTATTTTTATAATTACTGGCTATACGGATATGAGAAAAAGCATTGACGGCCTCATGTCTATTGTTGCTCATACTTATGAGATGGATCCGTATAATAAATCCTTGTACTTATTTTGTGGTCGTCGGAGTGACCGTATCAAAGCATTGCTTTACGAGTCCGATGGATTTGTGCTCCTGTACAAAAGATTAGAGTCTGGAAAATATCAATGGCCACGTAATAAAGAAGAAGTTCGTACATTGACTAGACAACAACTTCGCTGGCTTTTGGAGGGACTTGCAATTGAACAACCAAAAGCTATTGAAAGTGTTAAAAAGCGGATTCTCTAAGCTTCGTTTTGTCAATCTTTTTCGCTTGAAAAAGAGACGAAATCAAACGCTAGAAACGCTGTGTTTTAGGCGTTTTTAGACACTTTTTGCACCTTGAAACATAGTAAAAAACACTGTTTTATGGTATACTTTTAGTATCATTTGAAAGGCATTTAGGTACTGATTTAGCCATGGATTATAGAGATCAGCTGATCAT
>NZ_JAMXOC010000040.1 GCF_024721265.1 Ohessyouella blattaphilus | reverse complement strand
TACCGGGCGGATTGCGGACTTACACCGGTTAGAAACGTGCGCCGCCAGGCGCACTGCAAAAACACAACATAATATTAATTATGTTGTGTTTACTGTATAAATTTATTCATTTCTTCAAGTTTTCGTATGAAGTGTGTGTAGCTGCCTTTCGTATAAATCTTGGTAGTTTCAATACTGTTATGTCCCAAATATTCTGAGAGACCAACAATGTCTTTTTCAATCTCGTAATAGCATCTGGCGAACATATGTCGCAGGTTATGAGGAAATCCCTTTTTAAGAGCTACCCCGATTCTTTTGCATATTTCTTGAATCTCACGCCAGAGATTACTTCGATCTACCGGGCGACCATTTCTTGTGATAAAGATTGAACCTGCTGAAATCTGATGCTCCCTTGCATAGCACAGAAGCTTTTTTCGCAGTTCCTTGGTTATACCGATGGTTCTTGTCTTGCCTTTATTATGAATTCTGATAACCCCGGACTTTAATCGCTCTAGGGTAATGTCGGCTAGCTCACTCACCCGGATTCCCGTACTGCCTAAGGTTTCTAGGATCATTGCTAGGCGATCCTTGCCTTCTTCCCTAGCGGTATTTACCATGCGCTTGTATTCTTTTACGCTTAAGCACTTCTCATCATCTAGGTAAGGGGCTTTTTGAATCTTAATCTGCCGCACTCGGCAATCGCCTCTATCAATATAGTAAAGATAGTTGTTGACCGAAGCCAGCATGGAATTCACACTGCTACTTTCGTATTTCTTGATTAGTTCTTCTTTATACTCAATCACCTGCGCTTTGGTAAGCTGGGTTACGGTATCGCAACGGCCAACTAAGAACTTTAAGAACTTCTTAACATCCCTTTCATACTTTTCAATAGTCGCTTTGCTTTTTTCATCTTCACATAAGCGCTCGCGATAGAGGGCTAACCTTTCTATCTGCGTTTCGATATTGTCTGTTTCCATTTTTGTATACCTCCTAAGTCTTTTGTCCTTAGTAGTATACCAAAACTTACTATCCATTTGGGTAGTTATTCACAAAATGGGTAGTGTTTTTTAAAAAAGGGTAGTTTGTGAGTCTTAGGTGTATTATGCCAAAAGGGTAGTGTTTTTTCAACAAAATTGTAACCAACAGTTGTTTGAATGTCATAAAAAGCCGTTTTGGGGTGGGGGGTGGTAATATGCCGTTGTTTAAAACTACTTCACCTACCTTTTATGCAGTAAGTTTAATATTCTCCGGACAATTCCCAAATTGAATATCAAAAAAAAGACTGCTCCCAAAACCAAATTTACAATATTCAAAATCAAGCTTTGCTTAAAACATATAATTATCATTAGAACTAACAAACTTAGCTGACCAAGCTGCCTCTTTATATTCATATCTATCTGTTGAAATTTTCTGCAATTGACTAACCTAAAACAATATAAAAACATGTATGAAATCAAAGTAGATAATGACCCAGCCCATATACCTATGTTTTGTACAAAACATAAGTCTAATATAATGTTTATTGCCGCCGCTACCATTGTAGAGATGCCCACATTCAACGTTTTCTTATGCGCGACATAAATCCCACCAAAAAAAGAGGACATTACGAAGAAAAACATACCCAAAACTAAAACTGGTATTTGGAAATAAGCATCTTCATACTTTCCATTTATTAAAAGACGAAACATTATCGGAGTTCCTGCAATAAGTAGTGCTGTACATCCAAACATCAAATCAAATACTTGGTTTAACACACGTGAGTAATATTTTCCCGCATCCTTATCTCCTACTGCAATTGATGCATTTTCCTGCCAGGCCATTACCATTACTGATTGTGCTATAGATAATAGATTAGGTATTTTGTTTGCCACAGAGTACACTGCATTTTCCGTAATTCCTAGGAAGAGAGTAATAATTATCCTGTCTGATAGCTTTAGTATCCACGTCGAAAGATTATTCGGAACCATTGGCCACGAATACCTCAAAAGTTCCTTTATTTTCGAGTTAGAAACCCAGCACATCGATAGATAGTTCCATATCCTAATAGTTATACAAAGATATATAATAGCTGCAAAATTTGCAACCACAAGAGAAACCATGACACCTAAAAGACCTTTTCCCATTATTTCAACTGCTAATATTATACCAGCTCCATTAACACTAGCTAAAATAATTGAGCTAATCGAATAAATCTTATTCTTTCCAAGGCCTCTTACAACTTGGCCTAGACAAATCGCCATACTATCTACTAAAAAATATATTGCCACTACTAGCCTTTCAAGGTAATCTAGCATAGGTATAAAGACAAATATTCCTACTGAAACAATTAATGTAATGGGAAAGACTACCACGATAATATTAGTAATAATTTCTGAGGTCTTCTCATAATCTCCACGCGAGTCAATTAAAAATCGGAATGCCGCAGATTGAATTTGCATAGTCGCAATTGGTATTGCAAGCATCACTAGAGTTATAATTAAATCATATGTACCATATTCTGTTTTTGAAAGTCGAGCAGTAACAATCGGCAAAGTGATAATCGAAACTATCTTAGGAAGAAATTTCCCAAAAGATAATACTGCAAAATTTTTGACTAATTCATGCGCCCTGCTCATAACTATACATCCTGTCTCAGTTTTTTTAAAAAAACAGTAAATCCTTTATTGTTATCATCTACAAAATTATCGAAATTATTTTCATCCTTTAATTTTTCGACTAGTTTTAGCCAGTCTGTAACATTACATTTTTCTATCGAAATATAATGATTTTCCAAAGTCGTCCCGACCAAAAGTCCTTCTATTTTACTTTTCTTCAATCTTGTTCCAAGCGCTAAAAATGGTGTGTTATTAGTAATGCTAAAGCAAATTCCGTGAAAATATGAAGAAATAACAAAATCAACTGATTTCAAAAGCTGCATCCACCTAAATGGATCTAGTTTATCCGCGCAAACCATACCTTTATGGTATTCAAATACTGTAATAAGATTATAATCCTTCTCCAAATCTTTACGTATTCTTCCAATCGTCTTTCTCTCTTCCTGACCACACATTATTACTGCTGTTTTCTTCATTGGATTCAGTCTCTTATCCTCCACTAGCATTCTAACATCAACCTTTTTTATGTTGAAATCATACAGTAATGATGGGTCGCAAGATAACATCATATTCTCACTACTTATCCCAGCTCTTTGTACGATTTCATATGTAAGTCGATCACGAACTGAAATAAATTCGAAATCATTTAACGCTAATGCTAATTTCTCATGATTTTCTTTATCTAAAATATCAAATTCTACTCTCGCCGATACCGCATATGCAAATTTTCTACAGCCTAATTCACCAAACAAAAAATACGGATTCGGAAATCCTCTTATATTGTTTACTCGCCAGATCTCATCGCTCCCTGCAATAATCACATCATATTTCCCTTTTACCATCTCACAGAATTTTTCTATGCTATCCGAACACAAATACTTTTCAGAGCGAATTTCCTTAATCTTCTCCATTCCTTGTGCAAAATATTGGTATAAGTTTCGCTTAAATAGATATCTTCTATGATGATACAATTTCCGTTTTAATGGCCAATTCTCCGGCTTATAAGACAGCTTTGCTCTCTTCATATCAAAGTCAATAATTTCGGCTTCCATGTCAATTTCTTGGTTTAATCTTAAACATAATGCAACTGATTGTAAAAACGCTCCATAATTAAATGCTCTATGATATGTCAATATCCCTATCTTCATTTTTTTATTTCTCCTAAGTATGTATTTCAAGTACAGCTCACATAATTATTGGCAAATCTTCATTGTCTTTCTCTTATAATAAAAACCTAATCCACAGGCAAAAAAGTACGGTAAATTTGTCATTTTATCATATAAGGGATTTCCAGTTAAGCAGTACAGTAGAAAAAAAATCTGGTAGGATGCTGAATATGCAATATACATTCTTTCTTTTCCATATTCACCTCGTTTTACAAGCTCTACATATACTTGAACTGCATTCCTTAGAGAGTAAATGAACCAACTAATATAAATCGCAAAACCAATAATACCTGATTCACAAAGAAGCTGTAAGTACACATTATGCACAGCATACGTACGCGAATATCCCAAATGCGCTGATACTGTCTCTTGAAATTGCTCCCATCCAATTCCTATAAGTGGATTCCTTTTAAATGTCACTAATGAGGCTCCCCATAATCCATATCTAGCGTTAACAGCCGCATCATTTCCTTCCATAAAACTTCTGAATCGCTCGAATACCACAGCTAATTCCGGAACATAATTCGCTACTACAAGCATAATAACTACACAAATAGAGATTGCGGCAATCGTCTTAAAAAATCTATTTATGACATTTTGTCTAGCTGTAGACAAATAAAACATACCTAACAAAGCCGCTATTGAAAAAAGTAGGTGAGCACGTTTACCCGTTAGCAAAAGCGCAACCAGCATAATCACAATAAGTGCAAACTCCAATTTTTTCTTTTTTTCATAATAGCGAATACTCGCTATTATGAATCCCGAAGCCAAAAATACTCCATTCGTCGAGTAATGATTAGTAAATCCTGATATGTACCCATTTCTGAAGCTTCTTAATAGCATTTCACGTGTGTCTGGAAAAAGTTCCCACACATACGGCAGATACAAAGACGGAATTAACGAGATAATAATGGTTGATATTGCATAAAATATATATGCTGCAAATAAAAAATTCAATATATATCTATGTATTTGCGGAATATACGTTGCCACAACTACAAAAAAGACCGCTCCTATATATACAACGCTATCTGATGCTCCCCATCCTGGATTGTTCAAGCTTACAAAGCACATAAGAAATGCATATATAAATATCGGAAGAGTAATGCTCTTTTCGTATTTTCTGTTTTTGAAAACAATAATTCCCACTAGTAGTACGAAAACCACTGCTAATAAATATTTAATATTTCTATCCGAAAAGAAAGCAGTCGAAATTCCTCCTTGATTTGCAAAAAAAACAAATAGTAATGCAGTTGGTATACAAACAATTTCTCTTTTATTAATTATAATTTTCATTTACATCCTTCCTGAATTTAGCGACAAACAAAACCCTACTCCAGAATAATGCTACATTCAGTATATAATTTTTCTCCTGCGCTAATGAAAAGGTCTTCTTCTTTGCAGCCTCTTAATAACCCCCTTTGTTGGTTCTAGAATATTTCTAATATTAATTGGTTTTACTTTTATCGCAGCTCGCCAATAAAAAAAGCCTTCGGACTTATATCCCGCCGTTAGCATGTTATTACACATCTTTATCATTTGGTAATAGTACGCATTTGGATATACCTTATACAGATTATTGTGTTTTTTCATAAAATAATTAAATCCGTCAATTTTATTTTTTATATTCGTTGAGATTGACTCCTCCGAAACGTTGTAATTCGCTGTAGCTACGTCAATATATGCAAAGTCGCACACTTCTGCTAATCGTAAGATCAAATCATGATCCTGACTAGACTTTAAATTAGTGTCGAATCCACCAATCTCCCTGATTTTTTCAATTCTAAACAAAGGAAATAGTGCCATAGGATTTTTGTGTAACATATATTCCAGCATATTCCCATTTTTTCCTTCATCACAAGATAATTTGCGTATTTTCCCATCATTCCTGTAAAACGGGGTATATGAAAGCCCAATGCGACTTTCAGCAAATCCAAGAAGTTGAGTCTCAATCTTATTTGCAAACCACTCATCATCGTCATCAAGAAATGCTATGTACTCTCCTTGAGCTTCTTCAATTCCCATGTTTCTAGCCTCACATGCACCCGAATTCTGTTTCATAGAGCGATACTTTACATTTCGCATGTACAATGTAGTTAATTCTCTTATTCTTTCCGACATATTAACGTCCTCCGGGAAGTCATTTACTATTATGACCTCGATATTGTCATATGTCTGGTTTATGGCACTCTCAAGCGCTCTCCTTAAAATCTGTAATGGTCTCCTATATGTAGTTATAACAATTGAAACTAATGCCTTTTGCATCTATATATCTCCCTAGTATCACTTTCCTGCTACTAATTCATTTATTTGTTGAACGAATTTCGCATAATTATTTTTCGCTTGAAACCTTTCTTCCCACATTTTTCGCACTGCCTTATGCTCCTTATTCTTTTCCTCTGACGTTTTCAACATATATAGCTTTAGTGCCTTTACAAGCTCTTCTGCCTCAAGTTCAGCATTTAAAATAATACCAGTAATCCCTTCCTCAATTATCTCTGAACTTCCCCCTACATTTGTAGCAATTGTCGGTATTCCAAAGGAGGCTGCTTCCATTATTGAAACAGGCAACCCTTCTGCAGAACTCACATTCACAAATACATCGTAATAATTCTCTCGATAATACTCGCATACTTTAGTATTAGAAACCATGCCCGTAAGCTTTACCTCCATGAAATCCAATTCCTTCTTAACACGCTTTTTTATGTGTTCATATAATTCCCCGCCGCCTATATGTGTCCAAGATAGCTTAATATCACTTCCCCTTAAAATTTTTAGAGCATCAATCAACAAATCCAATCTTTTCACGGGTGCCACTCGCGAACATGAAACCATCCTAAATACCCTAGATGGTTGCTTTGTACACCTCCCTCGATCATCTGTACCTAAATACGAAGTTGTTACTTTACCCGCATAACTTGGATATTTACATCGCAAATAATTCGTTCCATTTTGCGAACACGCATAGATTTTATCAAGATTTTTTATAATAACTTCTCGCTGTGGTAAGTACTTTTTTTCCTCGTATACATCAAAGTTGTGAGCTCGCGAAATGCATTTTACTTTCGTATCATTTCTCAATAACTCTTTTAATTTTATGGCAACTTTTGCAGAAATAAAAAGCCAATAACTATATAGGACAATTTCATCATCGCTTTTAAAATCAAACCTCATAAGTTCTTTCATCACTCTTTTAGACTGCAAGTCAGCTGCCGCTTCAAAATACCCAGAATAAAGCCACTGTCTCGCTCCTTTTGAACTTTTGTCCTTTTCTCTAAATATACCCCTCAAAAGATATTCTATATTTCTTTGTTTCGCACCAAGTTTATGGTAAGTAATAACATGAACATTTGGCGATTTAATCCGCCTTGTCATTTTGCTTTTTTTTGTCTTGTCGCTTGGAAAAATCAATATCTTATCAAAGTGTTGACTTATTTTATCTATTTCATTCTCTAGGAATGATTCTCCACTTTCATATGGAAATTTCCTATTTAATAAAATTAAGTATCTCATACTTCCACCCTTTTTCTAGATGGATACGGAAAGCAAAAAATCATATCTTTTTTTTTCTTCTCAACCATATCTCGTTTGACTTTATATTTATCATCGATTTCATCTAAACTTTTAATTGTTTCTTTTCTCATATCTGTGTAATCATGTACTATTCCATATGCTGAATAATAATCATCGAATTTAAATCCGTCTCCAAGCAAATTATTCGTTACAATTATATGCCTATTAGGGATACCTAAGCTATCTGCGATAATTAGTCCGTGCAGGCTACTGGAGATTATATAATGACACTGAGATATTTCGTATATAACATCTTTAGGATCTTTCTTTACATCTATGAACACCGAATTATTAAATCTCGCAAGAAGCTTCTGAAATTCTGGTTCGCCCTGCTCTTTAAAATGAGCAATAATACCAACTCTATATTTCTTTTCTGGAACAACCTCTAAGAGGAATGATGCTAATATTCCAGCATCCCCCACTGGAACTGATATTCTTTTCCCTAAGATTTTTTCAACTCTACGTTTACTTAACTCCCCTCGAACAGCACATATTTTTGTTTGCTTTTTATAAAATTTTGTGTCACTCGCCTTGTAACTAATAAAACCCGTTCCCCATATATAAACCTTCGGGAAAATCGGGCTCGTAATTAACTTCATGAGATTTTTTATTCTATTCTCCTCATATGTATAGTTACCCAAACCACTACCTATCCCGCTTATTTCCCCTGTTAAATAGCTCTTTCGTGTAACTCTATATCCAAAGCATTTTTTTATAATCTCCCTATTTAAGATGTCTCCCATATTTTCTACTTTTGCGTAATACATATTTATGGTATCTTTCATAACATCCTTCTCCCTACCCTACTTTTTTTCTGTTTTTATCAAAAACGCTTCTATACTACTTAAAACGCTCATTCGCTTTGACGTATAGGGCTTAAGTTCCGCTGAATATATTTGGTTGTATGCATCTCCCAATTTTTTTATATCATAACAAGCAAGAATAATACCCATCTCTTCAAATTCCTTCAAAAGTTGTATTTGATGATTATCCACATGTTCTCCATAACAAGCTAGTCGCGGAACTGCAATAACTCTCTTTTTATTTTTTACGGCCCCAATAATGGCTCCTGTTCCACCGTGCGTAAGAACAACATCTGCCTTTTTCTCTCTTTCGTTGTATTTCTCATAATCGAGAAATTTCGTAAACTCATAGTTTTTTGGCTCATAATCACTATACCCTGTCTGAGCAAAGATATCTTCTCGCATTATATTACTCTCAACTAGGTCGTCAACTTCCTCCAATAAACGATTAAACTGAAATTTCTGCGATCCCAACGTAATAAATATCACTATATACACCACCTTTAGTACACTTTTTAATAAACTCCCCCTATGTAAATGGCCTTTGGAAAAATCTCTAACATGGACTCCCATTGCACATAAAACTGGTCAGCAAGTTTATACATGAGTTTCCCCGTTTCGGTTGCAGATGTTACTTTTGCAAATGACTCGATATAAATCAACTTTTTCCTTGCTATCTTTGATAATATGCAAATAGGAATCATAGCAAGAACCCCTGTGCATATTGTTACGTCTGGTTTCTCAACAAAAAAAATTCTAATTGATTTCATTGTATTTAATATCATATGCCATATAAATAGCTTTTCTTTACGATTTACTTGCTCAAGATAATAGGTTTTTCCGCCTTTTGATTTTACAAGATATGAAGTTTTTTCTGTAATCACAATACTCTTATATTTCTCCATCAATGGCTCCAACATAAGCAATTGCTCATAATGCCCTCCAGATGAAGATGCAAAACACAATTTTAAAGTCTTCTCCTCTTTATTCATATACACATTCCTCTTCAAAATTAATCTCTCCTGAAAATATCGCGCGTGTAGACTTTGTCCATTACATCCTTCAACTCCTGATCATAACGATTAGCTATAATCACTTTACTTCTCTTTTTGAATTCCTTAATATTATTAACAACATCACTTCCAAAGAACGTCTCGCCATCTTTCAAAGTCGGCTCATAAATAATAACCTCAGCTCCTTTTGCTTTGATCCGTTTCGCAATACCCTGAATACTACTTTGACGAAAATTATCACTCTTACTTTTCATCGTTAAGCGATAAACTCCAATTACTACAGAACTTTCTTGTTCTCGCTTAAAGTCTGTCTGATCTCCATAGTTATAATATCTGGCCATCTGAAGAACCTTATCAGCTATAAAATCTTTTCTGGTTCTGTTAGACTCTACAATCGCTTCGATTAATTTCTCAGGAACATCTACATAATTTGCTAACAACTGCTTAGTATCTTTTGGTAAGCAATAACCACCATAGCCAAAACTTGGGTTATTGTAATGTTTTCCAATACGAGGATCCAGGCTAACACCGTCAATAATCTGTCTCGTATCCAATCCCTTACACTCTGCATAGGTGTCTAGCTCATTAAAATAAGCTACACGTAGAGCCAAGTACGTGTTCGCAAATAATTTAACCGCTTCTGCCTCTGTCACTCCTAGAATGAGCGTATCAACTTCCTTTTTTATCGCACTTTCTTGCAAACATCTTGCAAACTCATGAGCCATATAGGCTAAATGCTTTTCCTTTAAGTCAGTACCAACAATTATGCGTGAAGGATACAGATTGTCATAAAGTGCTTTCGATTCACGAAGAAATTCGGGACTAAAGATAATATTCTTGCTGCAAAACCTCTTACGTACACTTAATGTATAGCCAACAGGAATTGTAGACTTAATAACCATAATTGCATTCGGATTACATTCAACAACCAACTTTATCACTTCTTCAACTGCTGATGTGTCAAAACTTTTTGTACGGCTTTCATAATTGGTTGGCGTCGCTATCACAATAAAGTCTGCAACACTATATGCCTTCTTTGCGTCTAAGGTTGCGGTTAAGTTAAGTTTTTCATCTGCAAGATATTTCTCTAGATACTCATCCCGAATTGGAGACTTTCTCTTATTAATTAACTCCACTTTTTCCTTAACGATATCTACAGCCCAAACCTTATGATGTTGAGCTAGCAGTACTGCAATCGATAACCCTACATAGCCGGTACCAGCCACCGCAAATGTATACTTCTTCATATTTCCACACTCCTAAAAGATAATCATATTTTGTAATACTCTTTGAAATCATACCGCGCCCTTCCCGTTAAACACCACTTGTATCGTCTTCCAAATAATTCTTATGTCTAACCAGATATTCCAGTTGGCAATATACTTTGTATCTAGCGCTACCA
>NZ_JAMXOC010000004.1 GCF_024721265.1 Ohessyouella blattaphilus | reverse complement strand
TACCGGGCGGATTGCGGACTTACACCGGTTAGAAACGTGCGCCGCCAGGCGCACTGCAAAAAATCCTACATCCGAGGGAATGTCCCTAAGATGTAGGATTTTTCTTTGCACCCGCTTGAAGGTGTCGCTCAAAATTTACTTGTTTTCGCAAATCCCTAAGTTGCACCACCTCTCAGCGGCGTTTACTTTTGCATTGCTCCGGAAGGTCTTTTGACCACGGAAGCAGCGTATCCAGTTTTAAATTATCGATAGTTCTGTCTTCCGCAATCAGCTTCGGTATCTCTTCCAGTAAATATTGAAGATAGTAATAAGGATTTAGATTATTCAACTTGGCGGTTTCTGTGATGCTATACACGATTGCACTTGCTTGTGCACCTTTAATCGAATTACAAAAAATCCAATTCTTTTTTCCGACACAAAAAGTTCGAAGGCTTCGTTTAGATGCTGAATTATCAATTGGTACGTCTCCATTTTCTAAAAACACCTTTAGGTACTTTTCCTGATTGACACTATAGTTAAGTCCAGCAGCTGTTTTCCCTTTCGGTAAACAGCTCGTATCGGACAATCTCTCTTTTATCCATGTGAAATACTCCTCAACCAATGGTTTGATTGTGGCTTGTCTTTCTACCAGCCGTTCTTCTGCCGGTATGTCCGATAGCGTTCCCTCCAGTTTATAGATGCTACTGATTCGAGCCAGTGCCTGATAAGCAATGGAGCGTTTTACTACATCCGGATTGCTCTTTCCCAATGCTTTTACAGCATCTGCATAATCTCGCCTTGCGTGAGCCATGCAATTCGCATTTGTAAATCCTTCAAGCTCCCTGTCGAGTTTATGGTATTGGCTCAATCCATCTGTAACCACGACGCCTTTGTAATTCTTGAAGAATTCTTTGGGATGCTCGCTGTTACGAGTCTTTTGATACTTATACAGGGCAATCGGAGTCTCTTTGTAGAATTCTCCACTCCGAAATACCCACATGTAGCTTGGAGTTCCGGCACTGCGATCATCACGAATGACATCTACCGGTGTTTCATCTGCCTGGGCTACAGGGAATTCTAAAAGTTTTTCACGTAGTCTCTGGTACAACGGTTCAAAGTAACGCTCTGAACATTTAATAATCCAATCCGACATAGTCTGACGGGATAGATGGACATCATTTCGTTCAAACTCCGCTTCAATGCGAGCAACCGGTATGGAATTCACATACTTTGCATTCATGATTGCTGCGCCAAGTGATGGTGTTAAAATACTGTTTCGAAGAAGGTCTTTCGGACGTGTTCCACGCAGAAATTCATCCTGATGTTCTCCGCCGGTTCCAACATAAACATGTACTCGATGTCGTTCCACCGTCCATGATGCCGGTTCATAACGTAGTCGCTTGTATTCCTCGACTGTCATTTTTCTCCAACAGCCTTCGCCGAATAGTGCATCCAGCTTTTCCATGGGCACATCATGTTCCTGCAGTTCTTCAGGGAAATCCTGAAGATCTAAATCTCTCTTACCCTTTTGTTTCTTCGCACGTGGCTTTTTTTGTAATACTTCCTCAATGTCCGGCTCTTCGGCATTTTCCTCCGAGAGATACTCTGCCTCGTTAAAAAGGAGAGCTGTCCATCCATAGTATCTAACTTTTCCGTATGGCGACCAAACCTTTGCTGATTTGCAATCCGCACCTGCTCAATCAGCTTTTCGAGATTTTCATTCATCGTTTCCATTTGCCCTTGTAAAGAAGAAACCAAAAATACAAGCTCTTGTTTACTGAACTGATTCAATTCTTCAGCTGTGTACTTTTGACCCATGAATGTTCACCCCTTTCCTGTTTTTTATTATACTCTAAAACATAGAAAACAGCGAATTTCACGATACTGAATATTCGTCATTGTGCCTATAGATAAGACCTCAACAGACTGCAATAAACGCTCCATATGTAGAGGTGTCAAAGTACGAGAATGTCCCTTTTTAGTGGTATGAAACAAAGAGATTTGCACTGCTATAATCCGTTTTACAGTGCGAATCTTCGTTTCTATTCTCTCGGAAAAGAGCCTGAAAATTTCTCTGTTTTGCATAAAACTTTATGCTATTTTAGAAGGATTGACTTCCTTAATCTTTGGATTAACTGGATTTAGCCCAAGCATTAGATGGTGGAATTGTTCTTCTGTTAATTCAACCGCTTCCTCTTGTGTACGTGGCCATGAAAGAGAGCCGTCTTCGAATCTTTTATAGAGTAACAAAAAACCATTCCCCATCCAAAGTAGCCCCTTCATGCGATCTGACCTTCTGCCACAGAACAAAAACAAGGTGCCCTTTTCGAATGGATTCAGGTCATATCGGGCGCCAACAATCTGAGCAATCCGTTGATTCCTTTTCGTAAATCAACAAAACCACATGCGATTACGACACGGCGAATACCGGCTACATCTTCAAGCATGATGCACCGCCTGTAGAAGTTGATTAAGAAGTCGCTCTGATATCGAATCAGATAATGCAACTGTTATCTTTTGTGTCTTCACAATCGCTGCCGGTTGAAAAGAAGTAGATGACTCCTGCCTAAACGATAACGGAATCTCTGAAAAGGAAATGTTGGCATCGGGTTGTACCGCTGGTATTGCTGTTGGTGAATTCAATTTTTCATATACTTCTTGTCGGACTTTTCGTTGCCAGTAATAATAAGACTTCTCAGGTATTTCCCGGTCTGCAAGCCATTGCTTTGCTGATTGATTTCTCGGGCGACCTTGACACTGTTCAACAATCGTTTTCCAGTGCATAAGGCGCATTTCATGTGTAATTTTATCCATCGCAATCCTCCTCGAAAAAACTGTTAGTTTTTGGAATTTTTTCAAGTATGCCACAAAACTCAGAAAACTACTAGGCGGATGATTTGACGTTTACCAATTTTCACACAAACGACCATTTAAAAGCATTAAAAAAGAGCAATCATTTGACTACTCTTTGTCTTTCATAAAACTAAAATGGCAGAGCCTATATTTATTAAAGATCCTGGATATCTACTTCATAAGCACGTACCCAGGACCTCTTTTTATAATTGTTTTTCTACTTATTGTTCCTTCTCTACTAATCCAGATAATCTTTTATCTAAAGCAAACAGTATTAGAGCTGAAACAAATGCCACTATAGCAATTACAATGCAGGCTGATGAAAATTTAAAATTGCCTCCGAAAGCAAACTCATAAACATTGCCATAGCTTTTTCCAGCGATAAATGTGGCGATTCCCCATACAGATATCATGACTCCTAAATAACGGCTAGGCGAATACTTACTAATGAATGAATGTCCAAGTGGTGAGAAGAACATTTCTCCTAGTGTTAATAAGAATGCGAATATTATTAGTAATAAAACGCTTGGTTTTCCATTTCCTCGAGTTATTTCAATCACTGCAAAGAATACGTACCCAAGCCCAAGTATCCCTATTCCTAATCCAGTTTTTCTAAATAAGCTCATATCCCCTTGTGGCCTTGCAGCTAAAACTGTCCACAGTTTTGCCGTAATCGGCCCAAGTATTACACAGAATATTGAATTCGCCGCATCAAACCATGTAGCCGGAACTTCGTATCCCGCTACTACCCAATTCATATTTTCTGCCCAGTGATAATATACTGGAAGATATGCTAAATACCAGAATATCCAGAAAACGATTGAAAATGCCGACACCAATACAATTGCTCCAATACGTTTTTTCTCAATTGTAGTCATTGGCATTTTCTTTAATTCTTTATCTAATGCCTTTTGTTTTGCTTCTTCTTCTAGCTCTTCTTCCGTCTTTTCCATTTTAAACGGTTTTTTACCTACGTCTCCCATAAACCTTGTAGCAATCATAAACCAAACCGCTCCCACAAACATGGCAAGTGCAGCTAACTTAAAGCATGGAGCAAACCCTAAAACACCATCTTTCGCAAATACATCTTTATAAAGGATCCCAACTAAGAAGGTTCCAATGAACGCCCCAACATTAACTAAAGTGTAGCGTATAGAAAAAGCTGAATCCATTTTGCTGTTGTCTCCAATGATTCTTCCGATAAGAGGCGCAGTCCTAAATAAACCAAGGCCTAAACTTACGCATACAATCATAGCATATATCATACCAGGACCTTTGGCTAACGCTCCCATGTAATAGCCTATTCCGACCAGCACCATACCTATAGGAGTAGTATATCTTGCCCCGATAAATCTATCTACAATTACTCCTCCTAGTACCGGCCCTAAATATGCAAACGCTGTCAAGTTCGCTTGTAATTTAGCCCCAACCGAATCGCTTAACCCTAATCCACCATTTACTACCGCAGTTGTTACAAAAATCAATATTAGAGATCTTCCTAAATAATATGCAAGCCTCTCGAATATTTCTGTGCCCGCACACATCCAAAATCCCAACGGGTATTTTCTTTCTTTAGTCTTCATTTTAATTCCCTCCTACTCGACTTCTCTTGTAAATTTCTCAAGCCATACCTTCTCTTCTTCATCTAAAAATGGTGATATTTTTTCAAATACCAATTTGTGATAATCATTTAGTAGTGTTTTATCTTCTTGTGTCATTATTTTTGGTTCTATTGCTTCTATATCAAAGGGTATGTATGTAATTGGCTCTAGATACATGAATTGGCCATATTCATTCTTTTCCCCATTACATACAAGTAATTCATTTTCCAAGCGCACTCCATGAGAACCTTCATAATAGATTCCCGGCTCATTTGTTATTACCATTCCCGCTTCTAATTGATGAGATTCATGACTTCTAAAATTCCATCTAAAACCCGATGGCCCCTCGTGTATTCCAAGAAGGTATCCCACACCATGTCCTGTACCATGGTTAAAATTAATGTTACGATCCCAAAACGGCTTTCGAGCTAAGATATCTAAAACCATTCCCGTTGAGCCATATAAAAATTTAGCACTAGCAAGACGCAAGTTACTTACGGCAACTAAAGTGAAGTCTTCCTTTTTATCCTGGCTTACCTCTCCCAAAGCATAAGTTCTTGTAATATCCGTTGAGCCTTCTAAAAATCCCGCTCCTGTATCTGCCAAGAAAAAATTACCCGCTTCTAATACTACATCTGTTTTTGGGCTTGATTCATAATGTGGACTTGCACTATGGGGACCATACGCGCATATAGGTGCAAAACTTGGCCTAATATAGTTCTTTTGCTCATTTCTTAATTCATCCAGCTTCGCAGAGGCACTTAATTCAGTAATATCACCCTTTTCATAATTTTCCTTAAGCCATTTCATGAATTTAACATAGCATACGCTATCCTTGATCTGTGCTTGCCTGATATTTTCAACTTCTACCTCATTTTTCATAGACTTAAATAATATTTCAGGATTGTTTTCTTCAACTTTCTCAACCCCTCTAGGAATATTATTGAAAGTCGCGTAATTAATTTTTGCAGGGTCAAGCATTACACTTTTGCCTTCCGCAATATTTTTTACAGCTTCATAAAAAGAGTTATAAGGGTGCAAGAAAATGTTTTCTTTTTTTAACTTCTCTTTCATTCGTGAATCTAGCTTCTTTTCATCAATATACAAATCCATATGTCCCATATAAATAATTCCATATGATAGTACAAGCGGGAAAAATTCAATATCGTTTCCTCTAATATTTAATGTCCAACAAATATCATCTATTGTGTTTAAAATATGAGCATCTGCCTTGTTCTCTGACATTTTCTTACGAATACGTTTTAGCTTAGACGAAACAGATTCACCAGTGTATTTCTCATCTAACGCAAATGCTACTTCTTCACTGATTGGTGGGCGATTTTCCCATACTTTATCCACCAAATCTTGGCCACTTACAATATGGCCTTTCTTGTTTTGAACTATTTTTTCATATTCAAGGCCTTCACTCATAGATACTACTCGGCCATCAAAGCCTAATTTTTCGCCTTCTTTAAGCTTAGTCTCCAGATATTCATTAATTGTAGGTACTCCAGGTTCTCCCATTTTAAAAAGTGTTATCGGCGCTCCCTTGATTTGGTTAGCAGCTTGAATAAAATATCTGCCATCCACCCAAAGTCCTACCTCTTCACGAGAAACAACTATCGTTCCAGCAGAGCCTGTAAATCCTGTCATAAACTTCCTAGCTTTGAAATACTCACCTACATACTCACTTTGATGAAAATCAGCAGTAGGAACAATGTAGAAATCAATTTCTGCTTCTTTCATAAGCTCTCGCAGTTTCCGAATGCGATCCGCAACTTCCAACATATCTTATCTCCTTTTCTTTTATTGTTGATTGTTAACAATTTACATTAAACTATATCGTATGTCAATGCTTTATAGTGATTTTTCATTAATTAATATTGTTTTTACTAGGAGTGTTTACCATTCAATTTTACTGTGCTAAAATAAATTTGTTGATATTTCCAAATACACAGTAAAGGGACGATGATATGGGGGAAATAAAATATCGCACTCTCCGTGAAAGCGTTGTTGATGCGATCCGCGAAAAAATAATTAGTCACGAACTAGAGCCTGGTATGCGAATTATTGAGCAAGAAATTTCCGAAGAATTTGGCGTTAGTAGGGGGCCGATTCGTGAAGCCTTTCGACAACTTGAACAAGAAGGGCTAGTTGAATACACCCGTAATATGGGTTGTTCAGTCAAAGAAATCACCTTAGAAGATGTGTTTGAAGCATATCTTCTACGTGGGACATACGAATTAATTGCCGTTAAATCATTTAATGGAATTATTCCTGACAGTGCTCTTAAAGAAATGAAACGCATATTACGTTTAATGGAAACTATGAATGAGGACAGTTTTAACGATATTATCACTTATGACAATTTGTTTCATGGAGCAATGATTAAAGAGACCGGTATGCCTCGCTTAATTAAGGCGTGGAACGATTTAGATTATGCAACTATTCTAAGTTGTTCAGTAGAGACACAAGATAGTAAAACTCTTGCAGGATGGCAATATAAAGTTCATAGCAAATTATATGATGTATATCGCAGCAACGATACAACTGCTATTTGTGAAGTTATTGCTGATCACTATATGAATTCCATTAAACGTAGATTAGATTCTAGTAATGTATCTGAATCTGATTTTAAATTTCCTCTAGACATTTTAGAAACACTATTTGCTAGGTAAGATAGTTAAAGTCTTGTTTGCCATATTCCATACTATATGGAAATTCGTTATATGATAGCTTTTTATTTTCAAATAAACTAGAAATAGCCAAGATCAGAAAACTTCTGTGCTTGGCTATTTTTTGAGAGTGTGAAACTTTTTAAAGCCATGGCCAGTAAGACTATATCTGACCATGGCTAATATAAAATCATGATATTTACAAATAACTCTCTTCTCTGACTTACATATTATATAAATCGTTTCTTTATAACATTTGCTCACGATTACTCCCCTTTATTTTGGAGACCTCTCTTTTAAACACCTCCATATT
The DNA here is from genome assembly GCF_024721265.1 of Ohessyouella blattaphilus. Taxonomy (GTDB): domain Bacteria; phylum Bacillota; class Clostridia; order Lachnospirales; family Lachnospiraceae; genus Aequitasia; species Aequitasia blattaphilus_A. The sequence goes on along the minus strand of NZ_JAMXOC010000004.1, from coordinate 127,430 downwards.
CCCTACGGGCAATACGTCTTCCTCTAACATACTGTAGTAAGGCATATTTCCCCTACCAATAATAATGTGGTCCAATAGTTCTATGCCAAGTAGCTTTCCTGATAGGCCTATCCGTTCTGTGAGTTTTATATCCTCTTTACTGGGGGTAGGATCTCCTGAGGGGTGGTTATGGCAACAGACAATACTAGCTGCGTTGCTTAAGATGCTGGCTTTAAAGAGCTCTCGCATCTCAATCACAGCGGAATTTATTGTGCCCATGCTTACAAAGTTCAAATTGATAACGTCACACTTAGTTGAAAGATTCACTACACACATCACTTCCCGGTCATAAGTAGATAACTCCTGTTTCAAAAAATCTACCACCGCTTGTGGGCTGTTAACAGGCGCATCGCTATAATAGGTCTTTTCTTTTATTAGGCGGACCGCTACTAAATCTAATTCATTGTTCATCGTCATCATCACTCCTTTCTAGTTCCACGATTAATACCTGATTATCTACCAGTTTTTCAATGCGTTCTCTCAGTTCCTTTTCATTTACTACTTCTAGTTCTTTCATGACTTCTCCTTTCTTTGACAGTTATTTTCTCTCCTATTCCTGTTTCCGTTCCTAATAGTTCAAAATGTTCTTCCATATCTTTTCCGTATGCTTCAACTGGGTACCCTAAGACACGTACGTCTAATAATTCCTCGCGATTTAAAACCGCCTGATAGAATTTCCCGTCTTTACTTTTCTTTAGCCGGTCCTTTGGTAGCTCCATGGTTGTGCGCTCCCCTCTTCCTGGTACTAGAAACTCGAGGCTATAAGCGGTCTCGCTTACTCGGTCACGGACAGGAAAAGAAACTTCAAAGGCGCCTTCTTTCTTCCGCTCTGCTTGATAAAGCTCTGCCACTTTTAGTCGTTTGGCTTCCGCAAGGTCTCTTCGTTCTTCTGGTGATAGCTTTTCTAGCTGCAAGAATTCTTCTCGCTCAAATGCCAGATAAATATCCTTCCCTAGTCTACGTTCAAGTATCTGTCCCTCTTTAGATAAAATCGGATATTCGTCGGTAGGCTCTAGTAAAAGCAAAAAGTCCTCTCCCTGATTTATAACCTCATCACTGGGAATCGCAATCAGATGTCCTTCTTCTTTCGGATGCTTAAACAAGAGATGGGCAAAACGTTCTTCTAGCTCCTGGTTTTTCACATACTCTTCCTGCTTAACAAGGTACTTAAGGGCTGTCGGCACATTGGACTTTTTTTTAGTATTTAAATGTTTTGCTACCTCTTCCTTAATTGCCTGCTTATCCTTCTCCGGTGCCGACTTAAAGTAGTCTTCCATCTTGATGGCCCCGGCCATTAACTCTTCATGGGCTTTAAAGTAGGCGTTTAGCTTCGGGCTATCGGAGGCACTGCTGTAAAACTGAGTGAAATTATCCTCTAAATTAAAGTCAAATAGCTGGGAAAAGGTAATTCCTCTCTTGGTCAGTTCTTCTTTTACGCTACTTAGTTCTTTTTCATTTGTTACCTTTACCTGAAACACTACCGCTTGGTCTCCCATTAGGGCTTGCTTTTCCATTAGCTTATCTAAAGTCATTTCCCCATACTTTAAGCGCATGTTTTGTTGGCGCTTGGTCAGTGCCAGCCGCATGAAAAACTGAATGACTTCTACACTTACTTTTCCTAAAATGAAGGCTCCATGCCCTGCAAGACTTACAATCTGCATGGTATCGCTTACATCACTCATTGCTCTTTGCTCCTTTCTTTTTCATCACTAAATAAGCCCGGAAGCATCCAAGCTCCCGGGCCTCTCTTTATAAGCTGTGTTCTTTTAGTGGTAAGAAGGATTCTCTTACTGAATGAAGCTTCTTTTCCCTACTATCGTAGGCATAGATATGATCGCTTAAGCGATCCTCCACGTCTACTTGAGTCGCATTAATTTCCCGCACCATTTCACCTAGCTCGGCCGCTGGTGGTGCTCCTTCTTTACGGATACAAATCGTTTCATGCAAGGACGAAGGTAAAATGTAATAATCCCCGCCTAGTACTGCCGAAACCTGTTCCATAATGTCTGGACGTAATAGCGCTGTGGCGCCATTTACTTTCGGTTCATTGGTTAAGACAAACATGCCCTCATTCTCGTGCATCTCTTTATTAAGCAGGTTTTGGGGTGCTCCGTTTCCCATCATTTCACCAATAATGTCTTCCATGCTATATAGTCGAAAGTCATTAAAGTTATGGGTATTGGAAATAGCCATGTCATAGACTTCGTTAAAGTCCACGTTCCAAGCATCTAGTAGTTCATAGGTAACCTTCATAAATCCCCGCTGCTCTTCACTATTTATCATAGGGATTCTACAAAAGGCTGATAAATCATCCATTTCCACATAAGGGATTTCATTTAACATCTCCTGATTCTTGGCCGTGTTGACTACGCAAAGAGTAAGTTCATTCTTGATCTGATTAAAGGAGAAGATATTCTCGAGGTGGATCTGTCCGCGCATAGCACGGTTCTCTTCATAGATGCCCACAAGTTCATCAATAACCCTGTCCATATCTTTGCTACCGTCTTGAACGTCTTCATAAAATTCTTCTAAGTAGATAATCGGCGCCACCTTACTATCTTCTGGTTTAATAATGATACCTTGGCGATTAACATCATTTACTTTTAGAACGCTATTTAGTTGAACCTGAACATCTAGCCCATTGGTTTCAAAATGCGCCTGTAACCTTTCTTCTACCTCTTTTGCAAACTGATTAAACATGCTTCTTTCCCCCTTTGCGGTTCTTTTTTCTTAGGTTTTGATAATAAGCCTCTAGATTTGACTTTCTCTTTTCACTGGTGTTTTCCTTCTTGATTTCAATTAAAATCATATGTATCCTCCATTTCGGTTAATAGGTTTAAAGCAAAAGCCATATTTTCTGCTGGTAGCTCTGGCTTTGCAATCTGCTTTAGTTTCTGGAAGGGAATCTTTTTTAAAGAAACTCTTCCTAGAACCTCCATTTGTTCTTTAGAAAAGGCGCCACTAATCACGTAATCCAATAAATCCTCTGGAGTCTTTATCACCTGTTCTTTGGTAGGCTCTTCCTTAGCTAGCCATTTCTCCTTTTTCTCATATTTCTCGTCGTAAGCCCCTTTTAAGAAAAGTAGCATCTGGGCTTCCGTCTTACTTTTGCTTTTTGAAAAATCATAGGTCAGAAAAGACTCCCTACTTATTTCGTATAACTCCACTGACTCGCCGCTCTTTTGACAACGCTCATAATAGGTTCTACTTTTTTCTCCTAGAGGGGTAAACCCTTCTGTCAGTTCCTTGGTTACCAGTCGGTCCTCTTCTCTTTCAATCTGAATCTCTTGAGAAAAGGTGCCAAAGGCTACAATCTGGCTCCGGATCTTCTTATGCTTACCGTAGTAGTCCCACTTCTTATCCTTTACAGAATACTCTCCTTTTATCCGGACTAGGCATTCATCCTTAAGCATAGAAACTTCTTCTGGCAAGATTAGCCGTCGCCCCATTACATCGTAGTTGGCATTACTCGATCCATGACTACCTTTGCTTTCTCCCTGGCTTCGTTTTTCAATGGTCTTTTCTCCTGCCTGCTCGCTCATGTGCTTATGAGACGAGGGTTCATTACCACCTAAGAACACTACGGTATCGCAGTTCCCATAGACCCCTTCCCACTTATCTTCTCGGTAAGCAACCTTCAGCTGGGCTAAGGATTGTAGAAGAATGGCACAATAGATATCCCGACTACGACAAGTGGCTAGGATCTTTTCAAAGGCGGCGGGCATCTTGATATTGGCGAATTCGTCTAACCACAGGCCCACCGGTATGGGGCACTTACCACCGTTTAGCCTGGCTTGTCGGTAGAGCTCCTGAAAGAGCTGGGTATAGAGTAACCCTGGAATAAAGTTATAGGTATCGTCGTCATCGGGGATACAACAAAAGAGACTGGTTTTGATATCTGTATTTCCATGAAATCCCGCTGCTAGGGATGGTAAATCAATATCATCCCCATCAAGAATCCGCAGTAGCTCCTCATTATCAAAGGGATCAAACCTTGCATTAGCGGATACGATAATACTACGAACGGTGTCGCCTGCTCCTCTTACGCAGCGCCTATAGCTACGAACGGCCGGATGGTTTTCTCCTTTTTCTCTTGCCAGCTTATTCATTCTGACATCGAGAGGCGATTTAACCTCAGGGTCATGATTTACCTTTGCTTCGTTTAGTAGATGAAGCACACTGCGAAAGGTACGGTCTAAATACACGTTTTCAATTACCCCATTTTCTAGCCGGCGATGTTCCTTTCGGGGGCACTCTGTCCAGACGTAAAAGAAGATACTGGATAAATACATCTTTTCCGCTTTTTCCCAAAAGGGGTCTGAGTGATTGGCATTCTCTTGGGTGGTGTTTGCCATTAAGTTGGTGACAAGCTTATTCACGTCACTGGCTTTCCTTAGATACCGGAAAGGGTTATACCGGCAAGACTGGTTCATGTCTACAAGATTTAGCGATAGCACGCGCCTTCCCATAGACATAAGATAATTGCCACACTCCTCAGCTAACGTTCCTTTCGGATCCGTATATACGTTACTGCCGTAGTTGGCTAGAAGATTCGGAATGACTACATAGGCTGTTTTCCCTGAGCCAGAGCCCCCAATGACCAGTAGGTTATTATTAAGCTTGGTGTGTTTCGTATCGTAAGAAACCCGCAAGCTTTCTGACAGAACACGGTTTTCTGACCCGGGGCGTTTGTAAGAAAAACACAAAAAATGACAAGTCACCAGACTTGCCAAACGACGATTTATTTTCTTTATGCTGCCCCACTTACTAGTACCATGCTCTTCTCCGATGCGTAAGTCATGAAGTGTAGAGTAATGCCAAAGAGCTGCTAAGAACCAGACAAAGAGAGCAACACCCAGACAATGCATACTTTTGTCATTCCAGCAGGACTTTTCTAACGGATGGGTTAAGAGTTGTAGCGCTATCTTATCGTAGGTTTCAAGATTCACTCCTGGTACCATAAATAGTCCGGATAAGCAATACGCTACATACAAAAAGAATATAAGGATGATGATCCAGCTAATCCCCCAACTGACCTTTTGCCGTTTACTTGGTGGCATTTATCTCACTCCCTTCTTTCTCACCTCCTTTCACAAACATGCCTATAACTTGTTTCATGTGGCTCGCCTCTATCTCTGGACTGGCTAGCTTTAGTAAGATGTTTCTTTTAATTCCTGCATGATAGGCTTCTGTTAAGAGGCTCATCTGTTCAAGGGAAAACCCTGGGGTCACAAGGACCTCTAAAAACCAATCAGGTAGAGACTCCCGCTTCCTACAAAAGAAAAGGCTCTGTCGTTTTCTTCTGGGCGTTTCTTCCCTTTCTGTTCTCGCCCTTTCAAGGACTTGGTTTCTAGACTCTAAAGCACTTAGCTGTTCTTTTAAATGATTACATTTTCTTTCGTAGTCCTGAACTCTTAGGCTCTCCTCTCCCTTTTGCCGGTCGCTAAGTAATAGCTGCTCTTTCAAGACTTTATTCTCAGCAGCGGTTACTTGCAGCTCTTCTTTTAACTGAGTATTCTCTAACTCCAACCGCTGGGTGATCTGGTCAAAGAAGCTCTGCTGAGTATCGATTCTGGTTTCCAAAAGAGATAATTGGGCATGAATCTTCTGGATATAAGCACCATTAACAACCTCTGGATTTTTAACACCTGCCTTACTGTTAAAATACTGAATCTTAGATTCGAGCATGGCTTCCGGGCTTTTGCTTTTTAAGGCAATCTTTTCTAAGATATAGGACTTAGGAATCCCTTCTTCGATGGCTACACGAATCGCCTGCATCTGCAAGGAACTATAATCACTGGTTGCATAAAGCAGTATCTGCTCTTCGCTTAGCCCATGCTCAAAACCGGTACGGATTTCTCGCTTAATGGCTTCTCGCTCTTCCTCTGACTTTCCTTTAAACAGGTTGCCTTTGGTTTTAAGAAACCGACCGGCTTCCGTTTTTACTTCAACCATAGGCTTATTCCCTGACGGAGGTTGCGGTTCGGTAGCTCAATATCCTTTTCTCTTTTCGTTGCCCTTTCTACTTCTTTTACCTGATCCTTAATTGCTTCTTTCTTTGCTGAGAGCTCTTCTACGTATTTTATGTACTCTGACGTGAGCCCTCGTTCCTCAATAAACTTCTCCATAGATACAATTCTGTCTTGAATCCTTCTGATTAAATCTTCTAATTCTTTCGTTGTCGCCATAACTTCTCCTTTCACCTAACACGTTCCTTTTCCACCTTCCACTCCTTAAACAGACTTTCCTCGCTTACCGAATAAGTGTCACTAATAAACCGGATGGTCCGAAGCTCCTTCCTCACTTCCTTTAGCTTTTGCAAGCACTCTTTCTTTTGCTCCTCACCTCCTTCCTTCTTAAGCTGCCGGTAGTCTGCATTCAGCATTTTCTTTTTTAATTCAAAGCTTTCTTTTAGCTGTATAAGCTGCTCTCGTGTTTGGATTTTATATTTATCGGTTAATTGCAGACTGTCCATGTGCTTATCTAGCTCCTTTACGTCCTTCCGGTACTTCCAAGGCTTTATCTTTGGATAGGTAGCAAACAAACGATTATTCCAGCTACAGAGGAAGATACACTTTCGGTAATAATAGGCAGGTAGTCTAAGCAGGCGTTTTCCATAATACCGGGAATGCAAAAGCTCCCGGTACGTACTAACGTCCGAGAGCATCTCCTCAATGTCCTTTAATAATTCCTTGTTATCAATTTGCTTCTTTATATCCTCCACACTGTAGCCTGCGCCTAATCGGTAGTTTCGCCTAGCTTTTCCCATCCCTTCACACTGGATAGAAAAGTAGGGACCATACTGGCTACTATTTCCTTCTCGAATCTGATAACCATTATCCCTTAATATCTTTAAAAATTCATTATAGTCCCCTGCTGCCTGCATCGCCTCTTGAAGGTTTTGGCGGATAAGGTTGTCCCAGCTCTTGTGACCTTGCTTCTTTTGCCACTTCTCTTTTCCTGTAGTGCGCCTATTTAATCGCCCCTCTTTATCCTGAAGAGTAATATAACTTAAACCGTTCGCGATACAGATGCCATTAAGAATCGGCAGCATGTCCTTTTCCCAGTCACCGGCTTTGTAATGGTATTTATAACCATTCCTGGAAAGGCTGTTAAATAGGATGTGACTATGCTTGTGTTCCTGATCGTCATGAGTGGCAAATACGATATCGTAGCGGTCCCCTAGGTAGCGGTCTACAAACTGGCCCGTTAGCTCATGGGCTACTTCTGCCGTTACTTCCCCTGGGGGAAAAGAAAGGACAAAGTGATAAGCCACTCTGCCCCAGTTCTTTCCAAAAAACTCTTTCGTTTCTATCATTAATTCATAAATCTCATCTGCAGTGATTCCAGCATTGCCGCCAATGAGTAATCCGCCTTTGGTCTTTTCCCCATTATGCCCCTGTTGCATATCTAGAATATAGAGAATGGCACCATAGAGACCGGCGGATGGGTTTCGACCGCTACCTTCTTTAAGGTGGTCTAGTTTGATGATTGCCATTAGGAGAGTCCCCTTTCTCTTCTAAAATCATGTAACATTAACTTTAGTATTAGTGCATTTTCATACTCTTTTTTAAAAACATTTACATTATAACCTTTCATCTCTGGTATAGATGCAATATGTATCGAATCCTTGTATTTATCTCTTTCTTCCCAATTACAAATGACATAATCTATAAATGAGTCCTTTTCCAATTCAGTTTCAAATATTAGAATAACTGAAAAGAAATTATCGCGCGCTATTTTTGCTTCATAAGACCACTCATTATGATAAAGAAATTCACTTAATTTATATTTGAACGACCCTTTAACCATATACCTGTATGGAATATCCCAACTATAATATTCATTAAAACAAATCCCATCTATATCTGGGCAAGGGGTCATGTATACACCACCATTTAGCGCTACACCATCAACTTCAATTAAAAGAGTTTGATGATAATAAACTTTAATGTCTTTCCAATATGGTCTGCTTTTATATTGAGAAAAAAGATAATAGGTATATCCATCGCGCCCATCGGCAGCGTCATCATACACTAATGTATATTCCGGAAAACGCTTATAATACTTTTGCATTTCTCCGTTCGGACCATTTACCCAAGCATTTGGTTCCTCTAAAAATGACTCAATTCGCTCAATTGGAGTTTGAATTAAGCCAAATCTTTTTTTCCAAAGCCACTCTATTTTATCAATATCTGCTGAAGAATTAAGTGGTGTATTTGTGTCTTGAATCCTTGTGTAGATTTGATTTGCAAATACTCCCTTGTATGCTTCTTTCAAATAAAACGGCGTTTTATTACTATTCTTTATAACAATTATGTCAATACATGACCTTGCGTATTCTATCGTTTCTACATGGACAATCGGTCTCATATCACCGGCAAACTTTTTGTTCTTTAGGAAATCAACTAATTTTTGGGTATTTTTTCTATTTGGGTCTCCTAATACATCCTTAAAATCAAAATCATTTTCTTCATCTACGCCGATTATAATATAGCAATCTCTATTAGCTAAGTTGTTGGCCATGCTAATGATATCATGTAATAAATTGGGTAGATGTTGTTTATCATACCATTCTCTTTTAAAGTCCCAATAATCACCCTCTTGTTCTAGTGCGATTAAATTCTCTATCTCTTGTTTTAAATTGCCCATATTAGACTTCTCCCCAGTAAGTTCTAAAGTGCTCCCCTGCATTATTTGCTTCAAATATTTGCCGTACTTTGCTTATTATCGCATCTTCGTCTTTACCATTTAGATCTGCCTCCAAATCATCAATAGAGTGAGAGTTAACATTGAATAACTTCTGAGACTCTGCGTCATTTTTATATAAATCATCTATTCCATTGAATTTTTGATAAGTTTCAAATATTCGCCTTATAGGATTTATCATAAAATCGGGTTTATGCTCTTCATATAAAAATTTAACCTCCCTCCAAAGAGCATCATAATTGGTCTTAATATCATCCCTCTCAGACGTGATTAACTCTATAGATGATTTGTTTCCAACTCTTTTCAAATGAAACGTGGTTTTATTATATGTATCCTTTTTAGAATTTCGCCACCAGTTATATCTTGCATTAAGATAAAAATGAGTACAATGGGTCAATATAAATATCTGATCATCTCTTATATCCTTTATTAATTTTTGTATTTCTGTAATGATTAAATACTGTACTGTATCATCATTACTATTCATTGGATCATCAAACACGATTATCTTTGGTTTTGAATCTGTTTGCCTCGCCTTTTCTAGATTATTCAGAAACCAAAGAAAAGCGACTATATTTTTTTCTCCAGTACTTAATGTTCCGATATTTCGAACAGTACCATCATAACTTTTTACTTGATACTGCCCTCGTTGCTCAGACTCTATTCCTTCCAAGGTAAACGACTGATTTCCTAGTGATTTTATAGCTTCATTAATTCTTTTTTCTGCCACTGTTTCGTCGATAGTTTGTGACAAAAGTGCTAGGAGTTCCTTTTTTGCCTCTTCTCTCTTCCCACTCTGCATCTCATACTTACTTTTTGCCTCATTAAGAAGTGACTCAGTTTTCTTTAGCTCATTCACCTTCTGTTGATAATCAAATTCTTTAAGCCTTTTTGACACTTCATGTTGACGGAGCATGTCCTTCGCCTCTTTTATTTTTGAGTCTAAGGTTTCTCCATATTTTAAGTTTTTCTTATACAGACTTAAATAGATTTTCTCAACTTCTGAGTAAGTTGAAGGTTTCGATAACACAAGAGCTTTTTGAGAAATGAAAATATCTTTCTGACGTTCTTTAAGCGCACTTTCTATCTCTTCCAAGAAACGTGTATGCTCTTTCGTCACACTATCAATTTGATCATTTATTGTGGGAATCTCACCATGAAAATCGGGGTAAAAACTCGACTTTTCAACCCGCTTCTGTTGACTTAACGCGTTCTTCATAATGGAAATATTTTCTAACAGATTACGAATTTTGCTTTCTATCGTTTTCACTTCTTCACTAAAAAAACTATTCAAATCATCTAGGCGCGTCGCTTCAATCTTATTACCACAAAATAAACATATTTCTTCATTTTCATTACCGTAAAAATTCAAACCTTCACGAACCCAATTCATTTTCTCAGTACTTTCAAACTTTAGAATAGCCGATTTTACCACCTCAGTAGTCAAAATCTCATTTACCTCATCTACAAGACTGTCAACCTCTAGAGCCTCAAACTTCATTTTTTCTGAAGCCTCTATGGATGTCTGCTCAAATTGAGTTTTGTATTTAAATAATTCTTCCTTTGATAATTCTTCAGCACTCTTCACATCCTCTTTAAAGTTATTTTTATTGTAGTTAGGTCCAGTAAGTTCAACATACTCCCGTTTAATCTCACTCGCTGATGCCGAAAAAAAGCGATCAATTACACCAATCAAATGATTATAATTTAACTGCTCTTTCGAATATATAGTAAATGTATTTTCTATACTATCATTACGCTCTTTAAGATCATCATCCAACTTCTCTATATCCTTCTTCTTTTCACTAATAAGTGGTTGAAGCTTAACATTTTGTATACCAAGCGCTATTGTATTCAACCCGTTGTTTTCTTCAATAATTCGATTAAATCCCTGAAATATGTGAAGATCATAATTATCTTCACACTGAGTGCTAATCGCTTCTGTAATACTGCTTTTTCCTGTTCCGTTCTTGCCATAAAAAAAATTTTTTGCTTTTAAATTAGAAATCTCAGTATCATTGAATCTATCTGTTTGTAAAGTAATCTTGCTAAGCATTTTCTCCCACCTTTAAATCAAATAGAGGCCACATTGATTTCTAAGTTAATCCATCTTTACAAATTAACTTTCTCTCTGCAACCCCTAGATATATTTTTTAACTCTTTTTCTAACGTTTCAATCTTAACCAATACTACCTTAAAATGTTTCTGATTGTCAACGTCCAGCGTTCTCATATACTCTTCACAAATAACTCTCAATTTGCAAAATTGATATCGCAAATCTCGAAATTGTATCTGATAATCATTCATCACTTCTTCATTTGTCCTCCTAATCAACAAACGAATATATGCGCTAAGACCACCATAGCTAAGCGCTTTCTCAAGCAGCTGATTATAGGATCTCTCATCTAACCTAATTGTAATGCTTTTATTTTTTCGGTTAACTTTTGCCTCCATACATCGCCTCCTTTTATACTTGCAGATAATTTACGCGCTTTGCCCAAGAGGATGCCCGCTCAATATGAGAGAACGTTTTTATGATTTAAACAAGATACGCATTATGTAATACAAAGGCATCTTGCTAGGGGGATGCCCCCTAATACCCCCATGCTAGCCAAATAAATGGCCTAGCGCTCTCCTGCATAGTAACCAAAGACGTACTCTTTCGCTTGCACATCATACAGTCCTTCTATTCTTGACTGCTCTTCATTATCAAGGGTTAGATAGAACCGGCGTACTTTAATAACCTCGTCGTAAGCATCTTTACCCTCAATCATCACTTCTGTATACTCACCGTAATAGTCTGCGCCTCGAATATACTGCTCTAACTCACTTTTAAACTCATTCAGGCTTGGTTCATCTTTTAAAAATGATAAAAGCACTAAGCCTGAATAATGGATTTCCTCTACTTCTGGATCTGACACTATTACGGGTGTTTCTTGTAACGCCTCAATCTTCGATTGCCGCTCCCGTTGCTTTTCTAAATTCTTTGTTCGATTACTGTTGATACGATTTATCATAGCTCCAATAATAAGAGCAAATGCTACCATGACTACAATAAGCCCTACTAAGATCTTTAGAATAAAGCATTTCTTCTTTCTACGAATCTCCCATTCCTTCATCGGCATCATTCTCCTTTCCTCATGAGATATCGCAAGCTCTTTTCTAACATTCTTCCTCACCTGCTTTCTTTCCACTATAATCCATAAGTTTCACCTGAATCTTATCCTTATTCACTACTTGTCGCATAAAGCGGTCGGCATTTCGCTTCTCTAAAAATCCAGCGATTAACCGATACCTTGGATTCTCTGCAACTCCTATATCCATATCATATGTTTGAACCTCGTAGACAACGTAGGGAAATAATAGCTTTCCCATAGGTCCACCCCCTTTATATTTCTGATAAAACTCCATCGCATATTTATATCGTTTCTCCATTGCCGGTATGCCGGCTCTTTCAAAGGCTTTCTCAAAAGCTAGTGTTGCTTTGTTTACATCAGTCATTGATTTAAAACCAGCTAAACCGCCATAGTCTCGGTTTAGAATAAAAGTTGTTGTCGCATCACCGCCATTTAATTCAAAGTATAAATGTTCTAGCTGAGGTTCGATGGTATCCCAGGTGGTCCCCATACTTGTAGCTCGGCTTTCTAAGTTCTTGAAACGATTGGACCCTACTGTCCACTGCGCAATTCCTCTTCCAGGTCCCCCGCCCTGTTGATAACACTTCGGGTCTAGACCAGACTCTTGCTTTAGATTTCCCATAATCCCAGCAGCACTCTCTGGACTAAACCCTTTGCTTATTAAAAAGTTCCAAGTGATTTCCTCGTTCGTTTCTCCTTCAAAGTCGCTAAACTCTTCCGGATAGTTAGGAACACAATAACCAGAAATACCACCGTAAGATAAGGGATATGTTCGCGTTGCCACAATGTCACCCGTATTCCCCTCAATGGTTATTACTTGATTGCCTTTTACGTACTGAACGATACCGATATGACTCATGCCGTTTTCAAAGATGATTAAATCTCCTGCCTTTGGTGTGTATCCATCTTTTTTCATGTAGAGATTTCGCTTATCATACCAGCTTCTATACTGAGCAACAGAAGCGCTCTTTGGGAATATCTCCTTTTCTATGTAGTCGCACTGGTCAGCACACCAGCTGACAAAACAAGCGCACCATTCTTCTCGCTTCTTAAACCCAAACCAAGACCAGTACTTATCGCCGCCTTTCTGATCCCCTTCTTTTTCTTCGGCTAAAGCTACCTCTACAAATCTTTTTCCCCCATCGCTTTGCCTTGCACTTGCAATTACCAGCAGCAAGAGACTCGCTGATAGCATAACCACTACTAATACCGCCAAGAATACTGGAACCACTGCCGCCATGGCGAACTTTGCTTTCGGTCCTGCCACCATGGCAATACCTTCTCCCACTCCGCCAGTAGCACTTGCTGCCTTTTTAAAGTCATCTGCCATCATTTTCTCAATGACTTCTTCGCGTCCGAGTTCTACTTGGCGCTCTTTCTTAATGTTATCCATAGCAACTAACTTAGTAGCCGACTTAGCAATCGTCGCTTCTACGTGACTTATGTCATCAGGTCTTGGGTAGTCCGCTATTTTATTGACCGTAGCTGTCTGATTCGTAACCTCTTCACCAGTTGGAAAACCCTTACTTGATGGCTTTTGATTCTTTCTTAAATAGTTCTCCGTAGCCTTTTCTAGATACTGCTGTTTTTTTCTGGTGTTAAGTCTATTCCACTGACGTCTCTCCTTCTTATTTAGATACTTCTGAGGTTGATAGCCCTTTCTGATAAATAGTAACTTTTGAGCGGATTTGCTATTGAATTTCTCTTCTTCAAACAACTTCATCACAGCACCTCTCGTAGTTTTGCGATACTGGCTTCTCCGTTTCTATCTATTTGATCCCTCTCCTTAGCATCACGCATGCAAGCCTCTTCCTTTTTCTTAGCAATCAACTCTTTTAGTTCCTTCATGCGCTTTTGCTTTTGCCTACTTTCCTTCGGATCTGTAGTAAAGAGCCAGTAAAGGATATTATCTTGGTCGATTCGAGCATCAAAAATGACTTTCGTATTCCCAAATTTCATAAGACCCATCCCTTTATGCTTAGCATCCACATACTGCATTTCGGTATCTGTTAAGTCAATAATCTCCGGTAAGTCCTGCCGGTCTGTTTTCGATAAGGAGAGGATTCCGATTACATCCGAATTGGCAACCATGGTTTTGGCCTGCTTACTCATAATAGAGTCGCTGATGTTCTGGGTAATACCAGTAGTAATACCGCCATCTTTTCTCGCTACCTTCCATAACTTCTCCCAGGCAAGCGCGAACTCTGGGTCATCAAAGACTACGTGTAGCTCATCCCCGTAGACCCTCGTCGCCTTATGGTTGCGTTTATTGTAAGTAAGCCTTGTAGTCATCAACTCGGTAATAATCATCATGGAAGGTTTCTTTAGCGTTTCTCCTAAGTCCCGAATACCAAAGACTACCATTCGACTATTGATATCTACGTTGCTTTTATGGGCAAAGACATTGGATGAACCACTTACATATAGCTCAAAGGCGTCCAAGATATCCCCAGCCTTTTCTCTTGGCTCTTCCGCTAAAAAGCGTTGGTATTCTAGGAACGTTGGCTCTTCCATAATTCCCTGTTCATCAAAGATACGAAAGACTTCCTCATACAAGCGACGTACCGAGCGGTCGATATAGGTGGCTTCGTTTCCCTCTAAGGTTTTCTTTTTGATATAAGGGAATAAGCGCTGCATGAACACTCCCTTATCTGAAATGAAACCTTCTCGTAGGGACTCATCAAGGTATACGTCTTCAGGTATCCACAAGGGATTGATATGGGTTTCTGTGCGATTGCTAAAGTTAATTACTTGGCCTCCGTAAAACTCGCAGATATCAAAATACTCATTGGCCGGATCGAGTATTAGTACATCATCATAGGTATAATTTAGTACCTGGACGATTTCCAATTTTACAAAAAAAGACTTTCCACTCCCCGGCGGCGCATAGATAAAGCCGTTCCCATTCTTAAGATTCTTCTTATTGGCGAAGATTAGCGTTTTGGACCCTTGGTTTATGCCATAAAAGGCTGAACTACTACTTCTATCATTTAACTCCGCCACGTGATATGGACAAAAGGCGGTAATACTACTTACCTTCATGGGGCGAAGCACCGGTACTAGCCTTGTCGCCGTTGGAAGCATCGTCTGAAAGGCTTCTACTTGCTGTCCTCTTAAAAACTCTAGTTCCACATCTTCCATCGCTGCTTGTTGCTTAACTCGCTCTACTCGGCTATCTAACTCTTCCTGGCACTTTCCTTCTACATATATGAGCAGAGAGGTATAAAAATACACCTCATCATTTAGATGGGCGTTCTCCAGTTCTTCCGATATCTCTTGTTTTTGCTGGCGCTTATCCCAACTAGGATCTGTTAGAAATGCTCCTCGCTGATTATTCTGCTGTTGTTGGCGATCGATGCTGCCTTCAATGTTCATAAGCTTTCGACTTAGCATTTCCTTTGTATCGGATTTACTAAGAGGTGAAAAATCCATTGTAGCGATAACTGGAAAGTTAAGCCCTTTTACAAACTTCGTAAGGAAACCATCGGGAAGAGATTCTGGGTATTCTCTCGCAAGTAGTACACAACCATAACGCGCATCTAGACGTAACTGCTTTTTCTCAATCTCCATTGTGAGTGGCGCTAGTATATGTCTAAAGTAATCTCGTTCCTCTCGTAATTTTTCCCATGTAAGCGAAAAACGCTCCTCTTCCAATGGCCGATAAATACTCTTTAAGATTTGCAAGCGGTTAATCCCATCAACTGGTATCAGCTCACTTTCTAGTTGATAGAAATAGGGAACAATACTGGTCTCTAGGTTATTGAAGAAGAGAACTGCCTCTTCCATGTTTTGTTTTACACAAGAAAGAATTAGGTAGTACTGGTAATCGATGCGGTTATTTCCTAGCTTCCTCTTTTTCCCAATCACTTCGTTTAAGGCCTCATTTGTTAGTACGTAAATCGGACCCTCGTGAAGCGGTTCTCGCCGGCTTTCCTGCTCTACTGTTTCCTGTGGGCGTTCAATCCCTGATACCATCACTTTAAAAGCCACCTTCATCCCTCGAAGGATCTCCATCCAGACCTGCAGTACTTTCCGCTTCCCTTCATCATCTTCTAAGTCAAAGTTGATGTCTGTAAAGCGATACATCTTATCAAAAACCATCCCCTCTTTATTATCTGGTTCTATCTGAAACACACCATTTTCAGATATCTTTTCTATCGGTATGTAGGAGCCTGTGTCTGTAGGGTAAGCATTCTTCCGAATCTGATACACTGGCACACTACACTTTTTATAACTTTTAAACGTTCGTTTTCCCATCTCGTTTATCACCTTGATTCCTTCCTTTTCTTGACCATCTTTTCGTTCTCTTCCGCTTGATAAGCCCTTCATAGCGAATATCCTTTTCTCTCGTAAACTCCTTTGAAGCATAGTGAATCGTTGGCGTAAACTTTAGGCGCCAACTTCGTTTCGCTAGCTCAATAAACCCTACTCCCATACGACTAGCCGGGAAGAAGCCAATCAGACCCACTAAGATATCTAGAGGCAAGATGATATAAATCCCTAAGAGAACGTGAATATCAAATAGAAATAGACAGCTGAGGACACCGCCTAAGTTTAAAAACAGTAGCAGCCCTAAGCTAATGGTTTCTCGCTTATTTAACCCACGAAAGAAATCATCTTTGTATTGCTCAAAGTCTCGATTTATTTCAATTTTCATCCTAACTTTCCTCCTAATGCATCCCTAAGAATTTTCTAAATATAGCACCTGACCCTCTGACTGCACTACTCATAAGCACCATCTTAAATGCTGGTTCGATAATAGACATCAGCGTATCCACCACCCCTGAACCTGGAAATAGCGGGATTGCCATAATCGGTACACAAATCCCGATCGCTAGGATCATAAATGAAGCCTCTAAGATAACTGCTAGAAACTCTTGAAACCAGCTGCTAGCAGTTCTTGATAGCTCCCGACCACCCGCAATGGTCGCAATGGCCAGTGCACCTGTTGGTGCAGCAAAGATAATCTTTATGATTCTCTGAAATACCGATAAGCAGATAGAACCTCCACAGGTCAGTGCTGCGATAAAAAATAGAATTCCAATAATAGTACCGGCAAACATAAGACTGCCACTTTTTAAATACTCTGAGGATGGTGCTAAGTGACCATATGCGCTACCAGTGGCGAATCCCATGCGACTAATAATCATCCTCGATAACGCCTGGCCCGACTGAAACATTGCCATAATAAACGGCTTTAACCCTACGATGACCGCTTGGCATATGCCTAAGCGAATCAAAATGAAAATAAGACTTTCTAGCTGGATGATTTGCCGGTAATCACTAACATCCCGGTATAGTCCCAGAAAGAAGAAGGTTACTACTAGTGCTGAACCCACTGCAAGAAAAAGAGGATAGATGTTATCCATTACAACCGCCCATAAATTGGCATCGATTTCCTCTGGTGTTTTCACCAGAAAGGCTAACGAGATATCCACAAAGGCATTCCAAACATCACATCCTAATTGGTATAGCATATGGCCATTGATTAAGTTTTGAATAAAGCTCATTCACAACCTCCTTAATACCCCATAAGTGCGAGTAAAGTAGAAATGCCAACCAACAGTCCGCCAGCAGCAATCTTAAACGCTGCGGTCTTTAATCCTCCTGTATTATGATCTCCCCAACTTGTCACCAGATCGACAACTCCTAGGATTAGCACAATCGTACCAATACCTACAACCACCGCAATCAGTACGGTTTTTATCACATCAATAGGCTTTGTGATTGCCCCGACATCTATAGCAGCAAAACTAGGTATGGTTAGAATAAGGGAAAGCGTTAGTGCTTCCACTACCGCTAATACTCCTTTTGTCTTCGCTCCATATCTTTTATATTTATTTCTCTTCATTTTTCGTTTCCTCCAATTAAAAAGCCACCTTCTTGGTGACCTGATTGGAAGGGGCACAAGGCCCCTCCCCTACTATTTCCTTCTCTTTTTTAAGATAACGATAGCTACGATTGCACTCACTAGAGCAAAGGCCAAGAGAATGATAATATTGGCACCATCTCCGGTATTTACTACTTCCTTCGGTGGGTTCACTGGTTCTGCCGGCTTTTCTGGCTCCTTAATCCGAATCGTTTGATCTTTATCTTCGATGTCCGCATGACTAGCCACTAGTTTTCCGTCTAGGTACAGTTCTTCAAACACGACAATATCTTTTCCACCAAGTGCGCTTCCGTCAAAGGTAAAAGTCATGATTTCCGTGTCATTCATTTCCTTTGTCTGAAAGGTCTTTGTCGCCGTCACTTCTTTGTCGTTTATAAGAAGTGGCTTCTTCGTTTCTTTATCCATCAAGATGCCTCGTAGCTCATACTCAAGTTCCTTCGTTAGATTCTCATAGCGAACTTCATCTTCAAAGATCATTTCTTTCTCGGCGAGTGCTTCCTGAGTTCCTGTCTTTTTATCCTTTGCTTTCGTACCAATGGCTGGAACAGATTTGTAATCATTGGTGATGGTACCTAAATCGATGGTGGTCATCTCTCTACTAATGGTGACTTCAATCGGTTCAAGTAATACACGGTCTTCATTTACCTCACAAGGTAATTCTTCTACTAGATAGGTATCGTAGATTAACGCTCCTCTTTTATCGTCTAATGTGGTAAGTTCACCAAACCAGATACCATCTGTTGGCTCCTCTCCTCGATTGGTATTATTTGAGTGCAGATTCCACTGGGACGATGTACTGAATTGTCCGTTCTTATCGGTAACTACTACATGGCTTTCTTTTGTGGTTACCGATGTGATTCGAAACGGAACGTAAGCCATTCGCTTTTGGTCACCATCAGAAACCTTTACTCCTTTTAGATCTCCTCGGATTACCTGGTCCTCTTGCAGAGGCACATTATATTCATAGACCGGTTGTCCGTGTTCATCTGGAATAATCCTTCTTACATGAACACCGGGAGTCTTTCCCTCTTTATCCGTTAATAGATACCCTGACGGCGCCTTTGTTTCTTGTACTGTTAATGTACCAAAAGGAACCGTTGGCATACCGTTACTCAAGTAAAGAGCATCGCCACCAATCTGATAGGCGCCGTGTAGATTGGCAAACCCGTTCTCATTCGTCTTAAATATCCATGTGCGTTTAGGCTCATATCCTTTTGTTCCTGGGTCTACATCTTTTTCTGCATCGCTTAGGAGTACATCATAGTATTTAACGGTAAACTCACCATCTATTAGTTTCGCTGTTCCTTGAGGCTTATCCTTATTGGTTTCTGCATCTATCTTTCCTAGCAGCATCCCTATAGGGTCATTGCCCGGAACATTTTTGATTTCTACTGTTGCGGTCTTCTCCCGAGTAACAGTTACCGATACGCGGTCGACTTTTGAGAGATATCCTTTCGGGCTTTTCGTCTCTTGAATTTGATACTCGCCCTCTAGTGCTTCAAGCTCTCCTGTATTCCCTTCTGCATCTGCAACCAGTGTTCCCACCACGTCATTGGTGCCCGCTTTAAAGACCGTAAACTCTGCTCCCTCAAAAGAATAGCAGCCATTGCCTTCGGTAATCTCTGGGTTCGCAGACACCTTTTTAATCTTTACTTTTCCGTTCGGGGTATAAGAGGAACCACCCATCACTTGACCGGCACCGTCTTCGTTATACACAAATGCTTGAAAGGTCCATGGTGCGTCTGGCAATTGGTCTAGTAGACTCACTTGATGGACTAACGCTTGAATAATATCTTGACTCAAGCCTACAAATGCGGAACCGCCGGGATCATAAATGTAGGAAATCATTACATGGGTCATGGTGTATTCTGAGTCCTCATTGTAACCAGCGCCACTGGCACCGATTGCGCCAAAGTTTTGATACCAAGTCTGATAGCCCGGACCACCGTATAAGTAATAGAGTCCTTTTGCATAGCGACTGTTATTGGGAACGTAGCGACTGATTCCATAATTACCAGTTGGCGGCGTCTCTACGGCTGGCTGCAGACAATAGGCAACTCGGTCACCTGCGGTAAAATAATTGGTAAACCAGCTCTCATAAAAGATTGTGCGGCCTACCACATGGTTTACTGTTCCCGTTCGCAATAGGCGTTTGGCGCGCGGAACATCTTTTATTTCCAGGCTTTCCTCGCTAGGACCTTCTGCCTTATGCTTATCTTCACCAATACGCTCCGCTAGCTCATTCATAATCTCTGTTTTTTGCTGATTGGATATCGGAGTGCTCTTCATTTTTGCTTGAATCATTATCGGCGAACATAAAAAAATCACTGCAACGATACTTGCAATAATTTGGTATAACTTTCCTTTATTCATATTTTTTTCCTTTCTTTTGCATGAAAAAAGACAGGTATTTTTACCTGCCTTTTGGGTTGCTATTGCGCGATAGTCCTTATACATTCATCATCTTTAAACGATTATACGTCTGACAAACTGGAATTTGCCAGTCATATGCTTTTAATATTGATTAGCGTTCTGTATTTCCACACTCACTACAAGCCCCATCATGGAGGGAGAAAGCACCGCCACATTTTAAACAAGTCCATTTTTGACGGTCTTGTTCTAAAAAGCCGACAATCCCCTTTTCATGTGCTACGATACTATTTTCAACAAGACTTGTTTTATATCTTTTTTTGTAGCTCTTTTCAAGGTTTTTAATCAGTTTACAGGAAAAGTCGGCACACTCAAAGCAATGTACATATCCCATATCCTGTGCACAACTTTTGATATTACACTTACGGCAATGTTCAGGTTTTCCTAAATCACCTTTCAAACACCCCTCGCAAGGTTTCCCATATTTTCGTACACCTACATGTTTATAGCAGACGGCACAATTCATGCCGCAGGGGGCAAGCATAATATCTTCAATTTTATCTGGCATTTTCAAGGTTGTTCCCCCCTTATCATTTTTACGATTTCTTTCTTAAACTGATTTACAAATTCAAAGTTAGTTAATTATAACATTCCTAAGTTAAAAAAAGTAGTAACCACCTTTTGCCACTCTCTATAGTACTATCCTGTCAATTCTAATAATATTCCCAATAACCTGGTACCACATACTCTTCCGTCTTGGTTCCCCAGGCTGCTTCATGTTGTACAACTTGTTCTTCTCTCACAAGTACATTTCTCGAAGTTTGATAACTGCCACCACCTTCACCTGCTAGCATATGTCCTTCTGTGTGAGAATTAACAGTATCGTTGGTAAGCTCTATCTGGCAAACACTACATGCCATATAATATTCTGTCCGATACTCGGCTGGAATAACTTCGGTTCTAGCTTCTTGTATAATCGTTGGAATCTCTCTAGTCTTTGTCTGGCCTTCAATCCATCGTCTTCTTGGTTGATTAGCTTCACTTGATATCCCTTTCTCACTTGAATGAGTTGCTGCTAGAACTGTAGCTTCCACAGCTGTCTTTGACACTTTCGCCTTTGTACTTGCATCTACTACATTGGCCTGTTTATCAGCTTTTTTATTTTGCTCCTGTTTACTCACCTCTTTGAAGGTGATCGCCTTCTTTTCCTTTGCTTCTGGTTGCTCACCTCCCTCTTGCGGCTTCTCACTTGTAGCACCAACAATTTGCGGCTTCACATCCGTATACACAATCTCCTCTTTAGAAAATGCCTGAATCCCCAAGATAAGCAAAAACAGAAGTATAAATAACACTTTTAAAATCAAGCCTGGTCGCCAACACCTTTTTTCAAACAACATATTCCTGTCCCCCTTTATCCTTTTCTTTAGGTATACCATAACCCATTACTTTTTGTAAAAGGTGTAAAATTGGCTCCTGCTAAGGTTCTCCATAAAGCTCATGATTCACTTGTTGCTGATAGTAATGACTCATTGTCTTCGAAGCATTAAAGAGCGTGGTTAGCAGATAACTTTTTATATTATGGATTTTAGCTGTTGTAGTCCTCAAGCAATCAAGAACATACAAAACATGAGAAAATTTAAGCTTCATAATCTGCCCTTGTACCAATGCCAGAGAATACTCTCTTTGCCCAATCTTAATTCTAGACCCCTGATCACACAGAACCTCTAGCATCAACTCCACAATCTCATCCACACTTGCCTGGTCTGAGCGTTCAATCAAATTATTATATTCAATATTCTCCTGAATTACTCTTCTCATCCGATCAATCAATTCTTCATCAGCTAGCTCATTTCTGATAGATGGATTATTATTCTTTTCAGTATCACTATATTCAGTATTATTACCGTTCCATATAGGAACTTCTAGAAGTTCCGTATCGGAATCTTTAGAAATTCCATATTGGAATTTCTGAAGATTCTGTTTTTTCATGACATCATCTTGTTGCCTTCGACGTTCGTAAGGAATGAAGTTTTTTACGTAAATGATATTCGCCTTTCCTTGGCCTAGGCGCTTTTTCTCAATTAGACCCACTCCCGTTTTTTCATCCAGTTCAGCCATATACTTCGTTATCTTTTGTCTAGAAAATTTTAACATCGCCATCAATTCATCTACAGGGTAGATTATATAAACACGGTTGTTCTTATCGAGCCACCTATTCTGCACGGATAACTGCATCCGGTCCAATAACACACCATAAACCAATTTTGCTTCCGTTGAAACCCTCTCCATTTCTGGCTCTGTAAATAAGCACTTGGGTATTCGAAAAAAACTGAACTGATCGGCCTCCATCCCATAAAAATAATCAAATGCTAACGGGGCATCACGAATCTTATTTGCCATCTCCCATCACCTCGTTTTCTCTTTCGTTCGTTTTTGATAATATTCCAAGGCTTTGATGATGGTATCTTGCATAACCTCCTTAGTTGTCCCTTCAGGAAAATAGCGACCTATTTTTTCTTTGGGCATCTTAAATTGTTCCTTTTGATTCCCCTTCTCTTCAATCATAATTTTAAAGATTCCTTCATCATCCAGCTCACCTTTTTTCGATAAGTTTTTCATCTTTACGGCTTGTGAAAGAGATGGGGTCTTCTCTTCAAGAACGATGTTGTCATATAAGATTGACTGCTCCTGTTCTGTCAAGTATGACACCTCTACCGCTGGGCGGAAAGCAATCCTACCCTCATCCACTAAATCCAGAATATCCGGGGTTAGATTTGTTAAACGTATATAGCGATGAATCTGCTCCTTACTCTCACCCACTTGACGTCCCAGTTCTACATCCGATCTAGAGCTTTTTAACTTCGTCTCCAGTGGAGACGAAGTTAAGTCCGTTCGTTTGCCTTGTCGCTTCATTGCCTCCAATTTCAATTTAAACGCAAACGCCTTTTCCGAAGGGAGAATATTCTCTCTCTGAATATTCGCATCCACCATGATAATGATTGCTTCATCATCGGTTAGACTTTTCTTAATACAGGGAATTACCGAAAGTCCTGCTTCTATGGCTGCGAATTTACGCCGATGTCCTGAAATCATTTCAATGGAGCCGCCCTCCTTTTCCCTAACAATGGCAGGAACGAGTATGCCATACTGATTTATGCTTTCTATCATGTCCTGCATTTCCTTGTCTAGACGTACCTTAAAAGGATGATTAGGAAAGTCGCTGATTTCCTTTACTGGTATTTCTAGAATCTGTTCCGCCGTCTTTTGGTCTCGTTCCTCTTGAGTCGTGAACAAATCATCGACAGAAGGGAGTTCGAGTTTGATTTCTTTTTTTGCCACCTCTCATCACCTCCTCAACAAATATTTCATATGCCTTTGCCACTTTACTATTTGGTTCATGCAGAAATATACTCTTCCCAAGCGCCGATGTTTCTGCAGCACTTATCCCCACAGGTATAACTGTGTCATAAATGCGAATATGCTCCCCATAGCTCTCTCGAAGAGTTGTTTCCGTTTCTCTTGATAGATTTGTTCGCATGTCAGCCAACGTTAGAAGCGCTCCATCTATCTGTAATACCGGATTAATCTGTCTCTTTACCTTGTTTATTGTACTTATGAGCTGTGTCATTCCCTTAGCTGGCAAATAGTGAGCTTGCACCGGAATAATCACGCTATCTGCAGCTGCTAAAGCATTAATGGTAATCATCCCCAAGCTAGGCATACAATCAATTAAAATATAGTCGTATTCATCTTTTAACGGCTCCAAGCAGTTTTTCAATGTGAACTCTCGACTCATAGCATTTACTAGTGACATTTCTGTCGTTGCTAACTCTAGATTTGCTGGAATCACGTCTACCCCCTCATAATGATGAACTATGCCACCCTTCGGTATTGGCATATCTCGGATGGTAGCTTCCATATAGGTTGCTAGCGTAATATCTATTAAATCGCTATCATTACAACCTAAACTTGTTGTGAGATCGCCTTGAGGATCCGCATCCACCAACAAAACTCTTCTTCCTCTTTGAGCCAATCCAACGCCTAAGCTTATCGTTGTTGTGGTTTTTCCAACACCACCTTTTTGATTGGCAATTGCAATAATTTTACAGTTATCCATATCTCTCCTTTCTGCCAAATAGGCACAAAAAAAGCACCTTTCAACTTAATGAAAAGTGCCTTTTAATTATTCATGTTAAATATCTCTTATCCTGTATTTTATCTGTGGTTTCAGAAAATAATCTTCTCCATCACATCCTCAGTTACATCAATAGCCCCAAATAGGGCTGTCGTTGTTTCCAATCTGCATTTAATAGATTAATTAATTTGAGGCGGCCGATGCCCATTATTACTACTTCCGTGCATAATTTGCACGGAAGTATCTTGCTCTAATTCACCCTCTGAAAAAATATTTGTTATATGGCGACTTATTACAGTTCGATTCTTTTCAAATAGAGCTGCCATTTGATCTTGAGTTAACCAAACTGTATCGCTCTCTGGCGAAACCGATACTTCTAATTCGATATCTCCGTCACTAAAGAGTACTATCTCATTCATATAAACTTCACTTCACTTCGCTTTACACTAATTCATTGTATTTTGCCATCGCACTAAGGCAAACTCACTTTTAAAAAAATCATTAGTAAATCGTTAGTAAACTCAAATAGGCAGATCCTTAAAACCGCACAACCACGCGTATCATCGGCGTTCAGTTAATCTCCTGCCGTGGCACACCATTAATATTTTTATCATAGCTAAAACCCCCTTTGTAAGACGTCTATTTACTACTTCCGTGCATATTTTACACGGAAGTCTCTTGCCTTTAAACTGGTAAAATCAATCGACTTCACTGTCATTGTATGTCTCCCTCCCGCTCCATCTGTAAATACTTCTCTCGTAAATACCATGCCTGCTCAGAACTGATTAATTGATTGACTATCACCGGTTTCGGGATCTCCCTGCTGCATTAAATCCTCTACATACCTATCCCATAACGCCTCTTGATAACCTGCCATCTCCCGCTTTCTCATTTCCTGGCATACATCTTTAAGACTTTTATTTTTAATTGCCCGTAATTTCTGAAGACGCTTTTTATCAAGAGGTACCGCCGGTACAGATGCCAGGTAATCCTCTACCGACATCCGCCATAAATGTACTTCCGGCAATCTTTCTAGAAGACGATCCGCAATCTGTAGTCCTTCCGGGTCAAAATCACCGGCGTAGAACACTTCAATTCCTTGCTGAATAAACTTCTCTAATAGTATCCAAGAAGCCGTTGTAAATTGACCATTTGTACACATTAGCGCTTGATTACTTGAAGAAAGATGATTAACTAACTCCGCGAAAACCCCCGAATTTTCCACCACATACACTCGTTTCCTGGGAACGATAATACTTTTGGTTTGCAATATTAAGCGTAAGGTTAATACCTGCGGTTCCTTCTCCTCCAAATAACCTCTACATCCCGCGTGCTCGTGGCCACCCTTTTGTATACAACTAAGACCATAAACCGTCGTGTTATTAAGAATGTCATCGCGGCCTAGCCCGACTTTACTATATAACTCTAAATCACGTATTAAGGAAGTTCGTCCCTTTTCAAATCTCGCTGTTTCCAGATAGAAGGCGATAATGTACAGAAGAATATTACTCTCTAAATGACCATAGTCAAACGTATGAGGATCTCTGCTGTACCTTTCGGCAAAGAAGGGGATTTGTACTTTCTCGTTCTTGGTGCTTGGCAAGTTGTTACCAGCTTCCATGGCAATTTTCAGAGCCTTCTTTAAACGTGCCCCGTCCTCTCGGTAATGGCGATGTAAATACTGCCACTCCCCTAGCTCTCGCTGCCAAGCGCTTTGCAGCCAACTACTACTTATGGTTCCTGAAAACTCATTAATGAGGTCCTGAAAAAAAGCGTCTTCTAATTCCTTTTCCAGGGTTCGTTCTTCTTTTTTCGTGAGAATATCCTCACTAAAATAGGCAGTTACAGCCTCTTCTAAGGATATTCCGGAAAAAGGTGTCATCTCTAGAGCTTTTAGTATCCGGCTAACACTTACCCGAATCTCATTTGTGTCTGAATAATCAACTCCCAGCATTCCGCTTAAGGCGTTTTTTTCAGCAAGACTCGCTTTTTTTAGAACTAAAATTCCTTTTACCTCACCAAAACTTCGGTATTTTTCGCGCATGGCCGCTAAAAGCCTGGCAAATCCCGGGTCTGCCTTTAAAAAGCTGACAAACTGTTCTAGTCTTTCTTCACCCATACTTTACCCCTCAAGCATTTTTTCTTTGCCGTTCCACGTATAACGAATAACCGTGACAAACTTGGCATTATCTGCTCTTAATAGCTGATAAATCGCCAAACTAGGCACCGTTTCATAGTCTCCCCAGAGAATCTGCGAATTGATAATAAAGGCAAAACGGAAATCTACCATTAACCGGAACATATCATTAATATTTGTAGCATCTACACCAGCAAAGGCTTCATCAAGAGAAATCAGTCGCGGAGCATCATCTCTAGCAGCCTCGTATTTGGCCACCACTGCTGAGAAGAGCGGCACATACATCGCCATAGCTTTTTCGCCACCACTAAAGGTAAAGAAATCACGGTCTGTCAGCTCTTTCTTTCGCTCCCCGATTTTTTCATACTCTAGACGAAATTCAAACCACTGACGATAATCTAAAATATCGCGCACAATTCCGTGAAAGGAACGAATACCTCCACTTTCTTCTAAGATTTTTCTTGCCGCTTCAATCTTTGAGCGGAAATGACTTAAGAGCTTTTCGGATTCTTCTTCCTTCATCCATTTCTGGTCCTTCTTAAGCAAGGTTACCAATTCCTTTGTATCTAACTGACCCTCTTGCTCGGCGCTTTTGCTACGCCAACGCAAGCTAAGACGAATGCCGCTAGAAGTACGCATACTTTCCATCAGCTCATTCATATTCTTAACCCAGCTTTCGCTGCTATATATTTTCGCACGTATTTTACGGTTGATGACACCAAGGAGAATATCCTCAAACAGTTCCCTCTCCTTATCACTCAATAGTCCTTTTTTCTCTTCGATATCCTCATCTACCCTCTTCGCAAAGCTAGGGAACTTTACTTGCTGCCCTCGGTAGCGAACATTAATTTCCACTCTGGCAAAACTAAATTCTTGACCGTCACAAGATGTTTTTTCAGAGAATATTTCTTGTAGCGAGGGACCGTACTCTGTAAGAGCTGCACGATTATTAAAGAACGACTCTTGTAAATTTCGGCTAACTTTTTCTGACTCCTCTTGTTCTAAAAGCGCTCCTTCTCTTCTTACTATTTCCTCAGCCACTTGAGAAATATCATCCATACCCTCCGCAATGTCACCTGCTAAATCCTCTTTCAGATAACCTAGAAAAAGTTCTTGTTTTAGAGCATCTGCAATAACCTTCACTTGGTTGCGAAGCCTTAAGGTATCTACCAAGCTATTTTCTTTGTCACTTATCGCTTGGGTAATCTGCTGGCCTAACGTTCCTAACTTACTGGCTATGCCTCGCTGTTCTATGGGAATCTCTTTCAGGCGAACATTAACCAATTCAATTTTCTTTAAGACCTCTTCCACATCGCCAATTGCTAGCTGTTCACTTATCGCCTCTAGGCGCTCTCGTAACTTTTGACGGCGGATTTCCAAATTTCTAATATCTACTAGGACTGTATCTATGTCTTCATCAAGGCTTTCTAGCTGAATAACCATGGTCGCGACAATTTCGCAAATGCTTATATATTTACTGTGGGAAATCTCCAGTTCTTGTAGCAGTTTCTTATAGCTTAAAAGCTCCTCGAGAACCTCTGACACCACTTCCAAATTAGGGACCGTATATACTTTGGTGCACAGGTTTTGTATTTCCAGATGAAGACCATCAATATTTCTAAGCACCTCGTTGAGGCGTTCTTGCTCTTTATCTAAAGCTTGCTTCACCTGGCGAAGAGCGTATTTGGCATCCTCTAAAGTTCGCAGGGCTAAGAGTAAGTCGTCCCCCTTTGGAAACTCTGCCCAACATTGTCCAAGTGCCTCGATACGCTTTTGTAGCCCTATCTCTTTTCTTTCAAGCTCTTCCCTGTCTTTTATTAACTGCTCAAGCTCTACCGTAAGCTCCGCAATCTTTGCTTCCTGGTAACGCTTACGCGCTCTTTCGCCGATAAACCTCGCCTGATACTCGCCCGTTAACGTTCCTGTTATTGGCCCTAACTGATAATACCCCTCGCTTTTAACCGTTACTTCGCCCTGGTCATCGTAACCGATTGCCGCCAGTGCCTTGGCGACCTTTTGATAGAGCAAAATATCGTTATCTTCGTTTACAATCTCGACTAAGCTCTCCAGATTGTTATCTGCTTTCTTAGTATTCGTCAAGATATAGCGATCGCTTAGACCGCCTTCAAAGGCTTTTACTTTCTCAAAGTCCTCGGTATCAATTAATACCGCATCTAAAATACCCATTCGCAGTAAAGCTTCCTCCAAGCGGTTCCGTTGTTGTTCAGAAAAATCTGTCGGGAAGTCCAACACCTTATAGAATTCCTGATAAGCGATGCCTGCCTGGCGAAGATGCTCGCGACTTGCTACTTGCTCCGGACTTCGCTCGGGAACGGGGTCGGTTCGTTCACGCCACAAGGTTAACTCCTGCTCTGTCTTCTCAAGTAACTTCCGATTTTGATCCTTTTCAAAAGTTAAATGTGCCTTTTCTAGCTGTAGGTCCTTTTCTGCTTCCTGATAGAAAGGCTGAATTATATTCTTCACCTCATGATAGTCTTGCTCATACGTAAAGCCTTCTATCTTCGTTAAAAGAGTGTGCATTTTCTCTTCAGGGACAACAATCTCCTGTGCCTCTTGCTCCCACAGGTTGATTTTCTCTAATAGCTCATTTTTAACCGTTCGCAGCTGATCCTCTAGGTCCCGCTCACTGCGTTCAAGCGTATCTCGCTCCCTGCGTTTCTTTTCTACTTCTGACTCAATAAAATCACTGTTTTTCCTAAGCTGTAGTTCCTCTTTGAGTTTGTCCTTCACTAGTTGTAAATTTGTAATTTGTCGGTCTAGAAGTTCTCTGTGAGAAGCAAAACTATACGTTTCTGAAAGATGCTCTTGCAGCTCATTGGCCATAAATTCGTAATCGTCAAAGGTTGCCTGCGTAAGCTCATCTCTCATCTCGTCTAAAAGCTTATGTATCTCATCTTCTAAAGCTTCGACATCTCCTCGTTTTTCCGTCTGTCGATGTTCTAATTCTTGACGCTGTGCCTTCTTACCGCTATGAGTCGTTTCCTTTAAGGCGATTTCTTTTTCTATCGTCTCTTGATCCGTCAAAAGGCTTTGCCGCTCCTTGTCTAGCTTAACCAAATCATTTTCGCCGTAGGAAGCTAGCTCTTCTTCACGAAGCACTAGTTCTTGGCTGAGCTGCATATCTTTATTCGCATATGCGTCCTTTTCCTTATTTTTTTCGTCAATTAGATTTTCTAAGTTCGCGAGCTCTCGTTCTCCTTGCTGTAGCCTCTGGGAATACTGCTTATACTTACGGGCTTTGTCAAAAGCAATAAAGCGATTATATTTATGATAGCTCCTGGCTATTTTTGCCGCTGCTTGCTGCGTTTCTTTTAAATCATCAAGACTCGCCTTTAAGCTATCCATATTTTCAATCGCTTCTGACATGGGGCGCAAATCATCTTCCGACAATGGCATAAGTGAGTTTGTCAAAATATCGTTAATAATGCTAGGTTTAAAGTCCTTTGATAGCTTCGGCGTTCGTAGCTGAATCAAAAGATCCACCAACTCTTTATACGCGTCATCCGTCTCAAAGCCAAAAATCAGTTTATTAACTAGGCCCATATATTCCTTCTGACTTTCCACGACCTGACCACCTTCACCTAGACGATTTTTTAGTTCTCGCTGCGTCAAAGGGATTTTCTGGGCTTCTTGGCGATATAGATAGAACTCTTTCCCGATTCGTCTGTTGTCTTGAAGAAAGAAATACCACGTATCCATAGACTTTCCTCGTCTAGCTCGCATACCAATGCCAATCGTTATATACGTCTCCGAGTCCGTGCGTTTGAATTCCATGTAAAGATAGCCCGTGCGCTCTTCCCGGCCGTCGCCTTCCTCCAAAAGATAATTCTCCATCCGCCTCGCTCTCGATCCAAAGGGATCCAAGCGCTCAGGGCGCATATTTCCGTCCAAGAGAAGAGGGATAAAGCTTTGCATCGTTACAGATTTTCCGGACCCGTTTGCTCCTCTTAAAAGCATCCGGCCATCGGCAAAATAAAATTCCTCTTCATCATAATACCAAAAATTCAATAACCCTATTCGGTGGATCTGCCAGTTACTATTCATCTTTATCTCCCTCATTTATCTGCTTAATTATCTGTGCCGGGTATTCGCCTATCAGCTTTCCTGCAATGGGCCAGATCCATATTTTATCGTCCTTCATAGAGATGATTCCCCACAGCAACATATTCTCCTCGATAAGCTCATAGAATTGTGAACTTGTAAGCTCCCTATATGTCTTAGAAAATAATTGATCGTACTTATCTTTACAGCCTTCAATAATCCGTCTAAAGGTCAACTGATTAATCTCAACCTTTTCTTCAATATCTGTTGTAAGCTCTCCCTTTGCAATCGCTTTTACTATCTCCCCATTACACAAAAGAACCACGTCTGAGACCATCGACTGATTCGGCAAGGTTCTTCCCATGCGACTTTCTTCACCTAAGAGTAAGTAAGCGCTGGTGCGGTGGACGGCAACATCACAGTCAAAATACCCTGCTAATTCACTACGAATTAAATTTCTCTGATTTTTAAGGTAGAGAAAATCCTCGTCCTCACCTTTTTCTTTATACATCCCTGGCTCCACTAGTAATTTGCGGTAAACTCGGTGCCTCCGAACCGCACCACGATCTTCATCCATTCCGATCCATTCACTGGAATAAAAATCTTCTGGTCTATCTAGATCTTGGATATCTCGACTGAAATTTCGCATAAAATAACGAGATGTCCCTAGATTTTCATAAAGAACCTCCTGATTATAATCGGTGATGAACGATTCTTGAGAGCCATCATCAACCTTAACTAATCCATAGGACTGAGCTTCTTTTATTACTTTGATCAAAAGACGACGATGGTTAAAACTCGTCCAATCAATTTGCTCCTGCCGATAATTTGTCTGGATAAATTCCAATAGTTCTGACAAGACGAACTGTTCACCGGCTTCCTTATCTTCCAAAAACATCAACAAAAGACACAGAAAAATATAGTGGCGGATATCGGTAAATTCTTTGATTCCAAGAGCCGCTACCGGCCTCGCCGGGACTTTATCCAGTTTTATTAAATAAGGATTTACGAGCAGCTGATAACCAAGTTTTTCATTGAAAAACTTTTTATATTTGCCCACTTCATCCTTTAAACGATAGTACAGATCTCGTTCTTGTTCCTTGAGAATCCATCGTTTACTAAGTAAAACTTCCATTCCTCGCATTTACTTTACCCCTTCCACAAACTCGATTCGATAAGCTGGCATGAGAAACTCCCCGTCCGTACACTGAAGCTGGCAATACTCACCCTCATCTGGTTTCTTCACCGCAAACTCTTCCCCATCTTCAGTCTTACCTTTAAAATCATCATTTTCCATCGCTTTCGACAACCAAGTAAGAAAGGTATCCCGCACCTCGGGCTTAATCACCGGTAAATCTTTAAACTCCAGGACGCCATCCTTAATATAACTTCGGAGTAGCTTTCGCTCCATCTCTATTCGCTGAAGCACGGCCTCCTTTGCCATTTCCTTTTCTTTTGAATGGTCAACAACTGGTGACTTCTCACTCCGTTCTCTGTAGACCCGCGTTCGCGGCGCTAACTTTATAATCTCTGCTTCTTCTTCATACACGCCGCTATTCATACTCTCTGTAGAGCGCTTAAAATCCCCTTTTAAGTGCATCACACCCTCAAACCCAAATACCATCGAAGAGAGCTCATGAGCCTGTGTTATATCATTACATTTCCCAAAAATCTCCGCCAACTTAAGATATTCACTACGCCGATTAGCATTTCCCCCTGTCTGCTCGCTTATCTGGGTGGCATAGCGAGTAATTTTACGGATTATATTATTCGCTAAGTCAAAGACCATCTCTGCCTCTGCCGGGCGACCATTCTCGCCTAAAAACCAATTTCTTATGCTCGCGAAGCGTCCGAAAATACGCTCCGCCATTTCTTCTTCATTTATTTGAAAGTCAAGACGTGGTATCGATAGCTCATGGGTTAATATTTTAGCGAAAACTTGCTTAAGCGTCTCCTCTGATACATCTTTTAATTCACTTTCGATAATCCCCATATTGTATTGAAGACTCTTGACAAAGCCGCGAAGATATTCTATCAAGGTATCCTTAAACAGTAGAAAAGCCTTTGTTTTCATCATCTCTTCTGCTTTTAGACTATTCAAATCTCGCATGTAGTCCTGATAATTCTGATTTAAGAGAACAAAGTTATTGTTAAGCTCGCTCCACCAACCGTATACTTCATCAGGGTTTAGCTCACTCATCTCCGCTATCCTACCTAACCCCTTCCTAAGTCTTTCCAATAGGGTCGGTTCTAAAGAGGTCCCCTCAATCTGTAAGTTCTCCAGACGAATGACCATTCGCTCAACTTCCACACTGAACTCCGATAATTGATACCGGAATTTCTTGTTTTTGAATTCCTCAATAGTGGATACTTTCTTCGTATCCTGCATCGCCAGTAAATTCTTCCACTCTCTTAAGACCTGCAAGTCCTGCTGGCACTGCTCTAATGTATAATCAGCAAAATAATCGTCTTCTTTTATCTCAGCAAAAACCTCCTCCGCGTATAGCCAATATTTTAGCTTTTCATACTGAAGATAGAATAAACGAATAATACTGCGATAGCGATCCGTATTTTCCACATTCAAATATTTCGCTTCTGTAATCGGTTTTCGTATTTCTTCACCTCGTTGCATAGGGCCCTCTCCTTATCATCCATAACTTATATATACTCAACTGGAAGAGCCACCACCTCTTCGCTAAGGTACGTCTTCCTCTCATACTGACATAGAATCACCCCTAATCCTCTCTTTTTATCAGAAACAATATCTAATACATTAAAATTCTTGGCCATCGCCTTCGTAGGCTTTGCTGACATCTTGATTTCAATCGGATACAGTACTCCGTTTTCTTCAATGACCAAGTCAATCTCTCGTTGATCACGATCTCGGTAAAAATATATGGATGCTAGAGATTTGCCTGCATTTAGAAAACTCTTCATAATTTCACTTACGACAAAGTTTTCAAAGATACTGCCTGCTGCTGCCCCTAAACGCAGGGCTTCTGGTGACGTCCAACGGGTAAGATAGCATACGAGACCGGTATCCATAAAATACACTTTCGGCGTCTTCACTACTCTCTTAATTAAGTTATTCGCATAAGGTTCTACAAGGCGAATAATTCCCGAAGTACTCAAGATAGACAGCCACCTCTTAATCGTATCAATACTTACTTCTGCTTCGGTAGCAATCGCTTGATAATTGAGAAGTTCTCCACATCTTGCTGCAAGAGAAGTCATAAATCGCATAAACTTCAGCTCATCTGTCACATTTATTATCTGCCTGACATCTTTCTCAATATAGGTTTTAACGTAGCTACCATAATATCTTTCCCAGTCCACATTTGCATCAGCTAAAGCAGGCATCGTTCCCCGGAATATCTCGCTCCATAAATCTGTATACGGTACAATCCCTTCTTCTCTTCCGTCAATATATTCCTGCGTTGGTAGAAAAACTTTATTAAACGTCACTCCTAACTTTTCGCGCATGGAAAGACCCTGCATCTCCAAAATAGCCATTCGACCTGCTAACGTCTCACTTACCCCAGCCATTAATTCAAAGGCTTGCGAGCCTGTAAGAAGATACATTCCCTTCTCTTGCTTTTCATCCACTGCCATTTTAAGAAACCGTAAGATATTCGGTGCATATTGAACCTCATCAATTAGTAATGGCCATTTATTATTACGAAGAAATAGACTCTCCTCACTTGAAGCTTCTTGTAGCATGATAGGGTCGTCAAAAGTCACATAGGAAAACCCCTCTCCTACAACTCTAAGCATGGTTGTCTTCCCTACTTGTCTAGGACCTGTTACTAATACCACAGGAAACTGAGACAAGCTTTCTTTTACAATCCTCTCAATGTGTCTATCTATATACATACTACCATCCCTTTCGGCTAATCCACTTATCAATCTTATATTAGCCGAAATTCTTGGACGTGTCAACAGGACGTACTACACTTGTCACCTAGTAAAAAGGCCTCCAGCAACTCCAACATTGCCAAAGACCTTTCCTTGTTATATCCAATATTCTTACTCTCTAATTTCCGCCACAACCGTGCTTATCTTCACCGCATTTATGCTCGCCACATGAGTGGTCGTGTCCGTGGTGATTGCACTGTACATTCGGATTATATCCTAGATTCCCTGCTAAGTACGCAGCTACTGCATCGTCGGCTGCACCAGATACACCGCCGTATAATTTGATACCTGCGGCTGCTAAAGCTGACTGAGCACCGCCACCGATACCTCCGCAGATTAGGGCTTCCACCTGATTCTCTACTAGAAAGTCCGATAAGGCTCCGTGGCCTTGACCGTTGGTATCCACAAGCTGGGTCCCAACCACCTTGCCGTCCTGGATATCGTATAAGTTAAACTGCTCCGTGTGTCCAAAGTGCTGGAATATCATGCCATTGTCATAAGTTACTGCAATTCTCATTTCTTTCGCTCCCTTTCTCTTAATCGGTTTTTTACTTGTTGGCGGTTTCTTGCAGTCCTGGTGACAGCAAAATCCCGTCCCATCACATACACGATACTGACCTCCGGAAATAAAAAGCTGCTTCCCATTCACCAAGCAGTCAGCAATCTTGGTTCGAGCACTTTCGTAGATCTCTGTAACCGTCGTCCGGGAGATATCCATCTGCTTAGCACACTGCTCATGAGTCAGTTTCTCCATATCCACTAGGCGGATGGCTTCGTATTCATCTAGGCTCAAGATAACTTCCTCATCACTGGGAAAGCCGCCGGGGAGAAAACTATCATAGGAAGGCTCCGAACAGATTCTTCTACATCTTCTTGGTCTTGCCACTTTTTATCCTCCAAATCATTTCCGTTATATGTCGAAAACATTGTATCACGTATTTCTCTATATTTCCAGATTAAGTTTATACCGCCCTCCACTAACCTTGCATATTTTACCACTTACCTCGCCTAGCTATCCACTTGCGCTTTTCGCCTTTACGCTTAAGCCTAGACGTGGTTAGATAAGGGAAAATAGCAATAACGGAATGTGGAGGAAAACACAAAATGGAAGAAAAAAAACTATTTCATAAAGATTTTGTACTGGTGGTAATCGGACAGATTATCTCCCTATTCGGTAATGGAATTCTGCGCTTCGCCTTGCCCTTATATATCCTCGATCAGAGCGGTTCCCCTGCCCTTTTCGGGATGGTATCGGCCCTCTCTTTTGTGCCCATGGTGCTAATCTCCCCTATCGGCGGCGTGCTAGCTGATCGTGTCAACAAGCAAAGGATTATGGTGATCCTTGATTTTCTAACCGCTGGTATCTTACTGGTCTTTACCTTTGCTTCTAAGAACTTATCAATTGTTCCGCTAATCATCATCGTCATGATGCTTCTTTATAGCATTCAAGGGCTCTACAGCCCCGCTGTCCAAGCTAGTATGCCCCTGCTTCATAACGAAGATAGACTTGTTACCGCCAATGCTATCGTTAACTTAGTGCAGTCATTAGCCGGACTTCTAGGACCTATTATCGGTGGTTTTTTATATGCAAACTTCGGGCTTTGGCCGATCGTATATATCGCCACTGGATGCTTCGCGGCTTCCGCAGTTTTGGAACTTTTTATTCGCATTCCTTTTTATTATCGCAAAAATAGCCAGGGGGTTATCGGCACCATCGTTACTGACTTACGTGAAAGCAACGACTTTGTTTTCAAAGCGTATCCGGTGATGAAGCGGGTGATTTATATCACTTTTTTCATCAACTTATTTATGTCTACTATGATAATTATCGGACTTCCTGTTATTATCACTCAGCACCTTCATTTAAGTTCTGAGTTATACGGCATTAGTCAAGGGGTTATCGGTTGTGGTGGTCTGGTGGGCGGTGTCTTAGCCGGCAGTATTGCTAGAAAAATAAAAGTCGAGGACTCCTGGAAAATGCTAATTCCTTGTGCTCTTAGCATCTTTCCTATCGCCCTCGTTCTAATTGTTGGTACTTCATCAATTTTCAGTTATATCGTAATTACCGCTATGAGCATGTTGGTAATGGTCTGCTCCACCATTTTTTCGATTATTATGCTAGCTTTTGCCCAACAGGTTACGCCCCCTCACCTTGTCGGCAAGGTAATCTCCGTCGTCATGGCCATTAATCTTCTCGCCCAGCCTCTTGGCCAAAGCCTCTTCGGTGTCGCTTTCGAGCGCTTTGCTCACGCTCCTGGACTGGTGGTCTTAGCGGCTGCTTTACTATCACTTTTCGTTGCCCTTTACTCAAAGTCATGCTTTGCCGAGCTTAGAAAACCTTCTATGTTAGCATCTCAAAAAGCGTTTGATACAGCACTTTAACGTCAACCGGTTTGGGAATATGACCATTCATGCCTGCTGCCAAGCATTTCTTCACATCCTCAGCAAAAGCGTTGGCAGTCATGGCAATGATGGGTATCGTTTCTGCTCTTTCAAGACCCGAACTGCGAATCTTTTCCGTCGCTTCGTAGCCATCCATAACCGGCATCTGGATATCCATTAAAATCAGATCATAGAGATCTGGGTCCTTCTGAAATAACGTAAGGATTTCTTCGCCATTTGCTCCCCAATGCACCTTGGCCCCCTTACGAGTGAGCAAAGTGATGACAATCTCTCGATTAATCTCAATATCCTCAGCCAGTAAAACAAACTTACCTTCTAAGCTAAAACTACTCTCTTCGTACTCTTCATGTTTATTGCTTGCTATCGCACTAGCCCTTTTCACTTTAATATCGACAGTAAAACTACTTCCCTTACCTAACTCACTTTCCAAAGTAATCCCACCATTCATCATCTCAGCAATATGCTTACTAATAACGAGTCCTAGCCCTGTCCCTCCGTATTCCCGAGCCGTAGATTTCTCCGCTTGCTCGAAAGACTTAAAGACGACAGCCTGCTGAGCCTTTGATATGCCAATGCCATTATCTTTAACCAAAAATCGCAAATCAAAACTATCTGCATCTGCACCTAAGCAATCAATTTTTACTTCTATCTTCCCTTCTTCTGGCGTAAACTTGGTTGCATTAGAAAGCAAATTTAACAATATTTGCGTTAATCGCAGCTCGTCTCCTTCCACTAAACGCGGTACATTCTCACCTAGATGAATCTGAAGTTCTTGATTTTTTTCCTCGGTCCGCACACCAATAATATTTTTAACATTATCAAGCAAATCATAGAGATCAAAAACTTCGGAGGCCAAATGCATTTTACCAGCTTCGATTTTACTCATATCGAGAATATCATTGATTATCCCTAATAATTGTCTAGTGACGCCGTCTATCTTTTCAAGATAATCATATATCTTCTCCTTTTCCTCCGTGTCTTTAGCAATCGCCACCATTCCCGTTATTGCGTTGATAGGAGTCCTAATTTCATGGCTCATACTTGCGAGAAACCGGCTTTTTGCCTCTGTTCCCGCTAAGGCATCTTCTTGGGCACGAATTAATTCAACCGTCATCTCATTTCGTAGAAGGGCCGTTGCAATCAAAACACCGGCCGTTCTCAGAATACCTTCTTGGGCTTGAGAAAACTCCCGCTCACTATGACAATCATCAAACCCGATAAATCCCCAAAATTCGTTCTTGTAATACACAGGCACCACCAAGATAGAAAGAATTCCTTGTGGAGACAGCTGAGCTTGTTCTGCCAGAGAGAGATTACGCACGAGACCATTGACACTTCTGCCATTTGTAAACGCTTCCTCCCAACCGGGAATATTCTCGTCGTAAGGAATATCGATTACTAGATCCTTATCTTGTTGAGGCTCCACTAGCTCAGACCATTCAATAATCTGAGTACAATAAAGTTTGTCACCTTTTTTATGGTTTTTCCAGATATACATTCGATCTGCATCCACGCTTCCTGCTAGTACTCCCATACATTCATGGAGCACTCGATCAAATTCTTCCACACTAGATGCCAAAAGAAGCGATGCCACTTCATTTGATGCCTGTAGCATTTGATCATGATACATAACTTCGCCGACTTGCTGCTTCACCTGCAATTGTAAATTTTTATTCTGGATAATAACCTCGTCACCTTGCTCTTGCAGTGCACTAGTCAGTTGTTCAATATAGCGCATAAGAAAAAAAGCAAAACACGCCGCGATCACAAAAACAACCCCCACAAAGTAACGAATGGGAGCCGCCTTTCCGGTAAGAATATCAGTCGCCCCTATAGCAAATCCCAAAATAAAGAAACACTGCACAATTAAAATCAGATTTTTATTTCTTTTTAAGTAGGGGTGACTATTCGTAAGGTATTCATCGGCCCACTTAAAGATATAGTTAAATTTGTAGGTGGTAAAGGCCATCAAGAGGCCTCCTCCAATAACCACTGTTGCACATACATATCGAAGCATATCTCTCCCCTTTCGTGTAAACTAACTTAATTAACATTATATCCTAAGAACTCACTTTTAACTACTATCTTTCCACAAAAAACACCGACTAGGTAATGATCTCTTCTCCTAGTCGGTGCTTCTCCTCTTGCTTACATATTAATTCCACACGTATCCATATCCTCTTACAGACTCTACACTCATTATCTTTAGCTTTTTTCGTAAATGCTTAACATATCCGTCTATCGCTCGAATACTAACCTTCTCCACTGAGTTCGCCCAGATATTATCTATAATTTCTTTACGGCTAAGCGCCTTTCCCTTGTTGCTCAAGAGCAGACACAGAAGCTCATATTCCTTTCTTGTCAAGCCAACAATTTTTCCATTCTTAAAAACTGTATGGGCTTCGGCATCCACTAAGATGCCTTCTTCTGCCGATACAAGCCGTCCTGCACCGTTCGCCTTGTGATACCTTAAGTTATCAATGATATGATGGATTTGCTTAACTAATACATCCCTTCTTTTTTCCCGGTGAAAATAGACATCTATTTCCTTATCAATTGTTAGCATCTCCATAGCGTCATCGTAATCATCTGTAAGTAATATCGTTTTCACATAAGGATTGATTTCCCTAATAGACTCAAGTACTTTAACACCATCTAACCCTTCCATTCCTTTATAGGTAATGACAATGTCAAATAACGTCTTCACATACATGACAATGGCCTTTGCTGAGTCGTCAGACAGCGTAATCTCAAAGTTTTCTTTCTCCAGTTCTTTCCCCAGTTGTCTAGCATACTCGGTGTTGCTATCCAAAATAAGTATTTTGTGCATGTTTTCCTCCTACTTCTTACATATTCTCTTTATTTTTGCTTATTATACTTTTTAGAAGAAGACTGCATACTATACTTTTTATTATTTATTTTTTCATTCCTACTGTTCTTTTAGACAGTAAAGACCAGCTACCGAATTCTTCCATTCTGCATAGCTGGTCTTTCTAATTGGATTTATCCTATTTTTTCCAACAACATTTTCGCACAATCAATCTGATTAGGGATGTTGCCATTTTCATCCTTAATTCTCCAGATATCTGGAGTAATCTCATCGGCCACTACCACTTTTCCATCCTCATCATATCCAAGCTCAATCTTAAAGTCGATTAATGTGTAGCCCATCTTCGCTACTTCATCTCTTAGTAAAGCGCCTACTTTTTCTAATACGCCAAGGGCTTCTTCATACTGACCGGGAGCCAATAAGTTCTTCATCAGGCACAAACGCTCGCTAATTAATGGATCGCCCTGCTCATCGTCCTTTAGAGTCACTTCTAAGTACGGTGGGTCAAAAGGAATTCCTTCCTCAAGGGTAAAGCGGCGGCACATACTACCAGCGGTAAAGTAACGAAGAACGAATTCTAGTGGGGGAACCGTTACTTTTTTTACTTCCATCAGGCCTTTCTCAATATCAGAGCCCTTATAGTGTGTCGGGATACCGTTCTTTTCCATTAACTCGAAAAAGTAGCTTGATATTTTAAGTCCGATCTTGCCTTTGCCTTCCACACTTCCACCTACTGTATTGGCACCAGGATCGAAGACACCATCTTCACCGGTGGCGCTGTCTTTAAATAGTAGATAAACCGCTCCTGTTGCTTCATCTGTCAAGACGTCTTTCGTCTTACCTTCATATAAAGTCTTCATTATTCTCATCTCTCCTTTTACTTGCTTGCGCTACATAGTCTATTTTACTCGTTCTCCCTACTTTTTATCAAGCTTTTTAAGAAGAAGGTTTTGAAAATCTTTGCCGTATCGGATATTTTTTCTCCTTTTTTTGGTAATCAGATAAATCGACCAGTCATTATTGCCATCGGTTAAGGGAATCGCTTTTACCTTCGCGTTGTCAATCTCCTCTAGCGCAAAATCCACACTATAAGAGATCCCAAGATTTTGTCCCACATATTTATGTCCATGGGCAAGCTCGTTGATGCCCATGATTATATTCGGTTCAAACCCTGCCTGGCGACAATTATCCACAAACGTATGATGCGCTTTGAAGACATCTTCCACTAAGATAATTCTTTCGTTTTTGATATCTTTATAAGATAACGACTCCTGCTTTGCCAAAGGATTACGTGAATTTACCACCAACATAAGTTTAAAGCTTTTAATTAAATCCG
This sequence comes from Ohessyouella blattaphilus, assembly GCF_024721265.1. GTDB lineage: Bacteria > Bacillota > Clostridia > Lachnospirales > Lachnospiraceae > Aequitasia > Aequitasia blattaphilus_A. Next base: position 86,467 of record NZ_JAMXOC010000004.1, on the reverse strand, counting down.
CTTCAAACTTCTCCCTGTCCACTGGTCCAAGAGTTAAGCCAATCTGAACATCGCCCCGATACACCGCATCCTCCACCTCGTAATCGGCTAGCGTTTTCGCCCTGATTTCCATCCGGGGATGATTGCTTTTGAACTGCAAAATTCGCTCCGCGCCAATCGCTCTAATCACACCATTTGCTGCCGCTATGTATAGCGGCTCTTGATCTTGGCGATTCAGTAACTTATCGATTTCACTTCTCATGCTATTTACATCACCAAGTATTTCTTTTGAATATTTATACACCGCCTGCCCACAAGCGGTCACCTCAATCCCCCTTGATGTTCTTAAAAGCAGCTGGCAGTCCAATTCCTTTTCCAGAGAAGAAATTGCCTTACCTAACCCTTGCGGGGTAATAAACAGCTGCTGAGCAGCTTTGCGGATACTTTTATTCTTGCAGACCGCGCGAAAATAGATAAGCTCATTTATCGTCATGATTGTACCTCTTTTTCATCATTTTCTCTGCCTATATTATATGGCACATAAGACATCCGTGTAAACCATTCGTTGTCACTAGACAAATAATTCTTTCTATGAGAACCCCATTTTATCACTTAAACTTATCTTTAAATGGATATAAAGCAACCGTAAATTTCATAATCATGGAGGTGTAGCAATGAATGGTAGACTCAATGGAAAAGTAGCAATTGTAACCGGAGCAACATCAGGAATCGGTAGAGCAACCGCTGTATTATTTGCAAACGAAGGGGCAAAAGTAGTCGTTGCCGCTAGAAGAGAAGAACGTGGCCAAGAGGTCGTTTCTGAGATTGAAAAAAATGGTGGCACGGCGTTTTTTGTAAGAACGGATATAACCCAAAATGAAGACATCAAAAATTTGGTAGCAGCAACTGCCGAAAAATACGGCAAAATTGATATTCTCGTAAATAATGCAGGCACACTTACCACTTTTAATTTCCTTGAAATGAATGAGGAAATTGATTTTGATCGGACCTTCCAAACAAATGTAAAATCTTACTTCATGCTCTGTAAAGAAGTGATTCCCTATATGTTAAAGAACGGCAAAGGCTCTATTGTCAACTTAGCTTCTGTGGCTGCTCAGTTAGGCGTACCCATGCATACGGCTTATTCAGCCAGCAAAGGAGCCGTAAAGCAGTTCACGAAGTCTCTCGCTGGCGAATTCGCGCGCTCTGGGATTCGTGTAAATGCCATCTTACCAGGGCTAACCAACTCGGAGATGGTTCCTGTGGGTAGTGATTTTGAGAAAGCACAGATTGACTCTGTCCCCATGGGGCGTGCCGGAAAGCCTGAAGAAATCGCACAAGGAATTCTCTTCTTCGCTAGCGATGACTCCTCTTTCTGTACGGGTGCAACGCTACTTATCGACGGTGGACATACAGCGATATAATATGCAAACAGAAACTCATCTTTGAGTAGAAAAAAGAGCAAGCGCCTAGCTTTCTAGGTTCTTGCTCTTTTCCTGTCTGAATTAAATTATGCTTCTGTTGTACCTTCTTCTTTGGCTTCCTCTTCTTCAAGACTCTTCTGCATCTTAGAACCAGCAATGGTAATCACTTTATAATCTGGCTCTAGGTCGATGGTGACTCCCGCTGGTAAGGTTAAGTCTTTTGCTTCGATACATTCGTCGATTTCCAGCTCCGATACATCTACCACAATCTCATCCGGAATATCCTGAGGCAAGCCTTCTACCACTACCGTATCTGCCATGCTACTGATTAATAGACGCTTAGACTCAAGCATCTCTTGACCCACAACCTTTAAGGCTACATCTTGCTTAATCTTCTCTGAAAGAGATACCACTTGGAAATCTAAATGCTCAATACGATTCTTAAGAGTCTCCAAATGGATATCTTTAAGCATCGCTGTGTAGTCCTTATCGCCCTCGACCGCTAACGTAAAAACAGCATTTCGGCCGTCAGCCTTTAACACCTTATGGAAATTTTCTCCTTTTATTGCAATCGCTACGGAGTCCATTCCTTTGCCTACTATATTCGCGAGTAAATACCCGTCTCTTTTTAGCGCATTGTTATCACCTTTTCTAGTGCTCTTTCTAAGCCTTGCAGCTAATAACCCTGTCTTATCCATGTCTTCTTCCTCCTTAGTTATTACATAGTTAACATCCATCTAATTAACCATACACCAAATGACTGACAATATCCAAGGTTATTCCGCTTTTTTAATACTTTATTTAGAATCTTTTATAAATTGTCTAACTTTTTATCATTACTCTTTTATAATACGACCCTCTACTTGATCACTTAGTGCCCCCTGATGTCCCTCAATATACCAGATTAGAGCATTTTCAATCGCTGTATATTCGGGCATCTTAAGCTGCGTTTGCGATGAAAAAGGCTCTACCAGCATGGTAAACTCATCTCCGCCCATGGCAATAAAGTCATTTGTACAAAGCTTGTAACTCTTTTCTGAATCTAGCTCTTCCTCGCCTATATAAATCTCTTTCACCCGTTGACCTTTAGGCAAGTTGGGATCAAAAGAATACCGCATCCCCGACACTTGAAGAAAGCCGCCGTTTTCCTCGGGGTACATGGAAATGCCCTGCTCCAAACACTCTCTGATAACCTCGCCCTTTACTTCTGCCATCTGAAGGACGTTTCCATAAGGGAGAATTGTCAATATCTGGGCAGTAGTAACATCACCCGTCGTTAACTGCTGGTCGCGAATACTGCCGCCGTTTTGCATAGCGACGTCGGCACCTGAGACTTCCCGCATGGCGTCAGTTAAGATATTGCCCATCACCGTCTCCTGGGTGCGTTCATTTTCCCGGGTGACCGTAATGTCAAAAGGAATCTGCCCGACTACAGTATTTCCTACTTCGGCGACTGTTTCGTTCCATTTACTTATCAGCTTGGTAACCTGCTCCCTTGGTTCAATATCCTTACAAGCAGCCGCATCCATCAACTCTAAGTGGGCAGCTACTTTCTCATCCGTCTTCGTAAGCTTGGCTACTCCGATGTGCTCCCCATAAGAGCCTGTTGAAGTAATCTGAGTTTTCCCCTCGACATTTTCGATGTCCTCTAGTAGCGCATGGCTATGACCATCAATGATTAAGTCAATTCCCTCGACATTATCGCGTATATCATAGCTCGTTCCGTATCCCGAATCCTCTATTCCTAGGTGAGCAAGGCAGACAACGTAATCCACCTTCTCCTCATCCCGCAAGGTCTTAACCATGTCTTTGGCATAGGTAGTGAGTGAATCCACATTTCCAAAGTCACGACCAAAACCACCATCACTTTTAAACTGGGTCTCTGGGGTGGTAATGCCGAAAACTCCTAATTTTACCCACTCTCGCTCAATCACTGTATATTGCTGAAGGTTCTTCGTTTCCTTTGTCTGCTCATCGTCTAACTGAGACAATATAGGAAAATCAGCCTTTCCGATTAAATCCATAAGTCGGAACCACCCGTAATCAAACTCGTGGTTTCCAAGCGTCATAGCATCGTATCCCACTTCGTTCATAATCTCAATTGCCGCTTCACCTTCATTCTCGGTGACAAAATATATGCCCTGGACAGCGTCTCCGGCATCAAGCAAAAATACCGGTTCCTCATTCTCCTTAAAAGAATCGTATACACCAGCGATGGTATCGTGCCCAATCACTGTCTCTGTCGGTTCTCCGGTAAATAAGTCTGTCGCCGAATCGTAGCCATGGACATCATTGGTGTGCAAAATCGTAATTCCTGGGGCTTCTTCTGTCTTTTTGTCCGCCTCGTTCCCCTTTCCTGCGCATCCTACTAGCAGCATGATTAATAGTGCCATAATACTTAATTGTGATATCGCCTTTTTCACTTTTGATTTCCCCTCTTTGGCCTCATTCTTTATTCGTCTTTCACATATTCGATTATATCTCCCGGCTGGCAATCAAGAGCCTCACATATCCCGTTTAAGGTCGAGAAACGGATAGCCTTAGCCTTACCTGTTTTTAAGTTAGATAAGTTAACATAGGAAATCCCAACTTTCTCGGCCAAGTCATTCAGTTTCATTTTTCGATCCGCCAGCACTCGGTCTAGCCTTAATATCAGTGCCATCTTCTCTCCTTCCTAGACCAAAGTATCATCTACTTCCTGCAACTCTAACCCATACTTAGCAGCATACCCTATAGTAACAATGGCAATCCCTAGAATCAGCAGTTTGCCATCACATATCGTAAATCCCTTCATATGAAATATCTCATATGCCCCAATCTTTAATCCTGAAAGGTGTGGCGTAATAAAGGCACTTATCGTAAAGATACCGCCAATAATTAATAAGCAATTAGCTAATATTCTTGTAAACGGTTTCCCTTTTGTCAAGATAGATATAAAACCTACGCAGAGAAACGGCAAGCTAATGAAAAAAGAAGATTCATAAAATAATTATAGCCAAACTCGCTTGAAAATATTAAGCTAATTTGCTCGTTAAAGTCTGCAACAAATGATACTAACATAAATATACTAGGAACACCTGTGAGCAAACACCCTATTATTACAAATATTTTTGCGCTTCTTGGAAGCTTGATTTCTTTAGATTTTTCATCAGATAATTTCATAGTCCCTCCAAACTAAACCAATTCGTCATTAACCTGCTGATACGAAATCCCGTATTTAAATATTGATGCTATAACTAAAAGTAGAACACCAACAAACAACATGTTTCCATCATTTATTGAAAAGTTCGGCAACTTTAGTATATGGTAATTAAAGATATTCTCAACCCCTGTGATGTGCGGTGAAATAAACGAAGCTATAATTACCAACCACGAAACGAACACCAAACAATTCAGTAGCATCTTCGCAAATGGTTTCTTCTGAACTATAACTGCCAAGATTCCGAAGCACATTACCCATGGTGACTTGTAAGGTGAGAAGCCATATTGTAAATGTGAGTATAGTGTAGCTTGCCTCCTTACTCCAAACATCTCTAACATATTAACATCCTCAGAATAGCAATACTCTCATAATAATCCAAACAAGTGTACTGAATATAATTTGTCTTATCCGGAAGATAACTCGATATGTTGCATTATATCACGATTTATCACGAAAATCTCACTATTATCAATATCTAATTAAGGTACGAAATAAGATTAATCTCTTTAGCAGGAATTATTTTAACGTCAAGCCTAGTTAAGTTACCTTCACTGTAAAGGAAGCAATACACTGCTTGCCAATTGGTTGTTCAACTTTTTTGTATAGGAATCAACGTGACTCATCACAAGGGTCACATTTTCCTAGATTCAGTTGTCGAAAGTCGTTTTTGAGGAAGGACACAACGAAGCATTTCACAACTTAATTTGTAGCCACCTTTTTGGTCCGAGTGCTGTGGATTGCAACAAAACGTTCGTGTTCTCCACTCCACTCGCCATCGTCATTGAACTCAAAGCCTTGAAGCACGTTACCAATACTGCCTCAGTATCAGATTACCTCGGTTTTTTATGGCTTTGCTACCAAGCACCCTGATGTTCCCTTCACCCTCGAAGAGGTCGAGGAAATGGAACTCATGCGCGGTCTCGAAGCTAAGAAATACGATTTCGTAATCGGCGGGAGACACATGCTTAACGAAGATACACGCCTTATCTCTCCGAGTACAAAGGACGAATTAATGGTAATTATTCCCGATACACACCCTCTCGCTCAGAATGCCTCCATCAGCTTACAGGAACTAGCCAGCGAAAAAAAGATTCTGATGAATCCATATACCGCCATCTACTACCAGCTGTGTATGCAAATCTTCCAACAGGCAAACATCTCCCCAAATCTACTTCGTACTGCCCGTGTGGAATCTATACTTAACACGGTGAGCATCGGTGAAGGCATCAGTCTACTGCCCCTCAATAGTCTGCCGATTTTTCGCCATGATAATATTGTGGCAAAGCCTTTAAACCCTGCCGTTTCCTTAGCCGTCGTTATGGCACGAAACAAACGAGAAAAGACCTCTAAAAAACTATGTTTATTGAATTTTTTGAGAACGCTTTCTAAAAAAAAGAAAACCTCAAGCCTGAGAAGATTAATTTTCCTTCTTAGACTTGAGGTTTTCTCTTATTGACATTTTAGATATCCGCCAAATACAAGTTGATTACTTATCACGATAATGAGAGCCACATTGAACAATCTTCAGTATATCACCATCTATTCGATATACAATACGATTAGCATCATCTATTCGACGACTCCAATAAGATGCCAAATCACCGCTCAAACGTTCTGGCTTGCCAATGCCCACATGGCCATTGCGCTCGATGTCTTTTAGTAGTTGCAAAATACGTTTCAGCGTTTTCTTATCTTGCTTAAGCCAATATTCAAAATCTTCCCACGCTTCATCCGTCCATGCTTTAATCATCCACGTCTACCTCATGTATTGTCCCACCTGTCGCCTCCATCTGTTCAACAGACTTCCTGAGACGCGCCATATTCGCATCTGAATAAAAGGGATCCGCAGATACTTCGAACGGAATACGTCTTTCTCTTCCTAGCTTTTTAAGATAAATAGTAATGGCTGTGGACATAGACATGCCCATATCTTCGCAAGCTTGCTCCGCCTTCTTCTTAATCTCATCATCAATCCTCAAACTAATCTGTGCCATACAATCACCTTCTTTCTATATATCTATGATATCACAAAAGCAAGCAACTGTATAGCATTTACTTTACAATTGCTTGTCTTAATTGAAATCTTTGCCGAAATCCATACATTAACACAAGAATACTGTTGACATGTACATTCCCTCTTCTTTGCATGTGTTTTTGCTAATTGAGCCTCATAAAAGCCACCTCAACAGCTATAAGCCATGCTCAGCTCGAATTTCCTACGGAAATCCTCGCTGACGGCTAGCGCCGTATAAAGATAAAATCAAAAGAAGTCCGCGGCGAACATAAATGCTCTCCGCGGACTTCTTCCGCTTTTATCTTTGCATGGCTTATAGCTTATTCAAATTCTATAATTTCATTGTGGCTTTTGTAATATGTAGTGGTAATATTTATATTTCAGCCACAACATATATACCTATTATCTCATTCATACAGATTTACCGAGTGTTCTGTGGTCAAAAAGAGGTCACTCTTTTTCTCATTTTTCCACCTCATATTCTCTTGAAGAGTATGAACTTCATTAATACTAATCTCGTGTGTAAAGGCAAAACAATAGATGAAAATAACTTTGAACAATTTCACAACTGAATATTACATTATGGCTAATATTCAATCGTATTTGGCGGTAGGTTTTATTTATGCATCTAGAAATAATATGTCCAAAAGAAGTCCGCGGCGAACATAAATGCTCTCCGTGGACTCCTTCCGCTTTTATCTTTGTATTCCTTAGCGATTGCGTTTCCTGCGCCTTATTACAATAACTCCTCCAATAGACACTGCACATACTATCATAAGCAACAATAGATACTTGACTGAATTCGCATCCCCAGTCTTTACGTCACTCGAGGTTTTCTTGGCTTCGCTTACACCTTTGCCATTCTCTCTATCCGAACCCGGCTTCTCCTCTTTATTATCGTCTTCACCAGTTCCCAATTGTTTTTTTAGACCTTCAATTGCTGCTCTCAGATTAGATACCGCCTCCGCAATCTCAGCCTCTGTCGCCTCTGCATTTTCCATGACTACCACTGCTGCTTTCAATGCGTCGTCCAAAGCCTGTACGCTTTCCTTGGTATATTCGTCTCTATTAATCGCTTCAGCATCTTTAATAGCTTCTTTCAACTCATTCTTCTCGGGTACTTCTATCACCTCAGATGGAGTATAATATACCTTAAGATAATGGTCGCCAATCTGAGACTCGTCTACCCGCGTGCTATTCTGCATGATTTTCACTTGTTTCAAATCACCCTCATAACCTGCTTGTACACCTTGTACAATTGTTTGAAGATTACCAATATGCTTGCTACTAATTATCCAATCATATGCTCCGCTTCCACCTTCTTGCTGACCGAGAACAACATAATATGTCTTACCGCCTTCTAATTCACAAGTCAATGGTACATTTACTTTTGTCATCTTATCGGAACGTACCAAATCTTTTGAAATAGTCGTCTGGGCAATGCTTTTTCCAGGCAGTCCATCTTCTCCTGCTGTATAGATTTCAACAGTTACATCCTTACTCGCTCCAGCATTTCTAATCATTACCTGAACACCATTAAGCGTACCGTTCGTAAGTGCTGCGAACTCCTGTGATCTTTGAAACTCATCTCCTTGCTTGCCATAATTGCCAAACCCTAATACTGCATTTCCATCCCAGTCAGGTGCATATATCACATACTGCCCCTCATGTTCTGGCATCTCTCCAGCTTGATATGGATAATCATCATCCTCAATAATAGTATCGCCTGGCTTATAAGTTGCTGCTGCATTGATAATTTCTGCAACGCGTCCCTCTGTATAAGAAATATCCGATGCTCTTTTAAGACTCGCTGAGGTATTAGAGATTACCATCGCACCACTTTCATCTAAAATAGCCACTTCTCCAGTCTCCGCATCCCATGTAAAATGTGCAAGTTTATCAATTATCGCAACTACTGTACCATCAACACTTAGGGAGTAGCCCGCACCTTCTTTCCATTCCACTGTCATATCCTGCTCATGGTAACGAATGTTCTCCGCTTTAAAAGTATCCCAACCAACATCTATTGGATTTAGCTCTATCACCGAATCTTCTCTTGGAGTAAGTCCAATGACGTCTTCAAGAACTAAGGCATTGTACTGAGAATGCCAGTTGTGATGAATCCACGAACGATAATCACCGTCTGAACCATTGCCACTGAAAAATTCATTCGCATCTGGATAATTACTATTACCACCTGCATAGCTCATTTTTGTGTAGTTCTGAAGAAGATTTAAATACTCCGCTCCAGTAATATTATCTGCATCGTAGTTTTTGATAGCTGAACCAAACATCTTTAATGTAATTGCCATAGACCCCGGTGAATAATTGCGACTTCGTTCATTCAAATTTAGATCTTTGGCAATTTCAAAATCCTTACTGTTGCTAATGTACATCGGCCATAATGGAAATTCCGTTTCATCCCCCCATACACGAAGTGCAGTATCATATTCTTGACCCTGTGGAACCATACCTGACATGAATACATAATAATTATTGATATCTCTGAGTGGGTTAAATGTTTCCTCACCCTTAAATTTCATCAAAAATTGCTTCGAACCCTCATCCCAGTTGTTCGCTAGCAATGCCTCTTGGACTTGTTTTGCATACATTTCATAACTATCCGCTTGTTCATTGTCACCTGCCTGGCGATACATTTCACTGACCGCTTGCGCATTCATCCAAGCAAATGCCGCTGTATCAATACGCTCTTGGGCTGCACTATAATGACGATTTCCAGGATGTTCCTCATCAGGATATGCCAATGACACAGTATCAGCATCCCAGGCATCGTATTGAATATCAAACAAATAGTTTTTATCTGAATCATATTTATTCTGTGTCCCTACTACATCGCCAGCTCCTGCATCTGCCATTGCCTTCAGAAACTCTGTCTGACCACCATGTACCTTATAAGTTTCCCAACCCGCTTGAGAAATATAATGCTGTGGTGTCTCACTCCATAAACCTGCACGATTATCTACATAAATACCACCATTAGCTTGAAGTGCTGCTGTCATCCATGTTCCGTAAGACGCTAGAGGTGAACGGAGATAACGCATCTCGTCTAACTGCCACGGAAGTGCATTTATTATAGCATTATTATAACCAAATACCCCTTCCATAGCTGTAGGGAACGGATAATTTCGGCTGTTCATGTCCGCCATATTAAATCGCGCAATCCACCAGCGATAAATAATTGTTTTCTGAATGCTCTGATCCGGGACCTCTACATATGGAATATTTTCCACCCACCACCAATTGTATGCCTGAACATGTGTTGTAAACGCTTCTGTTGGTGAAAGATTCTTGTAAGTTTCGTATTCCTGTCCTGATGCTACTAATTCTGGATTGGCAAAGCTCATCTGCACTTTATAGGACGAACTTCCTTTAGCAGGCACGGTCAAAATCGTCTTTACACTTCCCTCTTGAACAACCCCGCCATCTGCAGTTAATTTTACTTGAATAGACTGTCCATCCGCGTATATTTCTCCACCCAGTGTCTGCTCATCAAGCGCAACAAATTTGTTATCTGTAAGAACCGTCAAATCCACTTCTTTATCTTGGTTATTCCCGTTCATAATATCCATCGTGGTAACAGCTACGTTATTCTCTGTGATAAATCGCCTCAACTCAATAATAAGTCCTTCACTTACGCTCCCTGGCTTGCCGCGATAAGTCGAACACCAATAACTTGGATGATCTGCCCGTTTAGAGGTTTCCTCAATAAACTCCTCTGCTCTTTGTCCGTTAACGCGAATTGCGTATCCTGGCTCATCTCCTTTCACATAACGCATCACTCCACCAAAACCAAACTCCTTGATTAGGCCACTGCTATTAGTTCCTTTTGTATAGAGTGCATTGCCTCTAGTCATAATCCCGGAGTCCTCAATTAAAGTAGGATCGACGTTTGGACGACTCAGAACGCGGTCTATATAGAAAGACTCTCCGCCCTTTTCCATATCTTCCTCATAACGTTCTTTCAAGTTCCTTCCTGGACCATCATCCCATATAACTGACGGATCTGGATCTGGCTCCTGTGTATTTTCACTTAAATCATATTCCGATTCGTAAAAAACTTTCAACCAGTAATCACCACAACGTGATTCATCTGTAATCTGCCCATCGCCTCCAAATTTTAGACTAGGTAAGTTATCACCATGCCCTGCCTGAGTTACCTGAGGATTCCACACATCATCATGCCACCAATTAGGATTGCTAGCTTCATTAGACGTGCTCCAGCGAAAACCATCGCTAGTCGCCTCTCCCTCCTGGCCAAGCTTCACAATATACATCTGTCCCTTTTCCAACCCTTCATATGATAAGGGGATAGTCACATGTCCAAGACCAGTTTCTGTTTCTTTACTGAATTCTTCAATTTTATCCATCTCACATGTACCTATAGCAAGGCGTTCACCAACTGGTTCATTCTTATCTGAATCGAATTTGTACAATTCGGCTAAAACTGAACCTTTAGCCCCAGTAGTACGTCCAATACTAACCTCTATCTCCTTTACCCCACCCCCATGGACGGCTTCAAAGGTTTGTCCTCTCATGTACTGGTCTCCGCTCTCCCCAAAGTTCATACTACCAGTTTGCTTCTCCACCTCATCAAACGTAATATCATACGAATATAACTGACTATAATTTACCTTCAACCAATAATCACCGCAGCGGGATTCATCCACCCACTCATCATTCGGTGTACACTTAAAACTTGGTAACTCGCCTTCATATCCTGTCTGATTAACTTGTGGGTTCCACACGTCATCATGCCACCAATTAGAGTTGCTAATATCACAAGATGCACTCCAACGATATCCACCCTGTGTTCCGTTTTGCTCCAATACGACCATGTACATTTTTCCCGCTTCAAGATTATCGGTAGTCAGTGGAATTGTCACATGCCCAAGTCCCTTTCCAGAATTAAAATCAAACTCTACCACTTCTTCTTTTGTAAGCGTCACTTCACCAAGTGCATCTCCTGTCGGCCCTTTTCCCGTCTCATCACATGAATATATCGATGCCTTCACATCTCCATCTGTCTCCGCAAGACGACCGATACTAACCTCAATTGACTTTACCTTCCCTCCCTTTACTGCTACAAATGTCTGTCCTCGTTTTTTCTCATTGCCGTTGTCTCCAAAATTCATATTTCCTGTTTGCTCGGTCTCTTCAAAAGTGATGTCATACACCAATTTCGCTGGTTCCTTTGATTCATCGCTCTCGCCTTCTGCACGTGCAACTGCCGGTAATACCGCGCAACACATTATTAAACTCATTGCTAACGAAAGCCATCTTTTTCCTCTCTTTTTAAACATGTTTCCTCCCTTCTTTTTCTACATAAGTTCCTTTATTATTGCAACCGTCAGCATTTCTGTACTCTCTAAGTAGATATCCGGGTCCTCTAATTTAGCACTTTCTCCGATCCCTACTGAAGTAACTCCTGCCGATCTAATTGCCTGAATTCCTGCCGCGGCGTCTTCAAAAGCAACGCACTCCCACGGCTCAAGCTCTAAAAACTCCATACAGTTTGTAAACACCTCTGGGTTAGGCTTCGTATATTTAATCTTTCTTGCATCCGCAATATAATCGAACATAGAACTTATTCCCAAACCATCAAGTACTGTTTTTGCATTCGCACTAGCAGATGCTACCGCAAGTAATATATTCTGTGCTTTTGCTTCCTTTAGAAAATCAAGAATTCCTGGCAAAATATCTTGCGGTGTAATTTGGTTAATAAGGTTCTTATAATAATCATTCTTCAACTCCATTTGCTCATTAATTTCTTTGTCAGAAAAGTGATTTTCTGCTTGATTCTCTGCAAGAATAATTTCAAATGACTGTCTTCTACTAACTCCTTTTAATCGCTCATTTATCGTTCTATCAAAAGAAAGTCCTAGATTATCAGCCAATTGCTTCCAGGCGAGATAATGATATTCCGCTGTATCGGTTAATACCCCATCTAGATCAAAGAGAAACCCTTTCATAGTCGAAGGAATCACCTGTGCTTTATACTGTTCTCCTTCGACGCATACGTGATACTTCTTACCTCGCCAAATTACTGTCGCTTCAATTGCTTCTATGAAAGATGGTAACTGTGGTCGGAAAATAGGTTTTCCACTTCGATTCATGGGCATCATTCCCATAAAACCTTGAACTACAATTTGCCATATTGCACCACAGTTCGCAATATGAATACCATCTTCTGCTCCTTTTCGCGCGAATTCCATATCTACACCTAACGCTCGGTTTAGAAGTTCCTCAGTATCCTTTTCTAATCTTAATCTGTGAGCTGCAAGTGCATATATTGCCGGGGACAGTGACGAATCATGGGTGGTAAATGGCTTGTAATACTCATAAGCCGTCAACACTTGGTAATTAGTAAACTCTTCTGGAAAAATGCTCATAAGTGCAATCGTATCTGCTTGTTTAATGCATCTGCTACGATAAAGTTTTTCTTGCGTTACATAATGACCGAAGGCTCTATCTTTATTTTTCCATATTCCTTCTATATCAATTATTGAATATTCCTCGAAATCTGCACTCTGTAAATATAAATCGCGCGCTTTATCATAGGGAACCGGAAGTGATTCTGCAATCTCTTTAAGCACCTTTAGCTCACTTGCACTGGTTTTCGTCTGTTCCATAAGCTCATCGTACCGTTCAGTGCACTTTTTCTTCATTATTTCTAACACTTCAAACAATGCCTTTAAATTGTATTTCACCATATAGTTTGTGTATCCGTTGTCTTTCGTCATCGGCGAATATTCATCAGGTCCCATAACATTGAGTAAGTGATAGATTCCTTTTTCATCCATATCTACACGGTCAATCCAAAATTTTGCAGTTTCAAGTAGGACATCAATCCCCTTATCAAAGAGAAATTTTTCATCCCCTGTAGCATGATAATAGTGCAATATACCAAAGGGAACATCCGCATTAATATGCACCTCATTATCAGCGTATTCCCACAATGAGCACTGCTCTGTTCCAGTCACTCCTGAATGCCACGGATAACGCGCCCCCCTGCTGTTATATCTCATCGCATTTTCTTTCGCACCGGCCAGTGTATTATAGCGATACCCAACTAGACTCCTTGCCGATAATGGATCTGTATGTAGATAAAATGGAAGCATATACATCTCTGTATCCCAGAAATATCTGCCATAATACGCCTCGCCAGCAAACCCTTTTGCACATATCTGAATTCTATCTTCCACCTTTGCAGAGCACCTTAACAAATGGTAAATCGAAAAGCGAATCCCTTCCTGAAGCTTGCGACATCCGCGGATTCTTATATCTGCATCCGTCCATCTTTCCTTCCATATATTACTACTTGCTGCCAGTAGCTCCTCATACGTATATTGTGTTGCTTCAACAAGACTTGTTTTTACATCCTTTACATAATCCTCACATTTATCTCTTGAGCATCCTAAAGACGTGTATTTTACCAATTCCGTTCGTTCCTGTAAAATCATATCGTAAACTGTAGATATCACCTTGTTTGATGACGTTTCCAAGCAAACTGCTTCCTTGGCCTGTATACTATGCTTGCTCATGATGGATACGTGTTCACTCATGTCTGTTTTCAGGTTCATCTCCATAACACCATCAGTAATCGCAGATTCTATCTCTGTAAAATGATAGTATCCATTTGTGGTCACTGCACCATCTATACTGCTTTCTATTCGAATGCATGGGTTCCCTTTCTCAGGCTCTAGAATAACCTTCTGTGCAAACACATGCTTATCTTTAAGACTTGCAAAACGCGAAAACATTACTTTTAACACGCTACCCTTTGCCGTAACCCAAGAAAATGACCTCGACATTTCTCCCGTTTTCATATCTAGAACTCGCCTGTAATTCCGAATCTCACAATGAGACATATCCAGCTTTTCATTGTCTGCTGTGATTTTTATACTCATGAAAAACGGAAGGTTCACAATTACTTCGCCTAGAAACGGGTGTTCTCCCATAACTAGCGGAAGAAAAGTCCCCGCCTTAGAAAGCGGGTGTCTCTGAACCTCTGTCGTCACACTTTTCATTGTCCGTGTATATATTTCGTCCTGAGGTGCATCCACAAGCCCTTCTTCAAAATTACCTCTCACATGAAAATATCCATTTCCCTGTGCCAAAATCCCCTCATAAAACTTCGTTCTATCCTGTGTATACTGATCTTCTACGATTTTAAATCCCTCAACTTTTATAACTCTCTCATCCATGTTGCACGTTCTCCATTCTTAACAGGGAGTACCTCCCCCTAAACTATCCGCCTCGCTAAATACACCTATTCTTTTACTGCTCCTGCTGCCAATCCTGAAATTACCTGCTTCTGCATCAAGACAAAGACAACAATGCTCGGAAGCGTAACGAGTACTGTGGCCGCAAACATGGCTCCATAATCACTAGCAAAAGCGCTTTTAAAGTAATAAAGTGCAATCGGAAGCGTTCTCTGTTCGGTGCCAGTTGTCAAGGTCAATGCAAATTGAAATTCATTCCAGCATAAAAGAAACTGTAATACACCTGCTGTTGCAAATGCCGGTCTTGTCAGCGGCAGAACAATTCGCGCAAATGTTTGAAAAAATCCTGCTCCATCAATATATGCCGCTTCTTCCAAAGTCGAAGAAATCGTCTTATAATAGCTCATCATGATATATAACGTCGTCGGCATTCCTAGCGCCGCGTAAACAATAATCAGACCCGTCAGTGTATCGTAAAGATGTGCTGTGTTCAACGTCTGATATAACGGTTGTAGAAGTGCTGCGCCTGGAATAACCAAAGCTGCCGAAAACAACATGGTGATAATTCCATTAAGACGAAATTTACACCTTACGAGCACGTACGCCGCCATACTAAAAACAAGCAAATTTAAAATTGTGCTGAGAACTGCCACAATAATACTATTCTTGTAGAAAGTCACCATCGGTGCCATCTGAAAGGCTTTGATATAATTATCAAATCGCAATCCACCTGAGAATCCTATCGCTGAAGACATTATCTCAGCATTTCCCTTAAATGATGAAGAGAGCACCCAAAGAAATGGGACAATCGAGATACACACAATAAAAATCAAAAAAATGCCTGCTGTTACTTTTCTTACTATTTTCATTGTCTCTACTCCTTATCCATTCTGTAGATTCCACGAACCAACGCAACGATAATAAGTCCCATGAGGATTAAAATAACACCCTGCGTATTTGCCAATCCATAGTTGTTGTTTGTCAGAGCTGTACGATATAAATACAACGGCATATTCATAGTCTTCCCCGCTGGACCGCCGTTGGTTGTCATCATAATAATATCCAACTTCTGTAACATACTTGTAGCTGCTAATACTGTTGATGTTCCGATAATATTTCTCATCATCGGTAGTACAATTCGTGTGTCGATTTGGAAATCTGTAGCTCCGTCCACCCTCGCTGCCTCAAGTACACCTTCGGAGATTGAGGCCATTTCTGCCATGACAAGAATCGTGACCAAACCCGCGTAAGGCAGCCATGTCATTGTCACTGTAAAAAAAGCTGTATCAACCCCCATAAACCAGTTCTTTGAAAAATCCGACTTCGTTACCGCTCTAATTATTTGATTAACCATACCAAACTCAGGGTTCATAATGCACAAAAATAACATACCAAGTGCTGCACTAGAGATAATATTCGGAATCATAAATACACTTCGCATAAAATTTGTATACCACTTTTGCCTTCGTATAATCAATGCCAGAATTGTCCCTATAGAAACATGTATCGTTGCCTGAAGTACAATCCAAATAAGAGTATTTACAATGCTCTGACGGAATTCCTTGTCCTCTGTAATCAAATATATATAATTATCCAACCCAGCAAATGTCGGTGATGTTCCGATTGTCCAGTCAGTAAAGGACGTTATTCCTAGCCGAATTATGGAAATCAAGAAAACAAACCCAAACAAAGCTAAAGCCGGTGCAAGGAAAATGGCAATCCATTTTTTTTGTCTTTTCATCTTTAAACTTATTCCCTTCTATACGCAATTACATTTTTACATAATTTGAGCTTCCCCATTTAAAATGACGAAGCTCAAATATCCTGCGATGTTATTTGTTTATTGGGTCTTAGCGGCCGCTTCTGTCAATTTTACTGCCATCTCATCTGGAGTCATACTTCCTGCTGCAAGATCCGGGTAATAAGCCGCAAATGCTTCAATCGTACTTGCTACTGCTGTATTATCAATGTTATTGAAGTCCCATTTATTTGATGCACTCAGCTCCAGCATCTCTGCCGTCAACGGATTTGCCGCTTTATACTCATCAGACAATTCAACAAGGTCTGTGAGAGGAAGCACACCCGCATCTTCGAGAAATACTGCCTGAGATTCTTTCCCTGTCTTAAATTTGAAGAATTCAAGAGCTGCATCCTGAACCTCTTTGTCCTTATTATTTGTACATAGAACATATCCCACTTCGTATTGCTCAATCAATCCGCCTTCTGGATAAGCCGCAACACCAATTTTATCCTTTAGCTCCGGAAGGGTCTTGCTTGCATCTTCAAAGTCTGGCGTCATCCACAAACCATTAGCGATGATAGCCGCCTTTCCTTGCTCAAAGTTATTCATTGCATTTGCTGCAAGTGCACCAATAGCATCATTCGTCGAGTAATTTGCTAGGCACTCCTGAATCATACCAAGCCCCTTAACAACCGATTCGTTCTCATACGAATCTGGATGAAACGTTGTCATAAATTCATTTCCAGATTCACCATCCGTTCCGATCATCGCTGCTAGTAAGAGATTTGTTGTCCAGCAATTTTCTCCCGTCATAAGAGCAAGTGCCGGATGACCAGCATCTTTTAGTTTCTGATTATTACTCATAAACTCTTCCCATGTTTCTGCTGGTTTGATATTTGCATCTTCAAACATCTCTTTATTGTAAAAATATCCAATAATCTGTTTTTGGTTTGAAACCGAATAAAGTGCTTCTCCATCTTGGTTAGCTTCAATTGCTCCCTCCCCAACTTCTTCTTTCCATTCCTCATCCGCATCAAGGTATGGCATTAAGTCAACTGCCTGACCATTCTTTACCGCAAGTTCGCGAACACCTTCTTTGCCAATGATTACGTCTGGGAGAGCATTTGATGCTGCCAAAGTCTTCATCTTATCTACATATGCCGAATCACTTGGTAGTTCCTCGACGTTTACTTTGATTTTTCCCTCGTACTCTTTATTAAACTCTTCAATAACCTTCATCTCAGCCTCTGCAGATTGATGTGTTCCTACCATGAACGTAGCATAGCTGATTTCAACAGGTCCGTCACCACTTACATCTTTACCCTCTTTTTTCTCACCTCCACACGCTACCAATGACACGGTCATACAGCCTGCAAGTAATAGTGTTGTCAGTTTTTTGAATTTCATTTTTCTCCTCCTTGTTTGAATCGATGGCTGTATTATACGATAGATAATCTCGCCGTTACATCGATAATTCTGATTAGATTTTGTTGCAATTTTACTTCTTTTCTTTTATCTATAAATATTTTTACGTCTCTTGCAAATATTTTACCTTTTCTACTTCTTATATTTTCATCCACCGTATCAAGCGAATAATGAAAGCCCACTCCTTAGCAAGATTTTTAATAAAATAAGGGTGAATGACTTTATGAGTCACCACCCTTATTTCCATTATAAATCACCTTCATTCATATAATCTGAAGGATTTTTCCCCTCATATTTCAAAAAAACATGGGTAAAATAGGAAGGATCATCAAATCCTACCAATTTACCAACCTCATATATCTTATAACCTCCTTCTTTCATAATTAACTTTGCTTTTTCAATTCGATAAATATTAATTGCATCGGTCACTGTAATTCCTGTATCCTTTTTGTATATACGGCTTAGATAACTACTGTTGACAAACAACTTCTGACTGATGTCCTTTAGACTCAATTTCTCCTGATAGTAAGAAGCAATAATATTATTCACTTTCTCTACCAGATGATTCCCGGTACCTTTATCTGCTAGAAATGAGGCAATTACAGAACATGTGCTTTGCATAATGTCTGCAAGTGTCGCCTTTGTTTGACTACAATATACAGCATCTAGGATGAATTTTGGCGATAATACCTTCTCCTTCTTCGCTACACTTCCAATTTTTCTAATTAAATAGGATAAAATGGCATGAGTATCTGACTTACATTGTTCAAAAGATCTATTTTCCACCTTCAAATAGCTTTGGAACTCTTTCTGTCGCTCTGCTTGTTCATCTTCCGTGCCGTTTCTCAAAGCTGCATATAGAACTCTCATGTAAATATCGATATCTTCATTCTCAAACCAATAATGTACATATTCTTTGCTTTCTTCATTTGTATTTACCGGCATTTTATCTGTACATATATCGGAAAGATTTCTCAAGGCCAACTTCTTCCCATAAGACATACACTCATTGGCTTTCATCGGACTCCCCACCCCAATTCTCAATTGAATATTTTGAAATGATGCCGCCAACAAAACAATCTTTTCAAGTTTTTTCTGAAACCAGATAGAACTTTCCGTTTCGTTCTTATGCTCCACTAAAATAAACAACTGTTCAGCATCTCCGACAAACGTAACCGTTTCATGCTTTGGAAAGGTCTTCATAACAAGTTCTTCTACTTTTCCTCGACATACATCCATATCTCGATTTATATCCCCAGATAAACTCTTCACTTCACAAATACAAACCCTATACAACATCTCCCCCGATAAAAGATTTATTTCTAACTGATTGTCTAGTGATTTCTGTTCTTCATCTATCTGTTTGGTTATTCTCTCAATTACCTCCGGAAGTTCTGTAAAAAAATCGCTTTTAGCAACAAAATCAGCCACTCGATACTTAATTGCTTGTTGAGCATACGAAAATTCGCCATAAGCAGTTAAAATGACTATTTTAATCATCGGATATCTTTCACTTAAAGCCTTCGCTAATTCTAACCCCCCCATAACAGGCATCTTGATATCTGTAATTACTATATCGATGTTTTCCGTCTTACTATCAAGATAATTTAACACCTGTTGTCCATTACGCATAGTCTCGCATATACAGCATCCCAGGCTTTCCCAATCAATCAGTTCTTCAATACCTTCTTGAATATTTTTCTCATCATCCGCCACTACAATTTTATACATCTTTCATCCTCCCGAATTGGTACCTTTATTTGGATTGATGTTCCTTTATCTCTCTCACTCTCGATATCTATTCCATATTCTTCACCATAAATATGTTGAATTCTTAAATGTACGTTTCGCAGACCAATCTTCTCTCTTGTAGAAATGTTAGCTTCACTTTCATCTGCCTTATCCCAAGTTTTGAGATATTCTTTCACATCAAAGCCAATCCCATCATCTTTCACTAAAATAAGCAAATTGTCTCCTTGTCTTCGTAACGATATCTCGATTCTCCCAACATTCTCCATATTTTCTATTCCATGAATTACAGCATTTTCTACAATAGGTTCAATTATAAATTTGGGAATTGTTTTAGAACACAAAGAATCCTCCTCAATATCAATATGGTAAACTATTCTCCCTTCAAAGCGAATCGTCTGCAGGTACAAATAAAATTCTGTGTAGTCTAATTCCTGTTGAACGGTTATCATATCTGTGTTTTTTGTCTGAATGCTCGCCCGTAGAAGCGAAGATAAAGCCGATACCATCTTATAAATCGTCTCATCTTTACACTGCTTTGCTTTAATCTGTATCGTAAAAAGCACATTAAAAAGAAAGTGCGGATTAATCTGATGCTGAAGAAAATTTATCTCCATATCCTTTAACAGAATCTGAGATTCATATTTATTCTGAATTAGCTCCTTAATCTCTGTTACCATTTCATTAAAGGCTACTGCCAAACTATTGATCTCTGGATCTTTATATTCCTTAATCTTTATTTCATAGTTGTGCTCTCCAACACTCTTCATCGCAAATAAGAATTCATTTAAGAAACTTGTGGATTTAAAGCCAACAAAAAGCACTACAATGACGCTCCCTATAATCAAACCAATGCACATCACCACATATGCACTCATGCTCTGCATCACACTCGCGGTAAGTAACTTCTTAGGGTATAGATATAGTAGTCGAATACCTTCTCCTGAGTTCTCCATATTCCTAACCGTGAGCAAATACTTTTGATCCTGTTTGATTTCAGCGCAACCCTTGTCTACATATTCGATTAAGTCATCATCTACATATTCTCCAATCTTACTTTCGATATTACTGGAAATAATTCTATCCTTATCATCTAACAAATAGACAATGGTTTCTTCTTCCTGTAATAGATCTGCATACTGCATATAGACATTTCTTTCCTTTGTCGCAAGCATAAGTGTCATAGGTATATCCTCGTCATTATAATTTGACCTCAATTTGCGAACATTAAAAATCAGATTTTCAGGTTCTGTAATCAGTTCTGAATGAATGTATTCTTCGCTATCCTTAACTGCTTGATAAGCTTGAAATGAGCCGGCCTGGCTTCGCGTCTCACCAATTAATTCTAAATCTAGATGTACTAACATTTCGTTCTCATCAAAAACCGTGACATAATCGATAATATGCATATCTCTAACATTACTATAGGCCATCATTCTCTGCAATTCTGTGTTAAACGTCATCTTTCTCAAATGAAATTCCGGATTTTCCCTATCATAGAATGTATCGTCCTTAAGCCAGCTCTGTACTCCATTCACCCCTGCACACTGGAACAATGTATTTTTACTAATCAAAAAGGACTGGTCCACCACTTTGGATACAGCTGTAACCGTAGTATCAAGTTTATTCAGTAGACTCTTTTTCGTACTTATGTATGCATTTGAAAATGTAATAACACCAAGCAATGACATACTAAGGAATATTACTCCCACAAAAACAAGTATTATCTTTTCACGAATAGATACTGATGTAAGACGTTTCTTTATGAGTCTATTGCTTTTATTTTCTTTCTCATTTGATTTCATTATCTGCCCCTCACATAACTTGTAATTTTACCCATATTAACATATTTTATTGTCTGTGTTGTTTTTTTTACTACTTTTTAACAAACTTATCGTCTCTAACCTCCTCCTTCTTACTAACGACTAGCAACCTATAAATATAATAGTTCTCCATCAAAATAGCTATAAGCCATGCTCAGCTCGAATTTCCTACGGAAATCCTCGCTGACGGCTAGCGCCGTATAAAGATAAAATCAAAAGAAGTCCGCGGCGAACATAAATGCTCTCCGCGGACTTCTTCCGCTTTTATCTTTGCATGGCTTATAGCTTATTCAAACTCAATAGTCCCCGGCGGTTTACTGGTTAGATCGTAAAGCACGCGGTTGACGTGATCAACTTCGTTGATGATTCGACTTGTTACTTTATGAAGTACTTCCCAAGGGATTTCGCTAGCTTCTGCTGTCATAAAGTCGACAGTGTTTACCGCTCTTAGTGCAATCGCATAGTCGTAGGTTCTTTCGTCTCCCATGACGCCAACGCTTTGCATGTTGGTTAGAGCTGCGAAGTATTGACCCAGGTCAGCGCTAATACCGGAGTTGGCGATTTCTTCTCGGTAGATGGCGTCTGCGTCTTGGACAATCTTTACTCTATCGGCGTTTACTTCGCCGATAATGCGGATTCCGAGGCCTGGGCCTGGGAATGGTTGACGGAATACGAGGTTTTCAGGGATGCCCAGTTCTAGACCAGCACGGCGTACTTCGTCTTTGAAGAGATCTCGTAGGGGCTCGATAATTTCTTTAAAGTCTACGTAGTCTGGTAGTCCGCCGACGTTGTGATGGCTTTTGATAACTTCAGATTCGCCGCCCACACCGCTTTCAACTACGTCTGGGTAGATGGTTCCTTGTACCAGGAAGTCTACTTTGCCTATTTTCTTCGCTTCTTCTTCGAAGACGCGGATAAATTCTTCGCCGATGATTTTTCTTTTTTGTTCTGGCTCGGTTACGCCTGCTAATTTTCCGTAGAAACGTTCTTGAGCGTTTACGCGGATGAAATTCAGATCGTAAGGGCCGTTTGGTCCGAAGACTTCTTCCACTTCATTGCCTTCGTTCTTGCGGAGTAGTCCGTGATCAACGAAGACGCAGGTGAGTTGTGAGCCTACGGCTTTTGAGAGCATAACTGCTGCCACTGAGGAGTCAACGCCTCCTGATAGGGCGCAGAGTACTTTGCCATCGCCGACTTTTTCGCGAATCTTTTCGATAGATTCTACTACAAAGGAGTCCATGCGCCAGTCCCCGGCACAGCCGCAGATGTCATATAAGAAGTTATTGATCATCTGGCTGCCGTACTCTGTATGGAGCACTTCTGGGTGCCACTGAAGCGCATAAAGCTTATCTTCGGCTTTTTCCATGGCTGCCACTGGGCAGTTAGCCGTATGAGCGGTCACTTCAAAGCCTGGTGCGGCTTTACTAATGTAGTCAAAATGACTCATCCAGCAGGTAGATTCTGTAGGTACGTCTTTAAATATTTTCGAGTCTGCTTGATCAACGGTCATTAACGTCTTGCCGTATTCGCTTGCTGGTGCTGGTTCCACGGTACCGCCGAGAACGTGAGCCATCAGCTGAGCGCCGTAGCAAAGGCCAAGAACAGGGATACCTAGTTCAAATAGCTCTTTCTGGTACGTAGCTGAATCTTCTTTATAGACACTGGCCGGTCCACCGGTTAAGATGATGCCTTTCGGTGCCATTTCTTTAATCTTTTCTAGATCCGTTTTGTAAGAGTGAATTTCACAGTACACATTGGCCTCGCGAACTCTTCGTGCCACCAATTGATTGTATTGTCCACCAAAATCAATGACGATAATTAATTCTTTGCTCAAAGGGATTTCCTCCTAAAATAGTTGTTTTTTCATTATATCTTTTTCACCCGTCAACTGCAAGCATTAGACGACGGCCTTGTTCTTCCATTTTCCACTGTAATAGCGAATAATAAACATAGTCGCCCGGAAGGTCCAGTCGATCATCATGGCGATCCACACGGCGCTAACCCCGATGCCAAAGAACTTGGCTAGTAGGAAAGCTGAGCCAATCCGGAAGGCCCACATGGAAAATGTGGAGATATACATGGTGATATTCGCATCTCCCGTAGCTCTAAGCGAGCTTGGAAGAACGAAGGATTCTGGCCAGATTAGAGTACAACCAATACTGTGCAAGGTAATAATCTTGATAACCTCCACTTCGGCTTCTGGGGAGAGGCCGTAGATTTTCATAAATACTGGTAAAAGCAAGTAGGTCACCAGCGACATAAAGCCAATGGCGATGTGAGCAATGATGATAATCTTACGGTTATAGTATTTTACCTGTTCGTAATCGCCGGCGCCAATGCAGCGGGAGATTACGGCGGTAGCGGCTAGACCGAGAGCAATTCCTGGTAGGATTTGTAGGAGTGCCAAGACATTAGAGACTGCATTAGCAGCAATAGCGTAGGTACCAAAGGATGACACAAGACCTAGGACAACGATTTTTCCCACTTGAAACATACTGCTTTCCAGACCATTAGGAATACCGATTCGCAGGATTCGGCGCACCATACCAAAGTCTAGCTTAATCTTAATGGTTTTAGCGATATGCAGTAAGCGCTTCTGATCTAACAGCAGGATAATGATTATAACAGCAGCTACTGCTCGGGATACTAACGTGGGAATCGCAACACCAGCCGTACCCATGCCTAAGCCGTAGACCAGACCAATATCACCAACCACATTGATGATATTCATCAGCACCGCGATCTTCATGGTCACTCCTGAGTTACCCATGGTGCGGAAGATGGCGGCCCCGCCATTATACATAGCGATAAAGGGAATGGACGCGGCGACGATGTCAAAGTAGATCCCGGCGTGGCTTGCCACTTCTGCATCAATTTTGCCAAATAGGGTATGAATAATAAAGGGTTTTAGTAAGTAGACTATCAGCGTGATAACTAAAGAAGAGATCAGGATAAAATAAATTAGCTGGCTAGAGGCCTTGCTACCTTTTTCTTTTTCTTTTCTTCCCAGATATTGTCCCGCTACCACGGCACCGCCAGTTGCTAGGGCTGCAAAGGCATTGATCATCAGAATCATTACCTGATCCACTAAGGAGACTCCCGATACGGCGGCTTCTCCGGCTCTGGCGACCACCATAGAATCCACCATGCCTACGATTACCGCAAGGAACTGCTCGATGATCAAGGGCACAATCAACAAGAACAAGGCTTTATTAGTAAACAATAATTTTTCTTTTTCTATTTTCATTTCTTTTCCACCCTCTCTGAAGAAAATTATACGCCTGCAAAGGAGAAGTTACAACCCGAAGGACTTTCCGATGAAAAAAACATGCCCCCTGGCTTTCGCCAGGAGGCTTTACACTTATGTCTTATCTAACTGGTGCAAGATAAGGACTGATGTCATTCCACAAGCCATTTAGCTCGTCGGATTCGTCCTCATATACTTTTAGCTCAATTTTATTATCAAATCCCATGCTCAAAATACTTAGGATTGACTTGGCGTCCACAATATAGCGCCCTCTTTTCAAGTCCATATCATATGGGTAACGAGAAACTTTATTGGCAAAGTCCTGCACCTCGTGGGGGTCATGGAACTTGATTAATCTTTTTGACATGTTTATCACCTAACCTTTATCTGGGGAGTTTAACTTGTAGTACAAGTCTTTTATACTGTGATAATACCATATCTTGTGGTCATAATGATATATCTAAATCAACAAATTATCCGATTGCTTTCCCATTTTTTTACATGATTTTACACAAAAAGCCTTGACATCCATGTCTTTTCTGTGTCTTTTAGCGCAAAACGAAATACTGCTCATACCATAAAAGGAATGAATAGATGGTGTAAAGCTTACGGTGATGAGCTTTCTTCTTGGCTTTATGCTCTTCTAGCATCTGCAAGATAAGCTTTTGATCAAAGAACTCGCTAACGTAGTCTTTTTCAAAAATCGCCTTCACTTGATTGTAATATTTATCCTCTCTAAGCCATACTTTAATCGGTACCATAAAGCCGAGCTTCTTTCGCTTAGCCCACTCTGTGGGAATTTTGGCGAGGGCGGCCGTTCTAAAGGCAAATTTAGGAACGCCTTTATCGATTAGGAAGCGGCTTTTCATGGTTCTCGATAAGTTCCACACCTCTCTATCTAGATAAGGCACCCGTAGCTCTAGAGAATGGGCCATGGTCATCCGGTCCGCTTTTAGCAAAATGTCGTTGGGGAGCCAGACGTGCATATCTAGATACATCTTTTTATGCAAATCATCCATGCCCTTCATTTTATCAAAATAAGGCTTCGTAATATCCTGATACTTAATATCGCTCTGATATGCCGGGGCCAAAATCTCCTCAGCTTCTTCGTTGTTCATAATAAAGGCTTGACCTATGTAGCCATCTTCCACCGTATCGGCATTTCTTTGAAGGAAGGCTTGGCCTTTAAAATACGGACGATCAGCCGCCCACTTAGCTAGGCGATGACGGAACTTCTTCGTGGTGATTCCTTTGTAGAATTCGCCGATAGCACTGGACTGATAGGACTCGTAACCACCGAACATCTCATCAGCACCTTCCCCGCTTAGCACCACCTTTACGTCTTTCGCGGCCAGCTCTGCTAGGTAGTAGAGAGGCACCGCTGAGAGGTTGGCATGAGGTTCATCGGAGTGATACTGAACCATAGGTAAACTATCAAAGAATTCATCCGGCGTAATTTCTTTCTTTACATTTTTCATCTTTAACAGTCGGCATAGCTCTTCTGAGTAGCCGGTCTCGTCAAAGCCTTCTACGTCGAAGCCTACCGAGTAGGTCTTCATGGGTTTTACCGATGAGGCGATATAGCTTGAATCCACACCACCAGAAAGGAAAGAACCCACTTCTACATCGGCAATCTGATGATAATCTACTGAGCTTTGTACCGTTTCCTCAATGAGCTTCACCGTCTCGTCAAAGGTCTTCTCGGCAATCTCGTAGTCCATGGTGAAGTATCGCTTCGTCTGGAACTCTTTGCCGTCATAGGTAAAAAACGTACCCGGTGTTAACTTGTATACGTTTTTGAAAATAGACTCTTCCGTAGGCGTATATTGAAAAACTAAGTACATCTTTAGCGCCTCTTTATTAACCTCTTTCTTGAAATCAGGGTGAGGCAAGAAGGATTTGATCTCCGAGCCAAAGATAAAGGTATCCCCCATCTTTGCGTAGTGGAAGGGTTTAATACCAAAGTAATCCCTAGCGCCGTAAAGCTTATGGGTATCCTTTTCGTAGATTACAAAAGCAAACATCCCCCGCAATCTCGCGGCCGTTTCTTCTTTATAGACCTTGTAGGTCTCGATGATTACTTCCGTATCAGAGTTGGTCTGAAACTTCGCTCCGTGGTTGTCAATTAAGTCTTGGCGAAGCTCTCTATAATTATAGATCTCGCCATTAAAGATAATGACGTAGTTGCCGTCGCTACTGGTAATTGGCTGAGTACCACCCGCTAAGTCGATAATACTTAGGCGGCGAAAGCCAAAGGCCACGTAATCATCGGTAAAGCTTCCTTTACTATCCGGGCCTCTATGGACAATTTTTTCGCCCATCTCATCAATTAATTTTTCCTTTTCCGAAGCGCTCATGGCGCTATAAAATCCGGTAAATCCACACATAACTAATTCCTTTCATCGTAAGCCTTTAAGACCTTTGCTACCAGTTCTAAATCCGAAGGATAATCTACATATTCATGGCCGATTTTCATCGAGGCTTCGTGGCCTTTGCCAACTACCGCGATAACGGCCTTCTCAGGAGACGAAGAGAAGGCGATCTCAACAGCCTGGCTTCGCTCCTCCACAATCTGAAACGGCTTATGCTTAATATACTTGCCGATTTCCTCGCAGATATCTCGCACCTGTTCGATACCTGGCTCATCGGCCGTTAAGATAATCTCATCGGCGTACCGATCGGCGGCCTCACCTAAGTCTTTGCGTCTGCCGAAGGCTTTTCCCCCAGGGGTTCCGAAGACTGCGATGATGCGGTATCCTGGATACTCTTTTTTCAGTGAAGAAAATAGCTTTTCAAAGCTTAATTTATTGTGAGCGTAATCGACGATGCCGATTTTATTCCCGTCTTTCCCATGGAAAATCTCCATCCGCCCCTTTACCCTGGCCGTCTTTAAGCCAGTATAAATCTCTTCCTCAGAGAATCCTAAGGCGTTAGCTGCGGCCATAGCGGCTAGTGCATTCTCGATATTAAAAAGTCCTGGCATCGCTAGCTCATAGGTCTTTTCTGCGCCTTTTGCGACGGCTTTAAAGCGGCTATGCTCTCCCACCTTCTCGATATCTTTGCCATAATAATCGGCAGTTTTATCTTCTAAACTAAAGGTAATTGTCTGACTGGCATTCTTCGCGGCCTCGAGAGCCCTGACGCGCTCACCGCCGTCTAGGTTGACGATCGCCGTCTGGGTCTGCTTAAACATCAGCATCTTTGACTGAAAGTAATCTTCAAAATCTGGATGCTCGATAGGGCTAATGTGATCCTCGGAAATATTAAGGAAGACCCCGATATCAAAGTCTAGTCCTTCCACCCGGTGGTACTTAAGGGCCTGAGAGGACACCTCCATCACCATGTATTTCACCCCGTTTTGTACCGTTTGATATAGATACTTCTGGAGCTCTACCGACTCTGGTGTGGTATTATGGGCCACCGCTTCTGTCTTACCATCATAAGTACAGATAGAGGATAGAATCCCGCAAGGGGCTTTTTGCTCAATAATATTCTTTAGGTAAAAGGCGGTAGTCGTCTTTCCCTTAGTTCCGCCAATACCGATAACCTTTAAGTCTTTGGCCGGTTCGTTGTAAAAAAGAATGGCCTGTCTTGCCATCACCTGGCGAATGTCGCTGACGATGATACAGCTCATGCCTGCACCCGCCTGATACTCCTTTTCACTAATATAGCAAAAAGCTCCTCTCTCTTTTGCTTCTTGTAGGTACGCTTCTTTAAAATTCGCGCCTTTACAGATAAAAAGAGTTCCTGGAGCTACTTCTTTCGAGTTATAGGTAAGACCGGTTACTTCTTGCTCTTCTTTACCCAGAAGAGCACTTTTGGTAACCGTCCCGTATTCTCCTGCCACTTCAAGGTATTTCTTAAGAGGATAAAAGTTCATACTTTGCATTACTCCTTATATTCTGCGCCTGAGCGGATAATCGACTCCCGCACTAGGACGTCCATGGCATCCAAACAGCGTTCGGAAACCTCATGGGATTTCTTATAGACTGAAAGCTCCGTACAGGCGAGAATCACCACGTCGCAACCATTTTTTACCAGCTCTTCATAAATCCGGTTGAATTTCTTCTTATCTCCCGGAAGACCGGCCTTAATCTCTTCATAAATCAGACTCATCACTTCCACTTGCCGCTTCTCACTGGGAATCATCGCTTCTACCCCTAGCGCTTCGCAGGCCTGGTGGTACACTCTAGCTTTCACAGTACCATCGGTTGCCATAATGCCGATTTTGTGAACGTCTTCAAAATTATTAACGGCAAACTTGACGCTTTCTTCTACCATATTGATGATGGTGGCCTTGGTCTCTGCCTGGATTTTTTCGTAAAAATAGTGTGAGGTATTACAGGGAATGGCAATGTTAGACACCCCCATGGCTTCTAATGTCTGGGCGTCTTTTACCAGCTTCTTAATAATATCCTGGTCGTCCCCGCTAAGAATAGCCTGGGTTCTATCTGGCATCGAGGCGTGGCTTAAAATCACCATATCGATATGATCTTGATCCTTTGGCGCATCCGTATGGGCAATCACCTGATTATAATAATAATCCGTGGCTTCTGGTCCCATACCCCCAATGACTCCTAGTAGCTTCTTTTCCATCCTGACTCCTTAATATTTGCGGTAATTAATATAGTGTCCTACATGTACTCGCGCTAGGCGATACAGGCGTCCTAACCGATAATCCCCTTTATTAAAGGTAGGATTCACCATTTTTCCTTCCTGAATCAGCTTTTTCATCGCCTGAATATTGGCAGGCTGCTTAATCTGACTAAAGGCCACTGACTTTGGCACCACCATCCACAAGTGCGCGTCTTTCGCTAGCTCTAGTGGGTGTTCGTGTCCATAGACATAGTCTTCCACTAAGTATTTGGCAATGTTAAAACCAGAGCCCGTCACGTAGTAATTACTTCGTCCTTGTCTCGTATTGATTTCAAAGAATTTGTATTTCTGATCCCTAGTATCGTATTTAATATCAAAGTTAGAGAAGCCAACGTAGCCGATATCTTCTAGCATGGCTTTCGTCTTTAGCATCAGCTCTTCATTAAATTCGGTGATAATCACCGTGTGATTGCCTCTACCGGTAGGGTGGTGATCTTCTAGAAGCACGTGGCCTAAGCACATCATCTCCACCTTTCCTTGTTGATTGGAATACGCCGTCAACACGTACATATTTTCGTCATTTCCCGGAACGGTATCCTGAATAATCAATGGACTTTCATACCCGTGATCGTAAATCAGTTGAATACTTTTATCCAGCTCCGCTTTATTATTGATAAAATATACCTTCTCCTGACCTTCATAGTGGCTATCCCAGTAGGTTACACTTTCAGAAGGCTTTAAGATCACCGGATACTCAAAATCTAGTGCAAAGTCTAGGCTCATCCCTTTCTTATACACATAAGTAGCAGGATAATCGAGACCGTGCTTTTCACACAGCTCATAGAAATAATCTTTCTTCTGAAGGTTCTCCATCATTTCGTAATCCACATGAGGAACCACGGCATTTTCTGGCACCTGGTATTTGTGCTTGCCAATCATGGCAATATAATTATCACCACAACCAATAAGGAAAACCTTCTGGTCGTGATGTTCCTTGCAAAACGCTTCCACTTCGCGCATAAAGCCGGCATCGGTATCGATATCTGGGGTAATGTGGTATTCTAAGATTTTGCTTTTATAGCTAGGGCCGGAAGCAAACTTCCCGAACACGTGGGCCTTTACCTGATACTCTTCATAAAACGCTCTAGAAACACTGTATGTATTAATATCTCCCCCAAAAATCATGGGGACAAATTCTCTCTCAATAAATTCCATGTTCTCCTCCTGAAAACGTCTCTTTTTGCTAAAAACTCAATGTCTCATTATAGCCTAGTAGAAGAGATATTTCAAGTTTTCCCACCGGGCGTGGATCATTTTTCCAATTGGTATTTATACAGCCCTTTTTCGCCTACTTGGGGACATAACCGTACGGAAAACACTTCTTTTAAGGCGCTGTTATTGTAGATTTCCTCTGACCTTCCCTGACAGATAAGCTCACCGTCAGCTAAGACCACCACTTCCTCAGCGAAGGAAAAGGCCTGAGGCAAGTCGTGAGCCACCATAATAATGTGCTTCCCTTCTTCTTGTAAGCTTTTTAGCAGATTCATAACTTCCAGCTGATATTCTACGTCCAGAAATGTGGTCGGCTCATCCAATAACAGATACTTGGTATCTTGAGCAATCATCATGGCAATATAGACCCGTTGCCGCTCACCCCCGGAAAGACTGCGCATCCGCCGATAGCGCAAGTCGCTTACATCGGCTCGGATAAGAGCTTCTTCGACGATCTGGCGATCCTCAGCACTCATCTGCTTTCCAAAGCCTAGATAAGGGAAACGGCCGTGAGAGACTAACGTCTCCACGTCAATATCCGGTAGAGGACGCTGCTGAGGAAGCAGAGATAACTGCTGGGCCCGTTCCTTCCTTGGTAACTTTTTTATTTCTTTATTGTCGATTTTAATACTGCCCTGGTACTCTAATAATCCAGCTATCGCCTTTAACAAGGTGGATTTCCCACTGCCGTTGCGACCGATAATCACGGTAAATCCAAGACGTGAAGTAGTCAGGCTTAACCCTTTTAAAATCGTCTTTTGTTCCAGACTGACGGAGACATTTTCTAAAGTGATCATTGCTCTACCCTCCTTTTGTGCTTCAGGATTAGGAAGAGGAAGAAGGGCGCTCCTAAGAACGACAGAAGAATCCCCACCGGTAGCTCAAAGGGGCGAAAGAGTACCCGGGCTAGCAGATCACAGCCTAAGACTAAGACGCTGCCGGCGAGTGCCGTCAGCGGAATCAACCGGCGATGATCCGTGCCGATTACCATTCGCACAATGTGGGGCACAACTAACCCCACAAAGCCTAAGAGGCCGCCGATACAAGCACTGGCTCCTGCCAGTAGCGCCGCCAAAAATAGCAATAAGAAACGAAATCGTTTCGTATGTAACCCTAAGGACTCCGCCATCTCATCCCCTAGAGATAGCACATTCATCTGCTTACCAAAAAGCCAGGCTGCAAGCAGACTTACAATTATAAGGGGCCACACGTAGATAAGTACCCGTCCCTGAGTATGGGCAAAGCCACCGATAAAGAAACTGGTGCGGTCCATCACACTGTCAGGATAAAGGGTCACCAAGGTATCGCTACCAGCACTTAAAAGACTCGAGACAGCTACCCCCGTAAGAATAATCTTGCTCCGGGACCCTTCGGTCTTTCTGGCAATCATGAAGACTAAAAGAGCGGCCAAGAGAGCGCCAATAAAAGCGAAGACGGTCTTTGCCATAAAGCTTCCGGGAAAGAAAATCGCGGCTGCCACCACCAGAAAACCGGCGCCTGAATTCACCCCGATGGTCCCTGGCGCTGCCAGTGAATTATTAAGAGCACTTTGTAGTAGCATCCCGGCAACTGCCAGACCACTACCGCAAAGAACGGCCCCTACACTTCTAGGCAGGCGAATTAAGCGAACGATATTGCCGATTACCGCCTCCCCTTCTCCGTAGAGAAGATAGCCCCACGTTTCCTTTAGCTGAAAGCTAGAAGCGCCTAGAGAAAGGCTCAAGAAAAAGAGGGCTACCAGTATCACTAATAGCCCGATGGTGATGCCCCAGATATTCTTAATAGGTGTCCGGATAGACTGTTTGGAGGATGCCCGCATACGCCTGTACCCACTTTTCATTTGGTTTATAGTGATATAGTTCCTTCTCTAAGAAGACGACACGGTCGTTCTGTACCGCCGTAAGGGTCTGCCACGCCGGGTCTGCCTCTAGATTAACTCGAATATTCTCCTTGGCCTTCTCTTCATCTCCCATGGTGAGAATAAAGATATAATCCGGATTCGCTTCCAAGATCGCTTCTAGAGAAAGCTCCTCTAGCATAAGTCCCGTCGTCTCTGTCACATTGGTTATACCGATGTGTTCAAAAATATCGCACACTACATGCTCGCCTGAGATAGCGTTTAACCCTGAAGAAAACACCCGCATGAGTAACGCGCTTTGCCCTTTCTCCTCTTCCGGAACTTTAGCAATTAGCTGATCAATCTCATCTCGTAAATCCGTTCCGTATTCCTTATAGCGTTCCTTTTCACCGGTAAGCTCAGTAAAATCTAAAAGGGCCTCTAGATAATCATCAAAGGATTCTATTTTAAGCTCGTAATAAGCAATTTCCGCTTCCTCTAAAGCAGCCACCACTGGCTGATGGGCGCCTAAATCCTCTGAGACTAGGACCAGATCTGGCTCTAATCCGAGAATCATCTCCAGATTCGGCTTTTGCACCGTGCCGATTTGCTGATAATCCTGACTTAAACTCACCCGCGCTTTCATCTCTTCATCAGTGGTGACATCCGTTGTCACACCCATTAATTCCCCACCTGCTAGACTCCACAGGTTGGCCCAGGAAAAAGATAACGCCACCACTCGCTTCGGTCCTGCTGACTCTACCTGGGTACTACTAGCTTCTTCTTGTTCCTTTTTACAACCGGTAAGGAGACCGACTCCTAATACCATGATTACCAGTGCCACTACTAACCTCTTCATTATACATCCTCAATTCTATATGTCTTTTGCCCGCTCAACGTGCTCTGCGTAAAGCTTCTGTATTTCCAATAGGGACCCTAGCCCTGCTTCTATCTTTACTAGCTCATAGCCGGCTGCTGCCAAGCGACTAGCAAAGGAATCTGACCCTTCCCCGAAGATATCCCTTTTTGTGTGACTGCCAGCCACCACCATTAGCGGCCACAGAACCACTTTCTTTATTTTCCTATTGGCTAATATCTGTTTCACTTCGGCGACTCCAGGCTTAGCTATTAAGGTACCCACTACAAAGGGCTTATCTACAAAGGCCTTCTGTAGTTCCTGATAGACTCTATTTCCGGCCTCGTCCCTACTACCGTGTCCGACTAACACTGCGACGGCATCCTCTTGCAAGCACTTTTGACCCTCTCCTGCAAGAATTTCCGCCACCCTCAAGACATCTGTACTCTCTGCTAAAAGCGGTGGTCCCACTTTTAAGATCTGAAAACTTTCTTTATAGGAAGACAGGTGCTTGCACATCTGATTATACTCTTCTCCGTACAAAAGAAAAGTAGGCTGAACGATTACTTCTTTTACACCTTCCCTTTGGAGCTGCTCTAAAGCTTGAGCTACCGTCTCTACAGTTAGCTGATGGCGCTCCTTTAAGGCTTCGATCACCCGTAAGCTGATATACGCCCTACGGATAATAGCTTGGGGATATTGTCTTCTAATGTATTCTTCAATTGCTCCTAACGTCTCTTGGTTATTATCTGGGTAAGTCGAACCGAAGCTAACGACTAGGACTGCTTTTGGCTGATTCATATGCATCCTCTTTTTTCGTTTCATAATCTCAATTATTCTAACATAACCAACACTGTGGTACAACCAAAGTCCCTTGCTTTTACCCTAGCTTTCCCGTATCATGACAGTGAAGCAAATAACTGAGGAGAAATGATTATGGAATCCGAACAAAACAAACCCCACCAGCGCCGTAAGCGATATAAAGGAACCCATCCCCGGCGCTATGAAGAAAAATATAAAGAACTAGCCCCTGAGCAGTATCCTGAGACGGTGGCTAAGGTCATTAAAAAAGGGAGCACACCTGTAGGTATGCACCTGTCTATTATGGTAAATGAAATTATCTCGTTTCTTGAAATCAAGCCTGGACAGATAGGCCTTGATGCCACCCTAGGCTACGGCGGACATACCGAAGCCATGCTAGGATGCCTAGAGAAGAAGGGGCACCTATACGCCCTTGACGCTGACCCTCTAGAGCTTGCTAAAACGAAAAAGCGACTTCAGAATCTGGGCTATGATGAAGACATCTTAACGACGATTAACACCAATTTTGAAACCATCGATGAGGTAGCAAAGGATGCTGGGAAGTTTGATTTTATTCTTGCTGATCTAGGTGTCTCGTCAATGCAAATCGATAATCCTGAGCGAGGCTTCTCATATAAGAAAGAAGGTCCTCTTGATCTGCGCCTTAACCCCTTAAAAGGAACATCTGCGGCCCAACGCTTACAGGAATTGGATGAAGACGAGCTAACGGGTATGCTCTTAGAAAACGCCGACGAGCCTTATGCTGAATTGATTGCCAAAAAAGTCATGCTTGAAATCAGAAAGGGCACAAAGATTGATACCACTACGAAGCTTGCCGAGATCATCGCTGCTGCTCTGGCGCGTATCAAGGTTCCCGATAAGGAGGAGGCCATCAAAAAGTCCTGTCAGCGCACCTTCCAGGCCCTGCGAATAGACGTGAATAGTGAATATGAGGTTCTTCATAATTTTCTAGAAAAGCTCCCTCATGTTCTGGCTCCTGGTGGTCGCGTAGCGATTCTGACCTTTCACTCTGGCGAGGACCGCCTGGTTAAAAAATCATTTAAAAAGTACAAAAAAGAAGGCCTATACCGCGACGTTGCTGACGAGGTAATTAGACCTTCTAAAGAAGAATGCTTACAAAATGGACGAGCAAGATCCACTAAGATGCGTTGGGCGATTAGAGATTAATCGCCTAATAGCATCTCCAAATCCGCGAGCGAAACATCCATGCGCACGGAGACTTCGCTCATGGTCATGCCCCCATCAAGAAAGCGGCGGACCACCATCTTCATGTTCTCACCCACCTCGATAATGTGGCCATCCAAATCGTAAAAGCGAATCGAGCGTTGTCCCCAACCGGCTTCTTTCACCCCATCTCCAAGATACTTTATATCACTTCTTGCATGTAACACCTCGATAAAATCATCGAAATTATCCTCTTCGAAATATAACTCCATATTGTGCGGAGCGCTTTTAATCTGCTCCTTGGGAAGGTCGAGCAGCCAATCAAATTCTTGCTGTAAGGATAATCCCCCGTGAAAAGAAATGTTAATACCGTAGTCCTGAAACACGGTAAGACCAAATAGCTCCTCGTAAAACTTTCTTGCCTGCTTCACATCGCTTACGGCAATACATACACCTTCATATTTCATTTAATTTTCTCCTATTGTCAATTTTTTAGTGACGCGTCCGTCCACTGAGATAAAGAACAGACTGATTAATAGCGTGGCTCCTTCGGTGATTGGTGCCGCCAGCCAGATCCCAGTCATTCCCAGTAATGGTGGTAACAGAAAAATACAGATTAGCAGCAAGACAAGTCCCCGAGCAGAGGATATAATCGCTGACTCCATCGCCTTCCCGATAGAAGTAAAGTAAAAAGAGGTAATGGTATTGATACCGGAAAACAGAAAAGATATGGCAAATAAGAGCATGCCGGATTGCACCATCTGTTCTACCGCCTCACTTTTTACAAACAGACCACCGTACCACTGGCGCCCGATTAAGACTAGTAAAAAAGTCAAGATGCCGGCACCTAGCACCATTTGATTCGTCAACTTCCGTAGCTTTATAGCGAGCGCTCTTTCTCTGGCGCCGTAAGTAAAGCTAATCAGCGGGCTTGCTCCTTGCCCAAAGCCGATTAAAACCATGCTAAAGATATACGACAGATACCCGACGATAGTAAATGCGGAGACACCGTCCACACCGATATACTTTAGAATTACATAATTATAAGCAAACATAGAGATACTAAGAGACATCTCCCCTACAAACTCCGAACTCCCATTAAGAAAGGTCTTTACGAGGGTTTCCCTGGAAAAACGGAACCTCTGGAAGGTATACACCGTTGCTTTTTTCCGAAAATAGGAAAGCACCCACATTAAGCCGATAGCGGTTGCGATTAAGGAAGCGGCCGCCACCCCGCGGACACCCCAGCCTAGAAAGCGAACGAAAAGGTAATCTAGGAGCCCATTAATTATTAACGTGAGAATACTTACCTTCATGTAATACTGAGGATTGCCTTCGCCTCTAATAAACATGCCACAAGACGAATTAATGACCATCAGCGGTAGCTGTAACAGCAGCACATAGTAGTAATCTTTGAAATAGCCACTCACCTGAGCATCGGCATTTAAGAGCCCAAGCAGAGGCTGAATGCAAAAGTACATAATCACGCTAAGTAAAATCGTAATCACTGTCACTGTGCAAATCGTCTGGTTGAAGACGTCCTTACACTTCTTAATTTCGCCAGCGCCAAGGGCCATGCCCGCAATAGCGATGCCGCCCACTGAGACCATCAAGCCGACTGCCAGAAAGAGGTAGATAATCGGTAATCCCAGATTGACAGCCGCCAACCCTTCTTTTCCCACATAGTTTCCGATAAAAAAACCGTCTACCACCGTAATCAGTGAAGTCAGTATCATTGCGATAATCGCTGGCAGAGCGAACTCTAAAATAGATTTTCGTTGATGCTTGCGAATAGTATTTAAGTTCATTTTCACTTTCTCCTTTTCCTTTTATGCTAGGCAAAAGTATAAAGGAAAAAGCAATAATAAACTTCTGAAATTGTGCTCTATTTTATAGGTGTGCAAATATCGATTTCCATATAGTCCCCGTCCACCTTGCGATAAATCTCAAACCCATACCGTTCATCAAGAAAATGCCCGCTCTGGGGAAGCCAAACGTTATATAAGCTTTGGATGCCGTGATAAATCTGGTCCACCATCCCCTTAAAGTGATAAATGGCGAACTTGCCACCCTTTAGATAACAAGTTGGTGATAATGGTGCCTCTTCTGGTACCGTCATATATAAATCATACAAGCAGGAATCGGTGTCGGTAATTACGGGATCGTCATAAGTACATTCCATTAACAAAGTTTCCTCCGTTCGGTAAGTCTTATGCTTTTCCAGAAATTCGCACCAGTGCTCCGATAAACTCTTATAACTACCTTTATGTCGATCGTAGACTACGTAGTAGTCTGGTAGCTGCTCGATGGTAATTTTGCGCTGACAATCGGCAAACGACTCCCAGTCCGGTAAAGTATTGTTAAAAATTGGATTCGTTCGTGACCTCTCCAAAATCGTTCGCCGGAAATGCACTGGCGAAACGTCGTAGTGTTGCTTAAAAGCCGTGCTATAATTTGAAGAACTATAGCCATAGCTACCACTAATTTTGGTAATACTTCGGTCTGGCTCAACCTTTAAGCGAAAGGCGCTTTGCTCGATTTTGAGACGCTTCACAAACTCGTAAATGCCCTCTCCCGTCTCGGCTTTAAAGAGCCTTGATAAATGATGCTTTGAAAAATGGCAATAAGCAGCAATCTCATCCACATGAATCGGCTCACCGATGTGAGTCAATATATAATCGATAGCTCGACTAATCACTTCGTTTTTAATCATGTACTCAGCCTTCCTATTATTGAAACTCGTAGGTAGGATACTCTTTATCAAAACGGTATCCTAATTTTGCCGATAAGGATAATGACTCTTTATTATACGCATCCCAGCTAGGATAAAGCCCCCGACTAAGGCACTCCAAGATTAGTTTGGCGCCACACGCTAACGCTAGCCCTCTGCGCCGCTCATCAACGCGGGTATCAATTTCAATCTCAATTCCTTCGGAGTAATACGTAAAAGACGAAGCGCCGGCAACAATTTCGCCCTCCTTTAGAGCCACAAATCCCAAGCCATCTTTTAGGAAGCGCTCGCTATCCCCATAATTTGCACATAAATCTCTGGCCCAATCGATCGTCATAATTTCACTAAATAAAGACTGATCGATAGCCTTTAATGTATAGGGTTCGACCAATGAGGATACGATTTCCTGTAGTTTCGCCGTATCGAAGGCCTCTTTCTCCTTCTTCGTAGCGTAGCGCATCCGCTTCTCGACCTTCTCTCCATAGGTCTCAACGATGGCCTTCTCCCATTGGGGATTCTGGGGAATCATGTCAAAAGAATAGTCGAAATTATTTTTGATCAAATCGTAATTCACTTCTCCCGCCAAAAAGCTATAGGGTCCGATGATGATTTGTGCCGATGCCGGTTTCTCTAAGTCGTCTGCATAGGCAACTCCCATGCAGTCGTCTAAGCAGGACCAAATCATCGTTTCCTCCCACCCGGCATAAAGTGGGGCTATCGTTTTTTTATCCGTTACTTGGTAAATCGCCATATTAATTATTTGCTCCATATCTTTGCTCATACACTTCTTTGGGTATGGGAATGATACAGAAAGGATGTCCCGACACATCAAGCATGACCTTCCAGTCACTGGATAATTGGTTTTCGGCCATTGTCGCTCCGCACTCTATGGCGTAGGCAATCTTCGCCTCAAATTCATCCGCTTTCACATAAAAATCCAGATGAACCATTTGCTGTTGTTCTGTCTTAGTGGGTGGCCACACTGGTTTTCTGTAATCAGGATTCTCCTGGAAAACTAACGGTGTTTCCGAAAAATCGTCTTTGATCACGGTAATCCATTTTTCACCGTCATGCATTTGAACATTCATCTTCCACCCTAATAACTTGGCATAAAAATCCGACAACGCATCAATGTTGTCACTGTCTAATACGATTGCTCCTAATCTCATTTTGTTTCTCCTTTCTCTCTATACATATGTTTGTAAAGAATTCGGTTCTCTTGTAGCAAGCAAATGCTAAAAATAACTTCAAACACTATCATCATTAACGCCAAAATGTATGATGGAAAATTCAAGCCGATTATTAATGCACAGATCGGAATGATTACCGATAACATCAAATACGCTGTTGATTTATATAGCCAGCTGTATGGCATAAGGTGCGCTCCAAATATCATCGCAATGACCATCAACATTTTGTCCGGTATAGTCGGATAAATCCACATAGCGATTAAAAGGTATAGCATTTGATTGACAGAGAATAGGATACCCAAATTGGTAAGCGGGTTTTCCTTGTTTTGAAAATCAACCCTGATGAGTTTAGATATAAAGAAGGCTATTGGTAGAAGTGGTGCTGTGCAACAAAACGTATACAAGTTTTTTGTAAGCACAGGAATATTCATAATTTGTACACCAAGAACTGCACTCCATATCACTATCGAGGCTAAAATGAAATGTAAGCCCTTTTTCTGTTTAATAGCACAATCAATTCTTAATTCCTCCAGCTCATGAAAGTGTTTCGTATCCCCTTGATTGTTCATATCTCTCATCTGAATCCTTCCTAAACCTTGTATTTCCTTAGTTACGTTCTGTAAAAGTAAGTACGTAGCCATCTACGTCGGTAATGGCAAACTCTTTCGCCCCATAAAAAGAAGTATGGAGTTCTGTGTAAATGGAGTGCTTTGTCTTTAATTCATTATAAAGTGCCTCTAGGTTATCCACAACAATATACAGGCTAACCGATGGCTGCACCGCCGGTGTCTTTAGAACCGGGTACTCCTCAATAAAGTTGTTTTTTTCCTGCATCATTATCATTAGCTGATCTTTAGAAAGAATTGCAAATTGCAACTCATTATTTTTGCCAGGTACAGATGCGACCTCCGAAAATCCCAGCACCTCTTTATAAAAGGCCATCGCCTTATCCACACTTTTCACCATTAGATTTGTTGTCATCGCTTTATACATACGTTATTTCCTCCTTAGTTTTTTCTTCATTCTACAAGGTCACTAAGAAGACGTATTGTAAAAACGCGTCAAGATTGGTACGTACGAATAAGCTCTAAGGGTGTTATCCCGATATTGCTCTTAAAGTCCCTAATAAAATGAGGCTGGTCGTAGTAGCCGGCCACATTCAAAATATCGGATGGCTTCGCTTTGGGAGAGGTGAGAATTTCCATACATTTATGAAAGCGGACAATGCTTAATGCCATCTTGGGCGTAATCCCATAATGCAATTTGAATAATCGTTGGCATTGACGGGGGCTAAGGTGAAGCTCTTTACAAAGTTCTGCCACCGTTGCCGGCGTTTTCTCTGAGAGTTGATGAAATAATAAGGTAAACTGATCTGGGGTATTGCCCTTAGTGCAGCTCATGAGAGCTTTCCTAAAATACGCTTTCGCCTGGGCAAACGGCAATGAGAAAAAATACCCGCTATCAAAATCCGTAAACACGGTTTCTATTGGCAAGAAATTGTCCATGGCAGCAGTAGCCGGAAGTCCGGTCAGCTGATGAAACGCTCCGGGCATCATGCGAACCCCAAAGGAACGGCTTGGCAATTCAAGTTCAAAGTCAAACACCGTTCTGCTCATACCGGCAAAGCCGATGCTCTTTTCATCAAAGCTCGCCACCAAATCGATACAAGCATCCGTAGCGATAATGTTTGATGCGGATAGTTTCGTCTTTGTTAGCGGTTGCATTTCCCAGTAGCAGATTACAAACCCTCCGTATTCATCGGCAGATTCCTCGGTATACCTCATATTTTGCGAAAACTCCATGTTTAATAGATATGGTATTTGGATTGGATAATACATCTGGTCACCTACTTACAGATTATTGTGAATTTCGTTTCTAAAAGCCCATCTTTGAAAGCCAAACAGAAAGGACTTCCTCTCGGGCTTTCCAGTCTTGTTTTTCTGGATCGTACTTCTCCTGCGGATACTCACCGGCTATATGACCATCCATCATAAATAACACCCGGTCCGCCCTAGCGGCTACTTTGGCGTCGTGAGTAACTAACACGACGGTTGTCCCTGTAGCATTAATACTCGCCAAGATATCTAGTACCTCTGCCGTAGCGGAAGAATTGAGGGCACCCGTAGGCTCGTCGCCAAAAAGGATATCCGGCTTATTAATAAGAGCTCGGCAGATAGCCGCGCGTTGAAGCTGGCCGCCTGAAGCCTGTGTAATGCTGTTTTTGGCAATGTTACTTATACCTGTTTGCATCAGCAGCTCTTCCCCCCGACTACAGATCACGTCCTGGCTCTCCTTATTCGCCTTGTAACCAGGAAGTACAATATTGTCAAGGATGCACAAATTTTTAAGTAGATTGCTTTGCTGAAAGATAAAGCCCATTCGGCTTAGGCGAAGCGCTGCTAACTCATCCTCGGATAGCGTTGTAAGTTCCTTTTCATCTAGTTGCACCAATCCTGAAGTCGGGCGATCCATGCCACTGATAGCGTAGAGCAATGTAGTTTTTCCCGAACCTGACGGTCCCATAATGGCAACGAATTCACCACGATCGACTTGTAGCGATACGTCCTGTAGCACCTGGATATCGTTATTCTTGTCCTGAGCATAGGTTTTATTGATGTTTCTTGCTTTTAAAATTGTCTTCATCATTTCCTCCACGCCCTTGTGGGCGAACTTTTATTCTATCACTAAATTTTGGATTTTGATACGCCCCGTCGTTCTGGTACTGGCAAGGGTGGTTAACGCTACCACACCTGCCAGTATCAGCGGACAAAGTAGATACACTACCACTGGTTGCACAACAAATCTAATACGGGAAGCCCCCATGCTGGCAAACATAAAGCCTGCTAGATTCTGTCCTAAGGTGGCCGCTGCCAAAGTCCCTATTACTACTCCTACCACCAATACCAGCAGGGTACGGAAGACATACTGTCTGGCAAGATCTTTTCTCTGGAAACCAAGGAAGGTCAAGATCGATAATTCATGAGCTTCTTTGGCTGTCAACATCCGCAAAAACAGGGCCGTAATAAGTACCGCCACCGCAGCGGAAAGCAATGCTGCCAGTACAACCACCATCCTTAGCTGAGAAATGGTTGAGCCAAAGGTTTGGGCGATATAACTATCGATATGAGTAACCTTAGCCGGTGCAAACACCTCGGCGTACTCTGCCACCTTTTCTGTACGGTCAATCCCCTCATTCAAATCAAGGTAGACGAGATACCACTGCACATCTTCTGCCCTCCAGGGAAGAGACGCCTTTGCCGTACGCCCGCCATTGGTTAAATCCTGATAAATACCACTCACCGTAAGCGTTCGCGGACGATCTTCCACCAGTAGCGTCAGACTATCCCCGACCGCAACCTCCAAATCCTGGGCATTCAGCTGCGAAAGAGCAATCTCATTCTCTGTCTGAGGTGCTTTGCCGTCTAAATAATCAATGGCATACTGGCTAAAATCACCAATCTGCACATTTCTTAAGGTACTTGTCTCTCCATCTGTTACGAGCGGATAAGCTGCCGTCACGTAGGGAGCAAAATGCTCCACATCCTCATCACTAGAAAGCGCCTTCAGCATTTCCGTATATCGCTGTTCGACACCCTCTGTGCGCCGCAAGTCGATTTGCACGTCGCTTTGTCCCATACCCATATAGTTGATAAAGTTAGGTGCTTGCACCGTGGTCAGTAAATTAATAGGTACAATAAACAAGAAGACACACAGAATAAATACAAAGCACAAAAGTCCATAGCTCCCGAAGCTTCGCAAAACTTCACGCGCACCTAACCGTAGGTTGAGCCAACGCATAGGTCGTTTGTACAGAGGCCAGAATCCCGCTCGTAACTTCCCGCTAGCACTACCACCGGCCCGCAAAGCTTCCACTGCGGAGATCCGGCGGAAACGCCGCAAAACAAGGCGGCAAAACATCATCACAATCCCATAAACAGCCACTGTCCCTAATACAGGCAAGATGATTGTTAAGGGGCTCACCTCCACTTTGCCCATATAAAGAGTAATATTCGCTGTAAACACTTTCCCTAAAGGCAGAGAGAGTACAAAGCCCAATAGGCAGGCTAGCCCTGCCATCACACGATACTTGAGTAGATACAAGCCGCGAATGTCTTTGCTTTTAATGCCAATCGCCTTCATAACGCCAATCTCACGCGTGTCC
Organism: Ohessyouella blattaphilus; assembly: GCF_024721265.1. GTDB lineage: Bacteria > Bacillota > Clostridia > Lachnospirales > Lachnospiraceae > Aequitasia > Aequitasia blattaphilus_A. The sequence continues at coordinate 42,990 of NZ_JAMXOC010000004.1, read as the reverse complement.
TCTTCCATGTTCGCTAGCAATGTCAGTCGCAGACAAAGTAGAGCAACTGTGATAATTAGTAGGCTAACCAAGATAACTAACGCGGCTACAAGGCCGTCGGTTAGGGCATTCATTAGTTTCAGCAATCCTGCCGTGATGGCCGTGTCCTTCTGCGGAAGTCCCGCTGACTGATATACCCGCTCAAACTCGCCCACGTCCACACCCTCGGCTAGCTGAAACTCAATCAAGTATTCCTCTGAGCCTGTGTGTGCACGTAACTCGGTAAAATCCGCTTCACTGACTACGAACCGCTTGGAACTAATCAAAGAAGGATTCATTTGGGCATCTCGTACAAAGGCGATAATGCGAAACTCTTTTCGATACTGGCCATCTACTACTTCCAGAGTATCGCCAATGGCAAGATCATCACGCTGAAGATAGTAGATAGGCACCGCGATTTCGCCATCCTTTGGTCTTACCACCTGATTATCTAAATCTAATAAAAAGTCAAACTCTTCATTCTGACGCACAAACCCGTTTTCCATTACGCTATTCGTAGCTGGTTGGCGACCGGCAAAAGCAAGATTTGCATTGTCGATATTTAGCATCTCTACTGTCTGTTGAGATGTTACCATCGATGTTTGCTCTGCAAACCTATCAATGGCGCCTTGGTCAAAATCACCGGTATGCATTTGTATGAAATCCGGTGCTGCTGCCTGGGAAAACAAAGCATCTACGGCACCCGTCATTTCTGTTACAATCCGTACCGCACCTGACACCAATAAGGACGCGATGAGAATAAAACAGAACAGGGTCAACGTCACTATTTTATTGCGGGCAAGGTCTTTACGTATAATTCTTCCAGTCATTTCATGCTCCTTCTAATTTTCTTCAAGTCCCTTTACAGCTCTGCTTTGGTAGAGGACCAATGCTGTAATACACAGCAAAAACCCAGCCAAAATAATCAGCAAACCCGTACCCCGACCACTGCCAACACCGATGATTTTGCCGATGCTATCAGTCAAAACACCACCCTCTACTAGCATTGGGGTAAACAAATAGTCAGCAAGCACGCCGCAAAGTAGATAGGCTACCACGTAGCCAAGCTGTGAGACGATGCCAATGATACCCCAAGCACGTCCTTGCAGTGAATTATCAATATTGGTACGCAGTAGATAATCTAGCGCCGTATTGGCAAAGGGCAGCATCGCAAAGAACAGAAAACCGGATACGGTAATCAAAAAGATATTTTCCTGTAAACCAAAACCAGCCATAAATATTCCGGCAAAGAACAGGGAAAGGGCAAGCATTTTTACATAGCCTTTTTTAAAGGTAGCGACACCGATAAGTAGACTGGTAACAAGCATTCCTGACGCTGCAATGGACTCTAGTCTTCCTAAGGTAGCACTATCGGCAAAGGAAAGGATAAGCGGCGTAAAAAGCGTCTGTATAAAACCAATCGCAAAGGTGATTACCATGCTTAGTAACACCAACGACCGAACACCGTTATTTTGTGATACCGCCTCCCATCCCTTCTTAAGCTCACCGAAGAAGGTACCGCTTCTCTCCTGCTTCTTTGTGCTAATTTGTCTGCGCACAGCCAACGTAGTCACAACTGTCAACAAAAGCGTACAGATATCAATAACCAATAACAGCTTTATATTTGTGATGGCGAGTAAGTACCCGGCGATGAATGGTGAGAGCAAATACTTGGCAGATCCTGCTATTTGGACAAGGCCACTTGCCTTACTATATTGCTCCTCGGTCAAAAGATCCGTCACTGTAGCCTTATATGCCGGCTCTAGTAATGAGGAAAAGATTGAACTGATGGTAACGCCCACGCAGATTTGCCAAAGCTGCGCCCCACCATTTGCCATACAAATAAGAATGAATACCAGACCGATTGCCGAAAGCCCGTCGCCTGCCACCATCAATAGGCGTCGGTCGTAACGGTCAGCCAGCACACCGGCCACAGGTGACAGCAACAGCCCTGGCAGAAAAGCCAATAGGGTAACAAAAGCCATCTGTGAGGCCATGCCCGTTTGCTGATAAATATATACGCCCAAACCAAAAGAGGTTAGGCCGCTACCGATGGCCGCTACAAATTGCCCCGACCATAACAAAAGAAATTTACTAAATGCTTTATTCGTATTATCCACTTTATCCCTTTCTACATCGGCTTTAGATTCTTGTTTAACTGATCAACCATCCCAGAAAGACGACTGGTGCGACCCGCCTCCGTCTTCGCATCAAGATACCATCACTTGTAGTTGCATTTGTATTTAACCACTCTCTAAATTCTTCTCGCGAAGCAAACTGTAGTTGCGTTGACAATCTGTCCACCTCCTAATTCCTTATCCCTTCCGTCTAACGTAGCGGCCTTTTTCTTGGTCGAACAAAACAAAGTCAGAGGCTAACAGCGCTTTTTCAGAAGCCTTGTTTTTAGGATCTATATCTGCTGTCACACGGCGCGCATCTGGGAAAGAAAAAATGGTATCCACCAATAGGGTAATCATCGCTTTTCCCAGCCCCTTCCCAATATATGCCTCTTCTCCTATCAGGTAATCAATTCCATAGGAGCCTTCTAGCGGTAGCGTGCCAAAGTCCTCATCGCCACTGTCTTCGCATTTGTAGTACTGACAAAGGCCAATCGGCTGACCTTGCCAAGTCGCAATAAGGTGAGTTAACCACTGGAATTCTCCTCTGCGCTCTTTCATTTCATATAACCAGTCATTTATAGTAATTCCCATATGGGGAATTTCATACCACCTTTTAACATGTTCTTTGTTGAGCCACTTTTCCACAAGCGGCTGATCGGTATCCTCTAGCATTCTGAATTCTAGCATCCGTTTGCCTCCTCTTTTTGTTCGTCCATATATCTTCTGATTTCACCAGACGTCAGTTTTCACACCTGGGTGTTGTCATACTCTTGGTATTCTCCCCTAGTAAAGACTGGCGTCATGTTCTTACACGTTTTTCCCTTGTTCTTTTTTAAATATAGTTCGAACTCCTCGTTATCAGTAAAAATTTTATAGGATACTCGTCCCTTTTCGTTTCTGATTTCATATATTCCACATGCTCGCTTCGTTGTATAATCGGCCGTACGCAAATATAGTTTAGCTATTTCCTGTGTTTTAAAAGGAAAGTTCCACCGCTGTAAGTTTCGCTTGGGGTCATGTTCAATGCATATACATCTGCCACAACTACCACAAATATACTGGGTATGATTTTTCAAGCAGTCCTCAGGATTTAATAGCGATGTAATTCTACTTTTTTCAACATAACACTCTTTACACATTTTCATTCACACCTTTCTCCTTACAAAAAATTGCAGCTGGTTATTGATATATGAACAACAGCAAATAACGCGGCGAAAGCAAATGCAAAGATATTCCTTTGCCGCCACGACGTTAGAAGAAAAAATGCCGACGGAAAGACCGCCATGCCGACAAGTGATATGCCATTAAAGTTCCCTGTAAAATACGCTATCCAGAGTACATAGTATGCCAGCAACGAACAGATTGCCGCTATTGTTACGACACGATTTCGTATTGGTGTATTCTTGTTGATGACACCACACAGAGCTATCATAAGCCCAAAACGTCCAATGTTCTCCAGAAAATTCAAAAACGTAACACCAGCAGAATTGTTCCCCAAAACATCGTTTGGTGGTGCACCAAACAGGTACATTAAATTGGGAAGCATAACGAGCACAACCGCAATCACTCCAACCCTTGATAAACCTAACCTATAATTTTTCATCATAATCTCATTTTTCCTTGTTTATATATTGGCACCAATTAACAACAAAATACATATAACGGCTACAAAGCGAAACCTCACATCCAATAGTAGCCATATATAACTGATTAAAAGGTATATTAACATACTTATCGTAGACGTATTCATCCTCATCCCCCTTACCGACAAATGATACGAAAAGTGACTTCTCTCTTTTCTACCGTTACTACTCCTTCATACTCACCGGCCTTCAATCCCTTAATGGACGTTAAACTCCCTTGAGAATTATATTGCTTCTCTTGTACCTGACTATCATCAGCAAGAATATCTAGCTTTGCCTGTTCAATCAACTCCTCATCACCCTCGACAAATAACGCTGGTGATAGCGACAACAACTCTTCTTCATTAAGTCTAAAACTTTCACTCTTGATGCTAAGACCATCTTTTGTTTGTCCAGATAGGCTACCTCCTAGGAGGCCCACGGCAACGCCAAGTAGAACGATTAGACACGTGGTTTTAAGATAACAAAACAAATTCTTATTCTCAGATATCATCTCTTAAAGCTCCTGGATTTTTCCTGCTTGTATCGCCGGCAGCTTTTGCTGAATCTTCTCAAAAGGCCAGTCCCACCATTTACTTTCTACAAGCGTAGCAATCGTACTTTCGTCAAAGCGCTTGCGAATTTCCTTTGCTGGCACCCCGCCAACAATCGTATATGGTGGCACATCTTTCGTAACCACCGCTCGCGCTCCGATAATGGCGCCGTCACCAATATGCACACTAATATGCTCAGAGAGAGTACGAGCGTACTGCATAATCTTCTGTAAATCTTCTACACAGTTCTTAGCGTCACAGAGGCGATCCTCTTCCTTTCGCTCTCCGTGTTCTGGCAAATCAAAGCTAAGAACCTGATAGCCTCTTTCCACCGCCAACTCTGCTACTATAGTAATTGCCACATCTGTCTTATGGGACTGATTCCCATGGACCACAATCAATAAGTTGTCCGTTTTCGGTCCCCACAAAACAGATGGTATATTTTCAATTGTTAAATTCTGTCTTCCCATTATGTCTCTCCCTTATAACTACACTTGTTTTCATTCAAAAATATTATATACCACACTGGCTTATAATATCAACTACATTTGTTTTCTTTATCGCCTTATGCTAAAATTATAATTATCAAAAGTAACAATTGGAGGTGCCAGGATGGCTATTATACCGCATATCACCGAAAGCGAATGGCTTATTATGCATGAACTATGGAAGGAGTCTCCCTTAACGGCTGCCCAACTCGTCGAACGAGTACAGGCGCAAAAAGGGCTCGTTGCCACTACCATCAAGACACTACTACGACGCTTAATAAGCAAAAGCGCTGTTCGTTTTACTATCGATGAGAATAACGCTAAGCTCTATTATTATTTCCCTAACGTAACGGAAGAAGAATGTATCGAAAAGCAAAGCAAGCATTTCCTATCTCTCTATTACGGTGGGAATGTCAACAAAATGTTGGCTACCTTTGTGGATGATTCTCAGCTCTCCGGTGAAGAAATCGACCAACTAAAAGATTTACTAGATGCCAAAAAGAAAACCCTGGAGGAAGAATAGTATGCTGGACTTATTCTTCTTTTTGTTGTCTTCTTTAATGGTGTATTCATTGCTTGTCTGTGTTTACAGCGCCCTACTATACGGCGTAATTTTCGTAGTTAAAAAAATCTTGGCAAACCACCTATCCGTCCGGGCAAGCTATTTTAGCTGGTACGCTTTACTGCTTAGCTTTCCGCTGGCCGGTGGCAGCTGGAATGATCCCCTTAAGTTAGCACTCTATGGCAGCCTATCGTCTGGTTTTAGAGTACAGCTTATCTGTAAAACCATTATTTTACTGTGGGTCATCGCTGTGGCGATTCAGCTGTTGCCAACTTTTACCAGCTCTCGCTCCCTAAAGCGCGCTGGCAAATGCCTTCCGGCCTTTAAAGATTCCAGTAATTTACTAGCAAAAGCAGAAGACGTACTGGGTCTTAAAACGAGACGTATTCGCGTACAGATCGCTGATTTCATCCCCTCGCCAATCTCCTTCGGGGTGATTACAAAGACGATTTTGCTACCTGCCGACTACGAAGATCGTTATACCGAAAAGGAGCTTTACACCTTGCTGCTCCATGAGCTAACCCACATTAAAAACCACGATACTATTAAGCTCTTTTTAATCAGCTATGGCGAGTGCTTTTTCTGGACCCTTCGCCCTCTAGCCAAATACTTTCGCCGGGATACAGAACTCTTCTGCGATAACCAAGTTCTCGGACTTGGTGTGGCGAATCAAGTATCCTATGGGGAACTGCTTGTGAAAGAATGCTCCGGTGAGGGCTCTCTTAAAGGTCTCGCCTTTTCTGACTCCTACCTAACCTTAAAGTACCGAATCGATGGCTTGTTTAAATACCAACCGGAAAGAAATAAAATCACCTGCTGGGCTGCGGTAATAATTCTCATTCCGCTGTTGGCGCTCGTCTACTCCTACTTCCAACCAGCCTCTTGGCTCACTCTCGATTCCGAATATAACACCAAATTTGAAGTACGGGTCGAGCACTATGATCCACTTTATGATGAAGTTATCTGGACAGACGCTACGGATTTACTCCTAACGCCCCAGACCATCGTCGATGGTGAATTTGTGGAAAAAAGTTCCTCCGCCTTGGAGCAATCCGCTGAATATGAACAGTTGCAGGAAGCATTTGAAGTAGTGGATAACGAACTTGTGATTGATACCCGTGCGCTAAAGGAAGTGCTTCAGCCTCTACTTGAGCTAGAGTATCCTATTACCCACGTTATCTTCCGTTCCCCCAATATAATGATTGACACTTGCCGAGCGCCCATTGAACGATTCAAAGGACAAACGTCAAGTGCCAAAGATTACGTAGTCGAGATTAAGACTCTTACCGATATGAAAGAAAAGGATGGTCTCTACCGTATCCCCCTTGAAAACCGGGGCTTCGAAGAGAACTTGTATTTATTTATTGCTCGCTTTCTTTAGAAATCTTGCTTATTTTATCAAAGGGAAAGATTCGTACTTGGGCTTTTCCTACTAAATCTGCCTTGGTCTTAACCCCCACTCGGGGGTTACGGCTATCCATACTATTGTTCCGGTTATCCCCAAGAACGAAGTACTCGTCCTCTCCTAGGGTAAGCGGCTGATAAGCCAAGTCCCCTTCTGATAACGGATTAATCGGTTCCAATCCATATACATCTGTGGTGAGCTGTTCGCCGTTGATATACACGTAACCGCCCATAATCTGAATCGTCTCACCGGGCATACCAATCACCCGCTTGATATAATTTGCCTTTTTATCGGTCTCGGAGGGCGGAGGAAAAATCACAACATCGTATCGTTTTGGCTCTCCCAAACGATAACTGAACTTAGTAACAATTAGCTGGTCCCCGTCAGAAATCGTACTTTCCATCGACTGCCCAATAACTGGCGTGCGCATCCCGATAAACGTAACGATAAACCACGAAGCAAATGCTAATATAGCAATATAAAGGGCCCACTCGAACAAACCCCAGTCATCTGATGTCTTCATTTTCTTCATAACTTTTACCCTCTTTCTAGCAGTGAGCTATGCCACTACTGGTCTTCACTAAATAGAAATTCGCTCTCCCAATCAAACTTAGCCGATTCCTCAATACTCTTCGGCCAATGACTACACCACGCTGGCACACCTGGTGTTTCCACCCGGTCAAGACTTGGTGTATACGGCTTAATATCCAGTACCGGCGAACCGTCATTGGCATCAATATAACCAATGTGAATCATACCATTCTCATAATCGATATGAATAACCTCAACAGTTGTAAGTGCAAGCGGATTGGGACGAACCGGTGAGCGTGTCGCAAAGATCCCCATCACCTTTGGCGCCTGCGCATACGGCTGTGGTACCTCTAGCACCGCTCTTGCCTCTTCACTATCAAAGTCACTAAACCACCAAACTACATTTAAATGACTAAAGCCTTCTAATGCCTGAAGCGCCGGGAGATACTCCCTCTTCACTTCAATTGACATTCCTTTCTCGTTCACATGAACCGTTCCAATGGGACTTACCTGAAATTTCTGCATGATTCTACCTCCGTAAAATGATTTTTATGTTTCCCTTTCAGATTAATCCCTAACACCGTGTGAGAGTCAAGATGACATATCTCGCTTTTTTAACGCTACTTGAATCTCGGTTAAATACTTCTCTGGATTTTCCTCGTTCCATGGTCCCCGGTGCACAATCTGTCTGCTGCCACCTGCCATTTCGTACTGATTATGCTCGGACAACCAATTCGCAAAGGCTAAATACGCTTTTGCAATATTGGTGAACTCACCATACACCATGGTAGAAGCCATATAAGGCACCGGCTCTGTCATGCGAAAAGCAAAGTCCCCTTCACTTTCGCCTACAGAAGTAGTTTGTGCACACACCTCCACATCTACCTCCGTTTCTTTATACTCCGTATCGTGATAGATGGAAAAGGTATTATTCGATATGACAAGTTGCCTCTCCTCGGCAAAGGCTGATAGCTCTTTCCACAACTGTCCCTCTCCGTAATAATCAGGAATCACCCTCCTTATAGAAACCACTTGGTAGCTGGGAATATCTTTAATCGAGACATTGTAATGAATCTGAATTTTGTCTCGATTAATATCCGCTTTCGCTAGCTTTATTTTCGCAAGCCTCTGCTGCTCCTCTTGAATGTTCTGCTCTATTTCCCGACTCTTTTGCTCAAGCTGCTCGGTTACAAAAGCATCGTTCCACTTACTCATTACCACCGCAATTTCCGAGATATTAAAGCCTACATCTCGCAGAAAAACAATCTTGTTAAGCACCGGTATCTGTTCTACCGAGTATAGCCGATACCCTGTAAACGGATCGACTTGCTCCGGTTTTAACAGTCCGACCTCGTCGTAATACCGTAGCATCCTTATCGATACCTGTGTCAATTTGGAAAATTCTCCTATTTTAAACACTGCTCGCTTCCCTACTTTCCTTTTCCTGACTGACCTTTATTCCATAAAAAAACATATCTAAGGCATATTCATAGCTACTCTCCACACTCGAAGGGTGGGAAAAACCATGGTGGCTCTCCACACTGGCAAAGCCGTGAGCAAGGCTTCTAACTGTACGAATAATATGGGAAGCCTCTAACTCGGTAGTACCAACGCCCTCAGCGATATCGCAGACTAGCTGTACCACTTCAGAAAAAAGCGAATCCCTTTCCACGCCAGAGTTGATATTCATCCACTGGATGGTTTCATACAGTCCTGCATGCTCCCTTGCAAAGCGAATATAGCAGCGTCCCATCTCCTTTAAAGCATCAATTCCCGTTCGCCCCCTGGTCGCCTTCACCAGATTATCACGGGCTAGCTCCATGGCATAAGTAGACACCATCTCTTTAAGGTCTGATAAATTATCGATGTGATTATAAAGAGAAGGCGAACGTACCCCTAAGCGTTCACTTATTTCCTTTAGTGTGACCTTGTCAAATCCTAGCTCATCCGTAATCTCTGCCGCCACCTTGACCACTGTCTCGGTATCCAAACCCTTTCGTGACATTTCACTTCTCCTAATCTTATCTCATTTTCAAACTAATCCGATTAGTTTAATCATACACGAATCCATTTCTTCTTGTCAATATTCATTATTATGCATTGCAAAAAAATCAAACAAGGTGTAGGATAGTGGCGTAACTACATAAAGGCGAAGATCAAAACACGACCCGGCTGGTAGTCCGGGTGCAGATATACCTGTCAGTAACCGTGCCTCCTTGGCTGTCCATTCTTTGCTAGAAAAACCAAGGAGGTTTTGCTATGCAAAAAATAGAGTGCAAATTGACGGTATTTTTCGATGATCCCTTTTGGATTGGTGTGTATGAGCGCATTATCGATGGACAATTAGAAGCCAGTAAGATAACCTTTGGCCCCGAGCCAAAAGACTATGAAGTCTACGACTATCTTCTGAAAAATCTAAATAAGCTTAGGCTTAGTCCACCGGTAAAGGCCGACAACAAGTCGACTGCCCTTATAAACCCCAAGCGAAGACAGCGGGCCATCAAAAAGCAGCTAGAAAACAAAGGTACCGGTACGAAAGCCCAGCAAGCGCTAAAGCTTCAGCAGGCCGAGGGAAAGGAAGCTCGGAAAAAGAAATCACGTTGGCTGCGAGAACAGGAAAAAGAACGGCAATTCCTTGCTAAGCAGGAAAAGAAAAAGCAAAAGCATAAAGGCCATTAAGCCGTAAGTAAAAAGAGTTTCGAAAGACCTATTTTCCTGGTCCTTCGAAACTCTTTTTTATTCTAATATATCCGCTTTCACACTCTCGTTATATCCTGAGTATATGTCAAGTTCCGTCTTTTATCTCGAGTATTACAATGTAATATTTTCACCAACAAGTCCCACAAAGGCACCAGAAATCTGAGCCTCTTCATGAGCGATTAGCCACTTATTCTTAGCCGTTGCCAGCTTGTCATCATCTTCTCCTTTTAAAGAGAAGTCAAGATCTGTATTCGTTCCTTTTGGCAAGACCACGACGCAGCGAAAGCCTTGATCTGGAGCTGCATTACAAGGAGCGTAGTGGAGAGTCGTTGCGTATACCTCAACAACCGTTCCGGCTGGTACCAAAAAGGCTTCTACTTTAGCGGTGTCATACTGATAATCTGGAGTTATATCCTGCTGCGCACCGATTAGGAGAATCAAATCTGTTACGGCTACGTTGATTTCCGATGAGCGGTGGTATTCTAACGCATTTAGGGCTAGGTTATTGCCGTTGCAGTAACCGATTTGAATAGGCAGACCGCCATAGCCTCTGTTTTGCAAATCCAAGGCAACGTCTAGGGCTTCTAGGCGCTCATCACCTGGTACATAGATGACATCATCTGGAAGGGGAGTGTGCTCCATCTCCTTTAGAAGCTGAGTACAGTTATAGCCGGTGAGTACCTTTCCGTATTTAGAAAACGCTGGGTCATTTACATTTTGAATTTTCATGTAGAACCTCCTCATATTTTATAATGCCCTCATTATATGCTAAAAAAAGAGTGCCATCGACCCGATACTTGTCATGTTGATGGCACTTTTTTGTGATTTTGTATTTTTATAGGTCACCTTGCTTTTCTATGACTTCGACAATCTGCCAAAGCTCTGGTGTTTTACCTGTCTGTACGTACAAGCTAGCGGCACAATTTGCAAAGCGCAGTCTCGCTTCAGGTGTCAACTTCATGACTGCTGCAAAACAGGATGCTGCATTAAAATGATCCCCTGCTCCTGTGGATTTCACTGGTTGTTCCACAAACCGAGTCGTCTCTGCAAAGAAGCCCTCCTTACAAAAAAGCATCGCCTTTTTGGTAGTGTGAATCAATACCTCATCAATCTGATACTGCACTCTAATCTGGTGCGCAATTTCTGCTAACCTACATTCTTCACCAAAGACCTTCTCTCCTAGCACTTGAGCCTCATTGTCATTTAGGCTTAAGATTGCCGTTCGCTGCTTTGCGTATTTTCCAATTAGCGTTAACACTGCTCGAATCTCTGTCGCTGTTTTGCGCGAAATGTCACACAAATCAAAAAAAGCGAAGCGTTCTTTATCGCAGGCTGTTTCTGCTAACGATTCCTCGTAAGTTCTTTCCCATAAGTATTGGGCAAAAGTCAGCTCACTCCAGTTCACTAAGGCAATAAGATCAGCTGCTGCAAACAATTCCGGAGCCATACCAGCCGTTGCTTCAAACACCATTTCCCATGAATCACGCGGCAAGGTTACCGTCGGTGCAAGCATGACCTTGCCATCATAAAACTCAAGGCAAGTAGATTGTCCCGATGCCGCGAAAGGGTAATACTTTCCTGCTAACTCTTTAAACGGTTCTTCCATGACACCGCCTTCACCCATCATTCCTATGCCAGTCACACATAACCCCAAGGCCGCTGCACCCCGCGACAAAAAAGGCAGATTCCCGCCTAAATGCCGGGACTCTACCTTAAGTTCTATGGAGCAGCTCTTTTCTGCCTTACTGATTAGAAACTCGCCAAACTGACGGATGGTTTCAAACATTTCCACAGGCGAAGACGCGGATGCGCTCTGAGCAACCGGTCGCGCTGTCGTATCAACAAATCCATCATAGCCTGCAACTATCTTTTTTTGATTAATTTCCTCGCCTAGACTTAAGAGTTCTCTCCAATTTTTCATAGCTTTGCCCCTGCCTCTTGATCCACTATAACATAGCAATTCGGATGTTTTTGAAGCACACTCGCCGGCACTTCAGGAGTAATTTGTCCGTAAACTGCCCGATGAATAATATCCGCTTTATGGGCACCATTTGCAATTAAAATCACTTTTTTTGCCGCCATAATCTGAGCGATCCCTTGAGTAATCCCCTGAGTTGGATGAAATTTTTCGCCGAAATATTTTTTCATAACCCTTCTCGTTGTTTCATCTAGCGTTATAATATGAGCATTCCAATCGAAGTCTACCCCAGATTCATTAAAACCCAAATGTCCATTCAAACCAATGCCAAGTACGGAAACATCTAATGGACCGTATTCAGCAATGTAATCATCTAGCTCCTGTCGTTCCTTTTCGATGTCAGTTGCTGCCCCATTAATAAGATGGGTACCGGCAAACGGTTTCTCCAATCGCTCAAAAAGCTGCTGCCGATTAAACAATCCGCAGGAACCTTCATCTGTATCTGCAAGACCTACCCATTCGTCCAACGAAGTATAATGGGTCTTGCTGATATCAACCGCACCGCCATTTACCATTTCCGCAAATCTATGCACCATCAAAAGTGGCGTATCCCCGCCGGGGAAACTAATCAACCCTCCGGGATTTTCTTTGATGCTCTGGGCTACTGACTCAGCCGCTTTCTGACTCATCTCTTCGTAATCTTTACATACCACTACTTTCATAACACCCTCCTAGTCAACCATCCCAATTATTCGCAGATACTCTTGGTTGCGTTTTGCTGCTGCAAACGCCTGCTCCGTGGTTGCACGAGGCATATCCTGTTCGATTACACCGACCCCCTCATAGCCGATTTCGTCAAGAACTGACTTTAGCTCTCGATAGTCGATAATCCCCTCTGCCAAATCACACATCACATCAATATCAAAAGCCGTATCTGAATCAATATGTTCACGGCGCACCTTATCTAGTATATTGTAGTCAACGTTTTTAAAGTGTAAGTACTTAATCCGTTTTGGGTGCTTTCTAATGAATGTGACTGCGCTTTTTTCGCCTCTACTTCCGTCACCGTTCACATAGGCGTGGTGTCCAGTATCAAAGCAAAGATTTAACCCTGTATACTCCAGCAAACGAATAATCTCTTCTTCCGTTTCAATCATACTCTTGATATGTGGATGATAAACCACTTCAATACCATATTCCTCCCTAGTAAAGCGCCCCATCTGCGCTATCTTTTCCAAGAAGTCATGCCATTGTTCGGCTGTAAAATGCTCTTTCTTTTCACTGTAAAGTCCCACGTCCGACTCATCCATTGCCACCAGATATTTTGCATCAAATGCCTTAATCCGCTTACACAATGCCTCTAATCGGGGACGGAAGGTAGCAAAACTAGCTTCCTGGTCGAACTGGTAACACGCAGTTCCAGCACAAATCGATAGCGCCCTTGCTTCTAACTCCTCACGCAGTTTCCCGGCGTCAGTCGGAAGGTACCCGTCTGGTCCCAGCTCAAGCGACTGATAACCAGCGGCCGCCGCCTGGTCGAGAAAAGTCTCATACGGCGTTCCCGAAGGAGTTCCGTCAGCCCACCAAACGCCCCATGAACACGGCGCTGTTGCACTTATAATACGACTCATAGCTTAACTCCTTCCCATAACCCGAATAATCTCTTCAAATAATTTCAGATCATCGACGGCATCTTCCAAAATTGTCTTTGGTTGTTTCCCAGTCTTGATGCACTCCGCAAACAAATTCAATTCTGTCTGAAAGGCATCTCTAAAATCTGGCCCGTAGTTGGTGGTCTTCGTTTCCGTATCTGTCGATTCGATTACTTCGAGTGACGCTGGTTGATACCGAATATACGGTGTTTCGTATTTGATATGGAGCTTTCGGTTCTTCTGGAACACTTCTATCGCCGCGTCAAACTGCACCACTTCTTGGTTATTCACTAGCTCATAAGTAGCCAGAAAACCTGCGAATTCCATTACAATCACAACATGCTGTCCATTTACAGCAGTCGTAACGGAATGGATCTTCTTCGGTGTTCCGAATAATTCTCTGACCGCTGAAAAAGAATGGCAGCCCAATCCTGACATCATTTGATACGTCGTTCGCTGATCATCACTGGCATCCGCACCGATTGCCCGGTCTAGATGAGCCCGGCGCCTTTCATTACCTTCTTTAATAGCCTCTTCCGGAACATCGGTCGGATAAAAGATTGGCCGAGTCTGCCCGATAAAAAACGGCCCCTCTAAGATAATATCGCGAAAGCGTAGATATTCTGTTGGCTTCGGTTCCGCTTCTAAAATTTCTTTTGCCTTTAAAAAAGGCCCCGCATATCTGCGCATATAGCCTACCATAACAATCTGATCGGGGTACTCCTTTTTTAATTCAATCAGTTCCGCTAATTCGCCGCTGCACAAGGTTACCGGCTTCTCCACAAAAACATGTTTGCCAGCTTTTAGAGCACGAGCTGCGTACTCGCCGTGATATTGATCCGGTGAAAGAATGAGCACTGCATCAATATCGGCTTTTTCAATCAATTCAACCGCATTTAAATATCCTTCGGCAATGTGATATTTCTTTTGAATATAATTTACCAGTGACGGAGCTACATCCGAAACGGCTGTTACTTTATAAGATTCTGTTAAATCCTGTAAAATCGGCAAATGCATCAGTTGTGAGACTTCTCCTAGGCCGATTACTCCAAGTTTAATCATAATTTCACTCTCCTTCTTACTCCTACCCTTTTACTGAGCCTGCTGTCAGGCTAGATACGACTTGTTCCTGAAAAATTGCAAATACTAGAATTGACGGAATTACCGCAATCGTTACTGCGGCAAACATTGCCGTATAGTTGAAACTGAACTGCGCGGTAAAATAGCTTAAAGACAAAGGCAATGTCCGTGCAGCTTGTCCACTCGTCAGCATTAAGGCAAAGGTGAATTCATTCCACGACCCTAAGAACGCTAGCACCGCCGAAGAAGTTAGCCCACCCTTAGCGCAGGGTAACATAATCTGAAAAAAGGTTCTGACAAAGCTGGCTCCGTCCACATAAGCGGCTTCTTCTAACGCCTGCGGAACTGATAGAAACGTCCCTCGCATAATCAAGAGAGACATCGGCAGGTTCAAAGCCATATAGACAATAATCAGTCCCATCTTTGTATCATATAATCCCAGCGTCTGTATCACATTGTAAACCGGATGCAGCAAAGCCGTCATCGGTATTACCATCGCCAGCGATAAAATAAAATAGATTAAATTTTTTCCCCGAAATTCACAACGGGCAAATACATAAGCTGCCATTGCCAGAAAAAACACATTTAATGCTGTCGAAGCGCCTGCAATCAGCACACTGTTAAAGAAATACTTCAGAATCGGCGATATTGTCAAAGCATCCCGATACCCTTTGAAATCAAAACTACTAGGCAATGAAATTCCATTTGATAGGATTTCCGCATTGCTTTTAAATGATGAAAGAATCACCCAAACAATCGGAAATAAGGCAACAAATACACAGCAGCCAAAGAATATATACATAAGCAGTTTTCTGCCAGTCTTCAACCTCACCACCTCCCTAGTAGTCATCGCTATTTACCTTCATCGCTTTATTGATGATGGTCATGCATAGTATACCCAACAAAACAATAATCACGCCAATCGTATTCGCATAACCATAGTTATTTTCTCCCTTATATACCCCATACAGTAAAAGTGGCAGGTTCGTTGTCGCCTTACCCGGCCCACCACCTGATGTTATGTAAATCAAATCAAACATCTGTAACATATAGGTTGCGGCCATTACCATGGTTGTGCCGATAATCTTTTTTAATAACGGTAACACCACGAACACATCCGTTTGAAATCCAGACGCCCCATCCACTTTTGCCGCCTCTAGAACTGCCTCATCAAGTGAAAGTGCTTGGGCTAGCACCAATGTTGTGGTGTAGCCCGCAAATAGCACCCAGACAAGGGTCACAGAGGGAAATGCTGTATTTACATCCATCAGCCAGTTCCTAGTCATATGCTCTAGCCCAACCGCCTTGAGTAGCGAATTGATAACGCCAAACTGCGGATTGAAGATGTTTAGAAAGATCATCCCGATCGCGGCGTTGGAGATAATATTCGGTACCATATACGCGGTCCTAATAAACTTCCATCCCCGCGGCTTCTTATACAGAAGCAAAGCCAGAAGCGTACCTAGTGCAACATGAACCGTACATTGAATGAGAATCCAAATAACTGTATTCTTAAGCGCCATGTAAAAATCCGAATCATTAAACAAACGAATATAGTTATCCAGACCGATAAACGTCATTTCTGGTGAGCTCAATCGGTAATTAAATAAAGATGTTACAAACACCATTCCCAGCGGTATCGCATAAATCAATAAGAATAACACGACTGTGGGTAGTAAAAATACAGGAATCCAGCCCTTTTTCTTTTTCACAGATTTTCATTCCTTTCTGTGCCACATTTCTATTATTCGTTCTTTGCCGCTGCATCGGTTAATACTTGGCAAAAAGCTTCCGCATCCAGTTCCCCTGAATGTAAGCGTGGCAATTCCTGACTGACCACGTCTAGAAGATTCGAATACATCGTTGCTTGCATATTGTCGCTACGAACCGTTGCTTCTGCAGTCTGATCAAGGAACTCTGCCAACAGCGGATATTTTTCCGTTGCCGCTTTAGAGACTTCAACTGAAGATGCCGCTGGAACCATTCCCTGGCTTTCTAATCCAAGCTCTTGAGCATGCTCGGAGGTAAAGAATTTCACCATTGCAATCGCTGCTTCTTCCACTTTAGGATCACTTTGCTTAGTTACAAAATACCCCTGAATCGGCGCATCGTATACAAAACTATCTGGATAGATTGCTGAACCAACCTTATCGGCAAATCCCTCACTCGTCTTATCTGTATCAGAAAAATCTCCGATCATCCAAGGTCCGTTGGCAATCATCGCCACTTGTCCTGAGAGGAAATTATTTGCTGCATTTTCATATTTTCCACCGACTGCATCCGTCGTAGTGTATTCCTGAAGCATTTTCTGAATCTTTTCCACTGAGGCAATCATCTCTGGGGTATTATAATCATCTGGGTTCATTGTTTCCATAAATTTCAAGCCATCCTCATTCGCAGTCGCTACCATCGCTCCCCACCATAACTGAGTTACCCAAGCTGAATCTGCAGTATCCATTGCCAATGGCGTAATTCCTGCTGCCTTTAATTTATCGCATTGTTCAAAGAATTCATCCCAGCTCTTAGCCGGCTCCTCAATCCCTGCTTCTGCAAATAAATCCTTATTATAGAAATACCCTATTACTGATCCTTCTACCGATGATGCATAGATTTTTCCATCGCGGCTATTTGCCTCTAGAGCCGCATCTGAATACAATCCTTTCCATTCTGAATCTGCATTTACAACCTCTGTAAGATCTACTACCAAATCATTCGCCAAAGCCAAATCTAAAAGATTATATCCGCCGCCGTAAACCACTGGCGGTAAATCCCCCGTACCTAACTGCACTTTAATTTTATCCACATAATTTGCATCGCCTGGAACCTCTTCTAGAACGATCTTGTATTGTCCTTTGTATTCTTCATTAAACTCTTCTACCAGTTGAGCAACCACCGGCGCCGCCGTATTTACGCCGCACTGAAAGGTTGGATAATTGATAACAACTACATCGTCAGAGCTCGTATCGCCATCGGTGCTACTTTTATCGCCCGACTTACCACACCCTGCTAATAGTGAAACTGCCATAAGACCTGTTAGAAGTAACGATATCCATTTCTTTTTCATATAAATTCTCCTTTTAACCTGATAAATTGGGTTTCATTTCCGCGCAGAAATTGATTGGTTTCATTATAGCTTATCCACTTCTTCCCAACAATTGAGTTCATTGCACACTCTGTAGGATATTTGTGTTCTCTTTCTTTTAAGAACTGGTGTCTTACTTATCCCTTGGCAAGAAATAGAATTATTTTGTCTAAAAAATGTTAATATTTTATCCTTTGTTTCTTTCCAAAAATAAATATGTTAAATTGAATTAACTAGGGAGGTCGATATTTTATGAAAAAGAAATTGTCAATTATATGGATTGCAATACTGCTCTGCTGTGCTTTGGTTCTGACTCCTGTACTATGCACGCTAGCTTATTTCAACCACACGGTCTCCTCGCGATTAAAGAATACCGCAAAGGAAACCGCCTCTTTCTATCTTGATCAATACGCTGATGAAACCGCCTCTATTCTTGATACATTACGTAGCACTATCCACTATCTAACCACCGATACATTAACACAAGAATATATGCGCAAAACCGAACCTCCCTCACAGATGGAACGACTGACCATTGAAGAAGGTCTCGGAAAAGTGTTTCTTCTAGGGAACCTCCCCGACTCTAACGTAGTAACCGGCATCTACCTGCTTAAAGATGACGAGCAATATCTATCCATTCTACGCAGCGGAATATTCCAAGGAACTGCTGCCCGAATGAAACAAGTCTATCAAGAATGTGGCACTGCAAATTCTGCCAGAGACCTATACATTACCCCCTCATACCCTGATTATTGCTATTACATTGTCGACTATCTGAATATGGAGACTATGAAACCCCTTGGAAAAGTTATTATCGAACTCAACAGCCATCAATTTATTAATGCCTCTAGTATTGATACAATTTATAAAAACGCCGTCGTACAGCTCCGCAATACGAATAGCGCCTTTATCGCCGGGGATGGTGGCACTGGATTTACAACCCTTCCCACCCCTACCTCTGAAGATTATGTAACGATTGACGGAAGTACTTATTATCATACCGGTCGGCAATTATCACCTAATAATTTGCAAATCGATCTATACATACCTGAGCAAGAAATTTTTGAGACCATTCATTCCACAACTAAAATATCGGTTCTTTTTACCATGCTTGTTCTTTTTATCACTTTAGTCGCCGGTATTCTTCTTTTTCATTTTGTCTTTAAGCCCGTCAAGCAAATGGCACAGAAACTAGACCGACTGGCTACTGGCGACCTTACTGTCAGGATGGAACTTACACCTTATCAGGAGACGGACCAGATTGCTGTCGCCTTTAACGATATGACCGGACAGCTAAAGGAACTATTTGAAGAGGTCTATACAAAAGGCTTGCTACTACGCGATGCCGAATTCAACCTCCTAGAATCCCAGATTCGCCCACACTTTATCTTCAATGTTCTAGAGCTTGTTAATATGCGTTGTCTGGCCTCTGGCCAAGATGACATCTGCCGTATCGTCTCTAACCTTGCTCAACTTCTACGCGCCAATATCATCCACAAACATCAACAGGTTATTACCTTCGAGGACGAACTCGGTTATGTCCGCTATTATCTGGAGCTCCAGAAAGAACGTTTTGAAGAGAAACTAACCTATACAATTGATTTGGAAGATCCCGTTATCCTCAATTACTACTTACCAAAGCTAACCATTCAACCACTTGTGGAAAATAGTATTGTCCATGGCCTTGAGAACAAGCGCGAAGGTGGATTTGTCAATATATCGATATGGGAAGAAGTCGATTCTATCTGTGTTCGTATCTCAGATAACGGAATTGGTTTTGACACAGATTCTATTAATTGGGATGTAAATAGTCCCACAGATGAGAATGCCCCTCACAATCATGTGGCCTTGCAAAATATCAATCGACGAATCCAGCTACTTTACGGCGAACCGTATAAAATGACCATCACCTCTATTCAAGGTGAGGGAACCGATATTCTACTTACTTTACCCGTAAACCACACACAAGATTCCGGAAAGGAGGGCCCTTCAATTGCTTAATGTAATGATTGTCGATAATGAAGCTTCTATCAGAAAAGGTCTCATTCACTGCATACGCTGGACCAGCTTAGATTGTGAAATCGTCGCACAAGCAGAAGATGGCTTAGACGCCCTTGAGCAAATCAAAACAATAAAACCCGATATTATTATTAGCGATATTCGCATGCCGGGAATGGATGGCCTCGAACTAGCCGAAACGATCCATACGAATTACCCTTGGATAAAAATGATTATTTTAACTGGATTTCCCGATTTTGAATATGCCAAACGAGCCATTTCCTATCGGGTCGTCGACTTCGTTCTAAAGCCAACTACGGTAGAAAACCTAACCCGGGCTATCGAAAAAGCCAAATCACATATTAATGAAGAGCGACTTGGACGTGCACTTAAAATGGAACTGGCTGATAAAGAAGAAGAGAATCAGGTCCTACAACGTGATCTCTTCCTTCGTGATCTACTCCAAGGCATCGAGCGCTCACATTTACATGTTATAAATCGCATGGCTAGACTGGGACTTAATCTAACTGGCTATTATTTACTTCGCTTAGATATTGCCCCACTTTTTGAAGATGAGGATACTATATCAGAATGGGATGAAGAGAGCATGTCAATGCACTTACAGCAAGCTCAAACAATCCTTAAAGAATGTCTTACAGAATGTACCACCTACTTTCTGCCTTACGGCAACCAGACCTGCTACGTAGTAGCAGAGGCTCACTCTAGCTACCCTCTGACTAAGCAATGCTTAGAAGCTGTCAGCATTCTGAACAGTATGCCCCAATTTATTCTCTCCATCGGAATCAGCAGCTACTGCGACAGTCCGCTTCTGATGAATAAAGTTGCCGAGCAAGCCAAGCAGGCTGCACAATTTGCCCGCTATTCTCCGGAAACTCCTGTCATCAGCATTGAACAATTACCAGCTATACCGCAACACGTCATGGAGCGTGTTTATTCTGATTTGCGACATTTAAAATCAGCCATTGAGAATCCAAACCAAGAGCGTTCACAAGAAATTCTCGTCTCTCTATTCTCCTATATCCGCGAGAATAAGCTGCCGATGGATACCGTGCATACAATCTGTCTGTATATCCATCAGTTTTCCATTGGCCTACTTTTCACGCCAGGTGCTGACGGAATTATGGCAAAAGATCGTGTTTCTGCTCTGAAAGATATAATTGAAAATACATCTTTAGATAGTCTTGAAGAGAATACCTTTTCTTTCATAGAGCAAATTCTAAACCAAACCGTTCAGACCGATGCCGAAGCCGGTCAGGTCGTCCACGCAATAAAATCATATATTGCTCATAATTATTCCGGCGACCTCTCCCTCGATACACTCGCCGGAAGCGTCTATCTTAGCCCTAGCTATTTGAGCCGTCTCTTCAAAAGAGAAACGGGCGAGAATCTGAGCTCTTATGTACAAAATCTCCGTGTTGAAGAGGCTAAGATACTCCTACGCACCACCACCCTAAAGACCTATGAGGTGGCTGAACGAGTGGGAATTCCTGACCCAGTATACTTTTCTCGCATTTTCAAAAAAATAACTGGTACCAAACCCAAGGACTATCGTCAGAATTAGTGGCAACCAGCCCTACCTAGCAAGAGGATCGCCTTGTTATGGCAAAAGCAAACTTCTACTACCAGCGTATAGCACGCTCAAGCGATGCATTGCTCGGGTACAGGCTACGTATAAGAGGCTCCGGTCGTATTCTGACCGATAGGATTCTTGGTCCACATCCATAATAATGACTTCGTCGAACTCTAGCCCCTTTGCCATCTGAACAGAAGTCACGGATATACCACCTTCAAAGCTTCGACTTTCGTCACTAATCAAGTGAAGGTCTTCAGCAGAAGGCAACGAATCGAACAGAATACGCGCTGCCTCCTCCGTTTTCACGATAATACCAAGGGTGTGATACTTGCTCTTGCGATACGACTGGATTAACTGCCGTAACTTCTGCATCTCAATCTGGGGCGAATCGCAACCGATAACCTCGGGAATCGGACCGTGTCGCTTAATCGCCTTTAGTTCGTCATTTGCTTGTATCTGCTTAGCAAAGTTGATAATCTCATACGAAGAGCGATAGCTTGTATTAAGCTTCACCAGCTGTGCCTCTTCGTAAATATTCAATAAATCGGCTAGAGTATGGCGACTGAGAGGATTGATACTCTGACCAAAATCCCCTAAGATGGTCTTTGGACAGGGGAAAAGTCGATTAAGGACGGCGTACTGAATCGGACTATAATCTTGCATCTCATCGACCACCAAGTGGCGAATCACCCCACTTTCCTTTACCCCCTCATAAGCGGCGTGAAGGTAGAGAAAGGGAAATACATCCCCCCATTCAAGCTTCTTTTTCCCCGCCAAAACAAACATCGCCGATTGCCCCATGTCTTCGTAAAACTTCCGATAAAGCTCCAGAGTATTTTTCACCTTTAGCATCGCCTTAAGGGCTTTTAAGATGGTTCTGCTTCTCGGAATATCCTCTTCCATAAAATTGTCCGTGGCAAAGCGCTCATACACCTCATCTGCCAGCATCTGCAAACGCTGCTTCACCGGATGCTTGTTATAAGCGGCAAAACGCATTCTTAGGTTATCCGCAGTGAAGGTAAAGCGCCCGTAAGTATAATCCACTGGCCCGAAAATGATCTCTGGCATCCCCGCGATAAAATCATCCATTCGCTTGACAAACTCAAGAGAAGATTTGAATTGCTTTCGCAAAATCCACGCTTTGTCGGCTTCCAAAAAAGGATCCTTATCCACCTCAAAGTCCATGACCTTCTCTAGTTGAATGTGAGCAATGTCTTCAAAACTGATTTCAAAAATCGGCTCTTCGCCTAACTCCGGTAAGACACTGGATATATAATCCCCAAAGACTTTATTAGGCGAAAGAATCGTTACATTATTAGCCGTTATCTGTTCCTTGAAGCGATAAAGCAGAAAAGCGATTCGATGGAGCGCAATCGAAGTTTTTCCCGAACCTGCTACTCCCTGAATAATCAAGGTTTTCGACTTCTCGTCCCGAATAATTTGATTCTGCTCCTTCTGAATCGTGCCGATAATCGACTTCATTTTCTCATCTGCAGTTTGCGATAATTCCTGCTGCAAGACGTCATCGTATATATTGGCACTGCTTTCCAAAGCGTATTCCATCACACCATCTTTAATTTTAAACTGACGCTTACGGGTTAAGTCTCCGTCGGTTTTCCCCATTGGCGCCGTATAACTAGCTGGCCCTACCTCGTAATCATAGAACATACTCGCCAGTGGCGAGCGCCAATCGGATATCCGTAGCTTGTTCTTATGGTTAAAGGCAAAGCGTCCGATATAAAAAGGTTCGGCCTCATCTGCCAAATCTTGGCGAAAATCGATTCGGGCAAAATATGGTGACTCCTTAAGCTTTGCTAGCTTATCTCTTATCGTAACTGCGAACGCGCCTGTATTATCGATTTGCCGCAGGCCTAATTGATTCTGAAACATCTCATGAGGGTCTAACTCCCCTCGATATTCTGCCATATAGCGCTTCATATCCATATACTCTTTATCGCTGCGCTCCACACTATCTTGAGCTTCTAGAAGTGCCTCATCTATCATTTTGTTAATTGCATCCAAATGAACAATTTCATCAGGAAATATCGGACTACTCTCTTCCTTATTTTCATGATTTTGCATTGGTTATACTCTCCTTTTTCTGATCTCTCGGGTATGTTACAGCTTATCAAAGCTACAACTAAATGGTAGCAGATGGAGAAGAAATGAATAGACTTATTCTTTCGGATATGATATGTTATATGATAGTCGTACTTAAAATTTCTGGTGACAGAAAAAGGACGAAATAACAAAGGACATGACCGTGGTCATGTCCTTTGTTATTGGCTAAAATCTCTTACTCAACAACCCATTGAAGGGTCTACAGAATAAGTTTTGTTTGTTCCTGTGTATCCCCAGAAGCCTCATCCTCGCCTCCGGCAACACTCTGCTCATCGACAATAAAAACCTCATCGTCATTAATCACCCAATATTCTCTCTTTACTGATACCGCGTCTATCATGGTAATTAAATAAATAGGCTTTCCGTCCAAGTCACCATTTTTTTCAGAAGTCACCTCATCAGCACTTTGCTGATAATATAATACTTTTCCATCAATCCAGTCCTGTGCTTGAGCAATTGTAACCATACCAGGTAGTCTTGTATAAGATAAGGTTATGGTATCAGAACCAAGATCTCCCTCCTTGCCATACGAGATATTATAGTAACCAGAGTCTTCATCTCTAAAGGAATCTAGTTCTATCCAATCATCTTGAAGGCGGTATTGGAACTCTAAAGAATCGTTAATGGGAAAGGTGGTTATCGCTCCCTCTACTTCAGCAGCATCATTTTGTGGCTTTAAAACTTCTGTGTCTGTGCTTTTGTCTTCTTTGCAACTTGTTAAAATAAGCATTAAAATCATGCATACCGAAACAATGATTTTCCTCATGGTGTTCTCCTTATAATTGTACTGTCGCTATCTGTCCGCGTTTACGCAATAAAATCAGGATTTAACATATTTCATTCCAAATTTACTAAAACCTAACTCTCACAAATCTCTATCTAGCAAACACTATCACTTAAACAAGGAGGATCGTAAAATGAAAAATTTTAACTCAATTGCTACAATCTTATCTTTTACCATTCTTGTTGCTAGTACACTTCTCATTTTTTTGTTGCTTTATTCTTTAAAGAAGAATGACGATGAACGTCGAGACTTAATTATAACGAAGGCTGCATCAAAGACATTATTAATTATAATTGCAATATTATTACTACGTCTTATTGGAATCTCTTTTGTATTAATAGGCATTGATGACTTAATGCATCCTATTAGTTTATTAAACACCATCGCCATTGTTTACTTCATTTCTTTATATTATAAATATCATTACGGAGGGTAATAAATGATAAATAGAATTAAGGAATTTCGCAAAAAAAGCAGCTTTCGCAAGAAGATTTAGCGCTGCTTTGTGGGGTGACAAGACAAACAATAAATGCAATTGAAAATAATAAATACGATCCTTCCTTAACCTTAGCCTTTGAATTGGCTAAGCAACTATCTTCAACCGTTGATTCGTTATTTCAAAGTTCTATTGATTCAATCTCATAAAAACGGATACTCCCTGCAAAGGTGGTATCCGTTTCTACATATGGCGATAATTATTCCTTCATAAGACCATGGACAAATTTACAGGTGTCTATAACAGCCTGTTTTGCTTCATCGAAAGCCTCTCTCGTATGGAAGTGTTCTTCCATGCGCCAGCTATGGCTAAGCGCTGTATCTACGTACATGCTTTTCAAAATATCCTCAACTGATACTGAAATGATAGGACTCATTATTTCGGCCATTTCGATGATTTTATCTTTTTCGCATGGCATTTCGTTTATCAAAAATCGAGATGTCTCCATTATAGGGTCATCAACCACACCTTTAGGATCAATGATCGTATAGCCGCCGCTTGAATTGAGCAGCAAATTTTCTTGGTGCAAGTCACCATGGAGCAAGCACTCTTGATGGTGGCGATGTTTCAATTCGGCGTAAATCTTCATAGCTTCATTTAGAAAAAACAGTACATCCTCTAATCCACCCATATCTGTTAGTTTGCGATGTATCTCTTCCATCCAAGAAAGATAAGTTGGATACTGCCCCGATCCATCGTATGGAATGGGCAGACCTTTAATCGTCGTCGCCATTAGCCTTGCACGCTCTCGGTAATCTTTAACTGACCACATTTGCTCGCCGGGAATTATCCGTTCCAGCAATAAAACATCATCAGATAAATCATATGCCCAGAGATTACAATAACCTTTGCCATCATAAGCGCGTAGACAGCCTACCTCTGCTGCAACCTCTGGGCCGGGAATACACATTTTTAAGACACATTCCTTGTATAAAGCTGACCGGCATGAGAATAAAAAATTAACTGTATCCGTGGGCATAAAAGCCAAATCGTAAAGTTTCCATAAGTCTACATATTTTTCAAGACGCTTGTCCACTTGAGATAAATATTCCTTGCTCTTAGCCCCTAAACATTTGTATATTCCTTGCCGTGCACTTTCTGGTATCTCCATCTTATAATAATACCTCCATATATCTACGGATTACGTTATCATACATCGTAATCTTTTTAATTATTTTCTCGACGCCTCTTAATATCCCTAAATTTAACTCTCCGTTCTTGGAAATTCTTCTCGGTATAAGCAAGCCTCTCTTCTATTTCTTCAGGTATTTCATATGTTGTATCTGAACTATTATGTTTAAAAACAATTCCTCCGTCCGCTTTAAAATAGCCTGTATCACTCCATCCCACAGCACCGTCAAAGCAATACTTCATTCCCTGAGGTACCCATGAAAATATAGAGGATATATGCGTATCTGAAAATCGAATTACCTTTCCTGCATCTCGTACCCAGAGAATCCCACTTTTTTGGTCTAAATCATTCGTAAAATCAACAATCAACATTTCTGGCGACATAGAGTAGCTATAGACAATTTCAGCATATTCAATATCTTCAATCGTAAATCTCCGATCCTTTCCCGAAACACTTATCGCAACATCTTCGAGTTCCTCTTGATAAACTACTTCTGTATAAACTTTGCCTTCTGTATATGGTGGATTTGGTTCTTGTGATACTTCAAACATTATGCCGTCAACCACCTTATCGTGGCTATCTTCATTTGCATCTATGTTCTGCCCCTCAATATCCTTTCTACTTGTGCATCCTATCATTAAGAAAAAAAATGCTATGCAAAGTATCACTTTCAATAATCGAAATCTCATCAACATTACCTCCTCATTCACCTGATCTATGATGATTTCATTGCTGTCACTATAGCTGCTGAAAAGCTTTACTTGCCGCGTATCGTTCATTCCGTTTTCTTTATCTTCGTATTTTATATAATTCCAGTTACCTTTTTTCCTTTGCTTTCATTCTTCTTTCATGTGTTTTCTTTTCACGTTGCAAAACTTTCGCCTCTTGCTCCTTTGTCATTTCACCCATTTCATCCTCTGCCATATTGTGTACATAAACAACGCCATCTTCAGTTATATAGCCATGCCCTACGTCCCAATATTTTCTTTGGCCTTCTGAAACACAAGAAAAAGACCCTGATGCATACGATTCCATTGACACATAATTTAGACCTGCATCTCGTTCCCAAAGCATGCCACATTCCTGTTTAAAATCCACCAAAATCATTTCTGGTCGTCTAGCATACGTGTATACAAGCTCTGCATGACATATATCTTCTATTGTCACTTTTTCATCTGTAGATATCATATCCGACATGCTTCTAACAATATCCTCGAGTTCCTCTTGATAAACTACTTCTGTGTAAACTTTGCCTTCTGTATATGGTGGATTTGGTTCTTTTGATACTTCAAACATTATGCCGTCAACCACCTTATCTTGGCTATCTTCATTTGCCTCTATGTTCTGTTCCTCAATATCCTTTCTACTTGTGCATCCTATCATTAAGAAAAATAATGCTATGCAAAGTATCACTTTCAATAATCGAAATCTCATCAACATTACCTCCTCTTTTTACATACCTCTTTACTGACTTATATGATTTTCATCTGTAGCCTCTTTCTTAAAGAGTACATAGCCAGAATGCGCCACCACAAGAGATAGTACAATTGTTAGTCTATCTATTCATCAACATATTCAAACATATCCTCGACTGTCGTTCCAAATACCTTCGCGATATCTAAGGCAAGTTTTAGCGAGGGATTATATTTACCATTTTCGAGATGTCCGATTGTTTCTCGTCTAACTTTAACAAGCTTAGCTAACTCTTCCTGACTCATTTTTCTCTCTCGTCTGTATTCCTTAATCTTGGTTTTTATCATATGACTTCTCCAAATACTTTTTTTCTTCTCTACTATAATACAAAAGCAAGCCTATGAAATACAAAAGAGAAATAGCAAATAGAATACATAATAGTTTCAAAAAGAAGTTGGGAGCAAAATAAGTCTGTAGTGATTTGCCGATATTTTCTATAATTGAAATAAAGATGATGGCTAAACTATTTGTAACCATCAAGAAAATAAAAGCTCTTAAACCTGCTCTCCGTACGTTTAACCAAAATAACTCATCAGCGGGAACCCACCGATATATAAAGAAAATAAAGTATACCAAGAAAAGTTGAAGCAAAAAATCTCCCGTATTAATACCGACGATACCTACTATACCAAACCAACCCAAATAAGATAACGGATTCTTTCTTTCCACCGTAATCCCTCCTTTCAAAAAGTTATAAATATGTATCATTTATTGTTATAAATATATAACATTCTCTTTTCTTTGTCAATATGCTCTCAACTCTCTTTTTCCGCCATTAAAAAACCGCCATTACTCGGAAGTAATGACGGCTCTCGCATACATATTCTATTCTTGTACGTATGGCATCAGGGCAATGTAATAATGCTCGTAGCTAACCTCATCCATCTAATGCCATCTTTCGTTGATTTTACAGCGTTTATCAATAATTTACTGTCTATCCTTGTCTATCTAAATCTATCTGCTTCTACCGCAAATTTGGTAGAAAGTGTGGTAAAAAATGTGGTAGTAGAAAAATACACATTCTCTTTTCGGTACATTAAAAAATACCAAAGTCGAAAGAATCGCGTATTTAAGCCTTTCCTAAGCTATTTTCAGTTTACCACAATTGCACATTTTTTTCTAGTCTTCATTGCATCTAAACATCTCCTCACGAACTTGGCTCTTACTGCAATGAGTATATATGTCTAAGGTAGTGTCATATTTAGCATGTCCCATGATTTTTTGCAATATCTTCAAATCCATACCCAATTCATATTGACGACTTGCAAACGTATGTCTTATTACATGCGGTGTAAATCTCTCCATTAATATTGGTTTACGGCCTTCTTCCTCGGCTAATATCGTTTCTTCCTTATTATACACTTTGACTATTCTCTTAAGCTCTATATTTACCAAATCCGGATAATAAGGTTTCCCATTTTGAGTATGAAACACAAAATTTCGATATCCGCAAACAACAATATTTTGTCTAAGAGATAAGCGTTCCTGATATTTCTTCTGTAGCTTCAGTGCATCGTACACCTTAGTCGTCATAGGAATCACCCGAACAGCATTGGTCGTTTTGGGAGTTGTAATAATATATCGATGCCCCTCCTCAGAAATAAACTTTGCAAACCCTAATGTTTTGTTAACACTGATTTCTCTTTTCTTAAAGTCTATATCTTCCCATGTCAGTGCCGTTAATTCTCCGGCTCGCATCCCTGTACCGAAAGCGACCATAAACATTGGACGATACCGTTCAAAGAAAACATGCCCCTCAATATAGCTAAAAAATAGTTCTTCTTGCTCATGAGTAATTGCATCTTTCTTTTTTCCTTCTTTCCTTACCAACTCCTTGAGAATTTTATTCGCTGGATTCTTTCGAATAAGATCGTTAAATTCCGCTTGTTCTAAGCATCCATTCACAATATTATTGATATAGGTAACCGTACCATAAGATAATGGGTTTTTCTTTTCCATTAGCCCGTTGTAAAATCGAACTAATTGAATGCGCTTAATCTCCCTTAGCGGAATCATGCCAATCTCCTTTGATACATACCACTCCCAATACTTTTGGTAGTTTCGGTATGTAATTGGCTTTATCTTTCTTTTCTTATAGTTCTCAAGCCACATGTCAAACCAATGATTTAAGGTTACATCTGATGTAACACCCTGAACTCCATTTTCCAAGTCTGCCATAAAAAGAACTTTTCTCTTCTTAATCAAGACAAGGTCTGGTTCATATAAAGAATATCTTCTTCCCTTATACGTAACCCGCGCTTCATATGTTCCATCAACTCTTTGATAAATACCTGGTGGCAAAACTCTGCCTTTGCTATCAACACGTTTAGTAGCCATGCTATTTCTCCTCCACCAAACATACCCAAATCCCACCTTAATTATAGTTTATATTGGATACGTGTCAATACTATTCACTGATCTCATTTAGATAGCGCTTTACTCTTTCCATGTTTACTAATACTCTTCGGCCAATGTAAATTTTCGCCTCTGCTTGATCTACAATTTTATGTGCTGTATAACGGCCGGCTCCAATAAGATTAATGAACTCTTCCATAGTTACGGTTACTGTTTCATCTGTTATCTCTCTAATTGATGTCTTTTTCATACAGCTCCTCCTCTTTGTATTAAAACGCTAAAATCATGAGGTTTCATCATATCTCATAATTCTAGCATAATTAAAACTTGTGGCTAACCATCGAACTTCGATAGCAATTTTATCCCCGCCCCTTGCCATCAGGAATATGCCTAGCTGATTCTAAATCATCATATCTTCCTATAACAGCCCTTTACTTGTCATAAGCAGATCCCCGAAGCTACCCCGAGCTGACCGCTCCTCACGACCAGAAGTATCATTATCCCCCTCATTTAAAGCAACCACTATGAGTTACCTATATAAGCTGCCGCTAACATACCTTGGCATCTTCTACTACGATCCCTAGCCTGTACCCTTTATGGGCAGATATTTCATGGCGAAGCTACTCTACTTATATCACTCGCGTGTTTTGGGGTTTGTTCCAAACATATTAGCTATTCAATTTTAAGCAAGCTTATCAGCTCTCGGCAGTCTTCGTAAAAGACTATCGGCAACTGATAAGCCATCACCTCCTCTTTAGGGACAACAGCAGTTCTAGTACAATTGAGATAATCGCTATCTCTTCTCGATC
This sequence comes from Ohessyouella blattaphilus, assembly GCF_024721265.1. Classification (GTDB taxonomy): domain Bacteria; phylum Bacillota; class Clostridia; order Lachnospirales; family Lachnospiraceae; genus Aequitasia; species Aequitasia blattaphilus_A. The sequence continues at coordinate 12,496 of NZ_JAMXOC010000004.1, read as the reverse complement.
ACAAACTGAAAGGTCGGATAATATATCCTGATACTTATACTCCTTATGTGTAGAGCCAATTAGTTTTGTAATCGGTATTTCGAGCACTTCTGACAGTCTTGTAATTGTCGCTAGGCCTGGACTCTTCTTACCCCTCTCAATTTGCGAGATATAATTTGCCGTAATTACCGTTAGCTCTCCAAGCTCTTCTTGAGTTAACCCTTTTTGAGTTCGATATTTCTTGATTGTTTTTCCAATTTGATTATCCATACTTTGATTTTATTAGGTTCATAGCAGTATTTGAAGAGACTGGGAGTCATGATAACTCGTTATTTTTGTCCTAGTTTTATACAATCGGAAAGTCATAGACTTTCCATATAAAACGGCCCTATGCCAAAGTTAGAGCAAAATGCGCTAGCATCCCAACCCAACAAACGGCATAGAGCCTTCTGTAAACATATTTAGATTCTGCTTTATTTCTTAGATTTATTTATGTGTTCATCATGTAGTTCCTGATAATAATTAATGGGAATTATCGCAACACCAAAAGCAATTGTTAGAATCTCGCACACTTTATAAAACTGCTCTAAACAATCAACCGCCGCCTCTCTCATGCCATCTAATGAATTATCAGGATTTTTTAGAAATGATGAAACCTCTGCGAATTTATGTACCTGAATATTTGCTTCTCCCTCTATAATTTCACTTCTTTTGACATAGTACTGAGGTTCACTACGATCATAAGAAAATAGCGTGAGAACCGCTAACAAAACAGCAATTACTTCTATTACTCTAATCCATTTCTTAGCATCATAGGTATATTCAAACCTCTTTAATATCTTTTTGTACAAACCTTTCCCAACTAAAATCATTAGTAACGCCAAAATGGCATATTTAAGTGCTTTTGCAAATGTTATGATTTTGGATCCTGGTTGTATAGTTTGAGAAGGTACCTCTTCTCCTGACTCTTCCTCAGTAATTTTATATTCAACATATACCTCCTCCTGTATGCTAGGCGTCAGTATACTCTTGATTAGTACTTCTATAGGTGACAACGACAATACAATAAATACTAATACAAGTATCACTGTTATCCCAATAAATTTGTTTTTACATTTTTTGTTTGTCATCTTCATTTCCTCAAAACGTTAAGCGACATTTTATGACACCTACCGGCGTCACTATCACTACAGATTGCTTTTTCCTTAATAATGTTAAAACGGCTTTTTCGCTTGAACGAATGAGCTCGTCAATGGTAGCATCCTACACCGCATACCGTTTATCCTTTAGTATTTCTTCTATGTCCCCAGCATCTTTAGCAAAAGAGGGGCTTGCAAAAGAGAATACCCGTCTTTTTTGCGTTTCTCCAATGGAAGGACCCGTCTCCTTGCCCAGTGTCGAATCAAAGTTGCTTTTCGAATGCCAAAAGGGTAGTCTTTTTTCAACAAAATTGTAACCAACAGTTGTTTGAATGTCATAAAAAGCCGTTTTGGGGTGTAATCTCCTTTATTTAACTCTTAAAAGGGCAGACATGTAGGCATGAGTAGCAGCTTACACACTTCTCTTTATCAATAACGGGGTACTCAAAACCCTCTTTATCTTCACGCATACTTATAGCGCCTTTAGAACAAATAGCATAACAAGCTGTGCAACCACAGCATTCTTCTTTTCTTTCAAATAATATAGGAATCTCTGCCATATTCTCTCTTCCTACCTTCTACTCCCTAAATAACAGCTCTAGCCCTGCCTTAATCTTCTTTTTAGCCACAGCTTTAAAGGGTCTTTTCTTTGTCGTTAGATATTTTCGCGACAACTCTAAGTAACTAATTTTCGTCATGTCTTCAAAAAAAGCTTCTCTTTGCGGTGGTTTGGCAACCGAGTAATACTCTGATGGGTTCTTTTTCACTCCCGCCTCATACGATACTTCCTTCAAACATAGACCTTTAGATATATCGCCAATAACCTTCTCGCCTTTCTTCGATCGTATTAATACAAGCGAGACCCCTAGCTCATCATTCATCTCAACTGCCACGTCATTAATTCCCCAGAAATCCGCTATCGTCACATCTGACTGCTTCTCCTTTTTTGCCCTACATTGATAGCACGATGGTCTTAAACTGTAATTATGAAGAAACATTTGCATATAAGAACTCTCTTTCAGCGGAATATATTCTTCTTTTATAACGATTCCTTGAAAGACTTCTTTTACGCCAAAGTTACTCCATCCCAAGTCTTTGCATCGGAAATTTACTCGCTTAAGTTTCTCGCCTTGTTGCTGTTCTTTACTCGCAACATATTTGCGCCATAATGCAGGTGAGGGGACACCATGACAAATCACATCTACGCAAATAAGATTATCATAATCCTGTCCTAATAATCCCTTTAGGCCATTTACCTGGCATCCTGTTCCAGTAAACAAAACAGTTTTTCCTACCTGTAAATCCCTCCTTACTTTTCTGTACGTATCGCCGACTTTCGCTTGTAAGTATTTTGATCCGCGTAGTTTTCCCAGCTCCGCTCTATCCGTTACCGATGTAAACTCAGCTCCATAGCAGTCTGCGGACATCTTCACTCCATATACGACCCCCTGCCTATCGAGAATAAGCTCCGCAAGTAGGGAAAAAATCGCACCTGAGGAACTACAACTCCTCACCGCGTCATCTAGACTATATGCTGCATATGTTTTGATTGGTATTGATTGCATCCCTTTTATCTCCTACCATCTCTTTTTTTAATTATTCTTCTCAGCGGCCCCTTCACTATCTGCCTTTCCTCTTCATTCATGCTAAAAAGATACATCGAAGCTCCAAATACCATCGCATATATTAATACAAGACCTGCGATTTCAAGAAGTGAATTCATTTCAAATAAGTAATTAAAAGCTATCCCTGTCACAATTGGTAATATAAAACCGGGAACAAACTTGGCAATCTCTTTCCAAAAATAGACAATATCAATTCCTATCTTAGCTTGGTAATACCAGTTCATAAATACAATATTACCTGCTACTAACGAAAAGCAAGTTCCCACAGCCGCGCCAACCGATCCAAGCGTATTAATTAACGGAATGCTTATAAAAATATTTATAGCGGCCATAAATAGATACGCCATAGATCTCGCTTTATGCATATTCTTTGCTCTTTGAATCTCCACCCCTAGGTTCTGTATCAGTGGCACGGTTACGGGTATAATCAGAAGTAAAACAACATAGTACGAATTGCCGTATCCTTCTCCACCCCAAAAAATCATGAATTCTTTACCAAAGAAAATAAATCCTGACAACACGAGACTCAATACAATAAACTGGATACGTCCAACTTTAGCAAATAGCTTGGTTAGTTCTCTATTGTCATTCGTAGTGGCGACGATTTGATTTACTCTTGGTACAAACACATTTGATATTGAAGTAGATAGTTGGAGATACATCGAGTTAATCTGTGTACCTAGTCCGAAGATTGCAACCGCCGCAGTACCAGATAAACGACCGAGAAGAAATTTTCCCACATTCCAATTTATCTGATCAATAATCTGATTAAGGAAGATGAAAAATGTAAATACCCACATCTCCTTGAGTAAATGGAAGTGGAAACCGTTAAATACGACTTTCACCTGCAACTTTTTAATACTAAACCAAATGTTTGTAGTTAGTTTTGCTACCGTCAAGAAAGTGGTTACTGATACCATTGCCACTGAGCCGTATCCTAGTAAAAGCAAGGGAAGTGCAAGAAATGGGTTCATTAGATTTTGTAACACCACAAGTAGTTTTTGAAAAAAGAAACGCTCGTGTGCCGAACTAAATGCGTCAAAAACGCTATTAGGAAAGGTTAATGCCAGATTTACGACCATCAAGGTCATAAGTATCTTTGCTATGGAATACTCATTCGCCGTAAGGCCCTCTGCAAAAATGCTTTCGATATTCGCCACCATAACCATTCCACAGAAAAGGCAAACTATCGCCATAATCATGAAGATAGTAATGAACATGCCGTTTAGGCGTCCAACCTCTCCCTCATCCTTAGATGCTTTTGCTCTAGAATAAAAACGCATATAGGAGGCCGTAAATCCAAAGCTTAGAAGGCTTAAATACGAAACAGTCGAGTATACAAGTTGATAAAGGCCATACTCACTCTGACCTAATAACCTAAGCATAATTGGAGTATAGATTAGTCCAGATAGTATATGAATCATTTGTGATATGTATGATAATATCACTCCTGATTTACGTTGATTCATTTTTATCTTCATTCTCACATTTCCTATTTTTATATAGCGAAGACATTTGTCCCATCATGATTCCCCAAGCAATTACAAAAGGAACTATTATCTTCGTTTCCTCAAAAAAATAACTAAAGAGTCCTAAGTACAATATCGGCATTAAAGTATATCCCATAATAGCTGCATATCTACTTTTTTCTCTTAACATCATATAAAAGTATCGAAAAAGCTGACCTATTATTATTAGCAAGTACCCAAGCCCCACTATCCCGTAGTCATATAGTGTTTCCATAAAACTATTATGTGCCATCCTAGGATAACCGTATGGTTGAACCTTATAAAAAACTGCATGAAAACCATGTCCAAAAAGCTTCTCAAGTATTGATGACTCTTGAAAATGGTTCATAACATCTTCCCAAATATAGATGCGATTAGACCCGGCATCATCAAATATGCTCATTATCCGCTCAAACATCGCTATCTCGTAATTATTAATCGAGTAAATCCCGATAGCGACCACTATGATTCCACCAATTATAAAACGACCATACTTCTTCCACCTTTCCTTCAATGTTGATGAGACATAGGCATCAATAAAAAAATATACCGCAACACCTGAAAATGTTGCTAAAAAGCCTGCTCTTTTTGTCGACATGATAAGAAGCGCCATTATCAGAGCGCTAAACACTAACTTCATTCGTTTCGTGCTATCCAAAAGGATTACTGTCAGATAAGCAAACGTAAAATATATCGGAAATATAACCGCCCCTCTTCGTCCATAATCCGTTAAATGACTGGCTATGTTAGGCACCGAAAGTACACAGCAAATTGTAAGGCCAACAATCGTAATTGCTTTGAAGCATTTCGGAATATCATTTTTCCTAAAGTATTCATAAAAGGTACACCACAGCAGTGGCCAAGGTAAAACATCATAAATTATCTCCGTACGGTATGAAGACATCCCTGTAATATACGAGACAATTAATTCATATGCTAGATATCCGACTAGCAATATTGATAATTTTGTTACTTTTCCCTTTCTCCAGCTGTATATCAGCACCACAACACAAAAGATTAGGGATAAATATATTGAATACCGATATATCCTAAACCATATGCTTTGTAAATATAGTTGATACCGCAATTGAGAAATCGCAATTAAAAAAGAAAGGATATAAATCGTTATGATTAAAGCTTTGTCTGCTTTAATTTTCATTCCACACCTCATTCCACCAATTCCCACGACTATATAGGCGAAGAATTACAGGTTTATTAATATAAATTTCTTAAATTTTTCTCTCTCTACTTTAATATATCCTTTCAAGGACTCTGATTTTGCTTCTGCAGCCGAAACATGAATATATGATTCGGCTCTCTCTAATTTGCACGGAAGCTTTTTAAACAATGTCTGCATACGCGAATTCATTGAATCATACTTGTCAACTCTTTGAAATACGTAGACTTCTTTACCAAAAAGCAACGCAAACACTACCGCATGATAAGAGTCTGTACACACGCAACTTGCGTGGTGTATATAACTTAAAAAGTCCGATGGTCCGAGACAGGCTTCTCTTCCAATATCGACAATACTAGCTCTACGTTCTGAAGCTATCTGGCTAATCACCGTCAGCTCCTTTGTGCAGGGATTTCCTAGAAAATACTTAACGAAATAGTTCTCTGGTGTTTCTATTTCAGATTCAACCTCTCCCCAGCTATCTGGTGATAACATCAAGGTTGGGTCAACCAAAACAGAGATAGGTGTTTGAATACCTAACTCCTCAATAATACGTTTACCTGCGTCTTCCCTTACAGAAATAGCTCGAAAGTTCTTTAACCCTTTTTTAAACTTGACTACACTCTCATCACTCAGTTGTTCTATTCCAAAACTTGCACATATCGCAATATTCTTTTCCATTTTTGCATATTCCCCAAGATATATTTGCGAAAAAGTCGAGAAATTAGGGTTCCATATTTGATCACTTCCATAAACCAAAAAATCATACCTATTAAGCTTCTTTCTAATCTCTGCCTCTCCCATCTCTATACCAATGGAAAAACTTGCTTGATGTAAGTTCTTATTAAAAGTCAAGAATCTCGCTTTTCTAATTACCCGATTCCTTCGCTTTCCCTTTAGTAATAACCGAAACATATACTGAACGTTATTTCTAATAAGTATCTCCTTATATAGCTTACTATTCTCCGCTTTACTCAGCACACGAATTGTCTCAACTTTATATCCTAAACTTATAAGTACTTGCTCCATCGCGTAGTTTTGAAGTTTGTTTCCGTAATTCCTCTCACCAGTTAGCGTGATTATTCCCACTCTTTTCACTCAATCTGCCTCCTCGCCACTAGTGCAACTTCTTCCATGCCGCTTTTATGTCCCAATACAACAATAGAAGTTTATGCTTGTATAGCAAACTTTTTATCTTATTTTTTTTTGATGTCAGTCTAAAGTACCTTGCTTCGCTAATCTTGGTCCAAGGACTGCTTGTATACAAATGTCGCACTGCCGCTTCCTTTTCTAACGTAGTAATTCCCTGAGGATGACCTAAGAAGCTTTTATACACAAATAACCACAATAGCTCCATAATTCTTTCTACGTACCCACAGTAATCTTCATCTTTTCCCATATCTATATGCTTTGGTATTTCTGCAAAATACTGTTCGCATTGTCGTATGATTTCTGGATTGAATTTCCGTGTTGCCGATTGGGGATTGCGATAATATTTATACCAAATCTGTTCAACAACACATATTTTATTACATTTATTTAGTGTTTCTAAATTCCAAATTCCATCTTCGCAAATTACTAACTCGGAGTTAAACTTCACTTTTCGCGCGATGCTCATCCTAATAATCCTCGCCACTGAGCCTCTGCCAATTCCAGCACCACCATCTGCAACCCTGTATACCTTGCCCAAAAGGTGTTGTCGAAACCAATATCGCTCTTGGCCACTTAATATCCGGTATTTAGTTGATTCATCCTTCTCTATTTCCATAGCTATATTATCTGTTGTTATGTTTGCTCCGATAACTTCATCAACATCTGTATCAATTATTATTCTCATTGCCTCTGCAAAAAAAAATGGAGCAATTTCATCATCTGCGTCTACAAATGTAACATAATCCCCCTTTGCCAGTTCTACTCCTAGGTTTCTTGCAACAGAAACCCCTTGATTATCTTGATGCCAAACGCTTATCCTTTGGTCTTTATTTGATAACTCATCTACTATTAAGGAAAACTCGTCTTCGCTTCCATCATCGATAATTATCACTTCATAATTCTGATAGGACTGCGCAAGAATGCTTTCAAGACAGTTTTCTATAAGGTTACGCCCCACGTTATAGTAAGGAATAATTGCGCTTAACAGCGGTTCTATGGTTACATTCTGTTTGAACATTATAACTCACCCCTAAGTATTGTTAGTGTATGGGCAACACCCTCTTCAACAGAGTATTTACCTTCCCATCCTAAAGCCTCTAACTTGGCACTACTAAGCACTTGTTTTGCAATGGGTGTTCTGTTTGCTAAATCGCTAATATCTGGCTCTGCGAATACAACCTTTCTGCCAGCACAGCTAGCAATAATTTGAGCTAACCTTGCTATTGATATGCTTGCTCCTGAATTAGCACTGTTATACGCTTTGCCTGATTCACCCTTGATTAGACACGTTAGTATGGCAGAAGCACAATCTGCAATATAGCAATAAGATCTCCTCTGGGTTCCTTGACTTTTCATAATAATGTCATCCCCATTCAGTACATTACGAATGAACTGAGCATGGGCTCTACTATCACTGTCAGTAATTCCTGGTCCGTATGTATGACAAGGGCGTACAATTACGGTTTCTAATCCATACTGCTTTGTATAAGAAGCACATAAAGTTTCCGCCGCTCTTTTGCCCATCGGATACGCAGATCTAGGAGAAAGCAAATCTATATATCCACTATAGTCTTCGTCAAAAGAGTCCACCGTCATATCTCCCTGACCATATACTTCTCCTGAGGAGATATAGCAGAATCTTTTTACTCCATGCTTGCGCCCATACTCTAGTAAATTATAGGTACCAACAACACTCCCCCTTATCGTACCGACCGGATCTGCATTAAACGCTGCTGGATGAGCATTTCCCCCAGCATGAATGATGTAATCTACGGAAAACACAAACTCAACCGGGATTAATGAGTCATACGTTACATATGTAAGCAGGTCCGTTTTACCCACCTTAAATCGCTCCTCTAACCGCTCTTTATTTCTACTGGTTGCGAAAATGGTGATATTGGCACCGCTTTTGTTATACTCGAGCAACATATCGACAATAAATGAGCCTATCGTCCCTGTTGCACCTGTCACCAGAATGGTTTTGTTTTTCATCTCCGCAATTCCAACCGACGCTGCTAAAGCTACCCTAAGATCATCCAAATAAGTTTTACTCTTATATAAGTTCATCGTATGCTATCACCCTTTCAGCCAATCCGATCTTTTCGCCATGAGTAGAGCTTTAAATATATCGATATCTTCAACGGTCGTAAGCTTTATGTTTTTTTCTGAACCCTTGGAAAAATATACTTGTTCTCCCATCTCAATCATCAAGGTACACGATGCCACCGAATTTGTAACCCCCGCAGCAACCGCCCGACGATGCACATCACAAATATCTCCAATATGAAAGGCCTGCGGTGTCTGTGTTCTCTTTAACATATCTCGCGGATAGCTCCCAATCGCTGAATCGCCGTCTTCTGTTTTCATCATTGCTTCTGCACAAGGAATAACCGTGATGGCATTTCCTTTTTCCTTTGTAGTTCTCACACAATTGGAAATTATATCTGCAGACACTAGCGGACGAATCGCGTCATGTATTAGGACAATGTCTTCTGAATCATAATGTTTTTCCAACTCATACACACCAGCTCTAATTGAGTCTTGTCCATTCTCACCACCAGGCACAATATGCTTAAGTTTCGTGATATTAAATTGATTCGCGTATGCCTGAAGGATTGATTCCCAACCGGATATGCATACAACCGCTATCGCATCTATCTCTGGATGCTTCTGAAACGCCTCTAATGTATATACAATTACAGGACGCTCATTTACTGTCAAAAATTGCTTCGGAATACTTTGTCCCATACGATTACCAGACCCTCCAGCAATTAATAAACCAACATTAGCCATTTCCTCAATCTCCTTTTCAAAACTATTCTTCGATACTTACTTCCCAGTGTCCAAGATGGGTATACCCCTGTTCGGATACATCCCGAGGTATACGCATATAGTCTCCGTATAAATTGCGTAAATAAGTGTCATAGCCTACCGGAACCGGAAACTCCTTTCCGTTAAACTCTAGCAATGTTGCCGATTCCATGTGTCTTTTTTCAATAATTTCCTTTTCCCAATAATGGCATGCCATACTAACGGCAACCTCATCCGCATCTTCGTAATTATATTTAAGTGCCTCATTTTGGATTTTTTCCGCAAAATACCTTGCTCCTTTAGCCTTGCAATAAATAGCCATGAAGCGCTTTGGAATTTTCCAGTGTTCATTTTTTTTGAATTGAACTCGCAGCGCGGCATGCCGCATTATATTCATCCTCTTAATTTTTTTAAAGAATTTGATTTGCCGCTTTTTCTCTTTTGGAAGTCCGTCGATTGGAAAGACATCAACAAAGATCCCTATGCTTTTCATATCCAAATTGATATTCCTCGATACAGATTTCAGATTCCAGATCCTTCCGGATGGTATTTTCCACTCTTCATCCAATTCCAAAGTTGACATTCCATATTTATCACCGTACGTCTTTGAAAATCCTTTAAAAAAACGCAGATATTCTATGCGTGGCATCATTATATCGGCATCATCATCCCAAGGGATGAAATCGGAATGTCTAACAGCGCCAAGACAAGACCCCCCCGACAAGAAGTACTGAATATTATTCGCTCGACAATATTCATCAATATCTATTAAAATCTCAAACACGATTTTTTGTATCTTCGCTATTTTTTCACTCATTTTTTTCTCCGAAACACTTTGAACGTATGGTGAGTTTTCTGTTTATCAATTGGCGGCATTTTCATATATTCACCATAAAGCTGAGAAAGATATGCGTCATAATTTGCGGGACCTCGATATTTCTTCCCTTCAAACTCAACTTCAATGGGGGTGAGATAACCTTTCTTATCTATCTTTTCTTCCGTCGTGTGCTTTGCCGCCGACATAACCCCTACATATTCCGCATTATTAAAGGGAATACTCTGAATATACTTTTGAAACCACCTAACTAATCTCTTATATCCGATTATTCTCGAAGGTAAGTATCCTAAATAATTTAGAAGCAATTCCTTTCTGTTTTTTGCCGCAACATTGCTGCGCTGAGCGACTCGCATTGTCTTTCTAAGAATAGTGGCAGTAAAATAATAGATGTTCGTTAGGATATTTGACTTAGGAAGACCTTCAACTGGAAAAATATCAACAAAAACCGGATTATACGTCGGCTTGCTGTTCTTCATTCCTAATTCATTTTCCATAATCGTATCTAAGTTATACAGTCGATAAAAGGAACCCGTAAATCTATCTTCTCCAGGGGCTACAAGGAGATATTTATCAATCTTTCCCTTAGAAATCTTATACAATTTTTCAATATCTGGCCTAGGCATATTAATATCAATGTCATCATCCCAAGGAATAAAACCTTTATGGCGAATCGCTCCAAGCAAAGTTCCACCTGATAGTGTATAACGAATATGATGCTTAACACAAAAAGCAACCAACGACTCTAGCATTTGCATAATAATCTGCCGATGCTCTTCTAAGCTTATCGGTTCACCGCAATCCTCTTTGGTAAAAATAAGCTCTTTTTTGAACTTCCTACTGCTCATATTCTATCCTCATAATATTATGTTTATCCTTAAGAGTATCCTTTGGCTGCTTCATATAATCACCATAAAAATGTGTTAGAAATTCATCGTACCTTTCGGGACCATTTAACACCAAATCTTCAAATTGATATTTTGCACCCTGTCCTAATATTCTTTTGTCTATAATCTCTCTAGCTAAATAAGCTCCAAAAAAACTAACCATGTAAGAACTGTCATCATAAGAATATTTCATCAACCCTTTTTCGATTTTTAATAAGATTTTTTTTGTATCTAAGTTTCTACCAATGCGTATCACCGACAAAACCTTAATAGCAACTTGTAAATACCACGCTCGACCTGGACGATTTAGATTAACTAATTCCTCAAAACAGGAGGCGTGATAAAAAAAACGATTCACTGTTAGATGCCAAAAATGCAACTGACGTCTTACAGGATTCGCAGGCATTCCGTCAAAGGGAAAAATGTCTAACCATACGTTCTCAACAATGGCCTTTGTGTTCGAGCCATTATGAATTTTCACTTTCATATTCACAATTCTACTAAAATATCTTTTATACTCCTTATGACGCTTATAATTGAGAAAACCGTAATCATTTGGTAGCTCATTCTCAACAATATCGAGGAATTTCTCATAGTCTGGTCTTGGCATTCCCACATCTGTGTCATCATCCCAAGGAATGAAGCCTTTATGACGCACAGCTCCAAGCATGGAACCACCAACTAAGTAGTACCTCAGATTGTATTTTTCACATATCTCTACAAAGAGTTTTATAATCTCTAGCTCTATTAATTGTAGTTTTCGCAACTCATCATTATCACTATTGTTGTATAGTGATTTCCATTTCTTTTCTACCACTCCGTCTCTCCTCAGTGCAAATCCATCTCGTTATGCCTTAAGTCAAATTGACTCCATAACTCATCAGTGTTTAGTTTTTCTTGCATTTTTTCTTTACGCTTAGCTACAAATACATTAAAATCACCTATGCGTTTAACCGGTACGCCACCCCAAAGAAATCCACCGGGCAAATCCTTAGAAACAATTGCTCCTGCACCAATTATGGTATTATCACCAATCTTCACGCCTGGTAGAACTGTCACATCACTTCCGATAAATACATTATTCCCTATCTTTAACAGCTGGGGATCAGATGGATATATCCGAGAATGGAAGTATACATTTTCACCAATGGAACGTAGTGCATTATGTTTTCTTAAATAATTTGCTCTAGCTTACCCGTTTCTTAATAAGGTAAAATATGATTTTCTTAACAAATTGCGATATCTTCTAATTAATTTCATATCCGTTCCTCTATCACTAAGCCGCACCCTTCCCGTTAAACACCACCTGTATCGTCTTCCAAATAATCCTTATGTCTAACCAGATATTCCAGTTGGCAATATACTTTGTATCTAGCGCTACCA
>NZ_JAMXOC010000039.1 GCF_024721265.1 Ohessyouella blattaphilus | reverse complement strand
GGGAAGGTTGAAACCTACCGGAGTAATTCGGAAAGGCGCAACCGACCTACCTCATACAAATGTTTGACACGTTAATACGAGTAGCGGACGATGAGATAAAAGGCCCACTTCCAATCGAGGTAGAGGTTATGGCAGATGAGTTTTATTCAGGACCAAAGCCTAGTAACCCAGACGAACTATTAGGGGTAATTAGAGGGCGAAATATCAATATGGTGCCGGTCCTGCAATCTGTAGCTCAGATAAAAGCCTTGTTTCAGGGAGAGAAATGGGAAACTCTATTTGATACCTGCGCCACTGTTTGTTATCTAGGAAGTGGTCCCACGGCGAATAGTACCCATAAATGGATATCCGAAATCTTAGGAAAACGAACTATTGATACTAGGACAGATGGATTAAACCGAGGACGCAATACAGGAGATAGTTTAAACTTTGGAAAGGCAGGTTTATCGCTTTTAGAGCCAGCGGAAGTAAAGCGCATGCCTAGAGATGAGTGTATTATCCTAATCGAGGGCCAATATCCTATCTATGACCAGAAAGCGAAGCCTTTTGATACAGAAGCTTTTAAGCAGGCAAAGTCCTTAGGGGATTATATTCATCCAGTAGAGGCGATTTATGATGAGGAGAAGATGGAATATATCACCATTCATACTGGGAGAGAACGTCCTTTTCGTAAGCTATCAAAAGAAGAAGTGAGTTTTTATGAGGAAAAAGCCAAGACGGATCCGTCGGTAAAGATTATTCAGATGGACGATAAAGAGATGCTTTATTTGAATTGGAATAAAAAACATAAGCTTTCAGAAGAAGAGGTCGTTAATCTATATAGAGGGCAAAAGATTGATATGCCTAAGGAAGATATTCCAAGAGACGTCAAAGCAAATGGCGAGGAGCGAAAGGAGAGATTAGAAGAGTATCTAGATAAGAGTAATTGGGATTTAAGTGGCAGTATTTTTGAATGTGTTAAGAGATATTCCAATCAGCTATCAGATGAAGAACTGGAGCAGATATTTCTTGGGTTGGAGGCGGGGCTAAATGAAAAGCAGATAAAGGCTTATTTTTGCTTGCCTCTTCGTGATATGGAAATATATCGAAGGGCCTATGAACAGATATTGACTTCGTGACAATTTGTCACGAAGTTAAAAAATAAAACCGTCACTGCTTTATAGTGGCGGTTTTATTTTTTTCTCTAAATACAGCCAAGAAAAAGATATTCGTTACACTAGAAAGCCAATTGGTTACAATTCTATTGAAAAACCATAACACATTTGCCATAATACACATACGGTTAATGTTCCATCCATATAAGAACAAATAAGGACAAAAAGTCCTCGTATTTTTCTAAAGTTTTGTTATACTACTTAAGGTGCAATAGACTTAGGAGGTATATGAAATGGAAACATGGAACATGGAAACTGCCGCGAATAAACTAGTTCTCTATCGTGAAAGCCTATGCGAAGAAGAAAAAAGTAAAGCGACCATCGAGAAGTATGAACGTGATGTAAGAAAGTTCTTGAAATTCCTAGATGGACGATGTGAAACGCTAGGTGGAATAACCAAATCAATGGTGGTCGAATATAAAGAAGAGCTACTAAAGGGATACGAAGGCAGTAGTGTGAATTCAATGCTAGCTGCGGTTAACAATTATCTCTACTATATTTCTAAAGGAGAGTGTCGAGTAAAGCAAATTAGAATCCAGAAAATTCCGTATATAGATGATGAGAAGTGCTTAAGTGTGGAAGAGTACAAAAGTATGGTAAACACGGCTAGGGAAGAGGGAAAAGAGCGGCTAGCAATGATTTTGGAGACCTTGGGAAGTACGGGGCTTCGTGTAAGCGAACTTTCGGACATAACTCTAGAGCGGCTAAAGTCAGGGGTTATAAGTATTCATAACAAGGGTAAGGTTCGAACAATTGCTATGACGAAAGACTTAAGGAAGAAGCTACTTCGGTATGCCAAAAGCCATAAGGTATTATCTGGTCCTATTTTTGTCACAAAAAGTGGAAAATCAGTAGACAGAAGCAATCTCTGGCGAGAAATACAACGGATATGCAAAAGGATTGGTATAGCTTTAAAAAAAGCGTTTCCTCACAACCTGCGTCACATGTTTGCAATGTGCTACTATAAGATTGAAAAGGATATTGTTGGTCTATCTGAATTCTTAGGACATAACAGTATTGAAACAACAAAAATCTATACGAAAGGAAGCTATACGAACTTTATACGCAAATTAGAAAAAATGAATAGAACGATCCAATAAAAATACAACATAATTATTATTATGTTGTATTTTAGTGCGTAAAACTATAGTATCTACTGCATTATATAGCGATATATATGGGTTTGTCCAATAAAAATTTCATAAAGTGAGGTCGTGTTTATATGAGTAAAAAGCCAACGTTTCTATTTTATCCCAATAAAATCCACTAAAAAATCAATAAAAGTAAATATGTAACAACATAATAATAATTATGTTGTATTTACCCTGTAATTCTTTGAGTACAGGGTAAGTGCTTGTTCAAATTAAAGAGAGAGAGGATAAGAGAAGATGAACAAGGCAACATATTTATTGACGTTACCAATCGTAGAAATTGAAAAGGGAAGCAATCTAGGGAGGGCCACAGGCGTTCTCTTAAATTCGGTTACCAAAAAAGTCTATTTAACAATGGAAAATGGACATCCAGGGCAGGCTAAGATTATTGATACCGCCGATATCATTGGCGTAGGAGAACAGTATCTTCTAATACAGGACGAGAAAGTACTAAAGGGCGTTTTTGAAGACGAGAGCATTCCAAAGATGCTCGAGGATTGTTATCTATTACTTGGTGTAGAAGTGATAGATGCCAGCGGAACCAGCCTAGGAAAAGTAGAAGACTTAGTGTTTGACAAGGAATATAACATTCTCAGCCTTATTTTAGACAACCAACAAGAGGTGAAGGCTGAAAGCATTTTATCGGTATGCCCAGGGCGAATATTTGTAAACCTAGATAAAAGAGAGATTAAGGGTAAAGAGGTTGAGAAAAAAGAGTTAAAGGAAGATATTAGCCTTGAGTCTCTAGAGGGAAAAGTTGTGAAATCAGAAGAGGAGTCGAAGAAGGCAAATAATCATTCTTATTTGGGATTAAAGGTAGGAAAAACTGTTACAAGTGAGGATGGTACTTTTCAGGCGAAACAAGGAACAGTGATTACCGAAGAATTGATGCAAGAAGCGGAACGTCATGACCTTCTTCTAAATATCGCTATGTACGCAGCGGAGTAATAGAGAAAGAGAGTGTGTAGATGCAGTTTGAAGAAGCAAGGAGAGGGTATCAAAAAGAACCCGTTGATGAATATATCAAAGCACTAGGTGCAGAATACAAGAATCTTCTCAAAGAGCTAGAGTGCGAGCAAGCACTCAATCGGGAGTTAAAGAAGGAAAACGAAGCTCTTAAAGAAGCTCAACAGAAATGGGAACAAAAAGCGACCAATCTGGGAAAGATAGCAGAGACTCTGCAGCGTGAAAAGAAAGCCTTAGAAATGGAGAAGACTACGCTTCCAGAAGATAACTCTTACAGTGAGGCTATTGCCTCCGCACTTGTATCAGCAGAGCTTTCGGCCAAACAGATTGTGGAACGAGCAAGAGAGGAAGCGAAGCTGATTCACGAAGCAGCAGTTCTAAACGTTGAAGAGGTGGAAAAAGCAAAACAAAAGACGATTTTAAGTATTCGTACCATTTCTTCTGAACTATTAAATGTTTTAAGAGAAGATGAGCGTTCTCGTTCAAGTAATAGTGTAACGAGACGCTTTGAGGACATATCTATTAGGGAGGAAGTTAACAATGAGTAATGAAGGAAAAGTTGCAGTACCGGGATTCACCAAAGTAAGAGGCGGAAAAAACTATCTTGTAGAAGAAGTGGATACTTATATAGAAACGCTTCAAAAGGTCTATTCCGATTTGTGTGAGGAAGAAGAAGGGTGTAGACGTCAGCTAAAACAAGAACGGGAAATTTCTTTTAGAGATAAACAGAAGTTGGAACAAGAACTAAAGACTCGGGAAGCTGAACTAGCAGAGGTGAAAAACAGCCTAAAAGAAACCATGGAAGAACTCGAAGAAAAGCAAACGGTTTCAGAGGGCGCTAGCGAGGAAATTTCAGAAAAGCTTCATAAGCAAGAAGAACTCTTAGAAGAGAAAGAAGAAGAATTAAGAGTACAGCAAGAAGTACTACTTAAAAGAGAAAGTGAAAAGGCTGAGTTACTAGCTGACCTAGACAGAAAAGACGCTGAGATAGCAAGTGCAAACGAGCAATTAGTTTCTTACCAAAACCGGGTACTAGACCTTGAACGGAAGTTGAAAGAAAAAGAAGACGAAGTGGTTCTAGTGAAAGATCCAAGGGCTGAGGAGATTATTAGCCTAGTGGAACGCGCTAGTGAAATGACAGAGGCATATGTAGAGGATGTGCAAGCAGAAATGGACTCCCGGAATAAGACCTCTAAAGAAGAAGCTGAAAAGCTAATGACAGAAGCAAAGGGGCAAGCCCTAACACTTATTCAAGATGCTAGAGAAAAGGCAAAGAGTGCAGAAGAAGAGGCAAGTGCAAGGGTGAGCCAAATCCTTTCGGCAGCTAAAGAGGAATTAATGGAGATTAGAGGGCTCATCAATAAAGCCAGTAAGGACTATGCAAAACTGACAGAAGAGAATTTGGAATCAGAAGTGGTCTTTGATGAACACAGATAGAGAAAGGGAGGGGAAGCCCAGTGGCAAAGAGTTTAGAAGAAATAGAAGCGAGTTTCCGGGCTCAGTACCCTAAAACAGAGAAAGAAGTTTCCTCTGTAGAAAAGGAAGCGAAAGAGACAAAAGACGAAAAAGACGAAAAAGATGAAAAGGCTTCACCAGCTCCGGCAATCGAAGTGAAGGAAGGTAGCCTGTCAGAAGCGCCTATAAAGGCAGAGGAAAAAGAGGATAAAGAGAAAGAAGATAAAGAAAAGCTTTCAAGGGCATCTTTGGTATCTGATATCATTTTTTACTTTGCCATGGTTGCGATGGTTATCTGTGCAGTGCTCTTCTCAAGAGGTGCCATGGGAACGCAGACTTTTGGTGGATATCAGTTCCGAGAAGTGCTTTCTACATCCATGGAAAGTGTCTATCCAAGGGGAAGTTTATTACTCATTAAGCAGGTATCCGTAAATGACTTGGTGGTAGGAGATGATATTACTTTTGGACGTGATTCTACGAATATTATCACTCACCGAATTGTGGAAATCGAAGAAAACTATGAGGGAAGTGGTAAACGGGCCTTTGTTACGAAAGGGACAGAGAACGCCAATAAAGATACAGGTGTAGTCTTAGCCGATAACGTGATTGGCAAAGTAGTAAAAGGGATTCCTAAACTTGGTAGCTGGCTGAGCTGGCTAGGGGGAAATCTATGGGCTATCTTAGCGGTATTTTTATCTTTAGTAGTCTTTTCCTTTTTCCTTAAGCTTTTTGTCAAGCTTCGAAAGAAGAGTACTAACGAAGAGGCAGAAGAAATTCCAGAATTTAAAGAAGCCGATGATCCTCATAAGAAACCAATTAGAGAATCTGTCAAAAAAATAATTGAAAAACTGAAAGCGTTTAAGGAACGCTATACGAAACCAGAATAAAAAGCAAAACCCTACTAGGAAGACCAAGAGACAACTATTAGCAGAATAGAGAATGGGAGGGAGAAATTAAAAGATTAATAAGTAGAGTAAGAGGGATTGCTTTTTAGATAAATAAGGTAACAAGAGTAAAAAATAGGAGGATGCACAATGAAAGAAAGAAAAAGACGAGCGCTCACAAGCATTACGGCTTTAGGGTGCGCTGCGGCTGTTCTAGTCGCCGGAACTTTCGCCTGGCAAGCAGTATCAAGTGCTAGGAATGAGTTCAGTAATGAAAAAGTAGATGATATCAAAAATCCCGGTGGGAACTTGCATGATGACTTTAATTCTGAAACAGGGGATAAAAACATCTATGTAGAAAACACAGGAGATACCAGTATCTATGTGAGAGTGAAACTGGAGGAGTATCTTAGAAAGGATGCGACAACAGCAGAGGATGGTCATAGCTGGAGCACACATATCCCCGCAAGTGGAAAGGTTGCAGATTGTGAGAATGGCTTCCACGATGCCTATGACGATGCGTTTCAGTGGACTATGGGAAATAAGTCCGTTTATGGGTACAACTCAATTGTTGGGGCGAATGACGGTACATCAGGATGGACAGAGATTACCGAAGATATGGATGCAGATCAAGTAGCCGCCGCTAGAAAAGCCAATGATCAGCTAGTAGCGGATGCCCTTGGAAGTGCTAAGTCAGGGTCTACTATTGTTGACATGAAAGGTGCCACTACCGCACTAAAAGCCACTCCAACAGCGGAAGTGATTACTATGAAAGAATACGCAGCAAAATCAGATGCCCAAAAAGCAACCTTTACTGGTTGGGTTTATGACGTAGATGGCTACGCTTATTGGTCACAACCTCTAAATCCAGGGAATGCGACTGGTCTTTTATTAGACAGCGTAAGCTTACCAGAAAATGAAACCTACTTCTATGCTATTAATGCCACGATGGAATACGTAGACCGTGACGACTTAGGTGCATGGACAGGACCTGGTAGTGATGGTGTGAGAGAAATCACTACTAATCCGAAGGGTCAGATGACATCTTCGGTAAATGATAAAGGAAACGAAATCAAGTCTGGAAGTACGCCTGGTCAAACGAGTATAGAAGCCAGTGGCAATGCGAAAGACATGTTAAATGAACTTTCAGGTTCGAATCTAGAAGCAGCGGGAGCGACTACAACTTTGCCGGTAGGCGATAAAGCACCCGCGCCAACGGTAACCGATGGCGAAGGAAATAAAGTAACAGTTACTTGGGAAAGCTCAGATTCAGAGACCTTAGCTGTTGATCCTAAAACAGGAGAAATCACAGGCGTAAAAGAAGGTACTGCTACCGTAACAGGAACCGATGAAAACGGAAATAGTGTGGAATATACCGTAACGGTAACGTCAAACGATAGAGACTTAACGCCAATCAATCCTCCCAAAAACATGGATAAGGGCGACGTAGCAGACGCACCAAAGGTAGAAGATGCAGAAGGCAACGAAGTATCAATCGTTGACTGGACTAGCTCAAATCCAGACGTAGTATCTGTAGACCCAGAGACTGGTGAGTTAACAGCGAATAAGCCAGGAACTTCGACGATTACAGGTGAAGACGAGCACGGAAATAAAGTAGAGTTTGTCGTAACTGTAAAAGATGAGCTAAACGCGAGTCCGTCCGCAGTTACAGTTGGTGTAGGCGAAGATAAGAGCGCACCAACACTTACTGATATCAAAGGCAATTCGGTAAATCCAAGTGATCTTACATGGAAGAGCGGGGATACCAGCAAGGTAACAGTTGCTGCTGACGGAACCATTACCGGTGTTGCTCCAACAGAAGCTGGTAAACCAATCAAGGTAACCGGAACTGATGCAAACGGAACCAAAGTAGAAATCTCTGTAACGGTAACCGCAGCAGATAAAAGACCAGAGGAAAAGTTAGCGGAAGCTGTGATTGAAAAGTATAGCGCACTAGAAAATATGACTGAGGGTTGTACGATTGCGGATAATCAGAACTACGGAATTATTCCTTATTTTACAGAAGAGCCACTGAATGGTTCTCAGGACTTTGGCACACTTTCTGATAATTACGGCGTGATTCCACTAAGTAAGTTCTTAACAGAGAGTGAATATGCAAGTAATGTGACGTTTACTTCTACAGATGCAAAGGTTATCAAAATCGAAGATGGAAATGTGTATCTATGGTACTTGCCGACATATGCAGAGTTCCTTGAGGGCGGCATGAATGCTGGATACCATCCAGAAGCAAAAGTTATAGCAACCTATACCGATCCAGTAACAGGCGAGAAGGCAAGCCAAGACATAAGCGTACGTATGTGCTATAGAGGCACAATTATGTATGATCCTAAATAAAGGAAGGGAGGATAAAGAATGCGAAATAGAATGAAATTTAAGAAAACCACCGCACTCGTCTTAGCAGCCGTAATGGCAGTAAGCGGAGGCGTAGCAGCACTTATAGGCTCCACGCTCACATCCACACCAATTAGTTGGACGGCGACCGCTCCTAGTGGTGCCCCTGCAAACGAGAATCTACGAGTGGATGTAGCTGGGATTAAGGATAATAAGAAAGGCGAACTAGCAATTACAGCCTCAGAGGGATTTACTTGGGGTAGCAGTAACATCAGTATCGCCAGTGTGAAAGCAAATGAAGGTGAGACCGCTACATTTTTAGCAAGAAGCCCAGGATTCTTTGTGGCTTATCGTAGTACAACAGAAGGCCAGTTAGGTAGTACCAATGCACTGGTGTATGACTCAACTATGCCTTATACCTATGAGATTACGAAGAACTATTCTCAGATAAGAGGAAAAGACAAAACTGATACCGTTCCGATTACCATGAAAGACATGAATAATAAGGTGATTACGGACGCTGTTACTTGGACTTCCGATGATACCTCTGTAGCTACTGTTGAGGAAAAGACTGGAGTTATCACGGCAGTAGCCGAAGGCGGAGTAGCCAACATCATAGGTAAGTTTACCGACTGTTATGGTCAAGCGATTAGCATTCATTATACTGTAGTGGTAGGAAAACTAACGGAAAATGAAATCCTTGGGCCAGACGATGATGGCAAGTACTGGAAACCGGTAGGAAATCCAGAAAACATCTGGGAAGAAGTAGACGAAAATGGAAATTCAATAGAACCAGAAAACTATGTTTATGACGAAAATGACCCATTAACTGGAGATGATGATATCCCAGCTGTAAAGGGCGGAGATGGTGGTTTCTATCTAGAGAATCCAAAGAACATCTTTACTCCAGTGAAGCCAGACGGATCGTTAGACGAGGAGAATAAGATTTGGGGCGGAGATGACTTTAAGCCAGGCACTACAGATGATGAAGACGTGGATAACTTTGGAACTAAGGAGAATCCAGACTACTGGGTGAATTATGGTGAAAATGTGTACGCCAAAGTAAGTAGTACTAATGGTAAGATTGGTGCCATGACCGGTGCAGGTCTTGATGAAGACCCAACTACAGATGGTGTAAAACCAATCTTTGATAACAGAGAGATTGATAATCACTTCTACTACGGACCTCATACGGATGCGGATGGCATCAGCTATTATATAGGCGATGACTGGCAAGATGGTGGTAATGGCGATGGTCTTCTAAATACAGAGGATAAGAATGCGCCTCATCCAACCGATACGATTTATTATCGCAATGAAGATGGCACTATGACAAAAGAAAAACCTGTTACGGATATTCCGGCGACATCTCTTCAAATTCAGGGTCTAGAAGATAATAAGATTGTTGTAGGAGACAAAGAGGCGGCACCAACGGTAGTAATTCTTCCAAATGATGCAACCAATCAGACGATTATCTGGAGCACTTCTGATAGCGCAATCGTCGCAGTTGACGCGGAGACAGGTGAAGTAACAGGTGTAGCAGAAGGTACAGCAACTATTACAGCCACTGTAAAGAATGCAGATAATAGTGAAGTGACGACATCATACACGCTAACAGTAGTAGCAAATACAGGTGACTGGAGTGATGTTACAGGAGAAGTTGGTGAAGAATTTTCGGCTAGCGGATGGGATTGGATTATTATCGGGAAAGATGGTAATGGCAATGCGTTAGTCACAACGAAATATCTTATAGGAGCACATCGTTTTGCCGCAAGTAGCAACGTCTATGCAAACAGTGAGTTAAGAACAGAGATAGAGAAGTTCTATAGCACAGATTTAGTGGGTAAGGATAATGATTTAGTAGTCGCAGGGGATAAGACAACAAAAAGAATAACAGCAGTAGCTCAACCGTCTAATTTTATAAATAATACTCCAGCGTATGATGCGGCAGGCGGATTATCAGCGGTAAGCGAGAATGGTAATAAAACTTGTTTTGCTCTTAGTTATCAAGAGGCAAATAAATACTTAAAAGGAAAGTCATATGTGCAAGCAGGGTATAACGGAAATGTAACAGCAAGTGGCTTGAGCAAGGGAGAGTGTGGCAGTGTTGATAAAGACACAAGTCGCCATGCACAATGCACTTGGCTGCGCTCCCCGGGTGGTAATTCAGGTAATGCCACGGGTGTGGGCTGCTCGGGCGCTCTTTACCGCGACTCTGGCGACTTGTATTATGCTGATTTCGGCGTTCGGCCGGCTTTATGGATTAAGTTACCATAAATCATTACTCTTAATATCTTCAAATCATAAATCAGCGAGGATGTGAAAGAGAATACGTAAAACAAAAGAAAGACCAATCGCCCCGCCGCAAGGCGGGCGATTGGAAATTTCTAGAAGGAAGAATAAGATGACAGTAAAGACAACTATGCAAAAGAGTGAGTTAACTATTATAACCAAAGCCAAAGATTTGTGCTCATATGTAATGACAGTGACGGAAAAGTCTCCAAAAAGGTTTCGTTTTACCTTCGTCAGTCGGTTGCAAAACTTATGCCTTGAGATTATCGAGAGTATTTATCGCGCCAACGATTTATTCCTTGGCGGAGATGGTATAGAGAGACGCTATCAGGCACGAGTGGGATATCAGAGAAAGGCACTAACAGCTCTGCGGTTACTAGGTTATATGGCGCAGATTTCTCAGGAGAGTAATTGCCTGACAATGAAGCAATACGCAATTATCACAAAAGAAGTATACGATTGCCAAAACTTACTTGGAGCATGGATGAATAGTGATAAAAGTCGGTACTTAAAGGCAATGAAAAATCAGTGTGGGTTATAGGTTTTAAAGTGGCTCACAAAGCATAAATAATTGTGTTTTGTGAGCTGCCTTAAAA
>NZ_JAMXOC010000038.1 GCF_024721265.1 Ohessyouella blattaphilus | reverse complement strand
AATCTTGACTTGTGGGACAATTAACTATTTCTTGTGCTATACCTATTGTCGTCTTCTCAATTTCTGACGCAAACGCCGGCTGAGAGCCTATATTTAATATGGCAGCAATGATGGCTACTATAATTCTCGCTATTTTTTTCTTTACTAGGGCCATTAATCGTCACCACCTTTTTTCCCTCTTGATTTTTTTGATTTTCCTGCAATAAGCAATGATAGGCAAATTGTTAAAATGCAAATAATAATCGGCGCCCATTCTGAAGTTAGTGCCTCGGGCATCTTGTTGCTTTTTTCTGTTGTATTGTCCGCCGGATAAGGATTCTCAAAACGTTCGCTTGAAAGTCTACCCACTAATAAATGTCGCCCATTAGTCGGTTCTGAGGCACAAGTGCTTAGTATGATTAGTGAACTGTCACCTAAATTATCAAGCATTCTACTATACTTAGAAATGGAATATAAATAACCTATGTATTCCTGTTTATTATCTGTAATGGATGGGTTATATAAACTCCAGTCATAGGCATCTCCTAAAATATAAGCAAAAAACTCAATCCCATAATATGTTTCCGTAGTTGATGTGTATAGTTCTCCGTAATTATGAGTCTCAAAGAAATCTTTATCATCAAATAACTCTATGTCACCAAACATAGCACTCTCTGCCATGTGATGACCGTACAAAATACTGTTAAAATCAGTAAAATCCTGGCTGTTTCTATAATCTAAATAAATACACCCCGCCATTGACGGTTTATTATATGCATTTGTGTTAATATACTTCTGATTGTTATCACTTTGAGTGATAGGATAATCAATTCCCGTACCGTAGACATTTAACCACCCAAAAACCTCAGCATTTATTTCTACAAGCTGTGCAAATGATTTCGCATCTTCTGGCTTATATTGCACATACTGAGATGCGTCTGCGTTTGTGATTACCTGCTTGTTGCCATGTAAAACATAAAGGGAGCAAAGTAGCACTAGAACAAAGCAAATCAGTAACAGATTATCAAGCAAGAAATGCATTAAGGTAATAATCCTTGATATACGTTGATTATTATTGTCTGATGCCATTTTTCCCCCTAAACACTTAATTAATTATTTGACTCTGCGACGAGTACGTCCGAATAGATATAGACCCACTCCTGCTACGGAAAAGAGACCTAGTAATATAAACGGAAGATTATTCATCACGATACCCGTAATACTAATGTCGACTTTTGTGTTGGTCATAATTGCAGTGTTGCCATCGGTATCTGTTGTCGATTTTACCAAGAAATTTTCATCTCCTGATTCGTTAATCTTGCCTTCGCTATCAACCGTTACCGCTACGTCAGAACCGCCCTCTTTAACAGTAGCCGTCTTTGTATAGGATGTGTCACTTTCGCTCTCTGTTACCGTATAGACAGTACCGACAGGTGCGCCAACAGTATTACCAATTGCGTCCGTAAAGACAATCTTTTCACCATGCTTCAAACTGGTGCTGATGACGAACGTTCTTTTAGCTTCGCTAGTGATTGATACCTTTGTTGGTGTTCCTGGTGTTCCTGTAGATCCTTCGACCTTCCAGTACACGGCAGAATCCGCAGCGACTGGAAATGTGCTTGGAAGTTTAACTGACACATTGAAATTGAAAGCTTTTGTCATGTCTGCATAAGCACCCTTTACTTGCTTTTGTACGAAGAATGGCGCACTCTCGATATAAGTATTGACGAAACGAAAACCATTACCCTCGCCTGGTGTGTCATTCGGCGTAGGGTCCACCTTGTGGGCGTCTCTGGTTGAGTCATCGGTGTCGTATTGCTTATCATAAACCGTTACAGCATAGATTTCAGTACCTGTGGCATTTCCCTGAGCGTCAATGGTGTTCTTAACATAGACTCTCATAATGTAGGACTGAGTAGAGTAGGTCATGCCCGTGGTTGTTTTCGCTGTTTCGGATACTTCATAGATATACTCTCCCGCATGCGGGAATGTGTAGATATCATTGTCACTTCCGTCATAAAATAGCGGGCTAGACTGCTTAACAACCATGTCATTTGCAATAGCGTCTGCTGAACTAAAGGTGATGTCGCTAATAGCGATTGCTTTTACACCGTCATAAGTGGTGTCAGCAACTGTATGGTTTGTAACAGCCGTAAGTGAAGATGTAAAAGAAAATGTTTCTGATGGAACCGTTGTTCCTTCTGCGATATTTAGTTGTTTGGTGATGGTTACGTCACTGAACGAACCATTTACGGTTGTTGTTGATGTGTTTCCATCCTTGGGAATGTTATCGGCTGGCTTGGCAAACACAGTCATTATACTTGTCATTGCTAGTGTTATTGCCAATAATAAGGCGAATACCCCGTAAGTTACCTGTTTTTTTTGTCTTTTTTCTCTTCTCATATACTCTCCTTGAATTCAAAAATTATTAGTTCTTATAATTAACATTGCACTACCGGCAATGGAATTATCTTTTACTGGGCCATACATCCGACTATCAATGGATTGCGAACGATTATCTCCCATAACGAATAGCTCATCAGGTTTTAAAGTAACCGGAAATGTAGTACCACCCTCGTATAAAAGAGAATCTCCGATTATGTTTGCTTCTTGTTGTAAAGAACCATTAATGAAAAGTCCCTTCTCCGTTATATCTACGGTATCTCCGCCAATTGCGATTACCCGTTGCACTTGAGTGCTTTCGTCGTAATTTATAACCACAACATCACCGGCTGTATAAGAGGCGTGCCTGTTATAAAAAATGATGTCGCCACCGCTTACGTTAGGCAGCATAGAAACGTCTTCTGCTCTTGTGACACCAAATACAAACGTCATAACTAGAAAAACACATAGCAAGATACCAGCTATTTTAGCGACTAAATATAATACTTCAATCAAAAGAACTGGGTCTTTTGTTTTAGAATCTTCTTTTGCTTGCCTTGTCATTATTTAATTCTTAGAAACCTCCTCTAAATAAATCTACTTCGATTAGAATCCTTCGATATTTAGTACACTCGCATTTTGTCCTTTGGCAAATTCACCGCCTCTTTCTGAGCTGTTGTTTTCCTTTTATTTACTTCACACGGAATCACCTCCGACAAGACCTGGGTAAACAGGTGAATTTCCTTATCGGCAATTCCGTCTTTCCCGGTATCAAAGTATTCTTTCCAGGATTTGATGTCCATAAAGAGATTGCCGTCACTTACGTGTGCCGTAAATGTGTCGGTAAAATCAACCTCTCTTAGAAAAGTAAATTGGGCTAATTGTTGTTCGGCTACTCCTTCGCCTTGATCGGTGAATTCGGCCAAGACGATGTACCACTGTTCTTGATAATAGAAATAAAACGATTCTACTGTCACACCTTTTCTCAGCATGTCTTCCTTTAAAAGTCTTAAATTTCTAAACATTTCCTCTTATCCCCTATTCTTTAGTATTCTGCCTGGTAATCACCATTCTCGCACCACTGGACGGCAAACCGCTTGACGTAGAAAAGGATTTCTTCTTTTGTCGTTTGATCATAACCCCAGTAAACAACTCTTTGAGCTTTCATATCATATATACCATAGAAAAACCGCCTTGAATGGTGGGTATCGATGCCGCTTTTAATTCCCTGGGCGAGCATCTGACTCACTTCATAATACGGTTCTTCTTTTCTTTTTATTCTGTTCATGCTTGTATCCCTCAGCTTTTATTCTTAGTTATTTCATCATCTGCTTGAAATGTTTTTCATATCCTTTCACTTCAAATACTAACTGAAAGGCCTCCATATAACTCTCATAGTCGAATTCCTTAGCGTCAAAGATAATCTGTCCTTTTGAAGGGGACTCTCTGTTCATATACCTGTTAAACGACTGATACTTATTACTATCTTTTAATTCCTTACTGTTGAAGATACTCTTAAAATCTTGTTTTTCCACAAAATCAAAAAAGTATTCTATGATGTTCCGCATGCAATTGGCTATTAGAGCCGGCGGGCTATCTTTATCTTTGATAATGCTCCAATAGGAGTGGTAATCATTCTGGACTTCCTCGTAGCTCATCTCTCCAATCTGACTGGTGCCCCCCGTTTTCTTAATTCTAAATAGCTTCTGGATCTCTCGGGACTGTTCATGGTTTAGATTGGTTAATTCGTAAAAGAAATACAGGCTATGGGTTAAGATAAAAACCTGCTCGTACTTTTCTGTCTGGAGAAACTCATTGCGAATTAGGCGGCCAATATTAAAGATAAACACATGAGATAAGCTGGAGATAGGGTCATCAATAATAATTATTTTGTTAGTCTTGCCCGTAGCGTTCACGCCTTTACACACCTCCAGAAAATAGAGGAAGCTAATCACCATCTTTTCCCCTTCGCTAAGGGACTCAAAGATATTCTCTTCTTCCCCTCTAACTAGCTGGTAGAGGGCATTTTCCTCTGAGTACTTTTCGATTTTAAAGCTATCAATCCCGATCTCTAGAAGGGTGTTATTGATGTTTTCTACGGCTTCGCTAATATTGCTCATTTGGGCTTTATAGCGTTTTATTTTCTCTAGCTCCTCTTCCTTTTGTCTTAAGCAGGCCTTAATTCTTTTCTCACAGGTTTGGTACTTTTCGTTCTCCTCTTCCTTACACTTTTCGTATTCTCTAAGAGTGCTGTCGTACTCTCTTTGCAGGACTTGCCAGAACTTATTTTTTAACTTTTCTAGTTCTTCTTTTTTATTACGAATCTTTTCGTTGTACTTATAAATATCCTGATTTATCTTGCCCAGGCAATCATTGAATTCTCTAATAATTAAATCGGTGGCTTCGATAGTAACCACGGTGCCGGGGGAGTTCTGTTTTCGCTTTATCTGATAAATATTATCCCGAACAACCCTTACAAGCTTCATATAGATTGCTTTTAGCTCTGCCTCATAGGGCTTGGCAAAGGGGTCTTTAGTATAGACATCTAGTCTTGGTAGCTGTTCATACCCTTCTTTATAACCCCGATAAAGCTCACCGATTACATCTAGATCCTCCTGATAGGTTTCATCGAAGTATTGCCGGATGCTATCAATAAGTGTCTTAGTAAGAGTCTTCTCCTGACAAAAAGGACAAAGGCTTTCGTCCTCGCTGGTGTCAATATAGGCCATGCCTGCACTTACCCAGTCGGAATTTTGTAGCTTATCAATTACTTTCGCGACGGAGCTATCTTTGTTCCCGACAATAACCTTGCTGAAAATCTCACTAGTCTCGTAAACGCCGGCAGGAAATTCTAGCTCTGGGATATGCTCGCAGGTATGGTCTTCTCCTTGCAGCTGCTCTATTTGTCTCTTTAGCTCACTAATGGTAGTATCTAAATCATCATTAAGCGCAGTCGTCTCAATCAGGTGATGGTAAAGGGCTAATTTAGACTTTTTGACCCCTTCAAAGCAATATTCTAGGACATGATCTCCGCCGGTGTATTTTCTTCTAATCATCCATACTTCATCTAATATATTATCCTTTAGTTTCTCTAGGCACTTAGTAATGCTTTGCTTTTTATGCTCCTCTTCGACGACGATCTTGCTTACAAGCTTGATAATGGCTTCGCTTTGTTCCATCGCCTTTTGCGCCATGCTATTGGTCTTTGACATGGTGAAAACTCCGGGAATACTATCTCTTTCATAGAAATAATCCCCAACGAAATGTTGGTTATACACTAAGATTTCTTCTGTACTTTCTAGACCTTCAATCGTACAGTCTCCATAGCACGATTCTGTGGGCGAATAGAGATAGTCCGAGATGGTACTTTTTCCCGTTCCGTTAAGACCATATATTAAGTTTATTTTTTTATCCGTCTCCAAAATAGCCTCTTTTTTATAACTGGCCACTTTGTTCATCCTAATCTTGTTAATCATTCTTACCCTTCCAAATCCTTTTCTAAAGATACTGAGATTACATTTCATGAGCGGTCATAATTCTGTCTGAACGCTAGTTATCTTACGAAGTTTATTCTTATAGGTGGGTGTTGATAGAGGTGATAATCGCCTTAACCACATCTTCAACAACATAAAGAACTGGTCGTTCACATTCTTCAAGTCTACATAAAATACTATTTATCGTGCCCTCCGCCGGCGCTCTGTCTTCCAGCAAATCCCCGACCGAGATATTTAAGGCTTTTGCTACCTTTATAGCTCCATTTTTTCCTATGGTATTGCTATTTGTTTCGACTTTAGAAATGAGTGACACCGACAAATCGGCGGCCTCAGCTAGTTGCTCCTGGGTCATTCGTCTCTTCATTCGATAATATCTAATCCGCGTGCCAATACTATTATTCATTCATTTTCTCCCCTTTAACTGTGAAACAGAGAATAAAAGTCTTTGGTACCGCGCTAACTAGTAAAAGAAGGTCCCCCCTTGGATGACCTTCTCGTATGACAAAATGGCTCACGCTACCACGCAATTCTCTTTCACAATTCCTTTTTATTATTTGTACTCCCTTATTTTTTTCCCTTAATAAATTATGTGGTAACCGCTCATGATACTGCCTATTTGCTGATAAGGCCTAACTATCACCTAGTCCAGGCGGCCTCATCTTCCGAAATTTCATCGTTTTAGCAGAAATGTACTCAATATCCAATTGTCAAGGAACTTCCTAGTACTACGAATTAGTCATCTATATTAACCCAACTATAGCCGTACCCTCTAATGGTCGCGATATATTGAGTACCTATCTTCTTCCGTAAATGCTTGATGCAGCTATCCACTGCTCTTAAATCGCCCTCGTTGCCCCACAGTTGCTCATAAATAAACTCTCTACTCAGAGCTTTGCCGGCATGCTCAATCATAAGCCAGGCGACGTGAAATTCTTTACTAGTTACTTTATAGCTCTTCCCCTCAATATGAAGAAAGTTACTGGCTTTATCTAGATATACGCCGTTTAAATATATTTTCCGCAAATCTTGTTTCTCTTCATCGAGCTCCTCAAAAAGCCGCTCTATATAGTGAATGATTACCTTGATGCTCTTATGCTTTGTTAACACCACATCCACATCTTTATCAATGGCGGCTAACTCTGTCCTTTTATCCTTACTATTAAGTATTAGGACAAACTTAAAAGTCTCCCTTATTTCCCGCAACATCTCAATTAGCCAGATGCCGTCGTCTTCAATAGCGCCATCATCTATCACAATCACGTCATACTTTTCCTTCACGCTACTGATAATGGCCTCCGCCGCAGTGCCTCTACGCTTCACCTCGGCGCCTTGACTCTCTAGCCCTTGTTTAATCCCTTCAAAGAGCAACGCATCTTGGCCGATAAAGGCCACCCTTCTTCTTGACATATCCTCTGTTAATCGTCTCTCTCTCACAGGTCTACTCTCTCCG
Source organism: Ohessyouella blattaphilus (assembly GCF_024721265.1). GTDB lineage: Bacteria > Bacillota > Clostridia > Lachnospirales > Lachnospiraceae > Aequitasia > Aequitasia blattaphilus_A. The sequence goes on along the minus strand of NZ_JAMXOC010000038.1, from coordinate 4,224 downwards.
TCTAATCAACTAGTATATTCCTTCCGTATTCCACATATAACCATAGCCCCTAATAGAGGTAATATAGTGGAAGCCTATTTTCATCCGGATACGCTTTACACAACCGTCTACGGTTCTAGGGTCGGCATTCTTAAAACTACCCCACCACACCTGCTCGTAAATATACTCACGGCTTAGTGCTTCATTTTCGTGTTTGACTAAAAACCTAACTAATTCAAACTCTTTTCTTGTCATTTGGTACTCATAGCCGTTAATTACTACCGCACCTCGAAAGGCATCAAAGATTACTTGCTCCTGCTTTGGCTTCTTTACTAATGGTTCACTTGTATCCGTTTCTTTAATTAGTTTCTCCACGTAACGAAGAACCACCTTCTCATCTTTGCAATCGGGTAGAATCATATCGACTTTTTCTTTAATCGCCGCCACTTCCGTCTGCTCATCCTCATCCTTAATGATAAGCACATATTTTAGGTTGTCGTTAACCTCCCGTAAGGCGCCAATCAGCCATAGGCCGCCCTTGTTCTCTACCTCATTATCAACTAAGACCACATCAAATTGTTCTTTCACACAACTAACAATCGCTTCGGCGGTATCATTCTTTACTTCCACCTCCACCTGCTTAGCCTCTAATCCTTGCTTAATTCTCTGCCAAAAAGGTAATTCCTTCCCGATGATAACTGCTCTTCTTCTAGCTTTCTCAATGGTTGGTCGTATTTCTCTCACGATTGCGTTCTCCCAGTCTTATACTCTTGTTCTTGCCCATTCAGTTTCTCCAGACACCGCCGCTTATAACATACAAGCTCTTGCAGGGTGCGAAAATCGGTTAACTCCGGCATCGCATGCTTGAATAGCTCATAGGCTAGCCGATACTGACCTTTCTCAAAAAGATACTTCGCCTTCTCGTACATCTCTTGGCTACCAGACTTCTCTTTTGCAACTGGCCTTTTAGGTACCGGCTTTGGGGACACCTGCTTTTGTAACACCCGCTTTTGGGGTGCTGGCTTTTTCTTCACGGTCTTCCGGTGTACCGGTTCTTCTACTATTGGTGTCTCTGCCAAATCATATAGCCTAAAAGCGTCACCTTCTAGTTTCTGGCCTAGGCTTCTGGCTCGCTGGCAAAATTCCTCTCTATTACCACGCTCTTTTCTTGTTGTAAGGGGCGTTATTAAGGCTTTTGTCTTAGCTAAGACTTTGTGGAACAGCCTTGTAGGACCAACCACAATTCCCACCCCAACAAGAGCAATAATCAGAGGCGGCATCCCTTGAACCGTAAGGGTAATTGCTAAAAAGCCACCTAAAAAAACTAGAGGTAAGATAAGAGCCCCGCAGGCCCACTCTACGGCACCTTTATTTATAAAGAACCCGTAAAGCAAACAACCACCAATTATCATGATAATTATCAGTAATGCCGTCATGCTTATCCCTCTCTTTCTTTGTCTATAAACCTGATAACGGTTGTAAGGAAATGGCTTCACCGGGATTTTGCCGGCGATTTACAAAAGGCTTTTCTTCTACCTCTGTCACCTCATAGAACCAGGTTTGCGCTATCTGACTCCCGGTAGCCCGACAAGTATGTAGACGATACGTTAGGCTTAACTCCCGCTCTTCTCCGGGGGCCAGCCGGGGTAAGTAGTATGTCACATGCTCCTCGCCATTAATCACGCCATAGTCTCCTTGTTCATCTGTATGAGAAAGATACTGAGCGTTTTTAGGCACATAGCCACGAATAACAATCCCCACTAAGTCTTGGCCACCAGTATTAGCTAGGTGTATCTGTTGACTAATAACACCTTCTACCCCGACCTCTAGCTGACTTACTTCTCTTTGAGTGGCTTCTAGCTGAAGCTGACCTTCTGGCTCTTCCTGATAAGAATTATAAAAGACCAGCTCCGTGATATACTCACTCCCTTTTAGAAAGTGGGTATTGCAAATGAGCTTTCCGCTTTTATCTTTCTTAACCTCAAAGAGCAAGCGATACTGGTTCTCGTCATAGGTCATTCCCGGCGCCTGCAAATCCCGTTGCCGAATCAGAAAGGGATAGACCCCTTCTTTCTGAAAGGTAAAGCTTCCCAACTCTAGCAAACCACCTGCGTGTACTATGCGCTCATTGGTATTAAGAGGAATCCCTTGACTTTCACTAATAATGTAGCAGCTAAACTCCCCCTCTGTAATCTGAGAGGTGGCTCTATCGCCAGCTAACTCAATCCGTGCCACAGGCGATACGTAAAGGGGGGTAGAAGAATCTTCACTGGCACTTCCCCTTACCGGAAGCAGTAATAAAAAAGTGGTAATCAGTAAAAGGCTACTCACTATCCGTTTCTTCATCTTTCCCCTCCTCGTATAAGGCCTTGTCCTTCTTATCTTTCTTCTTCACAATTCTAGGAGTACTCTCAATATCTCTTAGCTTCCTTTTGGTATAATACTTAAGGCCACCACCAAGTACGAAGATACCAATTAAGATAGCTAGCTGTATTACATTCCTGCTCTCCATCGCCTTATATCACTCCTCTTCTAAAGCGTGCTCTGGCTTCTTTCTTGACGCTACGATACCACCACAGAATCTGCAAATCTCCCAAGATCAAAAGGCCAAAGACAACAAAGATAAGACCGCTAGACCCCACAAGTACCGTGTCAACGATTTTCCAGTCCTGAGCCTTAAGCTCTGGCTCTTCTTCATGACCCTCGGCTTGGAGAGTCGTCATCTCTATTACGCTTTCCTCATTAAGCCTAGGGATAACCGCTTCTTCCCGCGTGTGAGGTTCTCCGCACTTACTACAAAGGCGATAGCGAAGTCCCTCGGCCTTTGTCGTTGGGGCTATCTCCTCCTGCCAAGGACTATATACATGCCCGGTTGGTGGAATTTCTTCTTCCTGTTGATAACCACAGACTAGGCAAGTATAAAGACGTTGTCCTGATAGGGCTTCCTCAGGCACAGCAAGGAGGCTTACTTCATACTCCTCAAGATTGCCACACTGAGGACAGCCTTGATCAAAAGAAGCGTGAACAGGAAGAACTAGCATAAGAAGGATAACTATTGCGATAAGCACTGCCCTGATTAAAGAGAAATATTTGCTTACGAAATCCTTCATGGATTAGTCCCCCTTTTCTGTTTGCAAGTGCATCCTTTGTCCTTTACGTATAGATTTTCCTCTAATATTAAGCATCTCCTTAACCCCCTCAACATAGGAAGCTCCTAGGGGTATTTTCTCCCCATTCACTAGTTCTAGCTGATACAAGCCCCCGCCATTTGAGGCCAAGAGCGCAATTGCTCTTATGGACACCAGAAAGGAACGATGACAACGAACAAATCCCTGACCTAGCAAGAGATTCTCCATCTTGCCAATGCTGGAATAATATTCATAGCTTTGCTCCTTGCCTCCTTCTCGGAAATAGACTTTTAAAAGACGACGATTGGCTTCAAAATAGAGAATGCTCTCTAGTAAAATCTTCCTAGTTTCGCCGAGACGGTTTAATAAAATGTATTCCATCTCATCCTCTATTACATCCTGAATACAATTCTTTAAAACTTGTTTGAAACGTGCGTTATTATTGTAGTCCTTTAAAATGTAATGGTAGGCATGAACATCGAAGGCTTCCAAGTAATAGCCATCAGCATGAGTAATAAAAATAATACGCCCTTGATAGCCACTGCCTCTAAGCTTCATGGCAATGTCAATCCCATTTTCTTTGGGAAGGTTTATATCTAGTAACAGCATGTCCGGATAATACCGCCCGCTTTGAATCTCTTCCACTAGTACCGCTTCATAGCAATATGTCTTTATCTGAAGCTGTACGTGTAACTCCCTCTCTCCCTCTAACTCACTGGCGATGTGATAGAGCTGACTTTCTATATCGTGCAACGCATCCACGTTGCCATCACAGATAGATATCTTTATAATCATCGCTTTTCTTCCTCGCTTAATGCTAACCTCATTCTGTCTTAATACGATAAACCACCACAGTTCTGGCCTCGTTATGCTCATAGCTACAAGTGGACAAAAGCACAAAGCGGTCTTGAATTGCTAAGTCTTTAGGGGTCTCCTCTGCCCCGTGAACATCCCGCTCTCGCAAGGATTTAAGAAACTGGGTCTTTCGCTCTACAGTATCCTTTACTCCATAGATCTCCTCTTGGGTGGCATCCACAACCACACAAGCAATAAGCTCTAATTCCAGGGTTTCTTTTTCCAAATAAATAACGCCCTCCCGGTGAGCTTTAAAATACTC
>NZ_JAMXOC010000037.1 GCF_024721265.1 Ohessyouella blattaphilus | reverse complement strand
ATCACTTCGCTATTACTAATCAATGTCTTAGTGTTTGGATATTACTCAAGCATTGTACGAAAGATTCAATTAGAACAGCGTACTATTTTGTATGAGAATTTAATTAATACGATAGGGTCCTATCAAAAAGAATATGAACAGTCCTATCTCCAATTAAGAAGGACAAAGCATAATTATAATAATGATATGCTTCATATCAAAACATTGATCGAGAATAGAGATTATATGAAGGCAGTTCAGAAAATAGATAGCCTTATGTATATGGCTTCTCGTAACGATGATATAATTGCGAACTCGGGGAACCTGTTTTTAGATTCATTAATTAACTACAGATATATGATTGCAAAAGAAAGGGGTGTAGAATTCAAGCTTGAATTATCGATACCAATGCAACTGGAGTTTGATGGAGGAGACTTGAATTTAATCCTAGGAAATATAATAGATAATGCTCTTGAGGCCACAAGTCTGCTACCAGAAGGCAAACGTTTTGTTAAAGTAAAGATTGAATACAAGAAAAAAAGCTTGTTTGTGGTGGTAATAAATAGTTTTAATGGGATTGTGAACAAGGACTATAAAGGGCGCTATATGACAACAAAAAATGATTCCAAATGTCATGGTTTGGGCATTGATATGGCTAGGCAGGCAATTGAAAAATATAACGGCACTATGTCACTTGAAAATGACAATAATTTTTTCATTGCCAAGGTACTTTTGTATCCACGCGAACAGTGAAAATTACATTGAAGTCCGTAAAAATTACAAAACCGTAAAAAGCGATATTGATATGGTATCCTCAAATAAAAAAGGAGGATACTCAAATGAAAAAGAACATTAAAAAACAACTTGTCAAGAAAATGGATACGATAGCTCAAATGACGGCTAAAGCATCCATGGAGAGTGCGTGCATTTACATTTTACACCAGCCTAAAATGCCGGATTCGGTAAAAAAGCTGGGAAAGAAAAATGCATAATACTGCAAAAAAACTGGCAGATTTTGTCACTAGTGTGAATTGTAAAGACGAGATGAAAGATGCATATACGTATGTTTTTCAAATTATATTGGAAACCGTTATTGCTTTTTTAACAACTTTGTTTATAGCGGTGTTGTTAGGAAAAGTGTTAGACTTTCTAGTATTTATATGTGTATTTATATGTATTCGAAATCTTGCGGGCGGTTTTCATTTTTCAACGTTTTTCAAGTGTTATTTAGCTACGACTTTTGTGGTTACATGTATGTTAGTGAGTATAGTTTATTTGCCGTTAACAGGAGAAGTTAACTACATACTCATTCTTCTATTTTTACTGAGTGTACTTATCGTTGCGCCTGTAGAAGATGTAAATAGAAAATTTACAAAAGAGGAAAGAAAATACTTGTTTCGCAAACTTGCATTAAGAATGGTTATTATTGCTTTCGTATCGACAATAATGCTGTTTATTAACGCAATCAATATTTTGATTAATGTTAGGAATGCCTGTGTTCTGGCATCCAGTATATGCTACCTTGGTATTCTGAAAGCAAAGTTTTCAAAACATTAGGGGGCTACAATGAATGTATATGAGTGGGGAGACAATTAAACATTTTAGAAAAAAACTGGGATTTACACAGGAAGAGTTAGCTGAGAGTTCGGATCTTACTGCAGACTATATTTCGAAAATTGAAAATAGCAGAAGAGTGGCTGGGAAAGTGGCTATAATGCGTATTATTAACGCATTAGGTATAAGTGAAATCGATATCTTGTTTCATGAGCATCGAAACAATGTAAATACGGATATTAAATTTCAAATCATGACGTGGTTACTTTCGGACTGCACAGATCAAGAACTGCATATAATATCAGATGTTGTATCAGTTCTTAAGGAGTCTTTGCGTAACGAGAGAAAAAAGGGATATGGTTTTATAAATCAGGAGATTTAAATTATTTGTAGGGGGGCTGTTAGGGTAGCCCCTTTTTTTTTACCCAAAATGAGGAGGAAAAACGGAATGAGAACAAAAAAGAGAAGGCGTTTTATCAAAACACTATTAAGTCTTCTGCTTGTGACTATCATGGCATTGCAAGGAACAGAGCCAATTTTCGTTCAAGCAAAAGAGGCAATCGAAAATGCTCCGAGGAATGTAGATTTTTCACGCCCAGAAGCAACGAGTACACTTTCGGAGATTGGAATTGAAGATAATTCAGAGGCCGATGTTGCTGAGGAAGAGCCTGAGGAGGCAGAAAGTGTAAATGAGACGGAGACAGAACCGGCGCCAGCAAAAGAACAGGAAAATGTGCCGGAAGAGTCAACTGTGCCAACGGAAGCCGAAAGCGCTCCGACAGAAGTAGAACTAAAAGAACCAGTAGAATACTATCCTCTACCAGCAGAGCCTGAGGGAGAATTGATTGACTTCGATAAGGAGTCAAGAACCTACAAAACCGGCGAGAAGCAATATACAACGGTTTTCGGGGGATATGTGGGTACCTATGAGGACAAGAAGGGTGAAATCCAATTAGTTGATAACACTTTAGTTGAACCTCAGAAAAAGGCGCGGTCTACGCAGCCAGCAGACGTATATGAAAACAAAGCCAACGACTATATAGTTCAGTTGCCGAAGAATATAACAACGGATGCTGGCATCAAGGTTAAAAGTGGGGCCTACGACATTGAAGTCGTTCCCGTAAACGGTGATTATACTCATTCTGTGGCGAAGGACAATGCAATTCTTTACAATCAAGTGTACGACGGGATAGATGTGCAGTACACCGTCCTTGATAATAGCGTCAAAGAAGACATTGTGTTACATAAGCCAGTAGACCAAACGGTATTTGAGTATGAGCTAAAAATTCCTGGATTAAAAGCAGAATTAAAAGATAACCAAGTATATTTATATCCAGAGGATAAGAAGATTGAAGATACGGAGTATATCTTGGAAGCCCCTTCTATGGAAGACGCTGCTGGCGAAGTAAACTTCAAGATTGATCTAGAGCTACGTGTAGAAGAAGGAAAGACCATTCTTGTAGTAAGCCCAAACAAAGAGTGGCTTTCAAGTGACGAACGTCAGTATCCTATCAGAATTGACCCGAGTACGGTGAATATAGGCAGAGAAGCCTTTAGCATGAACGGAGTAGAGCAAGGGTCGCCGACAGCATATATAGGAGATAATAACTATCCCTACGTTGGTTTCGATGATGGAATCAAATCAGGAAATATGGCCGGTTATGGAACTATGCATATGATCTGTAGAACCTATATCAAGGTGAATTCGGATTTTAGTGCAATTCCTAAGGATTCTAAAATCGATAGTGCAACCTTCTCGGTGAGCCAAAGGACAGCTTACAGCGGTGGTGCCTCTCAATTTGGTCTTTACCGTGTTGATGAAGGATGGGGAGTGCCGATTAGCTGGAAAACCCAACCTTATAATCATACGTTCATTGATGTGCAGAATGCGAGCGGTAGTAGAAATGGCTATATTCATTATAATGTAAAAGATTTGGTCAACGACTGGGTACAGGGAACGTATGGCAATAATGGAATGGTTTTAAAAGCCATAGACGAAGCTAGCGGGCTAGCAGCCGCCATGCAGTGCGAAGTCTTGAACAATCGAAATTCCGTGTATGGTCCACAGATTACTGTCCAGTGGTCACCAGCAGAAGATCCTTTTTTAAAGGCGATGTCTCTTGATGAGACTACCGTCCTTTTGCGACCTATGACGGAAAAGAGTCTAGGTGGAAAACTGAAATTCGATGCTGTTTTTGCAGATGGAATTGCTAAGAGTAAATCCAACGTAGAGTATTATTTGGTGCCAGATGAAGAGGCGAAAGAGGATCACCATGTTATAGATGCGAAACCACTATACAGCTTTCCGGATAGCACGGAATATAACAAACAGTTTCCAGAAGCCAATAAGTACTATAGCAAAGATTCCAACTGGCAGAGTGCGCTTTATAGTGGTCTTGCAAAGGATAAACTATATACAGTGAAAGCTCAGGCTTCTAAAGAGATAGATGGTGAATTGCAGGTAGGGAAAGAAGTTACTAGCGATAGCTTTGTGATATACGAAGTAAAGCAGTACGATACCTTCCCGAAGATTGCTAAATACTATGGGATTCCACTTGTAAATATTATGAAGGACAACCAGGTGCAAGATGCCCTTGTGGTTGCCAACAATACCATATTTATAAGGAATCCTAAGACGAACGTTCCTTATAACCCACCTGCCCTCACCGATATCGATAAAATGAAGATTGATGGTGCCCTAATGGGAAGAGGGATGCATTGTGAGTTTGGTTTCGAACCAGTAAATCTAAACACCGGTAACTTCTACATGGATCAAACAGATGCCACCATGAATGAGTTAGATGGTGATTTTAACCTTACAAGAACCTATAACTCAAAGGGAACGGATAAAAACTCGATGTTTGGTCGTGGCTGGAACTTTGCCTATGACCATGCGCTTTCCCAGCTAGAAGATGGTACTATCCTTTATATGCGTGGTGATGGAAGTGTACTCTTCTTTGCAAAGAACGAGGATGGAACCTATACGGCCCCTAATGGTTACGTATATGATTTGACGGCGGTATCCTATGAAGAAACGGACCATGATGAAATTGGTTGGGAATTAACAGATGCAGATCAAAGCACATGGTCTTTTGATAAGTATGGGATGCTTCGGTTTGTGACAGATGTGAACGGCTTTGAGACAAAGCTTGACTACGACGACGATTACAATTTAAGTAAGATTATTACTGCTTCAGGAAAAGAGTTCCAGATTAAGCAAAATGATCAGGGATATATAACAGGTGTTACTCTTCCTGATGGTAGTAAACTCACATATAAATATGACGAAAATGGTAATCTAACATCTTGCACAGATGGCAACGGTGGAACAAGAAGCTATACGTACGATGATAAGAATCGTATGACAAGCTGGAAGGATGAAAATGGTCATACGGTTGTAAAGAATACTTACGATGATGAAGGCCGAGTTACTAGTCAAGTGGATGCGAACGGCGGCGAAGCTTTCTTCGAATACGGTGAGAACCAGACAACAACCATCGATAACGAAGGAAATAAGACGGTCTACACCTATGATGATTTTTATCGTACCACAGCTATCGCATACCCTGATGGCACCAAGACAACCAAAAGCTACAATGAAGATAATCAGTTAGCAAGCGAAGAAACACCAAATGGGGTTAAGACTTATTCTTATGATCAGTTTGGTAATATTGCAACAGAAACAAGAGAGGATGGGGCAACTGCGTCCTATACTTATAATGAACAAAATAAAATAACGTCGATAACAGGCTATGATGGTGCAACGGTAACGTATAGTTATGATGGCGCTGGAAATATGGTGGTTGCGACGAATCCTGACGGAAGTAGTTCTTCCTATGTGTATGACGATCAGCATCGCATGATATCTCAAACAGATGGTCGGGGAATTACAACATCTTTTAGTTATGAAGGCGTAAATTTAGTAAGTCATGTGGATGGTGAGGGGCAGACATGGACATATAGCTATGACCCTATGAATCGTCCGACGGCAATGAGCGATCCTCTAGGTAACACGACAAAGATAGCTTATGATGCTAGAGGTAAAATGATATCCCAAACAGCAGCAGATGGTGGGGTGACTTCCTATGCTTTAGATGGTGTGGGTAATATAAAAAGTATTACGGATCCTTTAGGAAAGGTCACAAGCTTTGCCTATGATAAGCTGTATAATATTACAAAAGGGACCGATCCAGAAGGCAATACTATTTCTTATAAGTATAATAAGAATAATCAGGAAATAGAAGCAACAGATGCTGCTGGCAATACGATTAAGTACGCTCGCGACAGTATGGGAAGGGTAATCGAAGAGACTAATAAAGACTTCGGTACCAAGATTTATGCTTATAGCAAGGCTGGTAATCTAAAAAAGGTAACTGATGGGAAAGGAAATTCAACTGTTTCCGAATACAATAAATTAGGCTTACCCACAAAGATAACCGATGCTCTTGGAAATGTAATGCAATATTCCTATAATGCACTTGGGAAAGAGACAGAAGTAATCAATGCGGATGGCGGCAGTTATAAGACTACGTATGATGCTTGTGGACGGATTCTTAGTGAGATAGATGAATTAGGGGCAGTACTTAGCAATACATACGATGCGAACGGCAACATCTTGAGTATGAGTGATGATAGTGGTCGGACTTACACCTATACTTATGACAATAATAACAATAAAATATCTGAAACAAATCCTGAAGGTGGTGTAGCAACATATTCTTATGATGCGGCTGGAAGAATGGTTTCTTATACCAATGAAGAGGGGCAGACCCAGACCTATACTTATGATAAAGCAGGGCGCGTCACCAGCTCTAAAAATCCACTAAATCAGACATATAAAAATACTTACGATCTCGGTGGCAACTTAATTAAGACAGTAGATGAAAATGGCAATACAAGCTCCCTTACGTATAATGGTATCGGGAAGGTAACATCGGTAACGGACCCTCTTGGTAATATTACGGGAATGAAATACGATGCCCTTGGTAACTTAGCTGAGACCATAGATGCCCTTAAAGGAAGTACATCTTACGAATACGATTCCCGCGGAAATTCTACGAAGATGACGGATGCATTGGGAAATGAGTATGCCTATAAGTATGATAAGGCTGGGAATAATACATCCATTACCCTGCCCACTGGGGACAAAGTAAAAATGTCCTATGATGAGATTGGACAGTTGGTGAAGTGTGAAGATGCCAATGGTCTAGTGATTAGCTACCAGTATGATGCGATGGGACGAATGATCCTTTCAGAAGATAACGCCGGAAATAGCATGAGCTATACTTACGATACGGCGGGAAATCTAACCAGTCAGACCGATCAAACAAAGCGTACGGCTACTTACACTTATGATAAGTACTCCCGTCTGTTATCGGTAACAGAAGCAGATGGCAGCGTCACTGCCTATGAATACGATGCTATGGATCGTATCATAGCCGTAACCGACGCAGAAGGAAATAGAACCACTTTTGGTTATGATAAAGTAGGTAATCAGATATCCATTACCGAAGCAGATCAAGCGGTGTATCAATACGCCTTCGATAAGAAGAACAGAGTTATTTCTGAAATCAACCCGGTAGGGGCGACAACCACCTTCCAGTATGATGGTAATGATAATGTAACGAACGTTACTGACGGGAACGGAATTATCACTAGTTATATCTATGATGGGAATGATAATTTAACAGCAGTAACCGATGGCAAAGGAAACACCACAACATACGGATACGATGAGTTAAATCGAAAGATTAAGGAGATTTCTCCCAAGGATGATGTAAAAGAATATCGCTACGATGTCTTATCTAATCTGACTAAGTATATGGATCCGCTAGAATACATTACGGAATATCAGTATGATAGCTTAGGAAATATGGTTAAGGAAATTTCGCCCAAAGGTAAAGAAACTTCTTATACCTATGATCTACATGGCAACGTCTTATCAAAGACAGATCCACGAGGGAACACGACTACCTATGAAGTGAATTTAAACGATAGTGTTACCAAGATGACTTTGCCAAATGAGGGCGCTTATAACTATACATATGACAAAGCTGGAAGAATTAAAGAGATTGAAAGTCCTTTAGGCTACAAAAAGTCTTTTAGTTATGATAAAGCTGACAATGTAGTGGAAGAAGCGGATAGTTTAGAACAGGTAACGACATATAGCTATGATAAGCTTCACCGTATGACGGAAAGTATAAATGCGGAAGGCGGAAAGAGTAGCTTCACGTATGATGTTCGTGGCAATATGACCAGTGAGAGCGATCCTCTTGGTAGAGAAAATATCTATACCTATAACTTGGCTAGCCAGATGATTCAATCTGCGAATCCTCTAGGTCAACTGACGGAATATACTTATGATCCTGTTGGTAACCTAACTTCTTTGACTCAGCCAGGTGGTAGAAAGACAGCGTACGCCTATGACAAGAATTACAATGTAAAATCCGTAACAGATCCTCTTGGTTACGTAACCTCCTTCTCTTACGATAAAAATAATCGTCTAAAGAAAGAAACCGATGCTCTAAAGCAAGAAGAGAGTTATCAATACGATAAAAATGGTCGATTAACAAAAGAAACTGATAAAGCTGGTAATAGTACCCAGTACGAGTATGATCCTCACGGAAATGTCTTAGGCATGACCGATAAGACAGGCCTTGTGACGAAATTCGAGTACGACGACGGTGATAATTTAACTAGGGTGATTGACGCCATGGGCGGAAAGACCACTTATAGTTACGATAGCATGAACCAGCTAATTAGCTATACCAACGCTCTAGGTAAGAATACGGCATATACCTATGATTTGGAAGGGAATGTTACTTCGATTACTGATCCTGAAGGCAGAGTCGAAAAGCGTGCTTACGATGAAATGGGTAGGCTTACTTCCTTGGTTTCGGCTAGCGGAAAAGCAACTAACTACGATTATGATAAGCTGAATAATCTAGTGAAGAAGAGTTATGAAGATGCCGAGAGTAAGAAGAGTGAAGATTCGGTAATATATGCTTATGACGCGACTGGTCAAAGACTTAAGATGACTGACACCACTGGAAAGAGTAGTTATGAGTATGATTTGCTGGGAAGAGTAACCCAGGTAACCGATGGGAATGGTCAAAAGCTTAGTTATTCCTATACAGAAAGTGGTGATATTCAGGAGATAATATATCCAGATGACACCAAAGTAAGTTACGAATACGATTTAAACCAAAACCTGATTAAGGTTATGGACCGAACGGGAGCTGTGACAGAGTTTAAGTATGACGCTCTAAACCGTCTAGTGGAGACTATTCGTCCAAATGAGATGAAGACGGTAGTTACCTATGATGCCCTAAATCATGTGACTAACTTAAAGAATATCTGTAGTGGTTGCCAGGAGACAATCTCCACATATGCCTATACATATAATGAGCAGGGCTATATAATAAAGGAGAAAGCGACCGAGTCTCTGGCTGGCTATGTGTATGATGATAAGCACGATGGCAAGCATGAGGACGGTAAGCATGATAGCGAGTATCCTCATGGCAATAAGCATGATGGTAAGCACGATAAAGACGGCGAGGATGCCGTTCGCGTAGTTACCTCAGAGCGTTCTTATGAATACGATGAGAATTGGCAACTTACAAAGTGTACTGAGGAAGAAGAATATAAAGGAACTACCGTTTATACGTACAAGTACGATAAGGCAGGGAATCGCACAGCTTACGAGAAGGTATCAGGTGGCGAGACCAAAGAAAAGTATAGCTACAAATACAACGACTCTAATCAGTTAATCTCGAAGACAGAAAAGTCAGACTGGAGAGCATGGAAGCACGTTAAAACCACATATGAGTACGACCGAGACGGCAACCTGATTTCGGAAAATGGAAAAGATGAGGTTCTAACTTATGAGTACACCGCTGAGAACCGCTTAAGAGCTGTTACCGGCAAAAAAGAAGTACTTATGGCCGCTACCTATGATGGAGATGGCAACCGCATCTTCCAGTTGGATTTTGTAGAAGACGGGAATAAGACAAATAAGGATAACGTACTGATTCCAGAAAGTGCTAAGACGAAGGATGGAGATAGTGCTCTCGAAGAGTTAGTAGATGTTCTGCCAAAGAACAGCAAGGATAGCGACTATACCATTACTCAGTATGTGAATGATATCAATCAGGAACATGCTCAGGCGGTACTAGAACTGAAAACCGATGGTAGAGTTCAGACAGCCTATACCTACGGCGTGAACAGGTTAGGAAGGGATACAGAAGAGGAATGTAGCTATTACTTATATGACGGCAGAGGAAGTGTAGCCGGCATCACAGCTACTGATGGAACGTTGACAGATAGTTATCGTTACGATCCTTATGGAAACCTTGAATTTGGTACGCCAGTAAGCAACAACTACTATGGTTATAACGCCGAGTCTACGAATACTAACACAGGGCTGCAATATCTTAGAGCTAGATATTATAATCCTCAAAATGGTAACTTTACGACTGAGGATACGGAGACAGGAACAAAGACGAACCCCCTTACGAGGAATCGTTATACTTATGTAACGAATAACCCTCTTAACTATCAAGATCCTAGTGGTCATTTCCTAAAAAGCTTATGGAACGGGGTTAAGAAGGTTGCTTCGAAAGTAGTATCGACCGTTAAGAAGGTGGTTAAGACAGTAGTTAACACCGTTAAGAGTGCAGTAAGTTGGGTAGCGAATGCTATCCGTAACCCGAAGCAAGTCATCAATGATGTGAAACAGGCGGCTTACAATGGTTATCAGAAGGCAGCTTCGGCAACATCCACCTTTATCAGTAGTGCCGGGAATGCACTGCAGAACACCCAGAGAGCCTTTACTTCTTTCACTTCCTACGTGGCTCACAGAACTGCAGAGATTAAGGACACAGTAGTACGAGAGTTATGTACAACAGCAAACCGGATTAGCGATGCTCTGGGTAAAGTAGACTGGAAAACAGTTGGCAAGGTTGCATTAGGTGGATTGGTTATAGTCGGTTTGGGCGTGGCGGTAGTTGCAACAGGAGGATCAGCTATTGCCGTTGCAGGTTTAGTAGGCGCAGGCGTAGGCGGCTTGACGGGCGGGATACAAAGTGGATTAACTGGTGGAAATGTTCTAGATGGTGCCGTTAGTGGTATTGTAAATGGTGCGATTACAGGAACTGTAGGAGTTGCTTCGGGGAATCTATACTTTTCGAATCTGTTAGGCGGGGCAGCAGGAGGAGCATTAGAAACAGCCTTCGAAGGTGGGAGCGCAAGAGAAACAATCACATCAGCAGCTATTTCTGGTGCGACACAAGCATTTGTAGGCGGAGGTTTAGGAACTCAGGTGGATGCGGCTACAAAAGGAGTGCAAAATGATTTGGCTAATAGGATAGGTGTTGGAGTGGTAAAGGCTGTTCCAGAGGTATATGGAATAGGCGCGGGAACAACTGTGGACTATCTCAGCCAAGCGATGGAAAACTAATACATCGTAAACGACAATGAGTAATAGAATTAGAAAACGAGGTAATAGAAGTGGATAGCGTATTAGTAAAGTCACTAAATATTTTTTTCATGCTTTTTTTAACAGCTGGAGTAATGAAATCACTCATAAAAAGCTTTGTTCATGATTTAGTTACTCCGAACAAGCAGCTAAGGAAGTATTTTGGCAATAAGATGAAGTTAGTATGGGTTTTATTTATAAGCGCATATTTAGTGGTTGTTTGGGGGTGTGGTATATTTGTGAGAAGGATTCCTATTTTGATTGATGACACAAGAGGTTCATCAGTCATTGGGATATATACAATGCTGGTAGCGTATGTCTTTTTCAATGTATTTATGCAAAGAGGCTTTTGGAAGGAATGTGGCATTGAAAATAATAATGTATTCATTGTGATTAAGCGGATATGGCAAATAAGTGTTTATCTATATAGTGGAATGGTATTATGCTGTGTTTTTTCATGTATAAGTGGAGCATATACAACAAGAATTATACTATTTGCTGCGTTCTTTATCTATTCGCTATGCAGTATAAT
>NZ_JAMXOC010000036.1 GCF_024721265.1 Ohessyouella blattaphilus | reverse complement strand
TTTAACAGACTTAAGCCCTTCGGTTTGTGTTTATATCGTATTGCCTATAGGCGCAATCGTTGTAGCCTTTGGCTGCTACACCTATCAGGGGCATAATCTATGGCGTTTAATAAGACATTATCGGTATATGAGAAAGACCAATATCTTAACAACGGATCTAGGTGAGATGAACAACAGGTACTACAGAACATATGAATTAAAATACCCAAGGATAAAAGATAGAAAACGGAAGAAGAGGAGGATACGATAATGGGAATATTCATGGGCAGTAGTCGTTTTGCAAAACGAAAAGAACTAACGAAGCCTGTTGTAAAGTGTCCAAGAAACATTAGAGAAAGCCTTAACATCACAGAGTATCGCCAGAATGGAATCTTTAAACTAGAGCCAGGCGATAATCTAACGCTTTACGATAGATGTTATGTTTTTGAGGATATGAATTATACCAATAAGAATGAGGAAGAGAAGGAAGCCATCTTACAGAGCCTTATGAAGTGGCTGAACTCGATGAATGTAGATTTTAAACTTACCAAAGCAAATGAGTACCGGAATATGAAAGAGTACTTAGAACGCATATTTCATTACCGAAATGGAGACCAGTATCCTCTAATCAAAGAAGGAATTGATAATTGGAAGGAAGAAAAGCTAATTAGCGATAATACAGATATTCATCAGGTAAACTACCTGACGATTACTTGTAAAGCATCTACTTTTGAGGATGCGAAAAGTTATTTCAATACCTTAGACACTATGTTAATGAATAACTTTAAGATTTGGAGTAGTAACCTTCATCGCCTTGATGCGAAAGAAAGATTTATGGCATTAAGATCCTTTTTCTTCTGTGAGGAGAATAACTTAGAAAGCTTTTCTAAATATCTTCAAAATGGTGACCTACGCAATACGGTATTACCAGCTAGTCTTGAGCAGGAGCGTAATTTTATGAGAATTGGGGAACAATACATAACCGTTCTCTTTGGTCACGATTTTTCCTCTTCTATTAGTGACGAGATCATGCATAACATCTCCAAGTTAGGGTATCCTAGCATGGTGACTCTTGACTATGCTCCCGTTGACCGGACCACGTTAAAAGATAAGCTTGCATCGGCTCATACCAACAATGAACGAGCAATTGAGGAGGAGATGGATGCCAAAGCAAAGGCTGGTAGAAAGAGTCTTTCTCCTTCCTATCGAAAAGAGAAAGCGAAAGATGAATTAGAAAGTTACCGAGATCAAGTGGATGCAAACAGTGAGAACGGCTTCTTTCTTGGTTTACTTGTGGTGTTGACGGCTGAAACAGAAGATAAACTAGCCATGAGAATGAAGAGTGTAATGAGCATAGGAAGGGAACAAGGCGTCTTGTTCGATACCTATGATTTCTTGCAATTAAAAGCCTTGCACACGGCCTTGCCCTATGGGGGACGACAGGTGAACCATATGCGCAACTTTCTAACCAGTTCAGTGATTGCTTTCCAACCTTATTACGCCCAAGACATTCAGGAGGAGAATGGTTTTCTCTACGGTCTTAATAAAACCACCAAGCGTGCAGTGATAGCAAATCGAAAAAAACTCAAAAACCCCCACGGAATTATCGTAGGTCATACAGGGAGCGGAAAGTCCATGACCAGTATCAAGATGACAGAAATTGCTCAGACTTTGTTAGCTACAGACGATGATGTGATGATGATTGATCCTCAAGATGAGATGGCTCTTGTCTGCCCTCAGTTTGGTGGCCAGTACCTAGACTTTTCTCCAAAAGGCAATCTTTATATGAACGGATTTGAGATCCCGGAGGAAGTCTTCTATGGGGATGAGAATACCAAAAGTGCCTTTGTTACCGATATGACCACATATGCCACCATGTTTTGTGAAGCGGTGATGAACAATATAACCGTTACTCAGGAACATATCTCTATTATCGGCCGTTGCGTAAGGCTCATGTATAACGATGCCTTTAGTAGGAAGAACTTAAAGAACCAACCAACCCTTCGGATTTTGCGGAATAAGTTAAAGCAAGAGATGGAGAAAGCGACCACAGCAGGAGATCAGGAACTCATCCGGGTCATTTACAATTCTTTAGAAGAGTACACGGAAGGGAAGTACAACATGTTCTCAAAAGCGACTAATTTTCAAATCGATAATCGCTTCACCTGCTTTGGCATAAAAAATGTACCGGAGTATATGTGGGAGCCGGTCATGGGAACCATCATGAATTTCCTAGCCACAAGAATGGAGTATAACCAATCCATTCAAAGGGCGACTCACTTTATTGTGGACGAAGCGCAAGTGGTATGTCAGCGTCCGACCAGTGCCAAGATGCTTTTATCAAGCGTGGTCACCTTCCGGAAATATGGTGGTATATGCACGTTAGCCCTACAGAACTTAAAGCGAGCCATAGAAAATCCGGATCTCCGGGATGTGTTCTCCAATTGTGAATACAAATGCTTTTTTGATCAGGGCGGGGTGGACGCTGCAGCTCTTGCAGAAATACAGGAATTAAGTACTACGGAGTTTTTAAGTCTTACAGAAGAAAAGCCAGGCCACGGGGTTATGGTCTGGGGGAAGAAAGTCATCCTTTTAGATGGCGAGATCAACCGAAACAATCCTCTGTTTGATCTATTTGACACTAATTTTTTAGCAAAGGCTGAGAAGCAAACCAAAGAAAGTCGCTTAGAGTAGCGGCTTTTTTTGGTTGGAAAGGAACTATATGCAGATAAATAAAGAACGAGAAACGAAGATAGAAGTAGATAAAAAGTCAATTCTTTCAGAGCTACTAGCGGTTTCGAAGGCTAGTCATGCTTTTAATCATAGCTTAAATAGCCTGAATGAAACAGATAGAGAATACGAAGAGCAAGATCGAGGTATCAAGAATCGTTTAAACCCTAAAGAACTCAGGAAGTGGAATCGGCTTAGTAGAAGGAAGAAAGAAACTTATAGAAAGCAAATCCGAATACCACAAAGCCGGGAATTAACAACTGTCTCTAAGTCAAAGCCGCCTACGACAGGAATATCTGAGAAAGCGATAAGCAATTCCGCAAAGTCAACAGCAAAGGGAATCAGTAAAGGGATTAGCGCGGGGGCGGGTGGCGTAGGAAACGAGGCGTTAAAAAGGAGTGCAAATAAGTTTAAAGAGCATTTAGCTGGCAAGGAATGGGAGATAAAAAATCAAGAGAGCTCACATATTCTTCAGATAGAGGAAAGTAATCATTCAGAGAATCAAACAGCACGCGATGCTGGAATCGTGGCGGTAGTTACAACCTTTGTGACAGGGGCAACCTCAGCTCTAGCGATGTTTCTGGTTCCCACGATTATAGCCCTAGTTGTCATGGTTACAGTAATCGCAGCGGTGCTTGGCGTAACAGAGAATCAGGGAAGTGGAGCCGAAGCGATTGTACAGGTGGCTAGACAAGAGTATGCAATGGCTTCAAGAAATATAGGAGGAAAGAAGTATAAAGAGTGGTACGACATGAATGCAGATTGGTGCGCAATCTTTTTGTCCTGGTGTGGAAAAGAATGTGGGTATATTGAACAGCAGATTATCCCTAAGACCGCTTCCGTAAGTAACAGTCGCATTTGGTTTAAGGTACGGAATCAATATCATACAAAGGATAGTGGTTACAAACCAAAAGCTGGGGACTTTGTCTACTTCGAAAATGGTATGAGTCACATCGGACTGGTAGTGTCCTATGACGAAAGCAAGGACCAGATAGAGACGGTTGAGGGAAACAGTGGAAGCTCGACAGGAATGCCTTATCATACGGCAAGTCAAGTGACTAATAACTTTTATTCGAGAAAAACCAGTAGCATAAGTGGGTTTGCAAGTCCTGACTATCCTGAGAATAATAGTGTCGAGATACCAGAACCCTATGGTACTGTTTATAGTTATATGGGGTGGCAGACAATTACATCGCCTAGCTCTAAGCAATATCAGCTGCGAGAGACGGCAGGTATGCGCTTTGATAAAGACGGGTTTGGAATCATTGATGGTCGCTACGTAATTGCCTGCACCACAAAGTTTGGACAGGTGGGTGACTATATTGACTGGACGTTAGCAAATGGGGAGGTAATAAAGACTGTGGTGGGAGATATTAAAAATCAAAGTGATCCAGGGTGTAATGAATACGGTCACAAAGATGGTGCTTGTGTGGTGGAGTTTATTGTAGATAAGAATTCTTGGTACGGGACTAGTAAGCATCCGACTGGCTTTCATCCAGAGTGGCGGTCTAGGGTGGTTAGAAGTGATAAGAAGGGGAAGTATTGGAAGTTTAGCCCTATCAGCAGAGGGGAAATATAGAAGTGTGATAGCCGTTTGCTATTTATTAGCAAACAGTATTTGATGATATTTGTATAAATATGGTATACTTATAAAGTTAAGGAGCTTTCTTATTTTTTCTGCTTTTTAAGGAGGAAGGTGATAGATGATGATTGATGTATTAGGAGAAGATATTAGTAAAATTATTGTGGATGATGAATGGAATTTTGGTAAAGAAGATGAAAAGTTAATGCATTCGATACACTCATATCCTGCAAAATTTCCAGCATTTATTGCGAAAAAGGCATTTGAATATGCAGAGGAAGAGGGAGTGAAGGTAGAGACTGTTTCAGATATATTCTGTGGCTGTGGAACGGTTGCTCTTGAGGCGAAATTGCATAACAAAAATTTTTGTGGATATGATATTAACCCTGTTGCCACATTAATTGCTCAAGCAAAAAGTGCGGATTATAAAGCTGGTAAGTTGGAAGAATTATATAGGAATGTGATAGAAAATGTAGAACAATTCGAATTAAGAGAAAATGTGTATGAAGAAGCTAATGAAAGATTGAAATATTGGTTTTCTGAGACGAGCTATCAAGAATTATACAAACTTAAACACTCAATAATTAACAATACTCCTCAGGGCCGATATAGGAAAGCTTTTTTGTGTATTTTTTCTTCAATTCTGAAGTCTACATCCCGCTGGTTAACAAAATCTATAAAACCTCAGATAGATCCAAATAAAAAAGTAGTATCTGCAAAAAAGGCATTTACGACTCAATATAATAAATTCCTCCGAGCGGTGTTAGAGCTAGAAGGTGAAAAGTACAAGGGTAAGATAAGTATTAAGAATCAAAATTTTCTTAAGGCCAATAAGTTGCCAGAGGTGGATTTGATAATTACAAGCCCGCCGTATGTAACATCTTACGAGTATGCAGATTTACATCAATTATCGTCGCTGTGGTTAGGTGTTACTGAGGATTATAAGGATTTGAGAAAGGGTTCTATAGGAAGTGTGTATAATAGCGACCAAATAAGTATATGCACGAGAGCGTTAAACAAAACAGGTAGTGAAATTGTGAAAGAACTTCAAAAGAACGCTGTTCCAAAGGCCAAGATTAGGTCGGTCATAAGATATTACTCGGATATGCAAGAGGTTGTTAAAAGATGCGAAAAGATGGTAAGTGAAAAGGGAATGGTTTTTTTTGTTATCGGCGATACGGAATATAAAGGTGTAAAGATTCAAAACTCGAAACATCTTATTGAAGCACTTAGAGATTCAAATTTTAGATATATTAAAGCAACAAAAAGAAAGATATCAAATAAACTTTGTATACCCTATAGAGATGAAACAGGGAAATTTTCTTCAGATAAAACTCAACGTGAAATATATCATGAAGAATGGATTATTAGTGGGAGAAAATGATATATGAGTGAAAAACTAAAAATAAAACCATATGCAAGACTTATAACAATGTTAGGTGATCAGCTTATCAAAAATGAACTTATTGCTTTAGTGGAGTTGATTAAAAATAGCTATGACGCTGACTCGGATTGGGTAAAAGTGAGTTTCATAAATTTTGATGAAAATTTTTTTATTACTAAAGACTCTTGTATAAGAATAGAAGACGAGGGGTGCGGAATGAATACTCAAATTTTGAAAAAGCATTGGTTGAATCCCGCAACTCCCGATAAGTTAAATAGAAAGAGAAAGCAAAACGACGGTGAAAAAATAGGAAGGAGAATTTTACAAGGAGAGAAGGGGATAGGAAGATTTGCTGTATTTAAATTGGGCAGGAATGTCACGATTAAAACCAGACGACAGTTACAAAACGATGAAGGGGCTTTTATTGATGAAGGAGAGCAATTTGAAAATGTATTAACATATAATTTTAGCAAATATGATGACGATTTTCTTACTGAAGGCGGTAAAGAGAAAGAGTTGTATTTGGATAATTTAGAAGTTGAGCTAGAAGAACGAGAACCAAGAGAGATTGTCGATAAAGACATTTCATTTGGTGCAAGGAAAAAAAGGAGAAAACCCTACGGCACGATTATAGAAATATCTGATTTAAAGGCCAATTGGAGTGTGAAAAAGGTCGAAAAAATACAAGAGGATATTGGAAAACTTCAGCCTATTTTTTCTAAGGATGAGCTGGATGATTTTAGTATTTGGATATATAAAGATGAAGTGTTATATGAATCTAGCGCAAAATATAAAAAGGAACTAATTAAATTATTAAACAATAAGTCAGTCTTTAAAATTACTCAGGGTTCATATAAACCTGATGGAAACATAATCCAGTTTAACATAAATGGTCAACAGTTAAAGTTTTCGTTTCATGATTCGGAATTAAACGGGCTAAAGATATTTCGTGATTATTTTAACAAAAATCCAAACTATAAAACGGAGTGTGGGAGATTTGAGTTCGAATTCTATGTTTTTGATTTTAATAGTACGCTTGATGATCAAACGAAGTATACCCTTGATAAGAATGAGAAGGAGATGATTAAAAGACATCGCATATATTTATATCGTGATGGGATACGCGTCATGCCTTATGGAGACCCAGAAGATGATTGGTTAAGAATTGATGTAACACGAGGAACCGAAAGTGCAAGTAGTTTTTTAAGCAATGATCAAGTTGTAGGGTATGTTAATATTTCTCAGAAGGAGAATCCAAAGCTTAAGGATAAAACTAATAGAGAAGGATTAATTGAAGATGGTCAAGCTTTAAGTGACTTTATAGCTATTTTGCAAATTGTGCTACGATATATTAGAAAGTCTCCTTACGCAAAGTATCTCATAAATAAAAAGAATAAACAGGAGCTTGACCGAATTAAAAAGGGAGAACCGCAAGAACTAATAAAGAACGCGAAGGATAAGTACGAAAATAACGTTGAAATAAATCGTTTTTTGAATACTTTTGAGAAAAGCTACTCTAATGAAAAAAGAGTTTTAGAAGAGAGAATTAGAAAAACAGAAAATCTTGCAGCGGTTGGCCTCTCTATCGAAACAGCATCTCATGATATAATGTTATTAATGAATAGAACTCTTAAGCAACAAGATGATTTGATTAGTGATGTATCTTCGGGAGTTGCTTTGGATGAAGACTATCTGATAAACCAGCTAACCGTGGTACGGGGAAGTTTATCAATGATTGAAGCACAGTTAAAAAATATTCAATTATTGTTTCCGTCAACGAAAAATAGAACAAAAAATATTCGGGTTAAAGAAATTGTCGAGAAGGTCTTTTACTTTTATAAAAAATCGTTTAATGAAAAATCAATTGTATGCAGTATCGAGACTAAGGGTTCTCCTCTGGTTGTTAAAACAACAGATGCAGTATTATTACAAGTATTCATCAATTTGTTTGATAATGCATTTTATTGGTTGCAAACTATAAATGGTGAGAAAAAGATCAAGATTATATTGGACGGCGATGAGCAAAGGGTGATATTCTCTGATAATGGACCAGGAATTAATGCGGACGACTTGAATTACATATTTGAAGCTTTTTTTTCAGGGAAAGGCGAGAATGGTCGTGGTCTTGGATTATATATTGCAAAGCAGCTTTTGGACCGATATGATTATAGGATTGAATTAGCTGAATTTAAGAAAGATAAAGTGTTGCCGGGAGCAAACTTTGTTTTAGAGTTTGCACGGGAGGAATAAAATGGATATAAAAGAATTACTAAAAGGAATTGCTGTTATAATAGATGATGAAGTGGAAAATCCAAAATCAGATATATATACAATTAAAGAGGAGATAAAAAGCCAGGATATACCCGTGGCTACATATACGAATATTCCTGATGAGGGAATAATCCCCTCTTTATCAAGCTCAGCATTTATAGTTTTTGACTGGGATTATATGACGTTTCCAGAAGAAGAGGTTTCTTACGATCCGACAGAAACGGTAATGATGCCAGAGGCCCTAGGAGAAGATAACAAGAGAAAATTAATAAGCTTTATTCGAAACTTGCTTTCTAAAATATTTGTGCCGGTTTTTATCTTTACCAATCAAGGATTGAGTGAGATAGAATCTAGTTTAGAAGAGGAAGGTTTATGGTCAAAGGGAGAAAGCAATAGAATTTTTTTGAAGAGAAAAGGAGATTTGTTGTCGGCAGATGAATTATTTGTCGAAATAAAAAATTGGTTAAAAAGTATGCCATCTGCATATGTATTGAAGGAATGGGATAAAGTGGTTGCGGCAGCAAAGAATCAGCTTTTTTTAGACATGTATGGATGTTCTTCAAATTGGGTAACCATTATGTGGAATCAACTTAAGAATGATAGCATAGAAAATGAATATGAGTTTGGAGAGTTTATAACCACAAATATGAAAAATAGAATCTCAGGATATAGTTTTAACGAGGAGTTTCTCACTAAAGAGCAAAATTATAATAAGGAAGAACTTATTAGGATTGTCGAGGGTGAAAGATATGTTAGTTATGGTGATTCCGTTCCTAAACAATTGTATACAGGGGATTTGTATAAGGAAGATGATAATCGCACATATTTTTTATGTGTGCAGGCTCAATGTGATTTAGCTAGAGTAGATACCACTAGAGATGGTGAAATTCAAATGCTATGTATCAAAGGCACTAAGCAAAAACACAAAACAATTGTTACGGATGATATTGTACTAAATGAGAATGGAAATTTAGTGATAGGAAACGACAAGTATGAGATAAAAGAATTACAGGATATTATTAATGATTCGGTTCGTTTAAAACAATTCAACAAAAAGGTAAAAGAATATAGAAATAAAACTTTTTATAATAAAGGTGAGCTGTTAGAAAAGAAAAATGAAGCTTTAATATCATGTGTAGCAGGTGAGGCCTTGATAAAATTCAAATTCAATTATGAAGATGGAAGAGTGGGTTTTTATATTAAAAACTATCATGAATATAAAGATAAACGAATTGGACGGATTCTTCCGCCTCATATCACAAAAATCCAACAGAAATTCACACAATATATAAACCGAGAAGGAACCATGCCAATCCCAATAGAAATTTTTGAAGTAATGGAATAGCTATTAAAAAGGTGTGAGGAGTCATGAACTTCTGCCTTTCAATTGTAGGTTTATTAATCACAAAACCTGTCAATTACGTAGGAAACGGAAATGGGTTTGGTTAAGACTAAGTTTGGTATAATAAAGTATTTATTTGTACTAAGGGGTCTTAGGGGATATCCCCCCTAACAAGAGGTATTTGTATATACAAAATACGTATCTTGCATATAGGATATTACCGTAAAGGAGTAACTGTGGCAACACTAAAGGAGTAACTGCGGCAACGAAAAGGAGTAACTGTGGCAACGCTAAAGGAGTAACTGCGGCAACAGAAACGGCTGGCAATTATGAAACTAAATCAGCGACGTTTTTCTGGAAAAGGCTCCGAAAGGCGACTGAAAGTAAATGACTGTAGACGGCAAAAAAAGAGTGTGATATTTTAGAATTAGCAAAGTGAACAAAATATTAGCGGAGAACTGGCGATGAATGCCGGTTCTCTTTTTTAATCCGTTTTTGAAAGGAGCAAGGACGATGGAAACGTTAAGAAGGCAGTATCGGTTAGAAGATGAAGTGATTGAACTATTGGAGTCTCGAGATAAGGTGGCTTTTCCAAGAGAAAGTAATTACATAAGTCATGCCTTAAGAGAGCTGGTTTATATCCAGCAGTTAAAACAAGAGGTCTCAGAGTTTAAGGGGGAGTTAATAGATTTAAAATCCATGATAGCAGGTCTTAAGGAAGAGGTTGGTCGGATGGATATTTCTAGTTCAGCGACAGAGAGCGAAGGCGATTTTAAAACGGAACCGGCTGAAAAACGCCGGCAATTAACGCGAGACGAAATCGACGAACTATTGCTTTTTGGAGATTTAGAATCGGAGACGTAGGTAGAGAGCTGAAAAGGTTCTCTTTTTTTATACAGAAAGGAAGATTTAGATGGCAAGAAAGGAAACCCTTATTATTCGCCTAACAAGCAAAGAGAAAAAGCGTCTTCAGGAATTAGCAAGTCATGATAATAAGAGTAAGACCCAGTCAGGATCCGTTAATCTAAGCGCTTATATTAGAGCCAAAGTCCTTTCGGTGTCTCAGGAGTATGAAGCAGAGGAAACAAGGGAGCTTATTTATCAGATCCGAAAGCTTAGTACAGCTCTTCGGTTTCTCGTTAACAGGATTAATCGGAGATCCGATAATGTGTATGATAGGGAAGCTCTTATAACGGAGCTATCCTATTTTTGCACGAAGCTTGAGGAATACCAGAATCAGATAGAAGAAAAGGAGAACGTGTATGGCGGTAACAAAGATGATGCATCTTAAGCAGTCCTCACATCTCTATAACAGCCTTGTTTACATCTTAGAGTCAAGCAAAACCAGTGGCGGTTTGTGGGTAGGCGGCAATTCAGGAAATGAGCCCGAGGAAGTCTACAATCACTTTATGAGAACCAAAAAGATATACGAAAAACTAGACGGGCGCAAAGCCTATCATTATGTTATATCTTTTGCACCAGGAGAAGTAGATGAAGAAAAGGCTTATGAGGTTATTCGGGATTTTTGCGAAGCGTTTTTAGGTGATCATTACGATTATGTCTTTGCCATTCATAATGATCACGCCCATATTCATGGTCACATAAGCTTTAATTCGGTCTCCCGGACCAGTGGTTATAAGTATCAGTACCGAAAGGGAGACTGGGAAAAACACATTCAGCCAATTACAGATATGGTTTGTCGAAAGCATGGTCTTAAAGAACTGAGCTATGAAAAAGAGCGAGTAGGTAGACACTACGCAGAGCATTTAGCAGAAAAAAGAGGACGTCCCACTTGGAAAACGATTATTAAGGATGATATCAATTACGCTTCCAGTAAAGCAAGCGACTTTTCAGAGTACCTTCAGGAGATGAAAAAGCTAGGATATACGCTTCGCATGGGGAATTCTCGTTCTGAGGGAGAGTACATTACCTACTACGCTCCCGGAAGTGAGAAAGGCCGTCGCGATTTTCGCCTGGGAGAGGAGTATAAGATTGCAGGAATTAAAAAGAAGATTGCCCAGGTGGAACTAGCATATCGCCCCAATTACACGCCGAGGCTAAACAGGGCAAGGGTTATGTCTTTTGCCAGAACACAAAGAAAACTATCACGCTATCAAGTGAGAAAAGTAGGGAATCTGTTTCGGTTGGCCAACTTTAGAACTCTTTCTAGATATGACAAGAAGAGCCATCAAGTCCGAAGAGAATTGCTTAAGGTGGATAAGCTTCAAGAAGAATGTCGGTATATTATTCGTAATCATATCCGGGCGCCAACGGCTATTAAAGAACGCCTAGCGGCAGTCTTGGATCAGGAGCGACTCTTAAAGGAGAAGGAACGTAACCTAAAAACGATTCTTGAAGAGCCGGAAGCTTCAAGATACAAATCCTTAGTAAGATTACTGGAAGGTGTTTCTAGGGAAGATGATTTGGCAGAAGAAGTGATTGATGAGTTAGAAGCCCTTGAAGAGAAAGTTTCTTATGATTTGCTTCTAGAAAACCTTGCAGAGGTTCAGAACCAGTTAAACGATGTTAGGAAGGAGAAAGCAATTGTTCGGCGACTTAGTAAAGATGGTGAGGGAAATAAAGTTAGAGAAATGCTTATCACACCAGTGCTCGAAAGGAGGTAGGATTGAGCAAACGAGTAGAAGATATTAAGGACGTCCAGTTAACCGTTGCCCAGGGACTAGGAGTTACGGATAAAGGACGAGAGTTATTGGAAGAAATAACCCAGTGGCAGTTAAGACACGAATGTCTTATATCACTATTAGATGCGGTACCAATTGACAGTATCAAAGAGACAGTCGAAAAAGGTGCTGGTGCAGAAGGGATCAAAGTTCTTAGACGTAATCACTTGCGGGAGCAGCTAGTCAACTTAGAACCACTAGGGATTAAACTAAAAGAGCTAGAAAAAGAAGTAGAGGGTATGAGTAAGGAAAGCGGCATAATCAGGGAGGTGATTGAAACAAAATTTGAGTCCGCGTATGCTCAGCAGCAGGCCGCGCAAAAGGAAGCCTTGAAAGCAAAGGATCAGGTCATTGACCTGCTAAGGGGTCAGTTAGAAGAAGTAAAGAATAGGAAGACAATCCATGTATCACAACCACTTAAGTTAAGAGAAGGTAAAAAGTCAAAGGCCCAAGGAAAGGGTCTTTTTTCATACCTTAAAAAGGCGGAAGCAGAGCA
>NZ_JAMXOC010000035.1 GCF_024721265.1 Ohessyouella blattaphilus | reverse complement strand
CAATGTTCAATGTTCGGCTTTGCCGAAATAATCACTCGAGATTCCGAGAGACTATTGTTTACTTAATTGTATTTTACCGCTTAACCTTTACTTATATGTTTACTTTTTCCATAATATGTTTTTAAATTAATGAATTTTAAGACAGAATGAAAGAGACTGCCACACAATGTGAAAACCCGCAAGGGTGACAGCCTCATTATCAAACATAACCATATTCAAAAAACAAATACCTCTTGATAATAAATATCACAAACAACGCTATTTATTACCTAACGCCTGATTCATGCCCTGAATCATCAACTCAATCTGTGCTGCCATCTCTGCACCAGCAAAGCTTGCCAGAGATTTTAGGGGCATTCCATGCATCATTGCCTTCATCATTTCTGCACCCGTACCAAGGGTATCCTCAACATTTTCTGTTGGATCTGACTGCATGGCTCCCATCGCTCCCTGCATATTCTGCATCAAACCTCCGATGATCGGTGCGGTCACAGGATGCGCCATAAGCTCTCCGATCGTTGTCGCTCCACTGACGTACAGCGGAAGCTGCTTTTCGGTCTTGAAGGAAAGTTCCCCTCTCAAAGCAATCTCGTCACTTGCATGTCCTATCAACACCTCGTAAGTTCCTGAAGGTGCATACCAATCGCCAAGCCCTTCATGGTAGAAAGATAAATCCCTTGCAGTAAGTGCAAATTCTACAGTCTTTGTCTCACCCGGCTGCAACTCTACCTTAGCAAAGCCCTTTAGTTCCTTCACAGGACGCCCTGCTGTGCCGTTTTTATCGCTGACATAAAGCTGTACTACTTCCTTACCGACCATACTTCCTGTGTTTTTAACATCTACAGTTACTTTTACGCAACCCTTATCATCCAGACTTTCTGCAGGCATATTCAGATTACTATACTCATATTCCGTATAAGAAAGTCCATGTCCGAATGCCCAGCGCACTGGCATTTTTCTGGCATCATAATAACGGTAGCCTACATAGATTCCCTCCGCATAATCCACATTTACTCCGTCACCGGGGAAATTCAGGTAACTTGGATTATCCTCCAGACGGAGTGGGAATGTCTCTGCCAGACGTCCCGAAGGATTTACTTCTCCATAAAGAAGTTTATCTGTTGCTTCTCCCACGCCCTGACCGCCAAGATACATTTCCAGAATAGCTGCTGTCTTATCTGCCCAAGGTACTTCAACCGGACTTCCATTGTGCAGCACAACAACCGTGTTAGGCTGTACTTTGATAACTTCCTCAATCAGTTTATTCTGGCATGCAGGAAGTTTCATATCCTTTCTGTCATAGCCTTCCGATTCAATCAGATCAGGCAGTCCTGCGAAAATAACTGCCACTTCAGCATCCTTTGCCGCCTGCACAGCCGCCGCCAGTTCTCCCGCGTTTTCTTCATCCTTATCAAAAGGGAATCCTTTCACATAAGATACTGGTCTGCCTTTTTCCTTTGCACTCTCCAATGCGGAAGTTACTTTACTGGAATTAATATGACTGGAACCGCCTCCCTGATAACGGGGTTTTTCAGCATATTCGCCAATGTATACTACTTTTCTTCCTTCCTTCAACGGAAGTATTCCATTATTCTCCAAAAGAACTGCACACTCTGTCTCTATTTTTACCGCTTTTTCATGATCTGCATCCCTGTCAAACACAGCTTCCGGATGGCGGTTATCCGCATAAGAAAACAATACCTTTAAAATACGCTCTACTGCCTTATCAAGCAGCGCCTCATCCAGACTTCCATCTTTTACTGCCGCAATGATCTTGGCATCATTTACCCCATGGCTGCCCGGCATCTCCAGATCAAGTCCTGCAACAATCCCTGTCACACGGTCTGCCACCGCGCCCCAGTCTGTCATAACATAGCCTTCAAATCCCCACTCGTCCCGTAAAATCTCTGTCAAAAGATGTTTGTTTTCAGAGGCGTATTCTCCGTTAATCTTATTGTAACTGCACATAATCGTCTTAGGCTGCGCTTCCTTTACCGCTGTCTCAAATGCAGGTAAATAGATTTCCCGGAAAGTACGTTCCGACAAATTAGAAGAACAACTCATACGGTTATACTCTTGATTATTTGCGGCATAGTGTTTCATGCTCGTTCCCACGTCCCAGCTCTGTACACCTCTGATATAGGAAGCAGCCATTTTTCCTGCAAGATATGGATCCTCGGATAAATATTCAAAATTCCGTCCACAGAGAGGGCTTCTCTTAATGTTTACAGCCGGTCCCAACAATACACTTAAATTTTCTGCCTGACATTCTTCCCCAAGGGTCTTTCCCATTTCGTTCATCAATTCCGTATCA
The DNA here is from genome assembly GCF_024721265.1 of Ohessyouella blattaphilus. GTDB lineage: Bacteria > Bacillota > Clostridia > Lachnospirales > Lachnospiraceae > Aequitasia > Aequitasia blattaphilus_A. The sequence continues at coordinate 10,987 of NZ_JAMXOC010000035.1, read as the reverse complement.
AAGCTGGAAGCCGTGGCACAGGCTGCCGGAAAACAAACCGCCACAATACTCTCGCCAATCCCAAGATGATCTGCCTCGCCGGGCTGCTTTCTTAATCCGTGAGGTCCATCTGATACCATAACCTCCGGGATACCAAGTCTCTCCACTTTCTTCAAACGCCAGAAATCCTCGCCGGAACACATCCCGGCTTTCTCCTCCAATGTCATTTCAGAAATAATTTTCTTAAGATCTCTTTCCATAATCTCCATCCCATCCTCTCTCTCATTATATCGATATTGCTATTCCATCTTTACTTTTATGAAAATTTTACCCTCATTTATCCTTCCTGTATTGTCTGATTTTAATATGCTTTATCTGATTTTAATCTTCCAAAAAATTTTTATCCACATGAGTTCTTCGGTACCGTGCCGGTGTCTCTCCTGTTACCTTCTTAAATACTCTGGTAAAATAACTTTGAGGAGAAAGATTCATATATTCTGCAATAATGGCAATTGACCGGTTAGAATATTTCAGCAGATTACAGGAAATCTGTATTTTTTCCTGCATAATATAATCCGTCAAGGTCATTCCTGTTTGTTTTTTGAAAATCCCTGAAAGGTACGCCGGATGCACACCAATCTCTAAGGATGAACTATGGAGGCATCAAGCTCCGGACACCACCGCAAAGCATCTAAAATCAACTGACTCGCCTGCGCCTTGGTAACAGAATAATAGCCAACAAGTCCGTCTGCAGGCAGAAAGTGATCGACCTCTTTGATTTTCTGTCCATGGGGCAATTCAGGAATTGCCCCGGTAGAACTTACATAAACCAATTTTTTTACTTTATGCTTTAAGCACATATCAATAATATTCCGTGTACCATCCACATTGACAGCATAAACTTTGGGATTCGGATTGGGATTCATTGTTACTATACTGGCACAATGTATTACAATAACCTCACTGCCCTCTGGAACAGTAAATAATTCTTCCATGGAATTAATGTCAAGCAAATCCCCATAAATAATCTGCACCTGATCCGGCACATATGCCACAGCCGGATCATCTTTCAATACTAAAGCACGCACTACTTCTTTAGCATCCACTAGCTGACGGGCAATATTACTGCCCAGCAAGCCAGCAGCTCCAGTCAAAAGATAAATCTTACTCAGCCTGCATTTCTCCTTTCAATCCGGCACATCGTATTTTTTCCATTTCCTGCGTGAGAACCTATCAACTTATCTAAGATTCCGCCTGCCATCCGAAGACCGCTCCTTATCTTTTATCAAAACCACAGTTCTGCCTATGTATGAATTCGCCTCAAGCTTTCGATTGGGCAATCGCTTTTTTCTCAGCAATACGCTTCTGAACTTCTACCATGTCCTCTTTACTCAACGAGCAGAAACGCATGGCAACCAGCGTAATAATCCAGCCGATAATAGGGAAACCATACATCAATGCCATTGTTATCCAGAAAATACCTGCCGTCAATTCATCCGTAGGCTGCGGCATTGTTTCTTTATACCCAATCAATGCAATCGCTCCGGTCGCAATAAGTGCACTAACAGAAGATACCAGCTTATCAATCAAACTATATACACCCGTTATAACTGCCGGTATATATTTGCCGCCACGATCCAGCTCATAATCAATGATATCTGCCATAAATGCATTATTTCCGGTTGTAACACCCATCTTCGTTCCATTCATCAGCAACATCAGAAGAACATATACAATCATCAATGGTTTTACGGTTGCAATGCTATGTGTATCTCCAAAAATATAAATTGAAGTAAAGAAAGCAAATGAGATAAGCGTTACTATAAGACAAAACCATGTCCAGTCCACTACCGTCTTCTTGTTGCCGTGTTTTCTAGCATACCCCGCACCAACAAAAGCAAATAATATGGAAGGAATAATTCCTATAGTTGTCAGCTTAGTAGAAATAGCCATATCACCGATAATAATACCTGCAGCCATCGTATTAATGATAGACTGGCTGGCAATCTGTTGTGCAATCTTATCGGAAGCCGCAGATGCAATGTAACACTGCAGTGGACGGTTGCCCTTGAGTACATCCACCATATCCTTTACTTTGAGCTTTTCTTTCTTCATATTTGTTCCGACAAAGTTTTCCGTCTTATCAAACTCCGTAATACCAATACATGTCAGAACAATACCTACTGCAGAAACCCCTACACACACCCAACAGGCAGATGCCAGAAATTCCAGATTAAATCCGCCAAATTTAGGCATAAGCTTCATATAGAATACAAGATTCAGGGTTATAGGAACCAGATAATTAAAAATCGTACTGCAGACGCCAATCATAGGACGCTGCCTTGGGTCATTGGTCATCAGAGCATACAATGTCTGTACCGTCATGTTAAACAAAGTATATCCAATGATATAAAGAACAAACAGGAGTATAAAAGTTACAGTACCCCTTCCTTTCCCTGCTGCCCAGTTATACATCATAAGCAATGCAAGAACCATGATCGCCCAACCGCTAATCATCAAGATACGCACCTTACCGAAACGAGTATTCACTTTGTCATAAATGAACGCAAGCATCGGATCGGTAATTGCATCAAAAATACGGGTAAAGGTCAAAATCCCCCCTACTGCCACTGTCGCAATACCATACCCGATACTTGCCGTATAGTTTGCAAGACCTATGAGAGAATAGAACCCCATTCCAATAAAAGCACTGGTAGATACCATGATGATCTGCCATAATTTTGCGCGCCGATACATCACCCCATCGGCTCCGCCTGATCTGTTTTGAGACATAATTAAATCCTCCTTCTCTACATCCTTAATTTTTTCGCCATAGTATTATTATAGAGGAAATCAAAATTACCCCTGTTTAAAAATTGCTGATTTTATTTAATGTTTCATGCATTTTATTTTCTTTTTTGCAACACAAAAGGAAATGCCGGAAGCCCATTTTCGTTAAAAAGACATACTTGGTAATAAGGCGTCTGGGCAAAAGTAACCGTAATTTCATTTGATATAATGGAATCCTTCATGGACACCATTAGTGTATCTCCGCTTACGCTCCATCCGGTAATCGCACACATCTCTCCATCTGCATAAATCTCCAGTCCCTGAACTTCCTGACCTTCCAGATGCAGACTGGCAGCATTGTCAAATCGAATACATATCTGCTTATCCTGTACTTTCATTTCTGCGGCAATAGGAGCATCCCCCTGCACCGTTTCTCCATATACGTGCTGCCTTGCACTCAATGCCATACGCATTCCAATTGGCTGCTTATTTTTAGGATGAATGTCAAACCTGTTTCCACAATCCGAAGTGGAAATCATATAGACATTATTAATATGCTCCCATGCATCAAACTGTTGTTTCCTGAGTTCCGGGAATTTATCCCCCCTGCACTGCATCCAGCTTTCAAAAGGTGCAAGCTGGGCATATATGACCGGAATATCCTCTGCCCAGTCCTTCCGGAGCTGCTCCACCAACCGGGTAAACAGTTTCTCATAAATATCCGGATGCGTGTCATCACTTTCTCCCTGATACCAGATGACTCCCCTGATGGTAAAGCCTGCAGCCTTTGACAGCATGGACTCATACAACCCGCAGGGGCGATTCTCATCATGCGGACCTGTCACCATAAAACTCTCCTGTGACATGCCGCTGTTTTCTGCCGCTCCTCCCTGCATATCCATGCCTGCTCCGGCTGCCAGTTTTCCTACATGCTGCATTACCTGTTCCATCGTTACCGTATTTTTCATCATAAAATCGTTGATCATTTGGGCAAAAGGGCTTCCCATTCCCTTTCTCTTCGCATAACTTATCTGGTAGTATGCTTCCATATCCAAATGTGCAAGATTCTCTTCATACTCACGCAGATACACTGCCAGTTCTTCGTCCGCCTCCAACATCTCCCGGCTGATCCATGCTGATGCGGAAGTTCCTCCCCAATTACAGCTGACTATTGCCACCGGTATGTTATAATGCTTCCGCAGCTCCATTGCAAAATATACAGCTACCGCCGAAAAACTTCCAATCGCCTCCGGAGTAAGACATCTCCAACAGTTCCAGTCCTGATTACTTTTCAGCCCCTCTTCTTCTTCCCCTTCAAAGGAATACTTTGCCACTTCATAATAACGTAAATGCTCATCCGGCCGGCTGCTTTTCATTTCTTCAAACTGACTGTCATACTTCATGGGAAATTCCATATTGCTCTGTCCGCCGGCAAACCATACCTCCCCAAAATCCACATTTCTTAGCACAACATCATTTCCTATCCGGACAGTTACATTCTGTGCTGCTTCCTGCGGGGGAAGAAAAAAAGCAAAATCTCCTTGCGGCAGTTCTCTTTCAGCAACTTCCTTTTCATTCATATAAATAGTTACCGTCTTCACTTCTGAACTGGTTCCCCATACTTTGCATGGCTTATTTCTCTGAAACGTCATGCCATCTTGAAATATTTTTGCTAATTTGATCATAGACTCTCCTTGTTTACTTGTTCTATCTCTGTCTTTTGAATGTCAATGGATCACAAATCACTTCATCTTTGATTGGGAATCATGGAAAGCTGACCGTTAACCTGCTCTATTACTTCTTTAGGCATATGAGCATACTCCAATATCTGCCTCAGTTTCATCCCTGATACCATGGACATCATCTCCGGGGTCATCTGTGAAGCTTCCTGTCCTCCCGGTCTTTCCTGGTTTCCTGCACCTCCCAGAAAACCTTCCACAACCTTCCGCCCTTCCGGATTTCCCATCACATAACCAAAAGTGCAGTCAACAGATAAAAACTCTCCATCATTATCCGTCGCATGCGCCTTGCATACGGGCTTGGTCATTTCGCCGTTTCCAAAATCCCCAAATATCTCTTTCAGCCACCCGATGGAATCGGCCACCCAGTTAGGAACACGTGAAGAAATAGTTGTATCACGACTCTGAACAGAAGTATCGCAGGTTGAAAATCCATGAGGCCCATAGGAATAAATATGGCTTTCAAATGAAATATCCGCCTGAACCAACGCTTCCATAAACCGGATACTGTTCATAACAGGAACAATTTCATCTGTCCGTGTTGCAAATATAAAACAGGGACAGGTATTTTTATCCACACTGGGAATCGTATCCGGCGCAGTCGCACAACAGCCCTTCACATCGGAACCTGTCACCGGATATCCCAAAATTGCTGCATTAGGACGATTCTCTGACATTGTCGCCGCTGCTGCCGCCAAATGCCCTCCCGCTGAAAACCCAATTACTGCAACTTTATCGGAAAATACTTTCCACTCTTCTGCCCTCTTGCGGATCATTTCCATTGCCTGTTCATAATCCTGCAGGGGATTCGGCCACACAGAATGTTTCCCAACCGAATATCTAAGGATAAAAGCCTGATATCCTGCTTTCAGATAAGGCATTGCGACCGGATCGGCTTCTCTTTCAGAACAGAACTGATATCCACCGCCGGGAAGAATTAAAACTGCCGGGCGTTTGCAGATATTCCGGAATTCTCCCCCGGTATCCAGAAGATAGGCCGTTAATGACACTTCTCTTGCTTCATTCAATACAATTTTTTCTACTTTCATGTTCTCGATCCTCCTATGATAATGTAAATTCTAAAATATCAATACTGCCCTCTCCTTGATAACGAAGGAACAGTGGACAACGCGAAACTGCAATATCTGTCCTCTCCGCAACAATCCGTTCAGGCATAAAATCCGTTTCAGATACCGCCCAGTCATCGCTTTGCGAAAGCAGTATTTCTGCAACAGCTTCTCCGAATTCTCCGTTTAAGATCTCAAGCTTCCCTCTGGCGCCGCGGGTTACTACCGAAAGATGTCTGGTATTGGTCATATCAAAATACTTGTAACCTGCCTGACTGCCATCCTCAAGCCCTGTAATATAGGAAACCGGCGCATCCTTTGCTGTCTCCCCGTTATTCTCCGCCTCTTCCGGCTCCGGCGGATCATAATCCGGCCCATCCTGTGTCACACACGGACCTGTCACCGCCATCGGGTTAAACATTTCTCCAGCCGGCTTCCCCATCAGTACACAGGCGATATATGCCGGATAAGTCCCACTTCCTTTCAACGGACCGTCATTAAGACCGCAGCTTGTGGATTCTACCATATCAATGGTTCCATCCGGATGAATGGCGATCTTCTCAGCCACACCCTGCCGGGAAAAAGGACTTCCATTTGTCACACGATGATCAAAAATATACCATTGTCCTTTTATGCATACCAGACCTCCATGACTGTTTCCCATTGGATAAGAAGCCTGCATAAGACTGCGTCCCTGATAACCAATATTACTGGAACAATGGATTGCCCCCTTATGAACAAAATCTCTGTCTGGGAAACGGCTCATGGCGTAGTTCAGCCCCGTCATGTTTGTTGCCGGATAAACAAGATAATACCATTCCCCAATATGCCGTATGGATGCCCCCTCAAAAAAATTCGGTTCTGTATACACCCATTTTGCAGGAAGGAGAATTTGGGGCTTACTTATCACCGTAAGCATATCTTCAGCTAATTCCATCACGAAGCAGCCCTTAATCTCATGTCCGTATTGTCCGTTCTCCGGCTGGCTGCTACCTGTATAAAGCCATATTCTTCCGTCATCATCCACCAGAACTGCAGGATCAAAGGTAAACCATTCTTCAGGTTTGGTTCCGTAAGCATGCCCGTCCGGCAGGCTCACATCTCCCAGATACTCATATTTCCCTGCCGGTTTATCACAAACTGCCACCGAAATAATGCTGGAATTCACTACAAAGTAATAGAGATAATACCGCCCATCCGGTCCCTGCACACAATCCGGAGCATAATATGCCTGATTACGTGTATTCCACGGTGTCTGGTCTTTCCGGAAAATTACGCCTTCATATCTCCAATCTGACAAGTCCTCTACTGGTGCAGACCATGCCACATAGTCGTTTTCACAATACCCTTCGGCGCCAAACCTGTCATGACTTCCAAAAATATACAACCTATCCCCAAATACTCTGGGCTCCCCATCCGGAATATATTCCCACGCCGGCAGATAGGGATTATATGCTTGACGTTTCATCTTCACCATCCTCCTTCTAAGACTTACTTTTCTTTCACATGAATAGACACTTCTTTTGTACCAAGTCCCTCTCCGCTTACTTTTACTAATATGCTTCCTGACTTTTCACCTGCCCGAATTACCGCCTGTGCTTTCCCATAGTAAGTTGTATGCTGTCTGCTATGGAAATCTTCTCCCATATTCGGCTTGGCAGAACCAAACGCCTGCAGCGTGCCCGCACCGCTTACCTCTATCGATATAGGCATATCCTCTGATGATTTCGTGATTCCATCCTCGCCCACAAGATCAATGTTCAAATAGCACAAGTCCTGTCCGTCTGCCAGCAGTTCCGTCTTCTCCGCATCAACAGCTAAAACCGTCTTACCTTTCGCTGTCTTTAATGCGTTTCGGGAAATTTCCTTTCCCTGCGCATCATAAGAAACCGCCGTAATCGTACCTTCTTCATAACGTACATTCTTAAAGACTGCCTTGTATTCTTTTACTGTTTTTCTTCCGTAAGATTTTCCATTGACAAGCAGTTCTGCCTCTGCTCCGTTTGAATAAACTGTTACCTTGGTTTTTCTTCCTTCACAGCCACTCCATGACCAGCTTCCCACGGCATCCGTATCGCGCCACATAGACACAGAACCCAGATCCCCGGCATGTGTCAATGGCTCCACACCGATTCCGGGCGTATTCGTTAATCCCCAGATAAGCCTGTTCCACTGCACCTCAGGACGGATTTTCCCACAGATATCAATAACACCGCAGCCGCCGGAAATAATCGGCGCATCATTTCCCGGTTTTTTAAAGCTCTTATACCGAACTGTCCCGATACCAGCCTCGCCAAGATAATCCCACCCCGTCCACATGAAATCTCCTATCACATAAGGAAGCTTTTTCACGAGCTGCCAGTTTTTATATAGATTTTTAGGAAGTGTCTCCGATCCCACAATCACACGGTCGGGGTGCAGATCTTTGTCTATCTCATAGCGGGAGGCCGCATAATTATATCCTCCGATATCAAGACTTGCGAACGCTTCCTCTGATGCTTTATCCGCCGCCGGTTTGGCTGCCATTTTTTCAATCATTCCGCCGGCCATATTCATCAACATATTGAAAAAAGTACTGGTAGGAGCATTGTCCATCGTCTGGCTTCCATTCTGGTTTTCTTTCTTCTTCCCCTTTTTATCTTTCTTTTCACCGTAAATACCTCCTCCTTTTGCCGTCATACTGCAAAGCATAAGGTTAACTCCCAGAGTTACCGGTCTTGACGGGTCAATACTTCTTGCAAACTCAGCCATTTTCCGACAGTACTCCTGACCTTCCGGCAACGCAAGCTCCGAAATTTCATTACCAATCGAATTCATGATCACGCTTGGATGGTTATAATTTTTAAGCACCATCGCCCTTAAATCCTGCTGCCAGTTCTTTCTAAAATCAGTGTCGGCGTAATCATATGGATTTTTATGTATCAACCATTGATCTGCAAATTCGTCCATGACATACATACCAAGTTTATCGCATGCCAACAGCAAATCCTTTGATGCAGGATTGTGGGAACACCGGATAGCATTAAAACCTGCCTCCTTCAAAATACGTATTCTACGCTCTTCTGCTTCTTGAAAAGAACATCCTCCAAGGATACCATTATCATGGTGAATACATGCTCCCCTAAGAAGCACTTCTTTCCCGTTTACCAGAAAGCCTTTTGTATCCCACGACAATGTCCGGATTCCCAGAAATCCTTTTACACAATCAACTGCCTTTCCATCATTAATCAATTCTAACTGATATTCATATAAGTAAGGATTCTCCGCGTCCCAAAGCTGCGCTTTCGGTATGTCCAGTGACAACTTTGCCAATGAGTCCTTGACCTCTGTCAGACCTTCAGCAATTTTCCTGCCCTTGTCAAATATTAATGCTCTCAGCTGTTCCCCGCCCGTAACGTCAGCCTCAATTTGTATCCTGTCAATTTCCGGTGTTGTGATTTTTACTCCCTCCGGCTGAATATAACATTCCTCTCCCACATAAAGGTTCACTTTACGATAGATTCCACTGCCAGAATACCATCTGCTGTTCGGGCATTTTGAATTATCAGCAACCACTTTAAGCTGATTGCTCTCTCCATATACAAGACCATTCTCTAACGGCACATAGAAATTAGAATACCCGTATATATTTGTGCCCGTAAGCTGTCCATTCAGATATACCTGCGCCTGCTGATAGATTCCCTCGAATTCCAATATTATCTTTTTGCCTTTCCATTCAACCGGTGCTTCAAAAGACTTCTCATAGACGTATGTTCCACCCGGAAAGTATCCACATGCCCCTGCCGTAACTGATTCTCTGCTTCTCTGCTCATAAATCATGGCATCATGGGGAAGAGCTACTTCTTTTTTATCCTTTTCATGCCCTTCCTTATAAAATATCCATTCTAAATTAAAATCTGATTTGACCATACCTTCTCTTCCTCCCATTTTATATTCTTTACACAGATAATAAGCCGTAGTATAATTATAAATGATACAGTTATCGTTTTATATAGCATTTAAAAGAACTTTTTCCATTTTTATATCATATTCAATTCAAGGAGCTTAACATGTATCACCTCAGTACAGGTACTACAGGAAAATGGAATATTGTGGGCGACTATAAAACTATCCTGGAACCATCCGGGTTCGTGCTGCCCTTTAACTACCGGACAGAAGTTCCCTTTGAACTTTTCTTATGCACAAGCCTTCCCGATAATCCGAATGCCCGTTTGATTATCATGCATTCATCACCCAGTTCTTCCCTCTATACTTCCTTCAGCAATGCAGAAATTGCGCCTTATATAGATAACGGAAAACTTCATCAGCATGACTTCTTTGAATTAATGTTTGTTATTGAGGGTACCGTATATCAAAACATTGAATATGAACGGCATGTTTATCCCGCCGGAAGCTGCTGCCTAATTAATACAAACACACAGCATATCGAAGAATATCATACCGCATCAAGAATACTGTTTCTGCAGTTATCCAAAAATTTTGTCAGAAACCTGTTTACCGCGGAACAATATTTCCCGACGGAAGACGCCCCCTGCAATGAACTGATGAAGAATTTCTTTCTCCAGACTCTGCATCAGGAAAATCCTGAACAGAAAGAGTATATTGATTTCATTCCCCTTAGAGACGCTTCGTGGGTGAAACAACACATCCATTCCATATTTGAAAAAATGTTCCATGAAATACAGGAACCTGTCTTTGGCTCCTCTTTCCGGCTCCGCGCCCTTTGTATGGAATTGTTCTGGCATCTGTTTGACCAAAATAACTATCAAAACACACCCGTCAAACCCGGAACTGAATCGGAAAGAATACTGTTTGAACAGCTCTCACAATTTATGAAAAAAACAGGCAGAAAAGTTTCCCGCCGACAGCTTGAGGAGAATTTCAACTATTCTGGAGACTATCTTTACAAAATAGTACGCAAGTATACAGGCCTTGGAATTTACGAGTATAGTTCTTCCCTCTGTATGACAAGAGCAGCGCAGTTACTGCTTTCCTCCAAAATGAATATTAATGAAATCGCAGAACTGCTTGGCTTTTGTAACTATACCCAATTTTATAAAGCCTTTGAGAAATATTATCATATGACCCCAAAGGCTTACCGTAAGACCATGCATTAATCTCCGCTCTGCTCTTCCACCTTTTTAACCAACATACGATATTGACGAAACAAAAGCAGCATGCTGACTGCCACAGACAGTATATCTGCTGCCGTATGTGCCGCAGCAATACCGGACAATCCCATTAACCCGTGAAACAGATACAAAAACGGAATCAGAAGAATTCCCTGCCGGAGTACTGACATCACAGTTGCCGGAACCGCACATCCGGAAGCCTGTACAAAATTAGTACTCAGATAGTACTTTATCGACGTTCTGCTTGACCCACTTGAAATAAGCCTCGACCAATGGCTTT
>NZ_JAMXOC010000034.1 GCF_024721265.1 Ohessyouella blattaphilus | reverse complement strand
GCCGAAAGATAATTCGCGAGATTATATGTTCCAATGGAGAAAAATATGATTTCTAGTCTGAACAGTATACTATACCAATTGATTGCCTTATCAATGATACCAATCTACAGGTTGTTTTTGACGACATTCTTTAACAAAAAAGACGATTTCAAAAGAAATGCTTTTGAAGTGGTTTTATATTTGCTTTATATTATATGGCAATTGCAGCAGATAATTGGACCGATTAATTTAATTGTGAATTTATTTATATTTATTTTAATATCATTAGTGGGATATGAGGGAGGGTTAGTACAAAAAATAGGGCTGGCTTTTTTATTTAGCATTTCGGCCATGACGATAGAGGTTTGCTGTAGTTTTATCTTTCTTAACACTAAGGTTAATTTGCTTTCCGTTGTCCTATTTTCAAAGTTAAGTTTGCTCTTATTTGTTGTGCTTTTGCGGGTGGTATTTTCAAAAACAGTATCAATCAAAATATCGAACAAAAATATGTTTATTTTATTACTGGTTCCAACCTGCAGTGCCTTAGTTGCTCATGGTATGGTCCGTGTTGTTATCGACAAAGCAAATGCTAAAGAGGTATATGGTTGGACAGAGGTTTCTATCACTTCGCTATTACTAATCAATGTCTTAGTGTTTGGATATTACTCAAGCATTGGCGAATCAATATAAAACTACTATAGCTATAACTGATATTACTAATGAATTGACATTGTTTTATGCGTGCTTTGATTATCGTGTATTAAGTAATTATTATTCGCAAGTAACACCACCGGAAATTGTTGAGCAAGCTTCAGGTAAAAGAATATTACATTATGAGAATGAAGAACAAAATGTAGAATTGTCTAATGTACAGAGGTTAGGCTCAGTGTATTTTTTTTACGAAATGGAGAATGCAACCAATCGTAATGCGAGATTAAAGGATCAATGGTTTGTGGAAAAAGGATATTTGAAATCGTATACGGTAAATCAACATGATCAAGCAATAAGTGATATAGTTAATATAATAAATAGCAACTTGTTATGGGACTTAGAAGAGTTATGGATTATTGATCCATATATGTGTGCAGAGGATATAGTAAAGACTGCTTTTCAATGTAGCAAGAGAGGCATTGTAATTAAGGTGCTAAACTCATATGGAGTAATTCATAAAAATAAAGAAACAAAAGATTCAATGAGTGCATCAGATTTTTTGACCTATAAGGAAGTACAAAGCACTAAATTGAGTATTGTGTTGGGTGAGGAAACAGATTTGAAAATAGAATATAGAACAACTCGTAACGGAAAGGACTTATCATTTCATGATCGATATATTATATTAAAATATAATATTAATAATGATAGAGTGTGGTCGTTAGGCGCTTCTATTAATTCAATAGGAAAAACACGTTCTATTATTCAGATAGTTGAATCACCAGGCACAATTTTAAAATTATTTGATGATTTGTGGAACGCAACAAATAGTGATGAATGTAGAATTTTCAGTAACAGTTAATTCATATAAAACAAAGCCCTGCCAGCGTCAAAGTCAGCAGGGTTGAGTTTAGGGGAATTATGACACGAAAACCGGAAATATTACATGCTGCGGAACAGAAAGCAGAAAATGTTGTGAGAAAATAATTTCTACGCTATTTAGTATAGAGCCGAAAATACCCGCTAGAGAATTGAACGGACCTCCATAAGCTAGACTTTAATCTAACTTATGGGGGTCCGTTCAGCTCAGCACGACTTTGGTAGACTTTCAAATTCTATTCAGGCAAACCGTTTTGAAGGCTGTCCCTCATATATTAATTATAACAACAGAAACTGTATGCTTCAAGAAATTCTATAGATCTTGTTAATCGCTCTTTGAAGTATATATCCAATTATGAACGGATTTAAAGTATATTAATTAGGATAAGATGCTCCTGCAAAGAAGCGTTTACCATATTTCACATTAATCTCATCATGGAGGATTTCTATTTACAGAAACAATTTAAAGCTCTCCAATTTTGAGGTGTATTAGGATGCTAAAGTAATCATGGGCGCCGACTTCGATGTTTAGTCCCATATACATTAGTTCGTCACCGCCATATTTTTTTCCGCTGTTAACATCACAATAGTTTTTGTCTGAGAGTAGATTCCTAAATTTGATTATAGTGGTATTAGGGTTTGGCGTTGCTAGAACTCGAACAAATAGCAAGACAAGTTCTCGCTTGTCCTTGGACATTACCTGCCATACACAGTCATTTCCCATATAAGGTGATACAAGTCGATAGAAATCGCCGGTACGGATCAGCGTGCGAAGTTTCTTGGCCGTCCCTATTTGCATTTGGAGTTCAGCATTTTCATTTTCTGTTAGAGATGCGATATCTAATTCGTAACCGAATATTCCGAATTGTGCTACGTTGCCTCTAGTAGTCAGAGGAGTAATACGTCCGGTTTGATGATTAGGTACAGCCGATACATGAGCTGTCATACATTGCAGTGGATAGGCATAGGAAGTCCCCTCCTGAATGTACAAGCGCTCAATAGCATCAGAATCATCGCTAATCCATGTCTGAGGCATATAATACATAATACCGGGATCCATTCGTCCACCGCCACCGCTACAGCTCTCAAATAATGTTTTCGGGAAACGCCTAGTTAATTCGTCTAAAATCCGATAGAGTCCTAAAGTATAGCGATGATTGTATCCGCTATCGGGCATATCTGTAATATGGCGGTTCATATCCCATTTAATATATGATATACCAGGAACGCTTAATATCCTTGCTACGGATTCAATAACATATTCTTGTACTTCCGGTTTTGTAATATCCAGAACATATTGCCATCTGGTAATCGCAGGGGTGCGCTCGGGTACGTGGATAGCCCAATCAGGATGTGAGCGATATAAATTGCTGTCAGGGGAAATCATCTCTGGCTCCATCCACAAACCAAAGGCCAAGCCTAGACTAGTAACTTTAGCGGCCAATTGCTCCAAACCACCTGGAAGCCTTTCTGTGTTTACATTCCAATCACCTAATGATGAGTGGTCATTATTGCGTTTTCCAAACCATCCATCATCCATTACCAGCATTTCTATACCTAAAGCTTTTGCATTTGCAGCAATGTCCAAAAGCTTTTCTTCATTATAGTCATAGTAGCAGGCTTCCCAACTGTTCAATAGAATTGGTCGATCACGGTTAGCCCAATAACCCGGCAGAAAATTATCCCTGAAAAAATCGTGATAGCTTTGTGACAGAGCGGTTAGTCCGTGTTGGCTAAAAGCTAGAATACATTCGGGTGTCTGAAACGTATGCTGGGGTTCAACTTCCCATGCAAACGTGGCAGGATGAATACCCATCTGTATGCGAGTCACATTGTATTGATCTTGTTCGATTATGGTACTATGGTTGCCACTATATACAAGTGAGAAGCCATAGCAATTTCCGTGATATTCGTTGGCATCCACGTCACAGACAATTACAAAAGGATTCATTTGATGTCCACTACCACCTCGGGCGCAGCTAAATTCTTGAATACCGTGGTGAATTCTCTGCCGATTCGTGTGGCGCTCTCTTGCCCATCCACCTGGAAAAGAGATTGAATCTCGAGCGCCACCAACAAAATCAACATTAGCGGAGAAAGCCCGTCGGAGAATTATTTTTTCTGTTCCCTGATTTTGGATTTGAACACTACGGCAAATGACATTATGTTTATCATATACGGTATAGCTTAGAACAACCTGGATACATACAACTTTATCCACCAAAGTAATGTTTAACGTTTGTGCTTCGTCCTGCTTAGCGTAAGCTCCCGGCAACCCTGTTAAACTAGGTTTTCCGCGGAGAATTTCATGGTGATCATAGCGCAAATCGGTAATGCGGTTACCATTCTCGTATTCGATTTCAACGGCCGGTGTTCTCAAGTCATATCTACCATAGGTGGGGTATTCTTGGGGGGCTTCATCAAGAGATTTTCCATCTTCATCTTTGGGTAGCCAGCCAATATCGTTGCTAGGAATAGAAGCCCTATTTGGGTCATTAATATCAGCGGCGCTAAAGCCTCTCAGAGGGTTTTGGGGTATTTGATAATCCCGCTCTTCTAATCGTTGACCGTAATATAAGTGATATAAGTATCCCGAGTCGTCTTTTTTGATAATATAAGACATATCTTTCCCATGTAGGAAGAACATATTATTTTTTACTGTAATCATGGAATCCTCCTTCTATTTGATGGCGCTGTCAACCATCCCCTTAATAAAATACTTCTGCAAGAATAAATAGAGTAATACTATAGGAGCAATGCCGATCAAAGCGGCTGCGCCAGCTGCGTTAATGTCACTTGATTGTAATGAAAAGAAACTGGATATGGCCAGTGTTACTGTCTTTAGTTTAGGTGACTGAAGTAAATACAATGAAAATTGGTAATCATTCCAGCAATTTACTCCGGTTAAGATTACAACCGAAGCTATAACAGGCTTCAACTGTGGTAAGATGATGTGAACAAAAGTACGCAGAGGCCCACAGCCATCAATAGCTGCAGCTTCGTCTAGTGCCAACGGAATGGATTTAATAAAGTTTGTAAACAAAAAAATACTCATAGGTAGTTGAAAGGTTACAAGAATAACAATAATTCCCCAGTAGGTTGACAAACCATTCATCTTTGCCATGTTCGAGTATAATGGGACCAAAATGCTTAAGGGCGGAACCATCATAACTCCCATAATAAATCCGCGTACACATATATCCAGTTTTGTGGCGCGTCTAGCTAATGGAAAAGCTGCAAAAGCACCCAGAAGTGTTATTAATATGACGGCTATACTGGTAATGATGGTACTGTTCTTAAGTGCTAACAACATATTTCCGCGAAATAGAGCATTCTTAAAATTATCTGACCAAATATAGCTCGGCAATACCCAACGCGAACTAGTATCCATCTTTGATTTAAAAGCTACGCCTATCAAAATGTAGAGTGGTATAACATGAATTAATATAATTATTAGGGACAACAGATATTTCCAAATAGAGGCTTTCTTTTTTATCATGAATAGACCTCCTTTTTATCAAAATAGTGCATTGCTAAATTGCTGATAAGCATAATCAACAGAAAAGTTCCTACACCCATGGCAGCAGAGTAACCGGCATTTTGGGAGCGAAAGTATTGGTTGGTAATTAATGTTGAGAGAGAGTGGGATGAGTATCCGGGCCCCCCCATAGTCAAGGCCATAATTATATCAAATAGTTTCAATCCACCAATCAGGTTAATAATTACTGCTGAGGTAATGGCAGGGGTTAGCAGTGGCAAAGTGATATTGCGGAAAGCCTGTAAACGAGAGACTCCATCAATTGAGGCGGCTTCATAATAAACTCTAGAAATTCCCTGCAATCCAGCCATGTAAATAACCATAGAAATACCAACAAACTGCAAACTGTTAATGAGTGTCATGATGATTACTGCGCGGGGGCCACTATTCATCCAGTCAACTGGCGGTCTGCCAAAGTATGCCAAGATATCATTAATTGCACCGCTATCGTATTGTACCAAAAAGTACATGATATAGCCCATAACTAAGGGGGCAATCATTACGGGAAGATAAATTATAGTTCGTACAAACGTACGGCCCCGGAATTTGCTATCAAGAAAGACTGCATATAAAAGTCCTATAACATTTTGTAAAAAGGTACTTCCAATTCCATATATTAGTGTATTGATAAGTGCTGTCCGTACGTTTTTGTCTTGAAATAATCGAAGGTAGTTTTTTGCCCCTACATATGTATAGTTCTGTGAATATCCGTTCCAGTTAGTGAATGAGATGCGAATACCTTCAATGAACGGATAGACTACAAAGATTAAAAACAAGACTAATGCAGGGACGTAAAACAAGGTGATGATATTGTTATTATGTTTTTTTTTCATTGAATCACTCCTTCATGGTGACTATATTTAAAAAGGCCGCCCACATTTCTATTGACGGCCAATGTTTATGTTATTTCTGTGCCATTTTGTCCTCGTAGCTTTGACGCATCTGATCGATGGTGTCATCAATAGCACCTTCATTTCCTGCCACTATACTAGCTCCGGTCACACATAAGTCGTCCCACATACCGCTTGGCAGATACTCGCGGTCAAAGTAAGGAATAGTCAGGATATCGTCCGACATTACTCGCTCGTAATAAGGCTCAAGTTTCCCAGTATCACTTTCAGCAGTATCAAGTCCTGCTGGCATCCCAGCTACTGTTGCTAATCGCGAACAGACTTCAGGTTGAGATAAATATTCAATTAGTTGCAATGCTTCTTCGATATAGGGTGAGTCTTTCCAAACACCTACAGCTAAGCGTTCTCCACCGATTACGCAACGCGAATTATCACTGTCTTTACCAGGAATTGGAAGAATTCCAAGTTTGGCATCAGGGTTCGTAGTCCATGCTTCTACAATTACATTAGCATTTCGTAACATAAATGCAGCATCTCCTGAACCTAGAGACTGACAAGCGGTCATGTAGTCAGCGGTTAATGCGTCTGTATTCAAATATCCGTTAGCGGTCCAGCGCTCAAGGATTTCACATACTTCGCGCCATTTTTCCCAATCAAAGCTTCCGTCCAGAAATTGTTCTCTTTGATTATTCTCTTCGTCGTTTGTGTATAGTGTTGGAGCTACAAAATCAAAAAATTGTCCAAATGCCAATGGGTCCTTACCGTCAAAGAATAGGGGGACTTTGCCGATGGCCTTAATCTTTTCACAAGCTACCTCAAAGTCTTCCCATGTGAGGATAGATTCTGGGTCAACGCCTGCTTCTTCTAAAACAGTTGCATTATAGGAAATCCCACATATATCCGCATCGATAGGCAGGACGTAAATATTGCCGTCAGGACCGGTTATTAAATCTTTGATAGAAGGAACAATATGCTCCACAAAAGCTTGGTCGTTCATTGGGCGTAAGTATTCTCCGTAACGGGCAACTGACCAGCCATGTGTGGTCCACAAATCAGGCAAAGTGTTAGATGCCATACGAGTTTTCATGACCTCCTCGATATCGCTTCCAGGGCTAGATAGCTCTACTGTAATTCCGGTTTCGGCTTTAAATTCATCCAATACTGCCTGAAGTTCATCGGTAATGACACCTGACATATGTTGAACAAATGTCAAGGTTGTTCCGTCTTTATCAGAGTCACTTTTGGATGTCTTCGTTTCAGAAGTGCTTCCATTATCTTCTGGGGCCTTGGAACAACCGATGCACAGACTACCAACTAGTGTCAGTGTTAATAATACACTTAATAACTTTTTCATAATAATCATCCTTTCTTATCCTTGTTTGTTGCATTGTAAGTATTATCGTTAACATTATATGCATATGAATGTCTTAATCAGATTATAAAAGTATTATAAATTCTTTTAAATGTCCTAATTCTACAATGCAGGTCTTCATTTCTACAAATCATCAAAATCAATACTCCTTTTATGATATAATTATCCAAACTGGAATACAAAGGAGAATGTTTATGAAGTACCGCAAGACCTTTCGTGCGCGGCTATTAATTCTGTTCTTAGGCGGAACGCTGATTCCACTTCTATTATTAACGGCAGTGCTGATGGTATATTTTAATAATCGTTTAGAAAATCAATCTGAACAAATGGTACGTAATACATTAGTTTCCATGCAAGAAAATATTTCGAATTATACGGAAGAATTGAGAGAATTTTCGATTTCCCTGATAGGATATACAGAAGTAATGGATTTTTACCAGTATGTTAGTAGTGAGGAATATTATACGATTCCAGATGATTATGAATACTTTTTAAAACATTATAATTATCGTAAGGTTATACAAAAGTTACTGATTTTCTCTGATAGCAATATTATGGGCGTTGGATTTGCGCCGATGAATGACATTGATAATGCATATCATATGGCATATAAAAATGTAAATATTGATGTTAGCAATACCTACGCATACCGGGAAACGCCTTGGTTTCAGAAGGCGATTGAAGCGAATGGAAACTTTATCTATATTTCGCAAAATAGAGGTGAAACTATTAGCAAAGAAAGTAATGAAGAAATCACTTTTTCTGTTATTCGGTTGGCCAAAAATATCAGTAACCAACAGCCACTGGGGGTAATAAGGGTTGAGGCTTCTTCGCCTAGGCTGGAAGAAATATTTAAGGAAATGGATACTGGAGCAAATTCCTGTTTGATGTTGATTGATGAACATGGAGAGACTATTTATACGACAAACTCCAAATTCAACCAATTAGCAACGAGGATCTCCGATAATGTTGAAGTCATTGAAACAGAAGATGACCGGCTAAGGGTTTATACCGAAGAAATTCCCGCTACCGGTTGGCAACTAGCGTACTTGTCTTCGGGTCGAGATATCCGACAACAATCGCAGCCGATTTTCTTTCTTGGGGTTTCGCTTTCTATTTTGACTATTATTATTTCCGGAATCATCTATGCAATTAATAGCTATCGCATAACCGGGCCGGTGAACCGTATGATTGAGCGAATGAAAGCGGCAGAAAAAGGTGATTTAACAACATTGCTTCAAGTGCCTGAGAATGCGAATGATGAAGTTGCTGTAATCAGCCGCAATTTTAACCGTATGGTCCAAAAGTTGGACACTCATATTAATAATGAGTACCGTGCTGTTTTAAGCCAGAAAAATGCTGAATATATGGCATTACAGATGCAGATTAATCCGCATTTTCTCTATAATACTCTAAATGGTTTTATTACTATGAATAGGATGGGCGAGCGAGAAAAATTGGAACAAAGTATTCTACACCTGACTGATTTGTTCCGCTATACCTGCCGTAATCAAGATGCGTGTTGTCTGCAAGATGAAATCTATTTTCTTGAAGACTATCTTGCCTTACAAAAAATGCGTTTTGAAGAGCGTATGCAATATCAAATTGAGTTTGATGATACATTTCGCAACTTTATAATACCGAGATTATTAATTCAGCCACTAGTTGAAAATGCGATTATACACGGTATGGAACCAAACGCTAAACAGACAACAATTCGAATTGTTATTGGTGCATCTAGCAGAAATGGAAAAGCTTATTTGTGTATTCGGGTAACCGATGATGGTGTTGGATTTGATAAGGAGCGTTATCAAGAATCAAAAAAAGTCGGGGTTAAAAATATTGAAGAGCGGTTATCATATTTCTATAAAGATGCTTTTTTTGAAATTGATACTCAGCGGGAACATTTTACTACAAGTACGATATGGATTTGTTTGGAAGAAGAGGGAGGAACGCATGAAGATATTGTTAGCTGATGACGAGCGCAAAGTGCGTTTAGGGCTTGCTGATATGATTGAGGAACTTTATCCACAGCAATTTCAGTATTTTGAAGCTACGGACGGAGAAAGTGCCTCTGCCATTGCACAAACAGAGCAACCGGATATTGCGTTTATAGATATTAAAATGCCAAGGATGGACGGATTGGCCTGCTTACATCAACTTCGACAAGTTTCACCCAAAACTATTTCTATTATTTTGAGTGGGTTTGCAGAATTCAATTATGCCCATGAAGCATTGAAATATGGAGCTGTTGGCTATTTATTAAAACCCACATCCTCAACAGAGTTAAATGCGATTTTGAATAAGGCTAGGCAAGCGATTCATGATCGGTGGAAGCGTGAAAATCAGCAATTTAACGATTATATTTCGCTTGCTTTGTATAAAAATAAAAAAAAGGAAGAAGTGGATTTCTTTCAAAATAGTGGCAGCTACAGTTTTGATTTTTATATTATTACTGCATACGATGAACAAACATTAGAATTATGTTATCAACAGTTAAAAAATGCGTTATCTAGCTGTGAATTATACAACGCCTATTTTGCGATTACGGCTATTGACGGAAGTTTGTTTTTAGTGACAGGAGCATCTTCGGAAAACAAAGAAACATATCGCTTTTTGATAAAAAAACTAGTAAGTAATCAGAATCAACTTACGAGTATTTGTTGTACCTATTCGACACTAGCAAGAGGTCTTAATCGTGCTTTAAACCTAAAAAAATTTCGTTTGGTTGGAATTTGTGCACCTCTTAATGATTGTGTGAAATTGCAGATTATTACAAAGTGCTCATGGTTTCGAGCGGCTGTTATCTTAGCACAAAGCCTTGATAATTTGATGGGTGCATATCAGAGGGAGGAAGAACTATACTTCCAGCATATTGTAAAGGAATTGCAAAAAAAGTCAGATATTAAAAAGAACTATGACTTATTAGATAAATCCTCTATTTCTAGTTATCTATATCATTCTATTGGAGTGAAAATAATAGCCACCACCTTTGAGGAGCTACTTATTTCTTTAGAAGAATGTGCGAGAAATATTCACATTCCAGGGATAATATACCAAGAAGAAATGGTCGTAAAGATTATGAGATATATAGAGGTTAATTACATGAAGGATATTGCTATAAATACCATTGCGCAAATGTATAATATTACTCCCAATTATCTAAGCAAAATCTTCCATGAAAAGTCGGGAAAACGTTTTGTTGACTACCTTACGGAAGTTCGTATCACGAACGCAAAACGTCTTCTTATTACTAATCCCGGCCTATCTGTGCAGGAGGTCGCACAGAAGGTGGGCTATTATAGCGGTCGTTATTTTTCTAAAATTTTTTCTAGAGAAACAGGTGTGTTGCCTTCACAGTTTAGAAAATTATAACTAATAATGGTAATGTGTCGAAAGGTTATGACGTGTCCTCTAATCTTTGTGTGCGAAGAGTGTCAAATAGTGTCGGTCCAATATCAAGAGTGAAAAGGTTCATAGTGACTATTTTTCATTGTAACATCTCCTTGTAATGTAAGTGTTTTATTAAATAATACTTAGGTGTTACAGTGAACAGGTGATAAATGATCTTACAGGTTTGGGACTTAGATATATTAGAGAAGCGGTACTTGAAGATGGACGAGATAATTTATACTTTTGTTTGAATGAGCCAGCTTTTAATAAAACAGAGTTATTATTTCAGACTCATAGTGATGTAGTATCTGGAGAAAACATGCCAGATGCTTTTAAGAGTAAGATAGAGGGAAACAAGTTATTTGGTAGAGGGAGTTGTGATGCGAAGGGTCAGTTTTGTGCTATGATTTGGGGGTTGAAAATGGCATACACAAAAAACCCTGAAAAAGCAGAAAAAGTTTGTATAGCACTGTGTTGTGATGAAGAACATAAGCATCGGGGAGTAGATGCTCTAATTCAAAAAAAGTCTGAGGTTCTTAAAGGTGTGGTTGTTGGCGAGCCGACCGAATTATCTGTAGCAATAGCTTGTAAGGGAAGCATTCGCTTTCGCATTAACACTTATGGAAAAGCCGCCCATACTTCAACACCCCAAGATGGAGAAAATGCTATTTACTTAATGGCAAAAGTTATTCGCATTATTGAAGATTATGTAATTCCAAAGGTTTCCACAACTTCATGTGATTTATGTGGAAACGCGACCGTTGCAGTTTCACTTATTCGAGGGGGGGAGTCAGTAAATGCTGTGCCTGATAGTTGCTCGATTCATGTTGATCGCAGATTGATTCCAGGAGAATCTTGGAAAGAGGCATATAGGGATATAGAGAAAACAATATTAGAACATTTGGACAATGCTGAGCAAGAACTAATAAGATTTGAAAAGCCATATTTGGTGGATCCTTCATATCGAAGTGATATTAATAATTCTTTTGCAAAGCAATTTCAGGATGTATTAGTAGAACAAGGGCTTAAGTCAGAATTTTCAGGGTTAGCTTATGGCTGTGATGCGAGTAAGATGGATGGATGGAGAGTCCCTGTTTTTGTATTTGGTCCAGGAAGTATAAAGGAAGCACATACAGGAAATGAATACATAGATTTACAGGAGTTGGAAAAAGCAGCTAATGTATATAAAAATTTAATTCTTTCAGTTATTTACTAAATAAAAAGGAAGATAAAAAGAATGCTTAACGAGAAGATACAAGAAATAAGAAATAAAAGTGAAGTATATTATTTAAATACGGCAGCAATGTCTCTTTCTCCACCTTGCGTTGAGAAAGCAGTGACAAAATATTATAAAGAAAGAGAACGACGAGGGCCTAACTTTTCAGAGTATTGGAACAAGGCGGATATCCTGCGAGAATTGCTAGGTGAGAAACTGCATTGTAGTGCAAAAGAAATTATGTTTACACAAAGTACATCGATGGGAATTAATTTGGTTGCTGGCATGATTCCTTTTGAGCCAGGTGACAATGTGGTGATTACAGACATTGAGTTTCCATCTAATGTTTATCCTTGGATGAATCTAAAAAATAGAGGTGTTGCGACTCGCTTTGCAAAAAACAAAAATGGGGCTTTGGGTTTAGAGGAGATTCAAAAACTATGTGATAATCACACAAAAGCAGTAAGTATTAGTTGGGTTCAGGCAACTAATGGATATATAGCAAATTTAAAAGAGATTGGCTCGTTTTGTAGAGAGAGGAATTTATTTCGTTGTTGATGCTATTCAAGGTTTAGGGGTTTTACCGATTGATTTGTGTGAATTAGAAATTGATTTTTTGATTTCAGGGTTTTTTAAGTGGCTTTTGGGTCCTGATGGGTTAGCCTTTACCTATATTCGTCAAGAGATACTAGAAGAGTTACGAGTTCCAGTTGCCGGTTGGGCAGGGATGCAAAATAAATTCGACTATTATACATACAGTTATGATTTGGCTGGTGATGCGTCTAGATTTGAAACTGGTAATATGAATTTCTCTGCTATTGCAGGAGCGATAGAGGCGCTGCAATATACTCAAGGAATGGAAAGTGTTATTTATAATAGGATTCATGAACTTAAAACAATGTTACGTTACGAACTTAGTTTGATAAAGGGAGTGCAAATTCTCTCGCCGGTTCAGAAAGAAGAGTCTGGGATATTATACTTTAAATTGCCTGAGACAGAAAAAAAATATCTAGAACTTTCTGAGAATGGCTTAGTGTGTACTTTTCGAGACGGGATTAGAGTATCGGTTCATTTTTATAACAATTCAGAGGATATTGCTAGATTAATAGAATATCTACAGTGATGTTTGCAAATAACTTAAAGAATAAAATGTATCTTAAAATAGGTATTTATTTTAACGGATACTTTGATAAATGTAAGATTTATCAAAGAAACCGATTATGTTGCATCTGGGAATGTAGGGAGAAAAGGTATTAATTTGCAAGTGGTTGACGATGCCCTATTGACAGCTGGAATTTGGATTGACTCAGATTTTATAGATGTTTGTGTGCTTGACTTTACAGGTAAAGTAGTTGCTTAAGAAAAAGCAAGTTTAGAGGGAGAACGGAAGAAACCAGAAGAAGTAATTGAGATTGCGTATTCTCTTTTTACTCATTTATGTGAAGAAAACACGGGTCTATTTGATAAGATAAAGGCAATAGGAGTGTCTTGAATTGACTAGAACATAGGTGGAAAAGAAAGTAATCCTATCTAATCAACATATAATCCACGGTGATATAGCATGGTTTGATCGATATCTTATGCAGAGTCTAAGAGGAGGAGAAAAGTCGGTTCAGGATCTACAGAACTTAACGAACCATAACGACAGTATTATTAGTGTTCCTCTAGAAGGAAAGGATGAGTTAATAAAAGAGGACTTTTTGTCTTTAGGAATTAATTACGCTATATTACCAGATCTACATGTAGGAGATGGCGAAATCCAAGTCATGGTTGCCAATGGAGACGTACCAAAGGTGCAACACTGGTATAAGCTATATAGTGAAGAGTGCAGAAAAAGTGGAGAAGAGCTTGGAAGTCTGCAGTTGATTACTTCGGAAGAATATACTCATACAGGGGCAATTAGTGAGGAGCAATATATTCAATTAGCCGAAGGGAAATATAAAGAGGCAGATGAAAAATATCACCGAGAACCGGGAGAAATAGAGAAGCTATTTCTTGAAGGAGAAAGTGACATACGCCTAGCTACTGATAAGAGTTTTTTAGAATACTATAATAACCCAGAGTACATTCCCTTATCTATTAACCATGAGTCCTTAGTAGAGAAAAGTTCGTACGCAGGCGGAGAAGAAGTAAAAGGGCAGGGTTTCTTTGCTTCGCGGATTCCAGGCACTTGGGGTGAGAATGAACAGACCCTGATTATTCCTACAGAACAAGTCTTTGTAACAGATGAAGGGCAGACTTATCTAGCTTACATTCATAAAGAGCAAAAACCGATTGTTATGGATGCTGTAGGAAAAGCGGTTTCTGTTACGAAGCGTCCTACGGGAGAGGAACTTTTTACGAAGCATTACGATCTGGTAAAGAGAAGCATAGAAAGCAAAGAGATAAGTGAAATCGTCCAAGACATAGGGGAACGAATTCCGGCAAATCCCTTGAAATCCCGATAGGAGGGTGAGACTATGCAGATGAAAAGACAAACTCCTTATGGGTTATATTTAGGTTCTCTTCTCCTATTCTTGGTGTTAGGCTATTACGTCGGCGCGTTTTATGTGATTCCAGGAGCGAGCTTTCAAACGATTGATGAGACGATTCGTCAGATTACAGTTCACCCCTTTAGAAATTATCTAAATCCTAAGACCCCAGCCATGCTGGGGCTTTTCTTTGTGCTCTGGATTATGTTTGTGAGCTATTATGCTTACCATTACCGTAACTTCTATTTTGACAAGGAACACGGATGCGAAGAGTGGGGAGACGTTAAAAAGCTATGTAAGCTTTTGGCAGATCCAGATGAAAGTAAGAACCGAATTGTGTCTAAGAATATGAAAATCAGTAAGAGAAAGTTATCCAATAACAACATGTTAGTAATAGGTCCTCCGGGAACTTATAAGACCACTTCCATAATTATACCCAACCTTCTCCAAGGGGCGAATACCTATGTAGTTCTAGATGTAAAAGGAGAGCTAATGCGAATTACTGGGAATTATCTGAAGGAAAAGGGCTTTGATATCCGGTGTTTAAATCTAAAGGAGCCCTGGAAATCGGATCGTTATAACCCCTTTCACTGGATCGAACGAGAAAACGATTTGATTCGCTTAATTACGAACCTCCATGAAAGTGTGAGAAAGCCAGAAGCTATGCAGTCAGACCCCTTTTGGGATGATGGAGTTGATTTATATTTACAGGCTCTGTTCTATTATGAGTGGTTAGAAGCAAAAGAAGAAAAGCGTCCCGGGACGATGAATAACATCCTAAAGCTTGTAAATATGGAATCAAAACGGATTGATGAGAAGACGACTCAGCTTCACTTTAGGATGAACAAGCTAGCAAAAGAAAAGGGAGCAGACTATCCTCCGGTTAGAGATTATCGGAAACTAAAAGAGGGAGCCAGTGAAACGGTGCGAAGCATTGTGATTATGGTAAATGCCATGCTAAAGCTTTGTGAAACAGCGGATGTGAAACGTATCTTTAGTGGAAATGATATTGATATACGGGCCTTAGGTCTCGGAGTTAAGGGAAATCCTCACCGAAAGACAGCCCTTTATCTAGTTCTTCCAGATAATGACAAATCATACAATTTCCTCATTTCTATGTTTTATACGTGCGCCCGTAAGTGCGGCTCATATGTCGCACGCGGCTAATTGAAAATCTGTT
>NZ_JAMXOC010000033.1 GCF_024721265.1 Ohessyouella blattaphilus | reverse complement strand
TATAGTTGGTTCGGCAGTCAACCATAGTAAGTAATATGCCACTAATCTGAAGCTTTGGGTTAAGTCCCCGATATACCTTCCCTATAGTTCTTATAAGCTGCTGCAAGCCTTTCACCGGTAAATAGGCTGCCTGTACTGGTATTAAAACGCTGTTAGCACAGACAAGTGCGTTAATAGTTAGCATTCCTAAAGAGGGCAAGCAGTCTAATATGATGTAATCATATTGTTCTTTTACCTGATCTACATATTGCTTTAGAATAGTCTCTCTGCTCATTACATTTACTAAAGAAACATCCATGCCTGACAACTCGATATTGGATGGCAATAGGTCAATTCCTTCCTCATGATGCAAGATTCCCGATAATAAATCCTCTTCTCTATCTAAAATGATATCTCCCATTTTAGTTGCTAGTGTAACCTCTAATTGATCCGGCTGCTTAAAACCAAGGCTTGCCGTGAGAGAAGCCTGAGGGTCATTATCAATGGCAAGAACTCGTTTCCCTGCTCTTGCAAGACCAATGCTTAAATTCACTGCAGTCGTTGTTTTGGCACATCCTCCTTTTTGATTAGCTATAGCAATTACTTTACCCACCTAAAACACCCCCTTGATACTTCTAAAATACTCAGGATATCTCAGACGAACAGCTTCTAAAAAGAAGGGCGCGTATTCACAACAAAAAATCTCTTCCACCGTGTAGTTTTTACATTCTTTAAACGCCTCCTCAAAATCATCCTCAAAATTATAGGTGCTCGGTGTATCATTGCAATACAAATTGAAGGCTAGTCGCACCACACGTGCTGCCCCACTAGTAATCCATCCTTCTGATAAACACTGGGGAATAACACAATTCGTATTAAAATCATAGATTCGATCAACCATTCTCCTAGTATCACTAGATAGTCCCAAGCAATATATTAACGCTTGCTCATAGACGTCTTGGTTACGACATCTTGCCAAATGCTCTAAATAAAACTCCTGATGAGCTTCGTCCTTAAAATAAATCTGTTTCTTAATTGCTCTTAACGCTGTGTTCATCTGTCATCCTCCTATTTTCTCTTTTTTGCTTTGCTAATTTCCATGTAGTTTCTCACAAATTTTTTTGTGCCCTTGTTGTTAAAGAAATCCGATATTTCATTGACTTCTATATTTCCATTTCGAGCTAAAATCTGTTCTCGGAACCAAAGAATTTCTTCTCTGGTTCCTTGCAATCTCACCTTAATCATGGCAGGCGTTCCTCCTTCATCTTTTGTCTCTTTAACGCAAAAAAAGACACTTTTCCATTAGCAGAAAAGTGTCCTTAGACTTAAAAATATAAGACTATTCTAGTTTGTAGGAGGGTGCCGGATAACCCATATAGCACCATATTCATCCATATTGACATCAAAAATTGATGTCAAATTGATGTCAAAAGGGTTTTTGGACCTTTAAAAGGTGCCGCAAACCCGCATAAACACTGAGTTTTACTTATCGATGCTCTTCATCGTGGGGAAGAGCAATACGTCACGGATCGCTTGTGAGTCCGTAAAGAGCATACACATTCTATCAATACCGTAGCCGATACCGCCTGTTGGTGGCATCCCGATTTCTAGGGCGTTAAGGAAGTCCTCATCGGTAGTGTTGGCTTCTTCATCACCTTGAGCCAGTTGTTCTTCTTGAGCCTGGAAACGCTCTCTTTGATCGATTGGATCGTTAAGCTCAGAGTAAGCATTGGCCATCTCCCAGCCGTTCATAAAAAACTCAAAGCGCTCAACCAGTTCTGGATTTTCTGGCTTCTTCTTCGTAAGTGGTGAAATCTCAATGGGATGATCCATTACGAAGGTTGGCTGAATTAGGTGTTCCTCAGCGAATTCTTCAAAGAAGAGGGCTAGGATATCGCCCTTACTATGACGTTCTTCGAATTCCACGTGCTTTTCTTTGGCAATGGCTTTGGCTTCTTCGGTGGTCTTGATTTCGTTAAAGTCCACACCGGCGTATTTCTTAACCGCATCGATCATGGTAATCCGCTCAAAAGGCTTACCTAGATCCATTTCCACCCCGTTATAGGTAATGGTGGTGGTTCCTAAGACTTCCTGAGCCACGTGACGGTACATATTTTCAGTAAGATCCATCATGCCGTGGTAATCGGTATACGCTTGGTATAACTCCATTAAGGTAAACTCTGGGTTGTGGCGAGTATCGACGCCTTCATTACGGAAAACTCGGCCAATCTCATAAACCTTCTCAAAACCGCCGACAATGAGTCTCTTTAGATAAAGCTCTAGAGAGATTCTTAGCTTACGCTCCTCACTAAGAGCATTAAAATATGTTTCAAAAGGACGAGCAGCGGCTCCGCCAGCATTTTCTACTAGCATCGGCGTCTCTACTTCTAAGAAGCCCTGAGCATCCAAATATCTTCTAATAGAGCTGATAATCTGGGAACGCTTGGTAAAGGTGTCACGCACTTCCGGATTCATAATTAAATCCACGTAGCGCTGACGGTAACGTAAATCCCGGTCCTGAAGACCGTGGAACTTTTCTGGTAGAATCTGTAAGCTCTTTGAAAGTAGCTCTACCTTCGTTGCGTGAATGGAGATTTCTCCCATCTTTGTCGTGAAAACCGTACCGGTTATACCTACGATATCACCGATATCCATGCGCTTAAAGGCTTTGTACGCCTCTTCGCCTAAATCGTCTCTAGCCACGTAAGACTGTAAATTGCCGCTTTGGTCGAGAACATTACAAAAAGAAGCTTTACCCATCACCCGCTTTTGCATCAGACGTCCTGCAATCTTAACTTCTTTTCCTTCAAACTCGTCATAATTTTCTTTAATCTCGGCGCAGTGCGCGCTGGCTTCGTATTTCGTGATGAGATACGGGTTATTGCCAGTATCTTGAAGCTCCTTAAGCTTTTCTCTTCTTACCTTCCGCAACTGATTTACGTCTTGTTCCTTCTTCTGTTCCGCCACAATTATCCTCCTTGGTCTTTCATTTCTTATTTTATAGAAAGCCGGGCGCTACTGCGTCCGGCTCCGGTTTACTAAGCTACAGGTCCAATTTCTAATACCTTATACTTCATCTCACCCGCTTGGGTTTCTATGTCAACTACGTCTCCGGCCTTCTTTCCGATTAACGCCTTACCTACCGGTGACTCATTAGAAATCTTGCCTTCCAAGGAATTCGCTTCCGTGGAACCCACAATCTTGTACTCTAAGTCTTCATCGTAAGTAATGTCGTGAACTCTGACTTTACAGCCAACGCCTACTTTATCAAATTCTACTTCATCTTCCACAACTACTTCAGCGTTTTTCAGAATGTTTTCAATCTGATCAATACGCGCTTCGATGTCCCGCTGCTCATCTTTAGCAGCATCGTATTCTGCATTTTCTGACAGGTCGCCTTGCTCTCTTGCTTCTTTGATTTTCCCCGCTATCTCTCTACGCTTAACAACCTTTAAATGCTCTAATTCTTCCTCAAGATTCTTAAGTCCAGCATATGTTAATAAACTTTTCTTAGCTTCCATCAGTATCGCTCCTCACATAATCATTTATCTCTTATTTTTAACTCTTTTTTTATACAATAAAATTTTGCTTTCACAATTTCATCATTATACATATTTTACCTAGCTATGTCAATCTTTTTTTAAGCAATTCTTCCAGTTCTTCTAGGCTTTCCGTATGGTTGATTTCTTCCCGCAACCGGGCGGACCCTTTTAAGCCCCTAGTATACCAGGAGATATGCTTACGCATTTCCCGAATTCCTAGATAATCCCCTTTGAATTCGACCTGCATCTGGGCGTGGCGTAGCATTGTCTGGATCATTTCGGCAGTGGTTGGTCGTGGCAAAATCTCACCAGTCTTATCAAAGTGATTTAGCTCTTTGAATATCCAAGGGTTCCCCTGGGCAGCTCGCCCAATCATCACCCCGTCACAGCCTGTCTCTTTTAACATAGCCTGGGCTTTATCTGGTCCGTTCACATCCCCGTTACCGATCACCGGTATGGAAAGCGCTTCTTTAACCTGACGGATAATGTCCCAGTCGGCTTTTCCGCTGTAATACTGCTCTCTGGTACGACCGTGAACTGTTACGGCTGCCGCACCGGCGGCTTCGGCGGCTTTTGCCACAGTGACCGCATTTATTTGATTATCGTCAAAACCTTTACGAATCTTAACCGTTACCGGCTTCTTCGTCGCCTTTACAGCGGCGCTTACGATTTCGCTCACTTTTCCCGGGTCCTTCATCAGCGCCGAACCTTCACCGTTTTTAACGATCTTCGGAACGGGACACCCCATATTAAGATCGAGAATCTGAAAGGGGCGCTCATCAATTTTTTGAATCGCTTCAGCGATTACCTCTGGCTCGTGTCCGAATAGCTGAAGGGAGACCGGGTACTCATCCGGATGAATTCGCAATAAGTCTAAGGTATTGCGGTTATTAAATTCCAGCGCCTTGGCACTCACCATCTCCATACACAAAAGCCCTGCTCCCATCTCCCCTGAAAGGAGACGAAATGGCAGGTCGGTAACACCTGCCATGGGAGCTAGGATATACGGATTCGCTAGCTCTATCTTTCCTATCTTCATTAGTATTTCCTTTTACTTCGTATTCTTATCGTAGATAAGCTTAAGTCCTTTTAGCGTAAGCTCTGGATCGTAGCAATCGATTACTTCCGTTTCCTTCTCGATAATAGAGCCCAGGCCTCCAGTCGCCACCACTTTAATTTTTTCATAGCCTGACTCTTTCTTTATCTGGTTGACGATATATTCCGTCTGACCGATCACGCCGTAGACTAGACCCGCTTGCATACTGGTAATCGTGTCCCGGGCGAGAATGGACGCTGGCTTTACAATCTCGATGGCTGGCAGCATGGCCGCTTCCCCCCACATCGCCTGAGCAGAGGTCCGGATTCCCGGGGCGGTAATCCCTGCCTCAAAGGCACCATCAGGACCAATTAAATCATAGGTTGTCGCGGTTCCGTAGTCGATTACGATGACCGGACCGCCGTGTAACACGTAGCCTGCTACCGCATCGACGATTCGATCGGGACCAATCTGCTGAGGGTTGGGAATCGAGACTCGCACTCCCGTCTTTGTACCGGCAGAGACCACCATCGGCCGGATGCCAAAGTATTTGATAAAGGCACTACCAAGGGAGTGCATTACATCAGGCACCACGGAAGAGATAATCACCCGATTGATTTTCGTACTATCCACACCTTGGCGATCCACTAGTTCCTTAAGGGTAATTCCATATTCGTCGGAAGTCCGCACAAGCTTAGTGGTCATGCGAAACTTGCCCAGAAGCTTATCCCCGTCCCAGATTCCCATGGTGATATTTGTATTCCCTACATCCACAACTAATAACATAACTATACCTCCTCGCCTAGGAAAAACACCTTATAGAACATCTGCAAAGATGCCAGCAAATCTTGTTTTTCCTGCTGCAATTGTTTTATTTTAAGGCGGCTACCAATCTCATCAAACATCGGATCACCCTCTTCTGCCCTAACTTCAAAATTCAAATTTCCTTCTTCATCGTATACCAGCGTAAGAATCCCGCCCACTTCGTGAACATAGAGCACGCACATAATTTTAAGCTCTTGCTTGATACTATCTGGTAGAGTCTCAAAGTCTGGATTTAGATAATATTTTTCTTCATAAGCGTTGGCACCACACAGTACCAAGCCTTCTTCTGTCAAATGTCCTTCTGTCATGACTTCTCCTTACACATAACCGTAGAGGCCCCGGACCGATACCTCGCCGGCGTAGATTGCCCGCTCGCTTCCGTCTTCTAGGCGTACAAGCAGCTCGCCGGTATCGTTAATCCCTAGACCGGTAGCCGTATACTCCTCTTTCGGTGTACTAATTCTTACTTCTTTCCCTCTATTTAACAGGAGAGCGTTATACTCTTCTCTTAAATCACTTAGATTTTCCTTGATGAGAAAACGTTCGTACAAATCCTCGAAGTGTCTAATCACCTCTGCGATAAGCTCGCTCCGAGAAACGCTTTTCTTAGTTTCCAATAACAAGGACGTGGCTTTATCCCGTATCTCCTGGGGAAATTCCTGCTGGGCCACATTAAGCCCCACCCCAATGACTACGTAACTGATAAACTCAGCCTCTAAGCTCATCTCGGTCAAAATCCCACAGATTTTCTTCCCACTTAGCACCACATCATTGGGCCACTTAATGCCTACATCCGTGCCGTATACTTCCCGAATCCCTTTGGCCACCGCCATGGCCATCACCAGCGTTAACTGAGGTGCACTACTGGTCTGAATCTGGGGATAGAGAAGCAGGGACATGTAGATATTCTCCCCTTCTGGAGACTCCCACTTTCGTCCTCGCCGGCCCTTCCCGAGCGTCTGGTGCTCGGCGACAACTAAGGTTCCATTCTCCCGGCGCTCTTCGCCAAAGAGCTTGGCCTTCTGGTTGGTGGAATCCGTCTCGGCAAAAAAAACCACTTGGCGCCCAAGATACTTGGTCGTCATCCGACTTTCGATCTCGGCTTTCCCGTAGCGATTGGCATCCGGGGTGCCTGTATCCGCTTCCACCAGGCGATACCCTTTATTTCTAATTCCTTCGATTGCATAACCGGATTTCTTCAATTGTTCCATGGCCTTCCAGACCGCCGTTCGCGAGACACCGAAGTGCTCGCAGAGAAACTGTCCGGAGACGTAATCATCCGCTTCTCTAAGTAAACGCAGAATTTCTGCTTTCATCTTACTCTCCTAATGTGGCTACCATCACAGCCTTAATCGTATGGAGGCGATTCTCGGCCTCGTCAAATACGACGGATGCTGGGCTATCAAAGACCTCTTCTGTCACCTCATAGCCTTTCACCGCTGGGAGGCAGTGCATAAAAATGGTTTCCGCCTTACCGGTCTTCGCCATCAATTCGCTATTAATCTGATAAGGACGCAGCATGGCAATGCGATCTGCCGCCTTATCTTCTTCACCCATGGAAGCCCACACATCGGTATAGAGCACGTCCCCGTTCTGGACGCTTTCTACGTCATCCGTAATCACTAGCTCACTTCCGCTTATCTTACCATATTCTTGACACTGAGCCACTAAGTCTGCCTCTGGTTGCAGTTCCTTCGGTGCGATAATCGTACAGTGAACCCCCACTTTCGTACAGCCGATCATCAGGGAGTTAGCCATATTGTTGCGACCATCACCTAGGTAGACAAAGCGCAGGCCTTCTAAGTGCCCGAAGTGCTCTTTCATGGTAAGAAAATCGGCTAGGATCTGCGTGGGATGGTAAAGGTCTGTCAAGCCATTCCAAACCGGTACCCCGCTATATTTGGCAAGAGCTTCCACATCTGACTGCTTAAAACCTCGGAATTCGATGCCGTCAAACATCCGACCCAGCACCTTCGCCGTATCTTCTACACTTTCCTTATGGCCAAGCTGAATCTCGTTGCCAGCAAGATAGACCGGCGTTCCCCCTTCATCGGCGACTGCTACGGTAAAGGCGCAGCGAGTTCTTGTTGAAGGCTTTTCAAAGATTAGCGCTACGTTCTTGCGTTTTAAATGATCGTTAAAGATCCCCGCCTTCTTTTCTTTCTTTAAAGTCTCAGCCAAATCAACTAAGTAGAGTATTTCATCTTTGGTAAAATCCTTTAGTGTCAGTAAATGACGTCCTTTTAAATCCATCTTCTAATCCTCCCTATCTTCAAGTTCAAAGAATATCTCCATGAACTTCGGTTGCTCATCTCTTTCCTCTAAATCAAGCTCGTCGTAACGAGACTTAACAATCTCGTAAAACTCGTCTATCTGATAAATTCGGTATTTCTGAACCCGCAAGCGCTTGGCGCTAGCTTCTAGTAGCGCTAAAAACAAACCTTTATCCGTAATAGTAAGCGGTATCTTTAGCATAAAACAAACCTCTGCCCGCTTAGGCTCGCTTAAATTCGTTAAGCACTCCGTGTAAAATTCATCCTCGTGAGTTTGTTCTAGGTAATAGATACGCCCTTCTAGCCCATAGATCATCCGCATGGCATCGTAATAGCCGATTTTAATATTCTGACGGCTGCGCTTCGGGGAGAAATCAATTATACTGCCTAACCGCACTCGGGGCGCCACTCTAAGTTTAAGGCCGCCAACTGGCACCTTCACCCGGGGCTCTCTTCCCGGGCCGTAGATGCGAATCTCGATAATATGCTTATAACCCCGCTTAACTAGGGCACCCGTCGGCACGTTATTAACCACGCCACCGTCCATATAGCGCACCCCGTGAAGGCGCTCCCGCTTAAACCCTAGCAGATACGCACTGGCAAGGAGAAAATCTTCTAGATAGCCTTCTGGGATATCTTCAATAGAAAGGTCAAGCTCGCGCATCTCATCTACGGAAAAGGCTAATAAATAAAAGGCGATTCCGCAAGTTCGTACCTTCTCTTCATCTACCATCTCGTGAATCAGCTGCCGTAGCGGTGAGACATCAATCCCACCTGTTTTTAACCGGCTCACCAAGTGATTAAGTACATCCCCAAAGGGTAGCTTCTTATCAAAAAAACGAAACATCCACTCATCGTTCACTTCCATAACCTTGGAATACGTCATCTGCTCCCAAATTGCTTCGGCTTTTTCCACATTGCCCATACAAATGAGGGCGCCGTTTAGAGCGCCCACTGATGTACCCGCTATTGCATTTATCTTCACCCCGACTTCGTGGAGTGCCTTCCACGCCCCAATTTGATAAGCGCCTCTAGCACCGCCACCCTCTAAGACGAGGCCGTATTCCAGATCTAGGTCGATGATTGGTTCCATATACTATTTCTCGCTTTTGTCCTTTGTGGCAATTTCTGACATAGACTGAACCAGACCAGCAATCCCTTGGATCTCTGAAGGAATAATAATCTTAGTTGCTTGTCCGTCAGCGGCTTTGCCAAATGCTTCTAAACTCTTAATGGTTAAGACGGCTTGATCAGCGCCAGCTTCCTTAAGGAACATAATACCATCAGCATTGGCCTTTTGTACCTTTTGGATCGCTTCGGCTTCACCTTCCGCTTCCCGAATCATTCTTTCCTTCTGGGCTTCTGCTCGCAGAATGGCCGCTTGCTTCTCTGCCTCGGCATCGAGAATAACCGCTTCTTTTTGACCTTCGGCTACCAGTACCGTACTCTTCTTCTCGCCTTCGGCTCTAAGAATCGCTTCTCTTCGCTCACGCTCTGCTTTCATCTGCTTTTCCATGGCATCTTGAATCGCTGCCGGTGGCAAGATATTCTTAAGCTCTACCCGGTTTACCTTGATTCCCCAAGGATCTGTAGCCACATCAAGAGAAGAACGCATCTTGGTGTTAATCGTCTCTCTCGAAGTCAGGGTTTGGTCTAGCTCAAGATCACCGATAATATTACGCAAGGTGGTCGCCGTTAGGTTCTCAATAGCCATAATCGGATTGGCAACTCCGTAGCAGAATAGCTTAGGATCAGTAATCTGGAAAAAGACAACCGTATCGATGCGCATCGTAACGTTATCTTTCGTAATAACCGGTTGAGGTGCAAAGTCAACAACCTGTTCCTTTAAATCCACTCGTCTCGCAATGCGGTCAACGATCGGCAGCTTCAGATGAAGACCGGTCTCCCAAGTCGCCTGATAGGCACCTAGGCGCTCAACGACTACTGCTTGAGCCTGTCTAACAATTTTGATACAAGAGATAATAATCCCTACTACTACAAATAATAAAATAATACCTAGTATCGATAAAAATCCACCCATTAAATTTTCTCCTTTTCCTCAACTATAAAGTTAACGCCTTCAATTCCTTTCACCACAATGGTCGTTCCCTTGGCTAACTTCCCTTCCGGGTCCGCCGTCTTCGCCGCCCATTCCTGGCCCTTTACTTCTACTCGGCCGGTGGCCGTCAAAGTATTGATATCTTCAATTACCATTCCACTCTCGCCGATATAGCGATTGGCATTGGTGGCCACCCGTGAGTTGTTAAAGTGCTTTTTTACAAGCGGTCTGGTAAAAATCAGCGTGGCTACGGAAACCACCACAAAGACAATAATTTGAATCACTAGGCTGTCCGTTACTAAACTAGCTAATCCCGCACACAGAGCGCCAATAGCAAACCAGATGGTAGTCAGTCCTAGTGTCAATATCTCTACAACTAACAACACGATAAATAAGATAATCCAATAATAACCCTCAAACATCTACTCGCCTCCTCTTCTCCTTCTAGCTACCTCAAACATTAGAATCGTT
The DNA here is from genome assembly GCF_024721265.1 of Ohessyouella blattaphilus. Lineage (GTDB taxonomy): Bacteria > Bacillota > Clostridia > Lachnospirales > Lachnospiraceae > Aequitasia > Aequitasia blattaphilus_A. The sequence goes on along the minus strand of NZ_JAMXOC010000033.1, from coordinate 6,373 downwards.
GCCGAGATGGCTGCATTGAGTGATTCCACCTTACCTTCCATGGGAATTACGATATAGTCATCCGCTAGCCCTGAGATTTCTTCGCTAAGACCAGCCCCTTCATTCCCGATAAGGATTGCCACTTTTTTATCATACTCTATTATATCATAAGAGGTACTACCCTTTAAATGCCCTGCATAAATTTTTGTACCCTGTTCCTTAAGTTTTTTTATAACTTCTGGCAAATCAGCGGTATAAGCAAAGGGCACCCGGAAGATCGAGCCCATGGTGGACCTGGTGGTTTTCGGGTTGTAGACGTCGGCACAGTTCTCGCTTAAAATCACACTGCTAACCCCTGCTGCCTCGGCGCTTCTAATAATCGTACCGACGTTTCCTGGATCCTGCACATCTTCTAAGACCATAACAAAATCGTGATGGTTCTGGATTAGCTCCTGGGCGCTATAGGCATTTTGCCGCACCACCCCCAGCACTCCCTGAGGCGTCTTGGTATCTGCGGCGTAGGCAAAGACGGTGTCGGTCACTTCGATTACTTTTTCCGAAGGGAGCTTCGATAAAAACGCCTGTTCCCTCGCTTTAAAGGCACTTGTTACATACACTTCAACTAGCTTCTCGGCGGGAATTTCCCCCGCTAGGCGTAAGCCCTCTACTAAGAAGACTTGGTCGGCATCTCTGGCCTTCTTTTTCTTTTTATACTGCACCAGCTGCTTAATCCGGGGATTAGAAGTACTAGAAATCATTACTCGTCCTCGCCCTTTCGAATCTCTTTTAAAGCATCGTCAGCACCTAGCAGAATCAAAATCGCCCGCTCCTCTAATGGCGCCTTCGGATCAGGGTTGATTTCAAACTCTTCACTGCGAATCATCCCTACCACGGTCACTTCAAAGTTTTCTCTAAGATTAAGGTCTTCTAGCGTTCTGCCGACCCAGCCTTCGGGAGTGGTGGTTTCGATAATACTGTATTCCCTAGAAAGGGTGATCCAATCGGTAAAGTTGGCCGAGAGCATCTGCTTCGCCACTCGTTCTCCCGTCTCGCGCTCTGGATAAATGACGGCGTCGGCACCGATTTTCTTAAGAATCTTCTCGTGCGTTTCGTTGTTGGCCTTAGCCAGCACAAAGGGAACACCGATTTCCTTCGCTAGTAAGGTGGCCATAATGCTGGCTTCCATGTTTTCGGCAAAAGCCACCACCACCCCGTCTAGGTTTCTGGCACCGATCGCCTTCATAACCTCTGGGTCCCCTACTTCGGCCTTCATAGCATAAGACACATGATCCGCAATTCTTTGGATCCGCTCCTCATTGTGATCCACCGCAATAACTTCACACCCTAGTTCTTGTAGGGTCAGGGCGACGCTTTCCCCAAAATTTCCCAAACCCAACACTGCATACTGTTTATTCTTCATTTGTCTTCATCTCCTGTCTTCGCAAATCTAACCGATTAAAATCCGTCGCTTTGGTAATTCCCGGTAATGATCTTTAGCTAGCGCTTTGCCGCCAAAGACTAAGGCAAAGGTTAGCGGTCCGATTCGTCCTAGATACATCATCATAATAAGCACCAGTTGACTAGCCCGAGAAAGGCTTGGCGTTAAGTTCGCCGATAGCCCCACCGTCCCCATCGCCGAGGCGGTTTCGTATAAAATATCAATAAAAGGAATCTGGTCCGATTCAATCATCAGTAAGGCAATGGTTCCCACAATATAAACCGTACCCACAAGCATGACTACGGTAAAGCCGGTACGGAAGTTTTCTTTCGTAATCTGACGACCGAAAGCCTCAGTATCCGTTCCCCCTCTAATAAAGGAGAAAGCGGTCAGTACCAGCATCGCCATGGTGGTGGTCTTAATACCGCCGGCCGTTCCTCCCGGGGAACCGCCAATCAGCATCAGAATCACCGTCAAGAACTTAGTCTCGTCGTGGAGAACGTCTTGGGGCAGAGTATAATACCCGGCTGTTCTCGCCGTTACCGACTGAAAAGCCGCACTCATTACCTTGTCGTGAAGAGCCAGATTCCCCATGGTCTTCTGGTTGTGATATTCGAATAATAGGATAAAAAGCGTACCTCCCACTAGGAGAATCGCTGTGGTTGTCAGCGCAATCTTTGAATGTAGCTGCAAAGCGGTAAACAGTCGCTTCTTCGGCACTGGCTCCTTAAAGGTTCGCTTAGTATTTCTAATCACGTCAAACCAGACAGGAAAACCGATACCACCTAGGATAATCAACAGCATGGTGTTAATGTTAATCACCGGGTTAGAGACGTAAGCGGCAAAGCTAGTCGCTCCCACAATATCGATTCCCGCATTACAGAAGGAAGATATCGACTGAAAGACAGAGACCCCTATCCCTTTTAAGACACCATACTTAGGAATAAAAACAGTGGCATAAATAAGCGCTCCTAAGAACTCTACCAAAAACGTTCCTAAAACCGCATTTTTAATCATCAACACCATGCCGCCAGGGCCTTCAGCACTATAGGCTTCGGCAATCACCACCCGGGTACCCAGCGTAATCTTCCGGCGCAGCAATAAAAAAAAGCCGGTAACGCAAGCGATGACTCCCAGACCGCCAATCTGGATCAGCACGCATAAAACAACTTTACCGATGACCGTTAGTTGGGTCATCGGCACAATGGTAATCAGTCCTGTCACACAGATTGCCGTAGTGGAGGTAAATAACGCATCCATAAACGCAATCGGTTCATTGTTACAGATAGGCAGCATTAATAATAACGCTCCTAAAAGAATGGCACCAGCAAATCCTGCTGCCAGGATTCGCATGGTATTCCAGTGAATATTTTTCTTTTTCTCAGTGTGTATTTTCATTTTCTTATACTTTGAAACGATACCCTACTCCCCAAATCGTTTCGATATATTGTGGATTCGAGGTATCCATTTCTATCTTCTCTCTTATTTTTTTAATATGTACAGTTACGGTGGCGATATCGCCAATAGATTCCATATCCCAAATTTCTCGGAACAATTCTTCTTTTGAGTAAACGTGGTTAGGGTGACCGGCTAGGAACGTAAGTAAATCAAACTCTTTCGTGGTAAACGCTCTCTCCTCTTCATTGATCCACACTCTTCTAGCGGTGGTATCGATTTTTAGGCCGCGAATCTCGATGACGTTATTTGCTTCCTCAGCACTGCCTGTCAAGCGGTCGTATCTAGCTAAGTGAGCCTTTACTCTAGCTACTAATTCACTTGGGCTAAAGGGCTTAGTCAAATAGTCATCCGCTCCCAGACCCAAGCCTCTAATCTTATCGATATCATCCTTCTTAGCTGACACCATAATAATCGGGGTATTCTTCTTATCCCGAATCTGACGACAGATTTCAAACCCGTCTACACCTGGTAGCATCAGATCTAAGATAAATAAATCAAAGTCTTCATTCAGAGCCTTATTAAGGCCTGATTCACCGTCATTTTCCACCTCTACGGAAAAGCCACTCAGCTCTAGGTAGTCCTTCTCCAATTCGGCAATTGCCACTTCATCCTCAACTATCAATATCTTGTTCACTAATTTGGTACCTCCTGGTATTTTCTCAGCACAAAATACATCGTCGTGCCTGTCTCTTCCTTACTCGTTGCCCATATCTTACCGCCGTGCTCTTCGATGATCTTCTTCACAATCGAAAGGCCGATACCACTTCCGCCTTTCGTGGAATTCCTAGAGGTGTCCGTCCGGTAAAACCGCTCAAAGATATTCGGTAAATCCGCCGCCGCAATCCCGCGACCATTGTCTTCAATCTCCACTTGAACAAAATCTCCTACGTCGTTCACCCGCAGATTGATCTTCGGCTGATCCTTCCCCATGTACTTAATGGAGTTATTGATAATATTGTGAATCACCCGCCGGATTTGCTCCGCATCAGCGATAATCATCACCTCTTCACCTACGTAATTGTGATATTCAAATTGAACGTTCTTCGCTTCTAACTCAAAAGATAAATCTTCAGCGCAGTCCCCAAAATACTCCGTGGCAGAAAGGGTACTGAAATTATAGGGGATCCGATTCGTATCAATCTTAGAATACAGAGTTAGCTCGTTGATTAACAGGTTCATTTCATTAGCCTTATTATATATGGTGCGGATATATTTGTCCATTTTTTCCGGCGTGTCCGCCACTCCGTCCATAATCCCTTCCGCATAGCCCTTAATCGCCGTTACCGGCGTCTTTAGGTCGTGAGAGATATTGCTAATTAATTCCTTGCTTTCCTGGTCGTACTTAACCTTCTCCGCAGCACTATCCTTTAAGCGCAATCGCATATCTTCTAGGTCTTTCCCTAGGGCTCCTATTTCATCATCAACCATCGGCTCTAATACAAAGTCCAAATTTCCCGCTTCGATATTTTGTGCCGCTTTCTTCATCTTCCCCAGCGGTGTAATCACCGAGCGATAGATCCAGAAGCTTAGTAGCCCCGCGGTTATCACCAGAATCAGCACAATCCCAAAGACGATATCCACAAAGAAATCTCTCGCTTCCGGTAAGCCCTCTTTTACATCGCTAACCAGAAAGACCGTTGCCGGTTGCTCGTCAGCGGTGATAAAGTTTACCTGCTTAATCAGCACCTGATCCTCGCCGCCATAGTAAATGCTGCTTTCTCCTTCCGACACTTCCCCAAGGGAAGCCGCTTCCGGCAGATGTGAAAGTGCTGGGGCAGCCGCCTCCGAGCTGGCTCCCAGAAAAAGAATATTATCGGCTTTTCGCACAATTAAGAAGGCGTGCTTCGGCGTTAAGTCTTTATTGTATTTTGATAAGAACTCCAAATCCTCTAATTTCGCCGGATCCGTCTTTGCTAGCTTCTGTAGCTCCGCATAGGCATTCTCGGTAAGTCTTGACATTACCTGCATCGTGTTGGAGATGTTCTCTACGGTGGCGCCTTGTATCTCATATTTTTCCTCAATCGAATTAAGTTGATACCGACCGACCACTAACGTCAAGCCAATGGAAAGAACCACTGGAATAAGGACGATAATTAAAAAGGCCGCTACCAAACGTGTCTTTAACTTCATAGAATATAAACCCTCCTGCTCAACTTTTCAAGACCCTATTCAGATGATTATACCACGAAAAAAGGCGCACAGTGAGTGCGCCCCTAAAACTTTATCATATTTTTACATATATTTCTGCAAAACCAACCCTTTATCTGTCTTCTCCCAGGGTAAACTTAAGTCTTCCCGGCCAAAATGACCGTAGGCTGCCGTCTGCTTATAAATCGGGCGTCGCAAATCTAGCATTTTAATAATTCCCGCTGGTCGGAGGTCAAATTCCTGGCGGATCATCTCCACGAGCTGCGTATCACTAAGCTTGCCGGTACCAAAGGTATCTACAGCGATAGACGTGGGATGAGCCACCCCAATGGCATAGGACAATTGAATCTCGCACTTATCCGCTAGCTTCGCCGCCACAATATTCTTAGCTACGTACCGAGCGGCATAAGCGGCCGAGCGGTCCACCTTCGTACAATCCTTACCAGAAAAAGCCCCGCCGCCGTGACGAGCCATCCCGCCATACGTATCAACGATAATCTTCCGGCCGGTCAGCCCGCTATCACCGTGAGGTCCGCCGATAACAAAGCGGCCTGTAGGATTAATATAAAACTTCGTCTCGTCATCCACTAGCTCTGCTGGGAGCACCGGATCAAAGATATGTTTTTTCACATCGCTATGGATCTGCTCCTGAGACACGTCTGGGTCATGTTGGGTGGATAATACCACTGCGTCTAGTCTGATTGGTCGGTCTTGCTCGTCGTACTCTACCGTTACCTGGGTCTTGCCGTCTGGTCGCAGGTAAGGGAGGGTACCGTCTTTTCGCACCGCCGTTAACCGCTTAGCTAATTTATGAGCTAAGGAAATCGGGTAAGGCATCAGCTCTTTCGTCTCATTGGTGGCATAACCAAACATCATGCCCTGATCCCCAGCGCCCTCGGACGCCTCGTCCTGAGCCCTATTTACACCCATCGCAATATCTGGTGACTGCTCATCGATAGCGATAATCACGCCACAGTTGTCCGCATCAAAGCCGTATTTTCCCCGGGTATAGCCAATTTCTCTAATTGTTTCCCGCACAATCTTTTGCATATCTACGTAACCGGTGGTGGTAATCTCCCCCATCACCATTACCATTCCCGTGGTGGTACACGTCTCACACGCCACCCGGCTATTGGGATCCTGGCGTATTAATTCATCCAAAATCGCGTCCGAGATCTGGTCGCTCATCTTATCTGGGTGTCCTTCTGTTACTGATTCTGAGGTAAATAATCTTTTTTCCATTGTTATATTTCCTTTCTTGTTATCTATGTAATAGTTAAATAGTGTAATAGAATTATCGAGTAGGAGGCGGTGACTAACCGCCGTCCTCTCACAGCACCGTACGTACCG
>NZ_JAMXOC010000032.1 GCF_024721265.1 Ohessyouella blattaphilus | reverse complement strand
CTACCGGGCGGATTGCGGACTTACACCGGTTAGAAACGTGCGCCGCCAGGCGCACAACCAAAAGAGCTGTGGTGCTTTATCAAAATGATAAAAGCGCCACAGCTCTTTTTAGATTAATCGTACTTCTACTTTTTATAAACAGATTTTCCGCTTTGGTACACTTCTATTACTGCATTTATAGCTTTAATATCTTCTTCTACATTCCCCTTTACCACTAAGATATCCGCCATCAACCCTTCTTTTAAACTCCCGAAGATATCTTGCATACCTAAAACCTTCGCTGGATTTTCAGTAGCTGTCTGAATCGCTTGAAGCGGAGTAATTCCATACTCAACCATTAACTCCATTTCCCGGTTTATCGGTAATGGTGGCGCCTCATAAAGAACCATATCGCTTCCCGTACACACAACTACACCTGTATCGTAGAATTTCTTAAAGTTATCCTTGTAAGCGTTGTATGCCGGCTCAAAAAAAGTCATGTCTTGAATTGCTTTTGCAGCAATACGATCTCCTTTATCAACTCCTGCTTCGATTTTTTCCTTACAAAATTCATAAAGCACCGTATAGGCCGTCATTGTTGGTATCCAGGCCTGATTATTAGCGACCATTTGTTTGACTTGTTCATACGTTAAAAAGGTTCCATGTTCAATAGTATCAAACCCTGCATCAATACTCATCTGTAAAGCCGGTTGAAGTCCAGCATGCACAGCACATTTATATCCTAAACGATGTGTTTCATCAACGGCAGCATCTAATTCCTCCTGTGTATACTCTGGCACACTGGTACGATTGCTTGTTAAAACCTTAATCCAATCCGCCCCATCTCTAAGTTGCTTGCGCACTTCCTTGCGGATATTCCAAGGTTCATCCACTTCAACAATTCCATCATCATGTCCATGTCCACCAGTCATACACATTCCCGTATCCGTATGAATAATTCGTGGCCCTTGACAATATCCTTTTTCGCAAGCCACTCGCAATTGTTTCATTAATCCGCTTGGGGATGACAAATCTCGTACCGTAGTAATTCCTAACTCTAGAGCTTTCTTCCCTTGTTCCTGAGCATAATATGCCAACATATAATTGTCATAATTGTATGAATCCGGTTGACTGTAATAATAACCGAAATGCACATGCATATCAGTTAACCCCGGTAAAATACTTGCATCTTGAAAATCTGTGATAGCTTCATTCGAATATTTCGCTTGTAACTGCGAAAGCAGACCAACCTCTTTAATTTTACCATTCTCTCCAATTAGAATTGCACCATTCCTTAAATTGGTTTTCCCATCGCCAATTATAAGATTCTTTGCTGTTAATAACATTATAATTCTTCTCCTCTCTCTGACAAATATTTTAACCACATATTAACATAAATATCTAACCGACCGCCACTAGTGCCTTTGCTTTCTTCATACACAGGGCTGCCACCAAAATGACAACGCCGGTGACAATCAAGAGAATCTCTACGGAAATCACGTCTGCCATCGGTCCAAAGATTACCATTCCTAGTGGCATCATCGCGGTATTAATCATGGTCATTACGCCGAACACCCTTCCCATATACTCTGGTGCCACCTTTTCTTGTAAAAGGGTCATCGCCGGGGTATTAAGAAGCGGCATCGCTAGTCCGAATATCCCCATCACCACCACGTAAGGACCAAAAGGCATCTTTATCCCTAAAGCAACTGTACAAGCTCCCATCAGAACCGCTGAGAGAATCATCGTATAGACTTTATTTCTTAGGCCACCCCAGAGGGTGATTAGAATACCGCCAACAATCATTCCTACTGACCAACCAACTTCTATCGCTGAAAGGCGCCAGTATGCATCGCCGTAATTTCGCACCACTTGAATTGGCGTCAAAAAAGCGGCCGGTGCCATCATCAGAAAGAAGATGGTACAGAACAAGAAAAACTCTAAGAGAAAATCCGTCTTCCTGATATAACGAACGCCCTCTTTCATATCACGCAGCGGATTCGTCTTTGGCACCTCTTTCTTTTCCTTATAAGGTAAGTGAAAGAAAAGGGCAATGATGACAATTCCGATTACCGCCGTCACAATATCGATAAAGAATAGATACCCTATCGGGGCCAGTGGCAATAAAGCGGCTCCTAACACCGGTGAGGCTAGGGTAAAGATGGACTGTAGCGTCCCGTTAATACCATTCACCCGAGTTAAATGCTCTTCTGGCACTACATCTGGCAACATTGCGCTTACACAAGGCGTCTGAATCGCACCACCCACTGCCCGAATAATAAGAGCCACAAACAGAAGTATAATTGACTCATTGCCCATTATAAAAGAAATCGCTACAATCAATGTACAAAGGGCGATTCCCCCATCCGCCAGCACGATTAACACCTTTCGATTATACTTATCTGCCCACACTCCCGCGAAAGGCGACAAAAAGAACATAGGCAGAATTGCACATAAAATAGCAATTGCTGCATATGCTCCTGATTTTGTTTGGACGGTAATATATGAAGTAATGACGAATTGCACTAGTGACGAACCAAAAAGACTAATGGATTGGCTCCCTAGAAATACCGCCGCATTCTTCTTCCAATTGTAATGCATAGCTCCCCCTTATTAAGTTCAAACCAACGTGTTGAATTTTTATTATACACGAGGAGCTTACCTATGCCTAGGTTTTTCGTCTTACATTTCTTCTAAGACTGTCTCGATTACTGGTATCGACGGGGCAGCCCCTTTGCTTTGAACGGTAATCGACGAGGCTTTCGCCGCAATATTCATCGCCTGAGTTACATTTTTTCCCGCCATTAGCGAAGCGATAAAGTAACCTGTGAAAGTATCGCCTGCCGCGGTAGTGTCAACTGCGTTTACCTTATAGGCCTTTTGAAAGAACCGCGTAGTTTCATCAGCGTAATAAGAACCTTTGCTACCGACAGTTAAGACTAGCTTAGCCTTTGGAAATTTTTGCGTTAGGCTATCTAATAGTGCTTCCGCTTCCATCTCCTGATCATTTTCCAGAATCTGGCTAGCTTCAATTTCATTTAAAATGAAATAATCAAAGTATTCTAAAGGTAGATTTAACACATCTTCATCTAAGGGCGATGGATTAAGAATCAATATTAATCCCTTTTCTTTTGCCTTTTCAACAATATAAGCCATCTCGTTAATCTCGTTTTGCAGAAGAATTACATCTCCTGGATCAAATAGTGCGAGAACGTCATCTACATAGGCTTTGGTAATGCTCCGATTAGCACCGCCATATAGCAAGATACAGTTGTCTCCTTCTTTATCATTCTGGATAATGGCATTCCCGCTGCGCACATCATCTAAGACGGCGATTAGTTCTGTCTTTACCTTAGCCGCCCTTAGCTCATCTAATAAGAATAACCCATCCTTACCAATACAACCTGCCTGATATACGTTCGCTCCCGCTTTTGCAAGCGCAGTGGCCTGATTAAGACCCTTTCCCCCAGAATAGACTTCTAGACTAGTCGAAGATATTGTCTCACCCTTTTGTACAAAGTGATCAACACCATAAAAGTAATCGATATTAAGCGAACCAAATACTAATGCTTTCATTCGTTTCCCCTCTTTTCATTAGAATATTACACCCGAACGCAAAATCACATTTGAATAAGGCGTGAATTCACCGGTCCGAACAGCAAATTTAACTGTTTTCGAGAATTCTTTTAACTCTTCGTGAGAAATCATCAGAGCCTCAGCATCTGGAAGAGTATTTGCAATACAGTCTAACATATTTTGATTGTGTTCGCTAATCTCCTCAGCAAGAAGATATCCTTCAATCTCTGTTTCTGCAACCACAGCATCTAATACTTGTTTAAAGGTGGGAACGCCACCGCACAGGACTAAATCTACAATTTCAATCCCCTGGGGTATAGGCATGCCTGCATCACCTATCATAAACGTATCCTTATGCCCAAGAGAAGCAATACATTTTATCAATTGGGCATTTAAAACACCTTGTTTCTTCATACTATTTACCTTCATTCCTTGCTTGAAGTGCCATTTTCGCCTGTAAATTTCTTTGGAACTGATCGACAATTACCGCCGCGATAACAACAATTCCTTTGATAACTTTTTGCCAGAACTCTGATACACCACACATTGTCATGCCGTCATTTATTACGCCAATAATAAAGGCACCGATAATCGTTCCGCCAACAGAACCAATACCACCTGACATTGAGGTTCCCCCAAGGACTGCGGCTGATATCGCATTCATTTCCCATCCTTCTCCAGTAGCCGGATGCGCGGCAACTAACTGTGCAGCTGAGATCATGCCGACAATTGCCGAGCAGAATCCTGAGAACATATATACTAAGGTTGTATTCTTCTCTACCTTGATTCCTGAGAGTTTGGCTGCTTTCGCATTGCCGCCAATTGCCAGAATATGCCAACCAAAAGGAGTATACTTCAGAAGACAAGCGGCAACTATCGCAATAAGGACCAGAATGATTACCCCAGCCGGGATACCAAAGATGCTTTTTCCGAGATAATTAAACCCGGTATTTCCTAAAGCTTCCTTGCCGACAATGTTGGAAAATGTAGCTCCGTTTGATCTTAGGTTTGCAAGTCCTCTCGCAATATTCATTGTACCAAGCGTGGTAATAAAAGGGGCAACGTTAAACCGAGTAATAATAAAACCATTTAACCAGCCAATCAAAACACCCACTGCCGCCGAAATAAGGATAATCCATGGCAAGCCAAAATATACCGTCACTCCTAAAGGCGCAATGGTTAACCCTTCATTAATTAAGCCTCCGGCAACCATTCCCGAAAGGCCGGCAACAGCACCTACCGAAAGGTCGATTCCGCCAGTGATAATTACGTATGTCATCCCAATACCCATAATCCCATAAAGAGCTACGTGTTTGGCAATCGTAAGTCCTGTATTAACAGCAAAAAAGTTTGGAGAAGCAAAACTAAAGAAAATAACTAGCACTGCTAATATAAGTAACGTTCTCCCTTTCAAAAGCGTCATAACCCAATTAGTGTTTCCCGCCTTCTTTACACGATTCTTTCCCATGATTAATTCTCCTTTAAACTTTTCTTCGTTCCATGTCCTTTATACGAAGATAAGACTAATTGATCTTCGCTAACTTCTTCATGGACAAATTCACCTGTTTTAACGCCGTTCGACAGTACGATTACCCGATCCGCAATCGAAACAATTTCTTTTAATTCTGAAGATATTACCAGAATCGAAACACCACGTTCGGCATATTGATTGATAATATCAAAGACTTCCGTTTTTGCCCCTATATCGATACCTCTACTAGGCTCATCTAGAAGTAAAATATCAGGATTGGTTAAGATTCCTTTACCTATAACTACTTTTTGCTGATTGCCACCGGATAACGAAAGGATTGGTAAGTCTTTATCGGCAACTTTAATCATAATATCCTTAATCTGACGATCAATTTGCTCGTCTTCTTTCTTCTTTACAATAAATCCTGCCTTCGTGTAATCCTCAAGACTAGATAACGAAATATTCTTACCTATGCTAAGGGTTTGTACTAATCCCTCTGCCTGACGATCCTCTGGTACAATTGCAAACCCATTATCAATCTGCCCACGCAAACTCTTTATTTCAAGCAGCTTGCCATCTTTATAAATCTCTCCAGTATGTTCAGGTCGAAGGCCCATAATACATTCAAATATTTCCGTTCTTCCTGCACCCATTAGGCCGTATATTCCCAAAATTTCACCGCGTTTTAAATTAAAATTCACATTATCCAGAAGATAACCGCCGCCACTTTTCGGCAATGTTAGGTTTTTTACTTCCAAAACCTTCTCGCGCTTTGACCACTCGATTTCTCGATCTTTTTTGGGATATGATTTTCCTTCGCCTACCATTTGTTGAACAATCCAAGGAACATCTATATCTTTAACTTCTGCTCGGGCTACATACTTTCCATCCCGCAAAATAGTTACATTATCACCGATTCTCATGATTTCTTCTAAGCGATGCGAAATATAGACAATAGCAATCCCCGCCTCTGTAAACTCGCGCATCAAGCGAAACAGCACTTCCACCTCTTGCTCGCTTAAAGACGAGGTCGGTTCATCCATAATCAGGATTTTTAAATCATCTTGTAGGAAATTCCGTGCAATTTCTATCATCTGCTGCTGTCCCACACGCAAGTCGCCTGCCAGAGTCTGAGGATCCATAACGTGTTCAAGCTTTTCCAAAACTCTATTCGTTTCAGCTATATGGGTTTTATTATCAAGTTTAAAACGACCGGTCGTCTGCTCTCTCCCCATGAAAATATTTTGATAAACATTTAAGTTAGGAAAAAGACTTAGTTCCTGGTGAATGATGCCTATTCCTTTAGCTCTAGCTTCTGTCGTGTCTTTAAATGCCACCTCTTCGCCATCCATATACATCTTCCCTGATGTTGGCTGCTCAATTCCCGCAATCAATTTCATTAGCGTAGATTTTCCGGCTCCGTTCTCGCCGATTAAAACGTTTACTTTGCCTTTTAGCACATCGTAAGATACATTATCTAAAGCCTTGGTTCCAGGATAGATCTTATTCATACCTTCTGCATGTAGCACTACATTCTTATCCATCTGGCTACCTATCCTTTCTAATTCACTTCAAGTTCTACTGGTGTTATCAAAACAGTACCGTTATCATTCACCGTAAAACATCCCAAAAAACCAATATCTTTACCCACCATCTCTTCCGCTTTCTCTGGATTGATAACATCTTGCAGAATAATGTCATTAATACTCTGACTAACCGCCGCATAGTCCTGTTGATTTGTGTAATCACCAAACTTTATAAAAGATAACGAGTCACGAACAGAGGATCCTTTTATAACTGTTCCTATTTGTATTTTCACTTCTTCACTTCCGTCATATCCATCTAATTTAAGAACCATCGTTCCTGCTTTACTCTGTGTATCCACCGTTTCCACAGTCGCAGTGCCTTTTACGGTATAACTAAGTTCGCCACTATCTCCCATAGAATAGGTTCCGTATTTATCTGCTAAGGAATTAAGATCTCCCGCCGCTTCTTTGAGGAATTCGTTCAAGTCAACCGCTTCATCCTTTAATTCTGGGAGTGCCTCTGTTTCCCAGAATTCTGCTACATTGTCTCCGGCGTTAAATTCTGATTCACCGGTAAGTTTTCCTTCTTCGCCTATTTTAACTACTTTTATACAACCACTCATCGATGTTACTATCAGTATACTAATTAACATCAATGATAATATTTTCTTATTCATCAACTTCTCCTCACTTCGCTTCATTTACCTATTGATTCATATGGAGATTTTTAATTGGGGAACAGTTTTAACTGCTCCCCATACATAATTCTTACTTCGCTAAGTCAAATGCTTCTAATTTTTCGGCATTGTCTTTTGTAATAGCAACACAATCTACTAGTTGTTTTTCATCTAGTCCTGTAGTTCCATTCTTAAGATAATCATCTGCCTGCTTTACAGCCATACGTGAAATCTCAGCTGCTTGTTGCAGGGCTGTAGCGGTCGCCTTACCTGCCTTAATCAAATCTCTGGCATCATCTGAACCATCTACACCGATTACCGGAATACCTACTAAGCCGGCATCCTCAAGAGCTGCAACAGCTCCGCATAACATAGTATCGTTACCGCAGATTACACCATCAATATCTGGATTTGATTGTAATATTGTCCCCATTTTGTCGTATGCTTCTGTTTGATCCCAGTTTGCTGACTGCTGAGCAACCATTTCCAAGTCTGGATATTGATCTATTACCTCGTGGAACGCATCTGAACGCACACCTGCATTCGTATCAGACTCTTTACCTAATAGCTCTACGTATTTACCTGATTCGCCCATAGCCTCTACCCATTCCTCAGCAACAGCCTTAGCGCCTTGGTAGTTATTGGCAACTATTTGGGAAATAGCCACGCCTTCTTCATTGATCTCACGATCAATTAGGAATGTTGGGATTCCTGCTTCGCGAGCTGCTTTTACAGCTTCGATGGTTGAATCTGCACCCGCATTATCACAGATGATAGCCGCCGCTTTATCAGCGATTGCTGCTTCAAACTGTTCCATTTGCATGGTTGCATCATCATCGTGAGACATTACCTTTGTTTCATAACCAAGTTCTTTCGCAGTTGCCTCACATACTTCTGCTTCAGTTTTGAAGAACACATTTGATTGGGATGGGGTAATAATATAAATAATGTTTGAACCACCGCCCTTTAGGACTTCATCTTCCTTCGCTTCTTCCTTTGTTTCTGTTTCTTTTGCCGGCTCTTCTTTAGCACCACATCCAGATGCCATAACAACTACCATTGCTGCACATAAGAGCACACTGAGTAACTTTTTCTTCATAAATCTTCCTCCTCTTTATGAATTAATAGGTTTTATTAGATACAACAAGGACAGTGCCCTGCTCATCTCACTTCTTGTGTAACACCGTTTGTACCGCTGCCTTCCAACCCGCTATCTTTTTTTCGCGAACCGCTATCGGCATCTCCGGTTTATACACTTTATATTCTGAATTATCAAAGATATTCATCTCCCAAACCCCAAGGGCCAGACCAGCGGCGTAGGCCGCTCCGATTCCAGATAGCTCTTCTGCTCTTGGCACCTTTACTTTGGCCTTGGTCAAATCGCTTTGAAATTGCATTAAATACCCATTGCTTGTGGGACCACCATCAACTCGCAGTTCCTTTACCGGCGCTCCGGCATCCTCACTCATAGCCTGGATAACATCGGCAATCTGATAAGCGATACACTCTATCGCCGCCCGTACGATTTCCGCTTTCTTCGTCGCTCTTGTCATTCCCGAAATAGCGGCTTTCGCTTCACTATCCCAGTAAGGTGCACCTAGACCAGAAAAGGAAGGCACAAGATAGACCTGATCGTCCTTACAAGCTTCTCTAGCCAAGCTTTCTGTCTCCTTTGGCGAAGCGATTAATTGCAAATCGTCCTTTAGCCAAGTGATAACCGCTCCCGTATAATTCAAATTACCCTCTAACACGTAATTCACTCGTCCGCCCATAGACCAGGCAAGAGAGGTGACTACGCCATGAGTGCTGAGTACTGGCTTATCACCTATGTTCATCATAATCGACGAACCAGTGCCATAGGTGGTCTTCATCATTCCCGGCTCCAGACACCCCTGTCCAAAAAGCGCTCCGTGGGAATCTCCGAGGACCCCGTGTATCGGAATCGCTTTCGGTAAGAAGCCAGCAAAGTCCGTTTCCCCGAATTTACCATCCGAGTCGCATACTTCTGCCAAATTATTCACCTCAATCCCAAATAGTTGACAGATTTCCGGATCCCATTTAAGTTCAAAAATATTAAACAGCTGGGTTCTCGAGGCATTGGAATAATCGGTTTTATAGACTTTTCCACCCGTTAATTTGTAAAGCAACCAACTATCCATGGTTCCGTGACAGATTTCGCCTTTCAAGGATTTCTCCCTCGCACCCTCCACATTTTTTAGAATCCAGGCGATCTTAGCGGCCGGAAAATAGGGGGATAGATTAATCCCGGTAGCTTCTCTAACTCGTTCAGATACGCCTTTTTCCTCTAGGGCGCTACAGATATCCGCTGCTCTCGCGCACTGCCAGACAATGGCGTCGCCAAGTGGCTTTCCTGTAACCTTATCCCAGGCCAGCGAAGTCTCCCGCTGATTGCTAATCGCCACCCCTTTTATCTTTTCTTTCGGTACGCCAGAACCTTCTACCAGTTCTCTAACTACCTGAAGAGTATTTTCATAGATTTCCTCAGGGTCGTGGGACACCCAGCCTTTATCGTTTACTAGCTGGCGATGAGACTTGTCGACCCGCTTTATGATGGACGCTTTCTCATCAAAAAGTAGTGCTTTCGTCCCTTGCGTACTTTGATCAATGCTGATTATATATTGTTCCATACCTTACATTAACTCCATTGCTTTCTCGGCAACTCCGGCTCCATTCATTTTGTAATAATCAAATACTTCCTGAGAAGTTCCCGTAATCACTGGGGCATCAGGTAGGGCAATATTTATAACTTTCTTCGGACAATTTGCACCTACTACTTGACTAACCATGGAACCAAGTCCACCAAAGGGTGCATGCTCTTCTACCGTAATTACGGCTTTCGCCTTACTAGCTACCGAAACAATCGCATCTTCATCCAAAGGTTTTACGCAGTACATATCCACAACGGAAGCACTTACCCCTTTCTCTGCCAGAATCGCCGCTGCATCAAGGGCTGGCTTTACCATTTCTCCACAAGCGATAATCGCCACATCGTTGCCTTCTCTTAAGACATTGGCTTTATCTAGTTCAAAAGGACAATTTTCTTCTGTATATATATTTTCCACCGGATTTCTACCTACTCGGATATAAGCTGGTTTTTCATCCATTAATAGACTCTTAATCAACTTCGCCGTTTGGAAACGATCGCTAGGAAGATACACCCGCATTCCTGGAATTGCTGACATTGCCGCAATATCCTGGGCCGAGTGGTGACTCATTCCTAAAGCACCGTAGCTAACTCCACCAGAAATACCAATTAATTTAACGTCGGTATTCGAATAAGCTACGTCTACTTTACACTGTTCGTAACTTCTCGTAGAAAGGAAGCACGCCGGCGAAGCAGCAAAAGGCTTCTTTCCTGCTTTTGCTAGACCTGCAGAAACGCTTACTAGATTTTGCTCAGCAATACCCATTTCCACAAACTGCTCGGGAAATGCTTCCGCAAAAGGCGTTAAGGATGCCGATCCCCGGGAATCACTACACAAAACTACAATATTCGAATCCTTTTTTGCTTCCTCCATTAACACTTCGCATATCGCTTGACGATTAGGTATCTTATTCATCTATAGCGCCTCCTTTCTCGTCGCAAAATCCTTATAAATCTGAGTTAACTCCTCAGATGTAGGCACCTTATGATGCCAGTTAGCTTTATTTTCCATCACTTCCGAGCCTTTACCTTTAACGGTATTGGCAATCACCATCGTTGGTTTTCCTTTTACCGTCTTCGCTTCGTTAAAAGCGGCGTTTAACTGCTCAATGTCATTACCGTCGGCAACGTCAATCACATGCCAACCAAAACTTCCAAACCGCTCGTGTAAGTCGTCATGGCCCATTACCTTTTCCGTATCTCCGGAAATTTGGAGGCGATTGCGGTCAACTACTCCGCAGAGATTATCTAGCTGATAATGGCTAGCTGCCATCGCTCCCTCCCAGACAGAACCTTCTGCTAATTCGCCATCTCCCATTACCGTATACACCCGGTAAGATTTTTTATCCATTTTTCCTGCCAATGCCATACCTACGCAGACAGACAAACCGTGACCTAGAGATCCTGAGTTCATTTCAATTCCCGGTAGCTTATTATTAGGGTGACCGATGTAGGGCGAACCAAATTTGCTAAAGTTCTTGATTAACTCCTCTTTATCTAAGAAGCCTTTCGCCGCTAACACCGCATAATAGCTTTCCACAGAATGTCCTTTGCTTAGAATAAACCGATCCCTATTTTCATCATCTTGATTCTCTGGGCTAATATTCATTTGCTCAAAGTAAAGAGCTACTAAAATCTCCATAACGCTCATATCGCCACCGATATGTCCACCTTTTCCCGAGACGATAATATCCACGGTATCCTTTCGCAAATCATATGCTAACTTACTTAATTCGTTCATTGTACAACTCCTTTTTTTACTCACCACGTAGATACGCTTTAACCTCTTCTTCAATCGGGTCGTAAAGATCCGGGGTTACCCCGATATACTTACACGCCTCGTAAAGCACCGGCACAACATCCTTGTGGATTCCCACACAGTGGTGAATATACGGCCCTTCCACAATCTTCGCTTCTAAGCGCTTAATATTATCCACTTCAACCCACAGATACGTTCCCATGCCCTTTGGACCATCCACGCCCTTTGCTCTACCTAAAAGCATAGAGTACTCGCCGTTATCGCCATCAAAGCGCACCAGCGAGACCTCACCGTGCTTCGCCTCAGCCGTAATGCTTCCTGGATGTTCAAAGGCTAAAGGATAGGTTAGCTTTGCCTTTTCCCGAGCCAGGGAGATCGGCCAAGGACCGCAGTGCTGTAATAACTCGCCATTTTCTATATCCGGATGACGAATCGTCCAATCGGCAAAGAAACTTCTCGTTTCTCCCATGCCAGCGGCTTCTACAAGTAAAGAGGTAATGGCACCGTGGATATCCGTTTCACAAACCACCGGAATCCCTTCGTCATTTAGTAGAGCATTGGCCGCGCAAGGCATAATGCCAATTTCTGTTTGCAACTGATTCCAGCACTGAATAGCAATGGCCTGACAGCCGTATTTATCCGCTAAGTTTTTCATAGCTACCTTTAGCGCTGCTACATTTTCTAACTCGTCATCCTTGACACAAATCTCCATATTTTCGCGACAATACGCCACCACTTCAGCTACCGCCAGCTTTTCCTTATCTTTTACCCGCTTCACTTCGTCTGTTAGCTCTGGCATGGGAATCGGCGAAAGCTGAATATTGAATTTTTCTAATAGTTCGCCTTCGTTGCACATCGTCGTCCAAAAATCAAAAGGTCTGGTAGAGATTTGCAGAATTCGCATGTGATTAAAGGTTTTCACCACGTTGCATACGGCCATAAAATCCCGAAGTCCTCTTTCAAAGACAGGATCGTTTAAGCGGCAATTCGTCAGATAAGTAAAAGGAATCCTGAAACGGCGTAGAACTTTTCCGGTAGCGAATAGGCCACACTGAGTATCCCGCAGACGCACCCCGTTTTCATCTGGTCTTTCGTCTAACGGTCCCCACAACAGCACCGGCACCTTTAGCTCTTTAGCTAGTCTAGCACACTCATATTCCGTCCCAAAGTTACAATGGGGAAGAAACAGACCGTCTATCTTTTCTTTCTTAAACTTCTCCGCAATTTTCACCATGTCTTCATCGTTATAGAGAAGCCCTTCTTCATTGATGTCCGTAATGTCGACAAAATCAATGTCTAGCTCCTTAAGCCGCTCCGCAGTTAAATTGCGGTATTTAATAGCGTCTGGAGCACTAAAGATACTCCTCCTTGTAGGCGCATAGCCTAGTTTTATTCGTTTCATCTTGTTCACACCTTTCTTTATATACCTTAAAGCTCCCGTAATTCCTGCACACTATCGCGTTCGATAAAATCGGTGCAGACTCCTATTTTCACTTTTGCAACTCCCACATGATTTATAATCTCATGCATCTTGCGAACGGCAATCCCGCCCATCTCCGGCTTGGAAACGCGGATTGTGGTCAGTCTCGGCGAAGCGATTTCCGAAAAAGGCAAATCATCAAACCCAACTAACGAAATATCCTCAGGAATCCGATATCCCCTTTCAATCAGCGCTTTCATCGCTCCTAGAGCAATCATGTCATTATCGGCAAAGAAAGCCGTGGGCAACTCTGGATTTCCTTTCAAGATTTCCAAAAAATCACTATACGCTCCTTCCATGGTGGTAGATAACGTAAACGTATACTTTCCCTTCACCACTTCGCTTGCATTTTGCAAGGCACGGCGGTAACCAATAGCCCGGCCGCGAAACGCTTGAATGCGAAAATCTCCTCTTAAGTAACCGATGCTTTTATGTCCCTTAGCCAGTAGATATTCGGTAGCCATCTTGGCGGAATCCTCATTGTTAATCAAGACGCTATCAAATTGCATATGAGAATCGTAGTAATCAAAAAGGAGCATTGGGCAAAGGGCACTTCGGTAAATATCAATATCCGTTCCCTGAAGCTCCGTTCCTAGAAGAATAAGGGCGGCGTCATTATCAGAAATCAACCACTTTACCTGTTCTTCATAATCGGGACTGCTTTGTTCCAAGTGACTAATCACCATTTCATAACCTAACTTACGGCACTCTTTCTCGGCCCCATCAATCAGTAGATTGAAGAAAGGCGAGTCATCGATAATCCTGCCGTTCTTCTTGAAAATGGCAAATTTAATCTTTCTTATACGCTGCTCAGATATGTATCCAAGCTCCTTTGCCACCCTAAGAATTTCTGCCGAGGTCTCTCGATTCACTCCTCGCTTATTGTTAAGAGCATTCGAGACTGTCGCCGCCGAAAATCCGGTAACCTCACTTATTGTTTTTATATTTACTTTCATTTCGTCACCTCATCTCGACCTAATTTTAGTATAAACGTATTATGTAAATATTCAATACTAATTTTAGTTTTATTTTATATTTTGTCCTTATTAGACAATTTTATTTATGTTTTTTTAGTTATTTACTATAAATTTGAGGTGAAAATCAGCGCTTTATACTTTATTGTAATTATAATTTATATAAATATTTACATAAACGTTTTTAACGAATCAGTAGCATTGCGAAAAAAATACCTAAGGGATTTTTCCCTTAGGTATTCAAGGTAATAATACTAAATCATGCGGACGCTATCACGCTCCACAAACTCGGTACAAATACTTATCTTCAACTTACTTTTTCCTGGCATCTTTATCATCTCGTCCATTCTTCTGACGGCCACCATTCCCATCTCCTGCTTAGACACCCGAATGGTAGTTAGGCGCGGCGTGGTTATTTCACAGAAAGGCAAATCATCAAAGCCGATGATAGAGATATCCTCTGGCACCTTATATCCATATTCTTGCAAGGCTTTCATAGCGCCAATGGCAATTACATCATTATCAGCAAAAAAGGCCGTTGGCAGTTCCTGTTTCTTTGCTAACACTTTTTTCATATCCTCATACGCCCCCTCCATGGTGGTGTCTAGCGTATGGGTATACTCCCGATTCACTTCTATCCCGTGATTATTAAGAGTTCTGGCATAACCGACCGCTCGTGAACGAAAGGCCTTAATCCGAAAGTCACCGCGGAGATAGCCGATTTTTCGATGGCCTTTATCAATCAAGTACTCCGTTGCCATTCTCGCGGAATCGGCATTGTTTATCAGCACCCCATCAAAAGGCATGCTGGATTCAAAGCAGTCGAAAATAAGAAACGGGCACTTGCTGCTGCGATAGATATCGATATCATTCTCCATCAGCTCGGTCCCGAGAAAAATGATGGCAGAACTAGTATCGTTAATCAACCACCGCACTTGTTCCTCATAGTCATCATCCCGTTTATCCAGATTGGAAATCGACATCTCATACCCTAGCCTTTTGCACTCTGTTTCGACGCCGTCGATTAACAGCGGGAAAAACGGGGTATCGTCAATTATTTTGCCATTGCGTTTATAGATCACAAACCGAATTTTCGTAATGCGATTCTCGGAGATGTACCCAAGCTCCTTGGCCACTCTTAAAATCTCTGCAGCTGTATCCCGATTCACTCCCCGCTTATTATTTAATGCATTGGAGACAGTGGCTGGTGAAAAGCCTGTCACTTCACTGATTTTCTTGATATTTATTTTGCCTGCCATATACTTGCTCCTATCTCTTCAACTTCACTCAAAATCTGACTATATTTTAACATATTTAGAATCAATTGACTATTCAAAATATTCAAGTTAAACTATCAGATAACACATATTTTTTAAGGAGGTAGCACATATGAAAGGTTATGGAATGATTTCCGTAGGAAATCCAGGTTGGTTAGAAAAAGATAGACCCGAGGCTGGGCCTCTTGATGCAGTCCTTAGACCCTTAGCTCTAGCCCCTTGTTCTTCTGATACCCATGCAATGCACGGTGGCAGTGGCGATAAGAAGAATACAATCCTCGGTCACGAGGCTATCGGCGAGGTGGTTGAAGTAGGTTCTTTAGTAACGAAGTTTAAGCCAGGGGATGTGGTAGTCGTTCCTTGTTGTACCCCAGACTGGGAGCAATTAGGGGTACAAAATCCTCGTTCTAACGCTCACGATTCCCATCTAATGGGTAGCTTTAAGTTTCTCTCGCAAAAAGACGGCACCATGGCCGAGTTCTTCCATGTCAATAACGCTGACGCCAATCTGGTACTCTTACCTGACGGCGTTTCTATGGAAGCAGCTTTAATGACCGTCGATATGATGTCTACAGGCTTCCACGGAGTGGAACTAGCAGATATCGAATTCGGCGACACCGTGGTGGTAATCGGCATCGGGCCTGTAGGTCTTATGGCTGTTGCCGGTGCCAAGCTAAAAGGAGCCGGTCGCATTATCGCCGTTGGTACCAGACCGAACTGTGTGAAAATTGCTAGAGAATACGGAGCAACCGATATCGTTAGCTATAAAGACGGAGATATTGTTGAGCAAATCGTTAAGATGACCGGTGGCGGCGCCGATAAAGTAATTATTGCCGGCGGTAACCAAGACACCTTTACCGGGGCCATTGCCATGACCAGAGAGTGCGGAATTATTTCTAATGTCAATTTCTTTGATGTTAGCGAAACCTTAAGCTTCCCCGCTTATCTTTGGGGACTTGGTATGTCCAACAAGGATATTCGCGGCGGCTTTTGCCCGGGTGGCGCTAGAAGAATCACGCGTATGCTTGAGATGATTAAGAACGGACGGATCGATCCTGAAAAGCTCATCACCCATCGCTTCGAAGGTTTTGAAGCAGTTGAGGAGGCTTTTCTATTAATGGATGAGAAACCAAAAGATTTGATTAAGCCCGTGGTTATTATAAACTGGTAAAAGTTCAAAGAACTCCTATTACATAAAAAAGAAACAGGCAATAATAAACCTGTTTCTTTTTTGCAGTGCGCCTGGCGGCGCACGTTTCTAACCGGTGTAAGTCCGCAATCCGCCCGGTA
>NZ_JAMXOC010000031.1 GCF_024721265.1 Ohessyouella blattaphilus | reverse complement strand
ACGGTACGTACGGTGCTGTGAGAGGACGGCGGTTAGTCACCGCCTCCTACTCGATTTATGCTACTGCGCCGTAGCGTGTGTACACATATTCGTAAATCTGTTGACGATACCCTGAGATAGCCATTTCATCATAGCACTCTGGCAAGTCTGCCCATAACGTGTCACGAATCAGGTTATCAATTTCTGCTTTTGTTTCTTGCTTATCAGTCCAATGGTCAAGTTCTGCGATCTTAGACTTAATATTTTGCAGCAACGTAGCAGCTACTTCTTTTAACTTCTTAATATCGTTTTTGCTCAAGTCATCTCGGAACAGCATATCATAAAGGGATAATTCTTCATCACTTGTAAAGCCTTCACGAGCATAGCGCTGTTCTTCTTGGTTCATCTGATTAGCCAAATCCATTAAATCCATAAAGGTCTTTTCAATATTAGCACGGTCTTGTTCACTATTATAATCTGTAATAATTTGCTGATACCTCTCATAATAATTGATACGGTCTGGATTAGAGAACAACATCATATCCAGCTTTTGCTGAATTACTTCCTCCAGGTCTTTCATCACAAGATTTTTCTTATGTACCTTAGCAAATTCTCTGCGAAGTAAATCAAAATCAATAGCACTAATATCAAATCTGCGCGGTTCTTCACGCACCATCATAGGCGTATGTTGTATTTCTACATAGTCACTTATGATTTTATTAATTTCAATCATAAGGTCAGTGGTATTCGTGTGCTTACGCTTCTTCTGCAATTCAGAGAATATCGCTACTATCGCTTCATATTCTTTTCTTGTAGCGCCGGTTACATCATCACGGTCTGTATATTTCATCAAACGAATTAGTTCTGATGCATATGTACTGAAGGTCTTTTTATCCTCTACAGTTCCGCAGACAACATTGGCAGCTTCTTGCAAATATGATAGTTTCATAAAGTCATAAGCATCAATCAATAGCTGCAGGTCGAAGTCATTATCTGCTAAGAATGATTTAGCCTTCGCTATAGTATCCATAATTCTTGCAATTAGCTCAGCCTTATCAATGGTAGGGTCTGTCTCGCCATTACCACCAACATTGGCTGTATAATCCGCTAGTGCCTTTCTCAAGGCTTTCACGATACCAATATAATCAACAATCAATCCATTGCTCTTACCTTCGCTTACACGGTTTGCACGTGCGATGGTCTGCATTAAGGTGTGTGCTTTTAAAGGCTTATCCAAATACAAACAAGACAAGCACTTTACATCGAAGCCTGTGAGCCACATCGCACAGACAAAGACAACACGAAGAGGATTCTTTGAATCTTTAAATTCTTTATCCAATTCACGCTTTTCCATCTTTGCACGATGATATTTGATATCCAAGTCCCATTTCTTAAAAGTTTGGATTTCATTTTGTTCTTGGCTGATAACCACAGCCATTTCTGTTTCTTCCATCCACTTAAGCTTACGCTCCAATTCAAGAGCTTCTTGCTGCGTAGCATTTTTTATATTTTCTTTTAGATTTTTTATTTCTTCTTTCCAGTATTCCTGTACATAGTTGTACATACGAACACAGGTAACTTTATTCAGACAGACAAACATTGCTTTACCGCTTGTCCATAAATCAGAGTAGTGCTGTACAAAATCGTGAGCTATAGATTTAAGTCTTGGTTCTGCAGTAAGCAAATGGATTTCCTTTGCAAATTCTGCTTCAAGTTTATCTTGTTGATCTACATCCAAATCTGCATTCTCGATAGCATCCAAAATCTTATCAGAGATTTCCGGATTACGCAGGTCGAGGATTTTCTCACCACGGTTTTCATAATAAAGTGGTACAGTCGCACCATCTTCAACAGCACGTTTGAAATCATAAACAGAAACATATCCACCAAAGGTACGGGCAGTAATGTTATCACTGGATAATAACGGTGTTCCAGTAAAACCAATACGAGCAGCGGTAGGCAATAACTTAACCATATTATCGGCAAAGATGCCATATTGGCTACGATGTGCTTCATCAGACATAATTATAATGTCATGATCAGGATAGATTGGTTCTTCGTTGGGTTTATTGAATTTTTGAATTAATGTAAAGATAAAGCTTGGGTTGCCGTGCAGTTTACGCACCAAGTCATCACCACTTGAGGCGATGAACTGAGACGCCTTGATATTCTTTCCAAGCAATCCACAATTTTCAAATGTATCACTAATCTGTGAGTTTAATTCTTCACGGTCCGTTAATATAACGAATGTCGGAGAACCTTCAAACTTTCTGCGTATCTTCTGTGCAAGGAATACCATTGAATAACTCTTACCAGAGCCTTGCGTATGCCAGAACACACCAAGTTTTCCGTCATTCAACTTTCTATCCGCATAGGCTTTCATTGCTTCGTTTACACCAAGGTACTGATGGTTACGAGCAAGTATCTTCGCTGTGTGACCATTAGAGTGGTCAAAGAGAATAAAGTTCTCAAACAAATCCAGGAAATTCTCTTTTTTGCAGATACCACGGAGCATAGTTTCAAGAGCTACACTTCCTTGGTCTTCCTCTACGAGACGCTTCCACTCATGAAAGAACTCATACTTACCGCCCAGCGTGC
Source organism: Ohessyouella blattaphilus (assembly GCF_024721265.1). Taxonomy (GTDB): domain Bacteria; phylum Bacillota; class Clostridia; order Lachnospirales; family Lachnospiraceae; genus Aequitasia; species Aequitasia blattaphilus_A. The sequence goes on along the minus strand of NZ_JAMXOC010000031.1, from coordinate 15,377 downwards.
CAACCTTTGCCTCTGTCCCGTTAGAAAGCATTAGGAATGCATTGTAATAGAACAAATGTGGAATGGTATCTTGATAGTCGGTATAATTATCATCATAGGCATTCTGCACATCCACCGTATTTTTCTTTAGCTCTACAAAGAGCAAAGGAATACCATTTACAAAGCCCACAATATCAGTACGGCGTCTATAGAGATCTCCATGTATCTTTAATTCCTTAATTGCAAGAAAATGGTTGTAGTCCGGATTATGAAAGTCGATAACGGTTGCTTTCTTAGTTTCATTCTGACCGTTCGGCTTTTTTACAGTCACAGGGATACCATCACGGATAAGAAAATACTTCTCCTCATTCACCTGTAGTAAAGAGGACGTAGAAAGTCTGTTCTCAAGAACTTTCTGTGCCTCTAATATCTGAGTGTCGTTTATCCACGGATTCAATTTCTTTAGTGCCGCTTGAAAGTAACGAACAAGTAATATTTCATGATAGCTGGTTCTTCCGAATGAGCCGTTTGCACCTAACACTTCCGTGTTATAGGCAAATTCAACTTCCCAGCCTAATTCATCATGGAGTAGATTTCCTGCACTTTCCTGCACAAGTATATTTTCAGAATAATCATAACTCATTTATCAGCACCTCCTTTAATAACAATCCATCATAGCATCTTCTTGAATCTCAATATCTAATTCTGGCATATCATAAATAAACTCCAGCATTTTAAACACATAGATAATTTGTTCTTCAAGCAATTCTAAATCTATGACTTCATTATCAAATGTTTGGATGTAAAAATGTCCCTGCTTATTTTTTGCAAGAGGGTATCTCGCAAAGGTCATATCATCGGTTTTCTCGTATATGTTATCTATAAACTTTTCAACTACTTTAATTCCTAGAAACATTTGCTCAGTAGTATCACATTTATTCTTTGTTTTATATTCGATAATCAATTTTCTTGCAACACTGCACAGACCTTTTAAATCATGTCCACCTTCCGTAATTCCACGATGTATATTTAGAATAACGGATAGAACCGCATTTATAGCCTTCAGATAGGTCTCAATCCCGTGAACTGTATTAAACATAATCGGGAAAATCCATGAATCTGCTTTTTTGTCCGAATTATCTTCTAGGCATTGATGGATTAAGTTAAATGCCGTTGAGAAAAATGCTTCACCTACGACTACAAATTGTGAACGTGAGTTGTGTCCAAATCCCATGCGCCAATTTAGATATGCAGTTTTCTCAATATCTGAATTATATTGAAAAATAGAATCCAATTGTTTTCCGTATTGAAGAATCTTGGAAGTGTCATAATCTATAAAATTCGTTAACTCTATCATTAAGTCACACCTCCAATTCGCCACTCATGAGTTTAGGTAATAAGCGATCGCGGGCTTGTTGTGCAAACAGCATTCGTTTCTCCAATGTATCTATCTGATTAAAAATAGGTAACATATTGTCATTAAAATCTTTTCTGACTTCTACGCTTGGACAAAGAATAGTTTTATCCTTCAATAATGGAACTGTGATTTGTTGTTGTGCCGCTCCAGTAGCTCTAAAGTTTTGATTTGAGAGATTAAGATAAAGATATAGCACATCCATCACGTCATCTTTAGGTGTAACTGAAATCAATCTCACAATTGGAACAAATGGAGTTCTGTGTAAGAACACAAATCCAACGGTACCTCTTGCAGAAATTGTGACACTTTCTTTTTCAACAACTGCTTTATTAGTGTACCCATAAAGTCCTTTATTAGAAATTCCATTTGAAAAAATGGGGACTTGGCACTCGTCAGTTTTATTTTCAGAACATACCTTTGGCTTATCACCACCAGCTTTAAGTACTGAAACACTGCTTAAGGACGCTGTTTCCCACCCCTCCGGCACACCATCAATAATCTCTGTATCCTCATATCCAGGGAAGTGCAAATCCACAAACCATTCTTTATATAATCTCTGTGCTGCTTCTTCAAGAAGCTTGATTTGCTTTTGGTTATTTTCGATGAGATCGTCGTATGCAGAAAGGATGTTTGCAATCCTATTCTGAGTATCTAAACTAGGACAAGGAAATTGTAAATTCTTTATATGTGATGGGCTTATATTAGCTTGATTTGCCGCACCTCCAGCTTTTGCAGCCAGTTCAATCTTCACTGCATCTTGCGATAGATAATAATACACATAATCTATATCTGCTTCTGCATTTTTCTTTATTGCAACTTTACCTACTCGTTGATTTAGTAATGTTTTTTCAAGGTATTTAACTCTAGCAACTCTTCCGACAACAGAAGCCCATTGATTTATATGAGAACCAGTCATTGCGATTAGTACATCATCATATGATAAGATAAATCTGTTCTGTTTTTCAGCCACCTCTTTTGATACATATGTTAAATCGTCAAGCGAAACCGTGGGTGGTGAAATGTTTTTGATTTTAATTATTGGAACACCATTCACTGCAAAATCTTTGGTTTTAAATGCAAATCCCGAGAGTATATCGATATAATCTCCTAGTATTTTCATTTCATTACTCATAGTCCCATCTCCTTCATATTTTGTGAGATGGCATCCATCAAGTCATTGGATTCTGCTTGTAATGAAAGTAGTTCACGATGGATTTCTGTCATTCGTTCTTCAAAGTTTACGCCATCATCTTCTACAGGTGCAACACCAACATAAGCACCCGGAGTTAATGACCAGCCTTTTTCTTCGATATCTGCAAGGCTTGCAACTTTACACAAACCAAGAACATCTTTATATTCTCCATCATCAAATTTTTCATACAGCCATACCGCTTCTTTTGCAGTGGTTAATTCATCTGTCTTGGCTGCAATTATTTCATCATATTCTGCTTGAATACGTTTTTTGTCTCCACGTCCTGCAGCTTCGAGTTCAGCCTTTGCTCGTTTCTGTAATTCTTTCAGTTCAGACTTGAGCTGTGTATGTGCTTCTTCAAAGGAAGTATCGTGTCCTAAGACACTGTGATATTCATTAAGTAATGCAGTGTATTTTTCTGTTTCCCCACGATATAACCATACAATAGCATTCAGATTTTTCATCTGCCATTCAGACCATTCGTTAAGGGTACGGTCTACTACTGTATAATAATTTCTGGCATCGATAAAGAGAACCTTATCTTTGATTTCTTCGCTTTTCCCTTTATCGAAGAACCATAGCGAACAAGGAAGACTCTTTGTATAGAAAAAGTTATTCCCAACACTTATCATTGCATCCACATGACCTGTTTTAACAAGGCTTTCACGAATGTCCTTATCTTTACCTTGACTGTCTGTAGCAGATGATGCCATAACAAAGCCAGCACGACCATGTTCATTCAGATAGCTGTAAAAATAGGAAATCCATAGATAGTTTCCATTTCCAACTTCTTTCTTGGCATTGACTCCTGGCATACCAAAAGGAAGTCTACCGGCAGCCTGTGTGGACTCTGATTTTACTTTATCTACATTAAAAGGCGGGTTCGCCATAACATAATCACAGTAACCATCCAAATTATGTGCGTCATGGTAGAAAGTATTTGCTTCATCACCAGATTTAATCACTCCGGTAAGCCCGTGAACAGCCATGTTCATCAAACAAAGCTGTGCATTATATTCTACCTTTTCCTGTCCATAAAATGTCATGGCACTATTTGCATTCATGCCTGACTGGTTAACAAAATCGCCAGACTGAATAAACATACCTCCAGAACCGCAAGCTGGATCTAATAGAACTCCACTCTTTGGCTCGATAATATTTACAATCATTTTTACAAGAGATTTTGGTGTAAAGAAAACACCATCATCAGATGCGATATTCTTAGCAAATTTATTTAGGAAGTACTCGTAAATACGACCTACGATATCTCCACCAACTTCATCAATGGCACTGTTGTTAAAGATACGAAGAAGCTCAGACAATATTTCATCTGTAAAATCTGTATAACTATTAGGCAGAACACCTGTGAGCTGTTCGCTCTGGTCTTCAATCAGCTGCATAGCATTATTTACAACTTCACCAAGGCTTGTCATTTCATGTCCATCTTTATTCTTAAGACCAGCTGCTTTGATGTCTTCCGGTAAATTTAACAGATAATCATATTGTGCCTCTTTCGGAAGGAATAAAGCACTCTTTGCTGCAAAGTCACTTGCTTCCACAGGTATCACTCTACCACCACGAGAAGGTCTATTCTTAAGAATCTCTTCTTCAACCTTTTTATATCTGCTGAAGGCATATCTCAAAAAGATAAGTCCTAACACCGGCATACAATACTGGTTGGATGTAAGCTTAGATCCTGCTCTTAACAAATCAGCAGATTCCCACAGTTCTGCTTCTAGTTTTCTAATATTTATCACGATTATTTTCCTCCGTCTTATAGTTTAGCCATGCCTCATGAGCAGTAGAAAAATCAATATCATGCTGGAGGCAGAAATCTTTAATTTTTTTCATTGCATTTAGATTAGGCTTTACTTTTCCGCCTTCCCATCTATTTACAGTTGAAAAAGCCACACCGATTTCTTTTGCAAAATCCTCTTGTGTCATAAGTAAGCATTGCCTTATTTTCTTTATTTCCCCCGGAAAATTCATTGTTTATCTCCTTTGCAAATGCATTTCAGCAATATAGCATTATTATAGCGGGAATTCATGGATTTTTCTACCTAAGCAGTCGATAATGGCTGCTTATTTTTTACTTTATAGGAAAGTCCGTGGACTTTCCTATAAAGTGAAAATGGCACCTTCATATTTGAGAGCACCAAAATCAGATGATAAGTATTTAGAAGATGTAAAAGCCCTCTTCACCAACCTCATCACCAAAAACATCTTCATTTAAGAAGTAGTCCATATCAAGAAGGTCATTATCGCTCATGCTTTTAATGAGATCAGGTGTCATACCTTCGGGTGGATTTTTAGTATATTTATCACGTAGCTTCTTTACAAGTTCTTTTTCGTTGCTCATTTGAATCGCCTCCAATCATTCGCTTATGAATGAAGTTTAGCATAAATAAAGAGGCGGGAAAAGAACATCATGTATGAACAAGTTTTGTAGTCATAACCTTTTCATAATAGTCTTGTAAAGAGAAGCGCTTGTGATTATAGTACAGTTCGACAAAAATCATTGTTTTGCCGCAATTAGGACATTTTAAGGGATCGTAACCGAAAGTAGAGAGAATGGATTCGCGCCACTTATTAAAAGCAAGTAGGAAGAAATGCTTCTCGGTTGGAATGGCACGGAATAGCTTTTTATCCTTTTCTCTATGTCTCGCATAGATACCATAGTAACGTATCATCTTGTATTGTTTTTCAGGGATGTGTCTTATAAGTCGAGAAATGAAGTCGGTTGCAGGAACAGTTTCGTGAACAAGTTTTTCGTTTTCGTGTCGATTGTAATGGAAGGTTACATTATCACCGTCGTAATCGTCGATACGAGAAGTGGCTATAGCGGGCCGTCCAAGATATCGACCGATATATTTAATGACAATATCTGGATTACATTTATTAGACTCAGCATAAACATAAAAGCCGTCTTTGTGTATCAAGTAATTCTTATTGATTTCGGATTTGAATGAAGGTCCAATGTGAGAAAGCATTGCCTTAAGTAAAGCGGTGCGAAAGGATTTTCGCAAAAATTCATAGCTAAAATAATGGACTTTACGCCAGGGAATATTGTTGCCGGTGCCCCCTTCTGAAAGAAGGCAGTGAATATGTGGATTCCACTTTAAATCTCTACCAAATGTATGAAGAACACAAATAAAACCGGGTGTAAATTCTTCTGTTTTATTAAGCTTGCGAAACAACCGAAGAATAACACTTTTAACGGCAAAAAAGAGACAATCAAGAAGCGTGCGATCATCAAGAAAATAATGCCGAAGTTCTTCAGCAATGGTGAATACGAGATGCCGATGGCTGCACTTAATAAGTTTGAAAGACATAGACGTGGTGCGATCAATGGAGTACATATTCCCACAAGAAGGACAGAATCGACTTTTACAGCGAAAAGGGACAAATTTCCATTCGCCACAGTCGCAATGATACATAGCCCCGCCAAAGGAAGGGTCACCACAATTAAGCATCTTCTCGATATTTTCTAGTTCAACCGGACGAGGATGCATAGAGTATTTTATGATTTCGAAATAGTCATTGAAAATACGCTGTAATATATTCATATGACTATTATGAGATAAATTGAAGCAAAAGAAATCCCGGTGCAATGTTTGGCTTGTTTTTTGTAATTGCGTTACTTATTTTATCGTTATTATCACCTTATATATGTAGATACGGTTACCAAGAAATCGTGATGAAAGATCGCTTTTCGCTTCCAAGCTGGAATCATTTATTAGGCTGTGATGAAGTAGGTCGGGATATTCTTTCACGCATTTTATTTGGGGCAAAATACACCTTGAGTATCGGAATATTATCTGTAGCACTTAGTTGTGTTGCAGGGGTGATATTAGGCTCTATTTCGGGTTATTTTGGCGGAGTTGTAGATACACTAATCATGCGTTTTTTAGACGTATTTCAAGCTTTTCCCAACATACTATTAGCAATTGCGATATCAGCAGTATTAGGAACCGGATTTGATAAAGTTATATATGCAATTGGTATTAGCGGAATTCCTAATTTTGCACGAATGATGCGTGCGAATATATTAACGGTGCGTAATGCTGAATTTGTTGAAGCGGCTACGTCAATTAATTGTTCGACATTTAGGATTATTCGTAATCATGTTATTCCGAATGCGATTTCACCATTGATTGTTCAAGTCGCTATGGGTATTGCAAGTTCGGCCTTAGCAGCATCTGGGTTGAGTTTTTTAGGATTTGGTGTACAAGCACCAACGCCGGAGTGGGGTGCGATGTTGGCTTCAGCTCGTGGTTATATGCGCGATTATCCCCACATGGTTATCATTCCGGGGCTATTTATTATGTTGACAGTTTTAAGCTTTAATTTAGTAGGGGATTCTATACGTGACGCATTAGATCCAAAGCTCAGGGATTAGGAGGAAATGGAAATGGTAAAGAAGGAAAGTAAACATAATTTTTTCTCAGTTCGTGACTTACGTGTAGAGTATGCCTCAGGGCAAGAAGTGATTCACGCGGTTAATGGTGTGTCATTTGAACTAGAGTCTGGAACAACGATAGGGCTAGTTGGTGAAACAGGCGCAGGCAAAACGTCTATAGCTCGTGCGATTATGAGAATTTTACCTGACTACGCAACGAAAAGTGTTAGCGGAAAAGTTGACTTTAAAGCGGAAGAGTTATTAGAGTTACCAGAGAGTGAAATGCGACTTTTGCGTGGAAAAAGCATTTCGATGATATTTCAGGATCCAATGACAGCGTTAAATCCAGTGAAAAAGGTAGTAGATCAAATAGCTGAAGGAGTTAGGTTACATCAGAATACAAGTAAGCGGGAGTCGATAGAGATAGCGATTAAAATGTTGGAAATGGTGGGAATTTCTGAGGACCGTGCATATGAGTATCCTCATCAGTTCTCAGGTGGAATGAAGCAAAGAGTGGTAATTGCGATAGCTCTAGCCTGTAATCCCGAAATACTCATAGCAGACGAACCAACGACAGCTCTAGATGTAACTATTCAAGCTCAGGTTTTGGAGCTGATGAAAGAATTAAAAGAGAAACTGGGAACGGCTATGATTCTTATTACCCATGATTTAGGAGTGGTGGCCGAGGTGTGTGATACGGTTGCGGTTGTGTACGCAGGCGAACTAGTGGAATATGGGACAAAGGAAAGAGTTTTTGATAAACCTTCTCATCCGTATACGCAAGGACTTTTTAATGCATTGCCAGACTTATCAAAGAATGTAAAAAGACTTACACCGATTGAAGGCTTGCCGCCCGATCCAAGTAATTTGCCTAAAGGGTGTGCGTTTGCATCTAGATGTCCATTTGTAACTGAAGAGTGCAAAAAGGACAAAATCGATATGATAAAAATAAGTGAGAACCATCAGGTTCGCTGTATTAGGTGTGAGGAGGAATAGAATGCCACTTTTAGAAATCGAACATTTAAAAAAATATTTTTCGACGCCGCGAGGCTTGGTTCATGCAGTTGATGATGTTTCCTTTTCCATTAATAAAGGTGAAACCATGGGCTTAGTGGGAGAGTCAGGATGTGGAAAATCGACTTTAGGCCGCACGATAATACACTTGCAAGAAAGTACAGGCGGGATTATTAAGTTTGAAGATAAAGACGTAACAAATTTAGGAAAAGAAGGACTGAGAAAGCTTCGTGAAGATATGCAAATAATCTTTCAAGATCCGTACTCTTCCTTGAATCCTCGACTTACAATTCATGATACTATCGTGGAACCCTTAATGCTATCTAAGCGATTTGATTCAAAGGGACTTGAGGCAGAAGCAAATAGACTTATGGATTTAGTCGGGATTGAACAACGCTTTAGAATGTCATACCCCCATGAGTTAGATGGAGGGCGAAGACAAAGAGCAGGTATTGCTAGAGCAATTGCATTAAACCCTAAATTTATTGTTTGTGATGAGCCGGTTTCGGCCTTGGATGTGTCTATACAAGCGCAAATATTAAACCTATTAATGGATTTACAAGAGGAATATGGGTTGACATACTTGTTTGTAACTCATGATCTATCGGTTGTACGCCATATTTCAACAAATATTTGTGTAATGTATCTTGGACAGATGGTTGAGACCTGTCCAACAAAGGAATTATTTGATAATCCTTTACACCCATATACAAAGGCTTTGTTGTCGGCTATCCCGACAGTTGATATACGCCATAAGCAGGAAAGAATTATTCTAAAAGGAGAAATCAATTCTCCCATCAATCCCAAACCCGGGTGTAGGTTTGCACTTAGATGTCCGTATGCGGAAGCGCAATGTAATGAACCAGTGGTGTTGCGTGAGATTAGTGAAGGACATTTTTGTTCTTGCTGTAGAATTAATGAAATATAATTATCTTTGATAACGTTATCAAATCTAGATAAAATGTTATCTAAACTGAAAAATCATGAAAATTTGCAAAAAAGTGCGTTGCGTGAAGGGTAGTTTATTTATGCGCTGTAATCGTTAGTTAAAAGTAGTTATAATTATGGGATACTGAATGACTAAAACATGATTTTGAGACGCAGCCTTAGAAAGTATATATTTCTAATATAGGTTATGAGAGGGGTAGTGTTTTTCGGAAAACGTAGGCAAGACGTGCACGCAACTACTGCAAAAAACCTTATTTCAACTATAATTTTTGTCGATATTACATATAGGGAGTCCCATATGAATGGAACCTTGACAATTATATAAATCATTCATCAAGTACGTTCCTGTAATTATTGCTTTAAGCATAAGCCATTTAGCGCTACGCCATGACAGAGTTTGTGTTTTGACGTATTAGCATGACAGACGGTAGAACTTTTGAGCGATACATAGTTTGCTATTAATCCGAATGACTTTCGGGCGGCGATGACAGATTACGGGTATAATGATACTTCCGTTCAGGTAAGGTAGGGCAGTGCATAACTTAACTTACCCAGACGGCTTCCGGAGGTCCCGGGAGAGACGTTAGTCTATGAGGCGGGTTCGTCGTCTGTCGCTTGATGAATCCAGTTTGCTAGGGGCGAGGCAAATAAGCAAAGAGTTTGATATACACGATAAAAGTAAAACGTAATGCATGAATAGTCATATTTGATTTAGGAGAAGAAAGAGATCATTGAAAACTGATGGTCTCTTTTTTGTGAAAACATTTAGGGGGGAGAAATGAAAAAGAACATCGGAGTACGAATTAAGCATTATCGAATGACTAAAAAAGTATCACAAGAGCAATTAGCAGAATTAACGGATTTATCAGTTTCATTTATTTCCAAAGTAGAAACGAATCGTGTATCAATAGGCTTAAATGCAATCATCAAAATTGCGAATGCATTAGAAGTCCCTATAGGGGATTTGCTTGAGCAAAAAAGTGTTGAAGAGAGTGAACATAATATTTCAAAAATCGCAGCAACTCAAGAAGTCTTAAATAAAATTGTTAAAAAGCTTTCTAGGTGTGAGAAAACGATGCTACATATTATTGAAGATGTCATTGAGGCGATGATTACATCCATTAATAATCACAGAGACGAACAATGGTAAATTGAAATTTTTGTTACCAAAAGTGGATTTCTTTCAGTATATGTGAAAGAAATAGGTGAAATCTTTCAGTTCTTCTCCATGTTCATATTATCAATATCTCGATAAAATGAATATAAGAACTGAATAGACAAGCGTCAAATACATTCCTACTGCTTTTGCGATGAGCATAAGCCATAAGAGTTGGTTGCGCCATGACCACGAGAATTGTATCACAGAGAAACGTGAAAGCGATAAAACAACAACTCTTAGTACTAGGTGGCTCCTAGATACCGGCGATGACAGGTGGTAGGGATAATGATACTTCCGTTTCGTCATAGCCCGTGCGTTAAAAGCGTCCCCGGTAATGAAAGCGGCTGCCGGAGATCCCGGCAGGATGAAGAAATAGATTTCTTCTCATGGTGCAAAGCTAGCCCTTTGCCGTTTGATGGCTTCCCGACTACTGGGGTGTTGAGAACAAATAAGTATTGAAAATATAAAGTCAAGTGTGCAAAGGAATAATCCAGTACCTTTGCACATTTGACAGTTAGAAATAACCTTTTGCTATCTTTTAAATGTTTTTAGAAGATATTAAAGGGTTGTTTTTTTTCAGAGAAGGGAGGGGCTTTAAAATGATGAATATGAAGGTGAGGGATAATGAAAAAAACGTTCCCCTTTGGGAGAAGTTCAATTTAACGATAACCGAAGCAGCAGAGTATTTTAATATTGGAGAAAAGAAGCTAAGGAAGCTTACAGATGATAATTTAGATTGTGGATTTGCGATTTATAACGGAACAAAAGTATTGATTAATCGTAAAAAATTCGAAGAGTTTCTCAATCAAATATCCAGTATTTAAGTGGGTTACATGTTTGGACGGGAGCTGAGAATGTGATATAGTATTTATATCGCACTAAGGCTTTCTTGAAACAGAAGGGAGCGATAGAAATGAGTGAAAAGAGACGAGATAATAAAAATCGAATTTTACGAAATGGAGAAAGCCAAAGGAATGATGGAAGGTATGTATATGTATACGTAGATGGTAATGGAAACCAGAAGTTCTTGTATAGTTGGAAGCTTGAGCCAAATGATACACTGCCTAGTGGGAAGCGAGATTGTGTGTGCTTAAGAGATAAAATAAAACTTTTAAAAAAGGATCAAGCAGACGGTATTATTGCAAATGCAGGAAAAATGACTGTTTTGCAGTTGGTCGAGAAATACATAAGTCAAAAAACTGGCGTTAGACATAACACGGAAGCTAATTATCGATTTGTCATCAACATTATCAAGAAGGAAGAATTTGGAAGTAGACGAATTGATAGTATCAAGCTTTCAGATGCCAAAGCTTGGCTGATCAAATTGCAGGCTGACGGAAGAGGATATAGTACAATCCATACGGTAAGAGGTGTGGTCAGACCGGCTTTTCAACTTGCTACAGATGATGATCTTATTCGCAAGAATCCTTTTGAGTTTCAATTAGCCACGGTTGTGGTAAATGATAGTGTGACAAGGGAAGCGATAACAAGAGATCAAGAACGAAAGCTTCTGAAATTTATAAAAAATGATAAGCATTTTTCTAGATATTATGATGGTATATATGTCCTATTTAAGACAGGTGTACGTATTTCTGAATTTTGTGGCTTGATTGCTGAAGATATAGACTTTGAAAATCAAAAACTTCGTATTAACCGTCAGTTACAGCGAACGCGGAATATGCAATACATAATTGAATCCCCGAAGACAGCTAACGGTGAAAGATATGTTCCCATGGATAAAAAATTGATGAAATGCTTTAAGAGAATCTTGAAGAATCGGAAGTCGGTAAAGGTAGAACCGGTGATAGACGGAATTCATGGCTTCCTGTTTTTGGATAAAAATGGCATGCCGATGGTTGCCTTGCATTGGGAAAAGTATTTCGAACATATATATCATAAATATAATAAGACCTATAAGGAAGAGATGCCCAAAGTTACACCTCATGTGTGCCGGCACACGTTTTGCTCTAATAAAGCGAAAAGTGGTATGAATCCGAAGACGTTACAGTATATAATGGGACATGGAGATATCGGGGTTACCCTTAATACGTATACGCATGTAGACTTTGAAGATGCTAAGAAAGAAATGAAACGGTTGAAAGAGGCTTAAAATTGCGATTAGTAAATTGACAAAAAGAGGGTTGTTTTACTAATTATTTTACTAATTTTGCAGGCAAAGATATGCCAATTTAAGCAAAGATATGCCACCAAAACCAGAAAAACAAGGATAAAGGCAAGCGTCAACAAACCGCGTAAATACGGGGAAAGTCAGTAAAATCAAGGAGAATAGGAAAGATGAAAAAAATATTATTTATCTGCCACGGCAATATATGCCGCTCACCAATGGCCGAGTTTGTGTTAAAGGATATGGTGAAGAAGAGGGGAATAGAGCAGGATTTTTCAATCGCTTCTGCGGCTACTAGTAGGGAGGAATTAGGAAGTCCACCCCATCCGGGAACGAGGAGAATTCTAGGTAAATTAGGCATCGATTGTAGCGGTAAGCATGCGCGTCAACTGACCCGGGCGGACTATGAGGAATACGATTATCTAATTGGTATGGATCACTATAACTTGCGTAATATCGAACGGATTTGTGGGGTGGATACGGAAGGCAAGGTTTCACTGCTGCTGTCTTTTGCCGGTGAGGATAGAGAGATTGATGACCCTTGGTACACCAATCGGTTTGAGAAGACGTATGAGGATGTAGTAGCTGGGTGTGAGGGATTATTAAAGGAGTTAGGATATTAAGTAGGGGAGCGAGGGAAAGGAATGAGAAAAGTATTAACGGTCATTATGTCGCTGATTCTCGTTATGTTACTGGGGATTGCTGGCTATATGTATGTTGAGGGAAAAGGACTCTTAGCGACACCGATTGGCACCACCGAAGTGGGAAATAAGATGACGTATCAAGAGGTTAGTAGTGCCCTTCTAAATACGGAAAAGGCGTATGTAGAAGTGGTTCATATTAAGGTAGAAGAGCAAAAGAAAGCTCGGGAAGAAGCCGCTCTTTTAGAGGCGCGCAGTAATTTTTCAGCGCAACCGGGAGTCCCTGTAGGGAGCCCCGGTGAGTCCGGGGAAAAAGTGGTATACCTGACTATTGATGATGGGCCTTCGGCGTTAACGTCCCAGGTGCTAGATATTCTCGATAGATACCAAGCGAAGGCTACTTTTTTTGTAACGGGAGCGATGCCCGATTACTACCATTTAATCGGTGAAGCTTATCGACGTGGCCACACCATCGGTTTGCATACCATGACTCATGACTATGCCAAGGTCTATGCCTCTGTGGGTGCCTACTTTGCTGACCTAGAGCAAATCGGCAGCGTCGTAAGTGGGCAAATCGGCTATGTGCCCTGTTTTATTCGTTTCCCAGGAGGCTCGTCCAATCAAATATCGGCGAATTATAGTAAGGGCATTATGAGTACTCTAGTGGGGGCGGTGCAGGAGAAGGGCTATCAATACTACGACTGGAATTGTTCAGTGGGCGATGGCAGTGTGGTAAACGCCGATCAAGTGGTGGCCAACGGCACGAGTAAAAGTAATCAAAACATTGTGCTTTTATGTCATGATTCACAGACGAAGCAAGCAACGGTAGACGGTTTGCCCAGAGTGATTGAGCATTACCAGAGTCAGGGTTACGTCTTTAAAGCACTTGATAGAAACAGCTACGCTCCTCATCACGGAGTGGGCAACTAATATTAAATAAAAAGGGGAATGAAGGTATGCCAATTGGGGTTATTGTAAATGCATTATCGATTGTTGTTGGGGGACTAATGGGAGCGGTTGTTGGGAAACGGCTTCCAGAGAATTTTAAAGTAAAGATGAACATGGTGTTTGGAGCCTGTGCCATGGCTATGGGTGTAAAAGCGATTATTTTAATGGAGAATATGCCGGCAGTGATTTTTTCCGTCATCATCGGAACGGCTTTCGGTCTGGCGCTTCACTTAGAGGCGAAGATTAATAAGGCTTCTGCATATATGCAAAAAGGCATCAGTAAGGTTATGAAAAGCAGTGGTGAGAGTGTTCTCGATAGCGAATCGATGGACACGTTAGTGACGGTTATTGTGCTCTTCTGCGCTAGTGGTACCGGTATCTATAAAGTAAAGCAGAGTACCACGTCCATAAAACTTGAATGTGCGCGGGTGAATGCTACTGATTTTTAATATATTTTTGTACTAGAGAAAGGCTTTGCTCGCTAACAGTAGCAACAAAATAACTACTCGACCAAAAGTATGGCTTCCAGTAAAACCTCCCGACTTCCGTAGGATAATCTCGTCTGGCAAATCTTGCTGTCTTGGTTTTTAGCACATTTACAAATTCTGTAGGCGCCATTCCTGGAGTCGCTTCAAAAAGTAGATGTAGATGGTCTGCCTCTCCGTTTAATTCTAAGATATTGTAACCTCGCTCCGTGCAGATATCTTCAATCAACTTGTAGACATAGTTTTTTACTGGACCAGTCAAGACTGGTTTTCGGTATTTTGTAAACAGAACAAGATGATATTGAAGAAGAAAACACGAGTGCCGATTCGTGTAATAAGGTTGATTTTTCTTTTTGAACATATGTTCTTTTTCTCCTTTACATCCGTTTGTGTTAATGGTATAATTATACTATAGAAACAAAGGGTTATCAAGAGGTTCAACCATATGTATAAATCAAAGCAAATATTAATATCTAAGAGGAAAGAGCCAGAACTATATACTTACCTTGAAGACTTAGGATTTCTTGCTAAGAGTCTTTATAATGCGTCTTTGTTTCGTATACGACAAAACTTCACCGGCAGAAGGAAAGAAGTTCTTTCAGAAAATGAAGAGTTTGTAGCAGAAGAAATCAGGCAAGTCTTAAGTCGTTATCCCCATCTGCAAAAGCCTAAGTCTGTACTTACTTATACCTTCCTTGAGAAGTTAATGCGAGTAACCGAGAATCCAGATTTCTTTGCAGGACTTCCCATGCAAAGTGCGCAGGCGGTAGTTAAGCAAGCTGTTACGGATTTTAATAACTGGTTAGCAGCTAAGAAGGACTACGGGAATAATTCCCATAAATACTTAGGGGAGCCACAGATGCCAAGATATAAGAAAGGAGAGTTCTGCTCCTTTCCTTTTACAAATCAGGACTGTGTTCTTTACGCCAAGGAAGATTGCACCGAAGGTGCCAACCTTAAGTTCCCTAAGAAGAAGGGATATTATCTTCTAGCAAGCTTGCCACTTGAAGCAAAACTAAAGATGGTTCAGGTTTCTCGGTGTTACGATTCATATAAGCTCGGCATTGTAC
>NZ_JAMXOC010000030.1 GCF_024721265.1 Ohessyouella blattaphilus | reverse complement strand
TTCTAGGTATATAGAATTTACTCTTGCCAACTAGAATTTAAAATTACATTTTAGTCATTTTAGTTCTTATTTATATTATACCAGATTTATCCACACCGTGCAAACAAATGTTCGCTTAAGGTGAGCGCTTTAATGCATGTATATACGTTTTCGGTTGGCAGTTTTCTCTTTTTTGTAAAGTGTGTTATTATTTGCTGAAGAGAGGAGGTATAACGATGAAGTATACCAATTATCCAGGAACAGATAAAAAGGTTTCCGTTGTTGGCTTTGGGGGCCTGCGATTTGACCTAGAAAGGAGTGATGAAGAGAATGCCCAGTTGATTCTCTATGCTTATGAACAAGGTATCAATTATTTTGATACAGCACCCGGATACTGCGATGATCGCAGTGAAAAGATTTTTGGCATTGCCTTTCGCAAGCTTTATGCTAGCGAAAAAAAGGATTTTTACGTTTCTACAAAAAGCAAGCCGAAAATGTGTCCCACGAAAGAGTCGGTTATCGAAGCGGTGAAGCATTCCCTAGAGGTTCTGGGGGTGCCTAAGATTAACTTTTACCATGTCTGGTGTATTCGCGAAATGTCCCATTATGAACTTTGCATGGAAGAGGGCGGACAATACGAGGGGCTGTTATGGTGTCAGGAACAGGGGCTTATTGATCACCTGTGCTTTTCTTCCCATCAGCCAGGGGAAGAGGTTATTAAAGTTCTCGATGAGCATAAATTTATCGGGGTAACCATGGGGATTAATCTCTTGAACTTTTCCTATCGCTGGGCAGGGGTTCAGTACGCCTATAATCATGGCTACGGAGTAGTTGCCATGAATCCTTTAAGCGGCGGTACGATTCCGGCTCATGAAAAGGAGTTGGCATTTTTGGCGGAACCAGGAGAGACCGCGACGCAAGCGGCTTTACGCTTTAATATTGCTAGCCCGCAAATAACGATTTCGCTAGTTGGCTTTAATAATAAGCGGGATGTGGATGAAGCGTGTCGGATTGCTGATGAAGGGAAGGCTTTTACGGAAGAGGACCTAGAAAGAATCAAGTTAAAGTTCCAAGATGATATGAAAGAGATCTGCACAGGTTGCGGGTATTGCCGCGTCTGTCCCCAGGGTATAAATATTCCAGGATACATGCTCCTTTATAATGAAAAGCAGATGTTTCATAAAACGGAAGAAGAGATGGTATCGATGGCCTATGGCTTGGAATACTACAACTATAGCGCGAATACGGTTGGGCGTGCTGCCGATTGCCTTGCCTGTGGCTTGTGTGAACGTGAATGTACGCAGCACCTGCCGATTATTGAACGTTTGAAAGAAAATGCCCGGTGGGAGAGCATGACAGAAGATACCGTTACGGTATAACCATGCGGCACGATAAGCAAAACCTTAATGGAGGATAAGCGATGAATTATAAGGTATCAAAAAGTGACGGATTCCCTTTAGCGGAAGTGAGTTTACAACCAGGTGAAGAGATTCGAATTGAACGGGGAGCGATGGCCTATCACAACGGCGGCGTGAGGATTGAAGGAAAGATGAATAGCAATGGCGCTGGTGGTGCCGGAGGGATGTTAAAAGCTCTTGGGCGCTCCATGGTTAGTGGCGAGAGTGTGTTTATTACTTCCGTGATTGGCCAAAATCCAGACGGCAAGATCGGCATTGCTCCAGCCGTTCCGGGAACCATTAGAGAGTTACCGATTGGAGCCGAACAGTGGTGTCTCAATGACAGTGCGTTTTTCGCCTGTGACGCGAGCGTGGGCTATAATATGAAAAGACAGACTATAGGCCGAGCCCTTTTTGGTGGCAGTGGCGGTTTATTTGTGATGGAAACCTACGGCACAGGCACCATGCTAATTAGTTCTTTTGGCGATATTATGGAATTTGAGTTAGATGGTAGCGCTCCTTTTGTGGTTGATAACTGCCATGTGGTCGCTTGGAGCAATCGCCTCAGTTATGATATTAAAGTGGCGTCAGGTACGTTTGGGTTCACTTCGGGAGAGGGTCTGGTGAATGAGTTTAGAGGTACTGGAAAGGTGCTAATCCAGACAAGGAATCTCCAGTCCCTGGCAGAATCCGTTAGTCGCTTTATTCCTTCTAAGAACTAGAGGGCGGCAGGAGCTTTATGAAGAAATGGTTTTTAAAAAAGAGAAAAGCAGAATATAGTAAGATCGTTAATGAATTAGGAGTTTCTCCTCTTTTGGCGACGATTATGGCCAATCGCGGAGTCAGAACCTTGGCAGAAGCGAGGATGTACATGGCGGCCTCACCTGAGCTACTAGGAAATCCCCTAGATATGAAGGGCGTAAGCGAGGCTCTTAGGCTCATCGAGGAATACAAAGAGGCGAAGATACGTATAGTCGGTGATTATGATATCGACGGGGTTACGGCTACTTATATTCTTTTAAAGGGCTTAGAGAAGGTGGGAATACAGGCAGATTACCAGATTCCGGACCGGATAGAGGATGGGTATGGAATCAATGAGTCGATTGTGGAGAAAGCCTATCAAGACGGGATTCATTTACTGATAACCTGTGACAATGGAATTGCTGCCCTGAGTGCAATTACAAGAGCAAAAGAACTGGGAATGGCGGTGATTATAACAGATCATCACAACATTCCGCTAGTTGAGGGTGAAAGTATGCTGCCACCAGCGGATGTGATTATCAATCCGAAGCAAGACGGCTGTAAGTATCCTTATAAGAATATTTGCGGGGCAGTCGTAGCTTGGAAGCTAGTCTGCGCCCTCCACGAAAAGCACCAGGTGTTATCCCTTGATGATTATCTTGAGTTTGCGGCTATTGGGACTATTGGAGATGTGATGGAGCTGCAAGAAGAAAATAGACTGATTGCTAAGCTAGGAATAAGAAAGCTTGCGGTGACAGAAAACGAAGGATTAATCGCTTTGGCTAAGGCCTGTGGAATCAGTCTTAAAGAAGTTACGGCTTATCATATTGGCTTTGTTCTGGGGCCTTGTATCAATGCCAGCGGCAGGCTTAGCACCGCTAGGCATGCCCTTCGGCTTCTTTTGGCAGATAAAGAGGAGGCAAGTGCTCTGGCGCTGTCTTTAAAGGAACTGAATGACGAACGTAAGAGTATCACCGAAGTCTATCAGAAAGCGGCGTTTGCTCAGGTGGAGGAACACTACCTAAAGGATAAAGTATTAGTTCTTTTTCTTCCAGATTGCCATGAATCCATTGCCGGCATTATTGCCGGAAAGGTAAGAGAAAAGTACTACAAACCCTGTTTTGTTCTCACGAAAGGGAAAGAGGGGATAAAAGGTAGTGGGAGAAGTATCGAAGGATACGATATGTACCAAGCCTTAGCAGAGCAGGAACAGTATTTGGAGAAGTACGGTGGACATACCTTGGCTGCAGGACTTTCCCTTGCGGATGAGGAACAAGTCGTATTATTTCGCGAGGCGATTAATCGCTCTTGTACGCTCACAGAAGAAGATCTGATAGAAAAGGTATATATTGACGCCGAGCTGCCGGTTTCCCAGGTTACAAAGCCCTTAATTGAGTCCTTGAAATTGTTAGAGCCCTTCGGAAATGGCAATAGAAAACCAATATTTGCCTGTAAAAATATGAGGTTTGAAAAAACCAAGGTTTTGGGAAAGAATCAGAATGTCTTAAAAGGAATATTAAAGAGCTCAGATGGGGAGATGGGGATTGATGGCATTCTCTTTGCGGCGGAGGCAGAGAAAATAAAGGAAGAAATAGAGGGGAAGAATCTTTCGGTTCTTTACTATCCCGAGCTCAATGAATTTCGAAATGTAGAGTCTTTACAAGCGGTGATAACGGACTTTGCTTAGATATTTAATTATTACCATCATAATCATCAAGGATATATAAACAGCGAGCTGTCCTTGACGACCATGGTGGTAATAATTCTTTTATAGTCAAGCCAATTAAGAAGCCGACTGCTGTTTTGCGAAAAACAGCTCATACAGGAACTTCAGATTATAATTTCCATACCATCATAGGCAAAGAAGACATTATCAAGTTTTTTCTCTAATTCACTATAATAGCCATAAGACTTGCCCCACATTTCATCAATATGTGTAACAATAACTTTCTTGATTCTATATCTATTCTTGATCTCAACAATCTCATCAAAAGTAAATATATCATCTTTAAATAGAGAATCTTTAAGCTTTGTTCCATCATTTAAGATACCATCATCGCAAACCATACCTATTATTAAAACATCTGCATCAAAATACAGATCATTGTGCAAAAACGGCTTGGGATTGCAGCAAGCATATATGGCTTTTTTCACGCCCGCAGTCATAACATAAAAAGTTATGTTCCTGTTTCGGTTATTGTTAATCAAGTCAATAGAAAAATTATCTATCTCGATATGCGAAGTTTCATTAACAGAAATACAACGCAAAACATCTCCGTAATATTTAAGGCAATCAAGATTTGTTCGATTTATATCCTCAATTACTTCGGGTAGCGCATAAAAGCCAATGGGCATACTTCTCCCTGTGATATAGTCATAGCCAATTTTTTCGACAATTCTAATACCCTTAACATGGTCTGGGTCACTATGAGAAATTGAAAGGTGATTTACCTCCATTATGTTTTGCCTATTACATGCTACCGCAATATCTTCAGGTGCGTCTATCAACATCTTTATATCGTCAATATATAGGCTCGGCCCTAACCGCTCATGTCTTCCGCCTTTTTCTCTGGCTTCTTCACATATTGTGCATTTACAGAATGAACTTGGTATGATTGACATACCGCCACTACCGATTATTTTTAATTTCAAAATTGTCCACCATCCTTAAATTTGTGGATTTTTATTTGGCAAATTATCATATAAATTTTAATCAAGAATGAATGATTATCAAGACTATTTTCCTCCGGTTAAGGCAGTAGCAACTTTTTAATCTGCGAAATAATGTGTTCCGGTATCTTTTGGTCAATAGGCATTAGATTGCTATACAGTCGTACTCCTTGATATGCAAATACAAGTGTATCGATAACTGCCTCAGGGTCTACATCATTAAACTCTTTTCTTTCTATCCCATACTCCAACAACTTTTTCCACATTGACAAAGTTTTATGATATTGTATTAGCAAAATGTTATCTTTTTCATAGCTTTGCGGACTACTAAAATATTCATATATAGCGGTACCCAAAGAGCCTTCGCAATCTATCATTTCATCTTTATATCGCTCTAATACTTGTTCTAATATTGATGAGGCAGGCAATCCTTGTTCTATTTTTTTAGAAAATTCATCACCTTGAAAACGCATCATATCGTCGATTATTTCTAAGAATATCTGTTGCGTACTGCCATAATGTAGATATAAACCACCTCGACTAAGTCCTGTCGCCTCGCATATATCTTTCATAGTTACATCTTTAAACCCTTTACTTGAAAACACAGTTTTTGCAGCTTCTCGTATATTACACTTCGTTTTTTCGCCTTTTTTACCCATAAATATTCCTCTTTTTAGTTTCCGACACAAGTGTCACTTTTATTATGCGACATCGGTGTCGCAAAGTCAAGCGAATGACATTATCAAATCTCAATCAGTGTTAATAACACTTTGCTTAGATATCGCTTGCAAAAGAGTTTAGTTTTTGCTAAACTCTTTTGGGAGACAACTAAATATATGAAACTGGAGAAGTACCCAAGCTGGCCGAAGGGGCTCCCCTGGAAAGGGAGTAGGTCGTTTATAGCGGCGCGAGGGTTCAAATCCCTCCTTCTCCGCTCTTAAAAGCCCGTAAATACGGGCTTTTTTCTTTTTTGACTTTGCATACACTTGCATACACTTTTTCTTTATTTATGCCCTTCTTGTTGGTATAATTAGACGAATTTGAAATTGAGGTGATAACAATATGGTGTTTGAAACAGAGAGGCTATACCTTAGGGAGATGAATAAAGCGGATTTTGAGTCTTTGTGTAAAATCTTGCAAGACGAAGAAACGATGTATGCGTACGAGGGGAAGTTTAGTGATACGGAAGTGCAAGAATGGCTTGACAGACAAATTTCGCGTTATCAAAAATGGAACTTTGGCTTATGGTCAGTAATTTTAAAAGAAACTGATGAAATGATCGGTCAATGTGGACTTACAATGCAGCCGTGGAAAGACATAGAAGTGCTTGAAATTGGTTATCTTTTCAATAAATCCTATTGGCATATGGGCTATGCAACAGAAGCAGCCAGGGCTTGTAAAAAATATGCCTTTGAAATTTTAAAAGCGGATGAAGTTTGTTCTATCATTAGAGATACGAATACGGCTTCTCAAAATGTGGCGATAAGAAATGGTATGATAAAAGCAGATAATTGGACAAAGCATTATCGTGGCACAGACATGTTACATTATCGTTATATCATACGCCACCTATGATATAATTAGAGAAATTTGAAGCTATGGAGGAGACCTGAAATGGGGAATTGGAACTCAGAGCAATATTTGAAATTTGAAAACCAGAGAACACAGCCAGCAATAGACTTGGCAAATCGAATTAAAGACTGTACACCCAAGACGGTTATGGATATTGGATGTGGACCGGGTAATAGCACGAATGTTATGAAAAGGTTTTTTTCAAATGCACATATTGTAGGAATCGATAATTCGGAAAATATGATTGAACGGGCGAAGGCAGCTTATCATGATATAGAATTCAGATGCTGTGATGTTCATTCGATTGAAGCGGAATATGATATCTTGTTTTCTAATGCCTGTCTGCAATGGGTGCCTAACCATAAAGAATTGATACCAGAGCTGATGCGTAGATTAAATCCAAATGGTGTATTGGCAGTACAGTTTCCTATGAATGGAGAGGAACCTCTTTATCAAATTATTAAGCAGGTGGCAGACAATGTGAAATGGGGATTCCAAAATGTGGAACTCGATAGTCATGGAACATTAACGCCACACGAATATTTTGATGTTTTGACAGGCTGTTCAAGTGAATTTCAGATATGGGAGACGAAATACTACCACAACTTGCCTGACCATAAAGCCCTAGTTGAATGGGTGAAAGGAACAAGAATAAGACCGTATCTTTCACATTTGAGCGAAGAACAAGGTGTGGAATTTGAACAGGAAATTATAGAAAAGACAAAGGAAATCTATCCCATCATGAAAAATGGTCAGGTTATTCTTTGCTTCAGAAGATTTTTCTTTGTTGCTATGAGATAGGTAAAGTATTATTTTGTGAGGAGTGATAATTGAAGGGAGAGGCGGAATGAAAAAAGTACTTATTATTTCAAGTAGTCCTAGAAAAAAAGGGAAATTCTCAAAGACTATGTGAAGAGTTTAAAAAAGGTGCCGAGGAAAAAGGAAATTCTGTGGAGCTTATTCGGTTGGCAGAAAAGAAAGTGGAATATTGTAGAGCGTGCGATTTTTGTATGAAAAATAACGGTGTTTGTGCGCAAATGAAAACCTTTATTGATAGGACATATCCAATCTGGGAGCATTTGGGTGAAAAGGAAGTTTACTATATTGTATCTGCTGGTTTGGATGAAGACATAATCAAACGTTCTGTAGGTGATTTGGACGGTTTTGTCGAACATTTTGAGCAGTATGAGATAAAAGGACGTATATACGCATCAAATGTTATGGACGCGGGAAAAGTTTGTGAAACGCCCTTCATGGATGCTGCCTATCAAATGGGATATCAAATATAGGTAGAGGAATTAAGGGTTATAAAAAAGCGATAAATCGTGTGAGAAATTTACATCATGCTTTGAAATACTAGTCCGGCATCTCGGCACAGGTGCTGCACAGCTTGTCGCCCGGTGTATGCGGCTACGGGCATGCCGCCAGGTATCATGAGTCGTTGCCCAGCAAAGTATAAGTTACTGATTGTAGAAGGTTTACAAGGGTACTGCTGATTTTTGGTACCAGGCTTCATGACAGACATCCAAGAACCGTGCCAAGAACCGCAATATCTCTCGTAAGTTAGGGGAGTAGCAACATCCCACAGTTCAATTTTTCCATCAGTTTCTGGTAGAAGATGGGCTAGGCGGTCGATTACCATTTTAGCCAGTTCGGTCTTTTTATCATTATAGGTTCCATTTTCTTTGGCAGTTTTCCACGTGGCATAATTATCCTGTCCGAAAATGCAGGTTAAGGATGTGCGGTCAACAGGGGCGTAACCTTCATACTTTGCATAGGAGTTGCAACCGATGGTGTCATAAGAATAAGCGCCAACCTGCAAAGGAGGATCGAGCGGAAATATCATATTACTGGGTCTTGTTCCTAAATCCGCTTTCACGCCCAGGCAGATAAATTCATTATTAATAGGTGTGATTTCACGCTGCATTCTCTCTATCCAGGGTTCGCGAAGTGAGGTGCTGAACAAGCTCTGGGTAGCGGCCAAAGTATCTTGGGTGACAAGAATTGCCTCCGCCTTATGTAAAGTGCCATTCACCCATACACCGACCGCCTTACCGTCTTTTACCTCTATTCGCTCTACTTTTTGACTTGTTTCTAGTTTGCCACCTAACGACTTAAATGTTTGTGCCATGTTCTGTGCCATGCGCAGGGAGCCACCAGTAGGATAACCAGAATCACCCATTGCGAGTCCGCCCAAGGTGAAAACTAGTGAAGTAGCAGCGTAATCGTCACGCGCGATTACAGAGAGTAGCAGCTTGCGAATACCTGGATGCTGGAATTGGGCAACATAATCTTTAATACTTATCGAGTTTAGTTTGCTCATTCGGGGAAGAGCGCTAATCATGGAAAGAACAAGAGAGGGCGGCATTGACGCTCTATTCTTAACTTTCACACCTCTGATATCAACCATTGGCATAGAGACGTTGCCAAACTTCTTAATATCCTTTATCAGCGTATTTATCGCAGATTGGTCTACTGGCGATATTTTAAGTAAGTGATCCTGTAATCGATTCGGATCCCGATATAGGCATATAGGACCATTCTTATCCATGTAAGTCAGAAAAGGGTCTTTATTATACACGGGATTATTGTCTTGCAACGCCCCAACCTCTTGCCACATTCTGTGCAGAGGTGATTTTTTACTGGAGCCAACAAGCCAGTGCATGCCTCCTTCGAACAAATATCCACTTCTCTTCCAACTGGTACAGTGACCGCCAGGTATGCTGTGCATTTCGTAGATTGTCGCATCTAACCCACTTTGTCTAGCATATATTCCGGCAGACATCCCCGCAATGCCACCGCCCACAATAGCTATCTTCATTAATCCTTCCCCTCTCATTCTTGTACAGGTTTCCTATCTTCTTTTAAGAGAATAGATACCGTTTTTTCAATATAGGCAGCTCTGTCTTTCAGCAATGAAAAATCGTACCCCAATAGTTCTTTTACAATATCACAACCTAAAAATGCCACTTGCATGGAAGCGGTAAGAATGAAAGATAGAAAAACCTTATCGGAATCATCCATATCGCTTCTGATGGCAGGTATAAAGCCGCGAAGCGTATCCACGGAGTTACTATCGCTGGTATAGTTTTGCATATCAGCGAGTATGGAAATGCGAGAGATTGCGGGATGCTCGAAAAGAAAGTTGAAAACAAATGTCGCCCAAGCAGATAAACGAGCTTTGTCGGTATCGTATTCCTTTTCGGCGGCTGAATCGATAATTACATTCTCAATGATTCTCTGAACGCAAACCGTAATTAAATTCTCTTTACTACCAAAATGGTAATTGATCAAGCCGAGACCAACACCAGCTTTTTCCGAAATCTCTCGGGCAGTGATGTCGGCGATATTTCCGTTGTTATTTTCAATTAGTTGAGTAGTGATTGATATAATTTTTTCTTTAGCATTATGCATAGTATTATCTCCTTGAACGTTGTTCAGTTATCTTATATCATACTGAACAGTGTTCAAAGTGTCAAGTTTGAATTTCTTCGTTCTACTTTCATACTATTTCTGTCAACCATATCTATAATGATAATGAGCAAAAAAATAGAACGCTCTTTTTAGGCGTTCTATTTTTATAGAATTAAAATATTTTACTTCCGTTTTTTACACTGCTGAACGAGGTTAATAGAATACAGCCTTCGTCGGTATCACTTCCTAGTAATCTTACTTCACTTTTGACATCTCCTATTCTAATTGGCTCAAAATTGCATACGCATACTACTTGCTTTCCAATTAATTCCTCGGGTTGATAGTTCGTTAATTGTGCAGAACTTGTTTTCAATCCAAACTCTCCCAAATCAACGGTAACTTTGTAGGCTGGCTTCCTTGCTCTCTTGTTTAATGAAACGGCAGTTACAGTTCCTGCTCTCATTTCTACATCATCAAATTGTTCCAATTATCCTCATTGTATATTCATATTTACTGACTGTATTCTCGTGCAAGTTGAATAAAGGTTTCCATGGCAGGGCTAATCCATTTGTTTTTGTGATGTGTAATCATCACAGAAGTCGTCTGGCGCTCTAAGGGCAGGGGTAGAACTTGAAGTAATCCCTTTTTTAGCTCATCGGCTACTGCGAATTCAGGGATGAGGGCGACACCTAAGTTGGAGATAACGCTACGTTTAAGGGCTTCTGTACTCCAAAGCTCCATTTCGCTGGCCATCAATATGTCTCTATCAGTGAGGTAGCGGCTCGCTGTTTTATAGCTGAGACTACTGGGGTCGCTGTAAATTAAGCAGATATCTTTCTTTTGATGAGGTGTTATAAAATCTTTGTCGGTACCGGATAAGGCAGGGGAGGCGATGAATACAGTATTATGCTCGCTTATTTTTTCAGTAATAATTGTTTTGCCATAACCACCAACGTCGTAGTGGATACCGATATCGACCTCACCGTTAGTAATCTGATCACGGATGGCATAGCAATTTAGAGAGCGCATAGATAACGTGACTCCAGGTGCGGCGGCCCGGAAGGCTTTTAGAACTGGCTGCATCTGATAAGTTAGTAGCGATTCTGGCATTGCCACTTTTAGGGTTCCCTTTATTTGAGATAGCTTTTTTCCATGAGTGGTTAATCTATCAACCGAGCATAGGATGTCCTCCACAATTGGTAGGATATCCCTGCCAGCTTGAGTTAGCACCATTTTGCGGCCGATTTTCTCAAATAATTGTAGTGAAAGCTCCTGCTCTAGTTGTTGCATTTGAAACGTCACCGTAGACTGGGTGTATCCAAGGCGCTCTGCGGCCTTTAGGTAACTGCCAGAATCCAGAACGGTTTTTAAGGTATGTAAATACTTTATTTCCATTACGTAAAACCTCCGAAGTTCGATTTTATTGAACTTTAAATTTCGATATATCGATTAGACTGAACTATTGATTTGTGCTATTATACCTTGTAAAGAAGGGGGATGCAAGCATGAAAGTTACACAGATTTACTTTAGCCCATCGGGCTCGACGAAAAAGATATCGCAATATTTGGCAACTGGTCTTTCTGATGAGGTTGCTTCCAAGCAGGACGTGGCTGGAGTGTGTATAGTTGTAATCTTTGTCGAAAGCTTTGTCCACTAAGGTTGGGAGATAGGAAAAATTAAGAAATAGACGTTATCCGGTTCATTAGGGTAGCGTCTTTTGTTTTAGGATAGCTTGCCGCTATGTATAGAAAAAAGAACTTGTACCAGTTCGCCTGATTTGAGAGAATAGAGGAATGATGAACAAATAAGAGAGTAGAGGGAACGAAAGAGAGATGTTAAAGGAATATGTAAAGGATATGAAACGGGAGTTTACCGGATATAATTCCGGTAAGTTTATGAAAGATGTGTTAGCAGGGATTACTGTGGCAGCAGTGGCGTTGCCGCTCGCTCTTGCCTTTGGGGTGGCCAGTGGTATGGACGCAGCAGCTGGACTTATCACAGCGATTATTGCGGCTCTAATTATCGGGAGTCTATCGGGAGCGTCCTATCAGATTTCCGGACCCACCGGAGCGATGGCGGCGATCTTGATTCCCTTAGCTACGAAGCATGGGGTTAAGACCGTTCTAGTGGCCGGTGCGCTTTCTGGGGTATTGTTGATTCTTGCTGGTGTATTCCGGGCTGGCCGAGTGATTGGCTTTTTGCCAAAGCCGATCATCACTGGCTTTACTTCGGGAATCGCCGTTATTATAGCTCTTGGGCAAGTAGAGAACTTCTTAGGGGTAACTTCTCACGGAGAGGCTTCGTATATGAAGGTTATTAATATTTTCCGAGAAGGTTTAGTGCCAAATGTTTACGCTATTACTATAGGTCTTTTTACCATACTGTTGATGGCGCTGTGGCCGAAGAAGTGGGGAGCGAAAGTACCAGCGTCGTTAGTAGGGATTATTCTGACGATTATTGCTCAGTTGATTTTCAAATTTCCTGTTCAGACAGTTGGGGAAATTCCCCAGACGTTGATTCATAAGCAACGGCTATTACCAAGTGATTTGTTGGGAATTCCGTGGGAAGTGGTTTTGATGCCAGCGATTTCCATCGCGGCTTTAGGAATGATCGAGAGCTTACTTTGCGGCGCTGTGGCTGGCAAAATGAGCGGTGAAAAACTGAGAAATGACCGTGAGTTAGTGGCTCAAGGTGTAGGCAATCTTTTGATACCGTTTTTTGGCGGTGTGCCGGCGACGGCAGCGATTGCTCGTACTAGCGTTGCGTTAAAATCAGGAGCAGTAACCCGTATGACTGGCTGGATTCAAGGTCTGGTTTTACTGCTGTCCATGTTCTTCCTTAGTCCGTTTATGTCCCAGATACCGATGGCTGCGCTGGCAGGCGTCCTGATTATGACCGCCTGGCGGATGAATGAGTGGGAGAGTATCCACTATATCTTTAGCCACAAATTTAAAGCAGCCATGGTAAAATTTACCGTTACCTTAGTGTGTACTGTGGTGTTTGATCTAACGATAGCAATCGCCGTTGGCTGCTTTATTGCAATGTTTCTTTTTGTTGTGCGGGCCGCGAATCTGGAGGTCACCGTTAGTGAAATCGATCCTGAACGCATGGAGCTAGGTGATGAGAAAATGCCAGCTAACGCACAAGTGGTTTACCTTACAGGGCCAATCTTTTTTGGTACTGCGGAAGCCTTTGCCGAAAAACTACAAGCGGCAAGCGCCCAGACCTTGATTTTGTCCATGCGAGGTGTGGCTAATGTAGATACCTCTGGTGTGCAGGAAATTCTTCGTTTCTGCCAGGAAAAGCAAGCTGCTGGCGGTAAAGTCCTTTTCTGCGGAGTGCAGGAGAAAGTCCGCACCTTTTTTGACCGAGCCGAGATTACGAAGACCGTTGGTGCAAGTAGTTACTTCTGGGAAGCGCGGGAAGCGCTAAAATCTCTTACTTTACTTCGAGTCTCCGATTAACTAGATAAGACAGGGAACCTAAGATTCCTGAGCAAACCAGCAGTGACAGGGCACCAATTAAAGGATTGTGAGTACGAAAGCCGCCTAAAATGTAGAGCGCGTTAGAAAGCAATGTTTGTAGTGGTCTAATACTGCCGATTAGGATAGGGAAAACTATGAAGATTAAAACTGGCGTACCAACGGCGATCAATACTCGTCCGTATTTATTGGCCCTTGCAAAAAGGGTTGCAAGGAATAGGCCGAACATGGCAAATACGAAGAATAACGCAAACCAAAAGATAATGGTTACCAGACCGTTATTCGCCAAAGAGTTCTGGGCTCCATAAAGTTCACTTAGGTAGGTCATAAACTGGAATTTCTCATCGCGGATAAAGGCGTTATTGATAGCGGTGGTAATAAAGGTGGCAAGACTAAAGGTTAAACTGATAAGAGCTACCGTTAGAAACGTGCTTTTGATTACTTGCTTGCGGGTGAAGCTATACTGGGTGAGAAATCTTAAATTCTCGCCATAGGAAGCGACGAAGATAACGAAGATGCAGATTAGATATGCCATCTCAAAGCCACCTACGTTGCCCTTGACTTCTGTGCCATCCACTTTCATCACCAATACACTGATGGTGGTAAAAGCGGCAAAGTTTATGATTGTGTAGATTGCAATAAAAAATAGTGCTCCTAGATAGGTGTCCTTAATATGATATTTCATAAGTTGTTTCATGTGCTTATCCCCCTTAGGCATTCGTCATCTTGACGAAGAGTTTCTGTAAATCCATAGTCGATATGTCTAGTCCGTCAACAGTTTCTCTCGGCTTTTCGCCGATGATGTAGGCGCTTTTAATGCCGCCGAGAGCGTCGAGGCCAATCACTTCTTTATCCTGGCAAAACTGGTCAACAAGGTTAGCCATTCCGGTGACGCTATAACCGGTTTCCAACAAGGAGTCCCGAGATTGGGCTCTCAAGATTTCCCCTTTTTTAATGATAATAACGTCCTCGACGATGTTCGCCACTTCTTCAATTAAGTGAGTGGAAATTACGTAGGTTGAAGGAGAGTTACTATATTTTTCTAGTAAGGCTTTGTAAAATAATTCCCGGTGGTTAGCATCAAGACCGAGAACGGGCTCGTCAAGAAAGACGAAAGGAACGTTTACGCTTAGAGCGATGATGTTTTTGAAAATGGTCTTGTAACCGGTAGAAAGAGACTTAACCTTCTTCTTTATCGGAACCTCGAATAAGGACATTAATTCTTTGGCATAATCCTCATCGAAATGTGGGTAGAATTCCTTGGTCCAGCGGATTGCTTTTTTCGCATTCATGTTTTCGGGAAATAATAGCTGTTCTCCGACGAAGAAGAAGTTTCTCTGAACATCTTCGTTTTCAATCACGCTTTTCTCGCCGAAAAGTATCTCACCAGATGTGGGGAAAATACGATTATTAATACTGTTTAAGAGAGTGGTTTTGCCGGCGCCATTGCGTCCTAGTAAACCGTATATTTTATTTTCCTCAATTGTTAAGGTGACGTTTTTCAGCGCTTCTACAGTGCCGAAGCTTTTTGATAGACCTTGTACGTTTATACTATTCATCGATAAATCCCCTTTCAATCATCCCGATAATGTCGGTAGATGTAACTCCTAGCTTTTTCGCTTCTTTAATCATTCGTTCAATATAGACTTCGAAAAAATCTTTTTTCCGTTTCTGTTTTAGCTGTGAGACAGCTCCTTTAGCAACAAACATACCAACACCTCTTTTCTTAAATAATATTCCTTCATCAACTAAGATATTTACCCCTTTATTAGCCGTGGCCGGGTTAATCTTATATATAATCGAAAATTCTGTTATCGAAGGGACCTGTGATTCTTCCGGATAAGCACCGGTGATAATTCCGTCCTCGATAGTTTCGGCTATTTGAAGGAAGATAGGCTTTTCTTGATAATTGTCCATATCAACACCTCCTTGGTTAATTACTATACTAACTAACCAACGAACTAGTGTCAAGAGGTTTTTTAAAAAAAGAGATAGATTTGCGCAGTTGCGCAAAGAAAAAAGAACTTTTAGAAGTTTTTAATAATAAATTCTATAAAAAACAGATAAAAAGCCTAGGTGTATTGTCAATAGTCACTAGATTCGCCATCTGTTATTATAATATTGAACAACCAATTGCGCAGTTGGTGCTAGTTAACTGAAAATTTAAATGGAGGATTAACGATATGAAAAGAAGGATAATCAGTGGTTTATTGGTTGCCAGTATGGCTTTTGCCCTTTTGACAGGTTGCGGGAACAAGAGTGAAAAAGAAAGTACAGAAAGTAGCGGAGACGAGAACACTTTAACGGTTTGGTGTTGGGATCCGGCCTTCAATATAAATGCGATTCAAGAAGCAGAGAAGATCTATCAAAAGGATAATCCGGAGTTCAAACTAGAGGTGGTGGAGACGCCATGGGAAGATTTACAGACAAAGGTTACGACAGCGGCAAGCTCAAATCAAATTGATACTTTACCGGATATTGTCTTAATGCAAGATGATGCGTTCCAAAAGAACGTGATAAGTTATCCAGATGCATTTGTGGATTTGACGGATACGGGAATCGACTATTCACAATTCGCTGAAGGGAAAGTAAGCGCATCTATTGTTGATGGTGCGAACTACGGCGTTCCTTTTGATAACGGAGCAGTAATTGCGTGTTACCGTGAAGATATTTTGGAACAAGCGGGCTTTACTACTGCTGATTTTGAGGATATTACCTGGGATAAGTATATCGAGCAAGGGAAAGTGGTTTTAGAAAAAACAGGTAAGCCCTTACTTTCTTGTCTTGCAGGCGAAACCGATGTTTTGGCCATGATGCTTCGTTCAGCTGGTGGTGGTTTCTTTGACGAAGAGGGAAATGCCTTGATTGCGGACAACAAGATTCTAAAAGAAGTGGTAGAAACGTATATTGAACTCGTTAAAAGCGGAGTTTTAATCGAAGTGAATGACTGGGATCAATATATTGGTAGTCTTAATAATGAAACAGTTGCAGGGACAATTAATGGTTGCTGGATTATGGCGTCTATTCAAACCGCTGAAGATCAGGCCGGGAAATGGAAGATTACGAACATGCCAAAGCTAGATGGTGCAAGCAGTGCGACAAACTATGCGAACCAAGGTGGCTCTAGTTGGGCAGTTACAAAAGGTAGTAAGAACCCAGAGCTAGCAGCAGACTTCTTAGGCAGTACTTTTGGCGGCAGCGTTGAACTATATGACAACATCTTAAGTACGGGAGCGATTGCGACTTATCAACCAGCAGCTGATAGCGAGAAGTATGCCGAGACCAACGATTTCTTTGGTGGTGAGGAAGTGTATACGAAAATAGTGGAGTATGCAGGTCAGGTTCCGGATACCATTAACGGCGTGTACTTCTATGAAGCAAGAGATGCAGTAGGAACGGCTATTACCAATATTATTGCCGGTGCGGATATCGACGCTGAGTTAAAGACCGCTCAAGAAACAGTTGAATTTAGTATGCAATAGGGTTGAGGAGATGAGAAAATGAAGAGAAAAATGTCAATAGCAAAGCGTCATAACTTGACGGGGTGGACATTTATTATTCCGGCGGCCATTCTTATAGTTGCCATGAGTTTTGTGCCGATGGTACAGGCGCTAATCCTTTCTTTCCAGTCAGGCAAAGGTACAGCGCTCAGCTTTGCAGGTCTAAGCAATTATGTAAGAATGTTTAAAGATGGCGTGTTTATTCAGTCGATAAAAAACACATTTTTCTATCTCATTCTTCAAGTTCCGATTATGCTAGTGACAGCCTTGATTCTGGCTTCGATTTTAAATAAGAAGGATCTGAAATTCAAAGGTTTTTTTAGAACAGCGATTTTCTTGCCCTGTGCGACTTCGCTAGTGTCCTATGCGATTATCTTCCGTTCGCTCTTTGCGGTGGATGGCTTCGTCAATACGGTCCTGATTAAATTAGGGATTTTAAACACAGGTTATAATTTTTTGGGAAACCCTACCAGCGCTAAAGTAATTATAATTATTGCCCTGTTGTGGCGCTGGACAGGGTATAACATGGTCTTTTATTTATCGGGGCTTCAGAACATTGAGTATTCCGTATATGAGGCAGCGATGATTGATGGGGCGACGGCTTTTCAAAGGTTCTGGCGCATCACCATCCCGCTATTAAAGCCGATGATTTTGTTGACAGCGATTATGTCCACAAATGGAACCCTTCAGCTCTTTGATGAATCAGTAAATTTAACGAGTGGGGGGCCGGCCAATGCAACCATTACGATGTCCCATTACATTTACAACGTCTCGTTTAAATACGTGCCGAATTTTGGTTACGCAGCCGCGATGTCCTTTCTAATCTTGATTTTGGTTGCGTTACTAGCGTTAGTGCAGATGAAGGTAGGTGATAAGCGTGATTAAGCTCAAAAATTCATTTCAGTATATATTTTTAATTGTAGCCTCGGTAGTGTCGATTTTTCCGCTTTTTTGGATGCTGATTGCCGCTACCAATAAAAGTGCAGATGTTCTACGAGGAACATTGATTCCCGGTGGCTACTTTATAGAGAATTTAAAAAGTCTGATGGCATCCCAACCGGTGGTTTCATCGATGTTAAATTCCTTTAAGTATGCGGTGGTATTAACGATCATCTCGCTAGTAATATGTTCCCTTGCAGGATATGGATTCGAAATATATCACGATAAAGGAAAGGATTTGGTAATGTCAATCATTCTTTTAGCGATGATGGTGCCGTTCGCTGCTACAATGATTCCTTTATTTCGGATGTTTTCTAATGCAGGTTTGTTAAATACAACAATCGGTTTTATTTTACCTTCGCTTTCCACGCCGTTCTTGATTATGATGTTCCGCCAAAGTGCTCGGTCGTTTCCCCATGATATTATCGAGGCAGCGAGAATTGATGGTCTGAATGAAATTGGTATTTTTTTCAAAATGTTTATTCCGACCATGCGTTCAACCTACGCGGCGGCGATGGTTATTACTTTTATGAACGCTTGGAATAACTACCTTTGGCCAAAGGTTATTATGTCTGATGATAGCAGTATGACTATGCCGATGCTGATTGCGAACTTAACGGCTGGTTATACAACGGATTATGGTTCGCTGATGTTAGGAGTTCTTCTTTGTACAATTCCTACGATTATTGTCTTCTTTGTCTTGCAGAAGAGCTTTGCTGAGGGAATTACTGGCTCCGTAAAATAAACATGTATTTAAGAGAGGTTAAGTGTATGACGATAACGATTGTTACGATTGCAGAAGCGTTGGGGCTTTCAAAGAGCACGGTGTCACGTGCATTATCGGGAAAAGGAAGAATTGGCGAAGAGACCAGAAGGCGTGTCTATGACTATATTGCGAGTCAGGAGCCGGAAAGCGAGCTTTTAAAAACGCCGGCGGCGAAGCGGAAAACATACAATATCGGCGTTGCTATTCCTACTTTTTCTGACGCTATTCACTTGCCTTTTTTTCAGAGATGTCTCTTAGGGGCTTGCGATTTTGCCCAGTCAGTAGAATATAATGTCTTGGTTGTCGGTATTGATAATGACAAGATACAACCGCTAGAACGTCTGGTAAAAGATAAGAAGGTAGATGGGATTATTCTTACGAGAGCTCTCGTAGATGACAGGGCGATTCGTTTTCTGAAAAAGAAAGACCTGCCCTATATCGTGGTAGGGAGTGTGGATGATAAGGATATCTATCAGATAGATTCAGATAATCGCAGTGGGGGCAAAGAACTGACTTCCTACTTATATATGGTGGGGATGAAAAAGGTAGGGCTTATCGGCGGAAATAGGAACCATCAAGTAACCCTAGACCGCTATGCAGGCTTTCTAGACGGCGCCGAGGCAGCAGGAAAGCAGGTGGATGATACGGTTATCTATCTAGATGCCTTGACGGATATCGCTATTCATCAAGCAGTTAAGCAAATGATTCGCAAGGGTGCAGACTGTATTGTTTGTATGGATGATTATATCTGCAGCCGTGTTCTTAAAGAGCTGCGAGAGGTAGAGGAAACCCAAGTGGCGGTTGCCACTCTTTATGATACCGGTGATGAAGTGTTTGATGGCACGAGCGTCTATTCCCTGCGCTACGATCCGAATGAGCTTGGTCTAGAAGCGGCGAAGTTATTGTATAACCTTATTAATGAAAAGCCGATTAGTAAAAAAACGAAGTTAGGCTATGAAGTAATTTTAAGAAAGTCCAACAAAAAGAGTAGAAAAGAGGATAACGATGAAGAGAAAGTTCCTACATGGAGGCGACTATAACCCTGAACAGTGGTTAGCGCACCCAGACGTATTAAAGAAAGACTTGGAGCTTTTTAAAAAAGCAAAAATAAATACAGTAACTCTTGGTGTCTTCTCCTGGTCGGTGTTAGAGCCGGAGGAGGGGCACTATGAGTTTGGTTGGCTAGAAGATATTATTAATTCTTTACACCAAGAAGAAATTCAGGTTATCTTAGCAACACCTTCAGGAGCGCGGCCTAAATGGTTAGCGGATAAATATCCGGAAGTGTTGCGAGTCGGTGAGGACAGAAGGCGTAGCTTATTTGGCGGACGCCACAATCACTGCTACACTTCGCCGGTCTACCGAGAAAAGATAGGAGCGATGAATGAGGCTCTTAGCATGCGCTTTGGTGAGCATCCAGCAGTTAAAATGTGGCACATCTCCAATGAGTACGGGGGTGAGTGTCACTGTGAACTATGCCAAGATGCTTTTCGCGCGTGGTTAAGAGAACGGTATCAGTCGATAGATGAATTGAACGAAAAGTGGTGCACAACGTTTTGGAGTCATCGGTATCAGAGTTTTGAGCAGGTTGAAAGTCCGTCTTCAATTGGCGAAACGGGTCTACATGCTTTAAACTTAAACTGGCGCCGTTTTGTTACCAGTCGGACGAAGGATTTTTTGGAGCACGAAATACGGGCTATCAAAAAAGGCGGCAGCCAGCTTCCGGTCACGACGAATCTAATGTATAGTTTTACCGATGTGAACTACGATGAGCTGGCACAGTCGATTGATGTGGTTTCCTGGGATAGTTACCCTCTTTGGCATAAGCGTGAAGACATTGAGATTGCCACAGACACGGGCTTTTGGCATGATTATATGCGCAGTTTAAAAAACAAACCCTTCCTATTAATGGAATCCTGTCCCACCAGCACCAACTGGCAAAGCGTAAGTAAGCTGAAAAAGCCAGGCCTTCTAGAAGCGGCATCTCTCCAAGGCATCGGTCATGGAGCAGACAGCGTGCTGTATTTCCAAATGCGTCAAAGCCGAGGGAGCTTCGAGAAATTTCATGGGGCGGTTATTGACCACTCCGGCAGAGATGACACGAGAGTGTTTAAAGAAGTAAGTAAGATCGGAGAAGATCTAGAGAAGATTAGTCTGATTAGCGAGGGTGTGACAGGGGCGCAAGTGGCGCTTGTTTACGACGTGGAAAATAGATGGGCTCTAGAGGATGCAAAAGGACCACGAAATAGAGGCATGGGATATATGGAGCTTCTTCTAAAGATGTATCGCTCATTAAAACGCAAGGGACTAAATGTGGATATCATTAGTTCGACTCGGGACATCAGTGCTTATCAGTTAGTGGCGATACCGATGCTCTATCTGCTCCGCGAAAGCTTTGCCCAGCAGATTGAAGAGTATGTCAAAGAGGGCGGGAGCGTCCTCCAAACCTATTGGTCAGGCGTGGTTGATGAGGATGACTTGTGCTATTTGGGTGATGGCCCCCATCTGTTGACGGAAGTACTGGGTGTTCGGCGCAAGGAAATCGATGGTCTTTACGACTGGGAAGAAAATCACTTTCAACCAGCAGCTGACGGATTCCTTAAGAAAACGTATCGGTGCAACCGTTTGTGCGAAATTGTAGAAGTAGGAAGCGCGAAGCGGCTAATGGAATACCAAGACGACTTCTATAAAGGGGAGGCGGCTGTTACTTGTAATGATTATGGACAAGGAAAGGCGTATTATGTCGCCGCTGATGTAGAGGAAAGTTTCTATGATGATCTATTCGGCCATATTCTAGAAGAAAAGAAGATAAAGCGGCTAGTCGCGAAAAGTATCCCGGAAGGGCTTACGGTAGATTCTCGTGTAAATGCAGATGCAGAATACGTGTTTTTGCAAAATTATAATAAAAAAGATCTGGATATTGGTCAGCTAAAACTAGAAGGCGAACTTCTTTTAGGCGAAAGTCTTTCGAAGATAAAACGATACGAAACGCTGATTATAAAAAAACGATTATAAAGTTTGCTAATGGGTACCCTAGATGTAGTATCAGACTCAAAAAAAAAAACAAGAAATTGGGCCTTTTTAAAGAGTTTTAAAAAAAGCAGAAAAAATTCAAAAAAGCTCTTGACACTTTGCGATTGAAAATGATACTATGTCTAGGCTGACTCGTGAGAGACAGTCGCTCGCAAGAGCAAAACAGAACCTTGATAATTGAACAATAGACAACAAACCTGAAAATTTTTAAGAGAAAATTTTTAAGAACACGAGAGAAATGATTTATCATTTTTCTCACCCAAAATTAACAGTAAAACGGGAAAGAATTAGCTAGTAGTTAATTCTGAACAGTTTTAAACTTT